>JAKURL010000009.1 GCA_022449345.1 Candidatus Thalassarchaeum sp. | reverse complement strand
CCACGATACATTC
This sequence comes from Candidatus Thalassarchaeum sp., assembly GCA_022449345.1. Lineage (GTDB taxonomy): Archaea > Thermoplasmatota > Poseidoniia > Poseidoniales > Thalassarchaeaceae > MGIIb-O1. Next base: position 75,136 of record JAKURL010000009.1, on the reverse strand, counting down.
CCCAACCAGATATCGTGACGAAAAGTGGAGCCGCCATTCCACCGAATGCTGCCGCAACAAAGGCTGCAGGATGGCCAACTGTAATTCCTTCAGGGGGCAGAATCACTGCTGTATGGACCTCGATCATAAATAGGATTGCAATCGCCTTCATTTGGTCGATATAGCCCAATCTCATACACTCACCCAATGATTTCAGTAATTCTAGATTTGATTTCTACAGGGTCTTTTTCGATGTTAAATGCAGAGGAAATGGACTCTGACAGCCCCTCTGGCAATTCCCCTCTGTGATATATCACAATCAATGAATCGCCAACTTCGACTTCGTCACCAACTTGGGTTTCGATTATCGCTCCCACAGCATGGTCTACAGTGTCTGCTAGCTTTTTCCTGCCAGAACCCAAGTCTAGACAGCCAAGTGCAATTGACATTGCATCGATATCCTCAATCCATCCCTTGTGTTCTGCATAAATTTCGGTTGAAAGTACTCCCTCATCCAGTAATCCTAGGGAACTTAGCATAGAGTGGTCGCTTGAGAAGTCGTCTCGATTTCCTCCTTGAGCATCTACCATCTGTAGGAATTTTTCGAAAGCGCTACCATCATTCAATGAATCGTGAATCATCAGTGCGCCTTCCTCCATTTCACCAACTATTCCTGAGGCCGCGAGGAGAATGCCACCTTGGACACATACCAAATCTTCGAGGTCGTGCGGGCCGCGGCCGCAGAGAGTCTCAACCGATTCCACAATTTCAAGCGCGTTGCCTACCGCACAACCTAGTGGATTATCCATTGTCGATAGAACCACAGAGGTGGTGATTCCCATGCCATTTGCAGCATCAGCCATGGACTGGGCTAGAGCCTCAGCCTTTTCTCTTTCAGACATGAATGCCGCTCTCCCATGTTTGACATCTAGAACCAGTGCCGCAAGACCTTCAGCCGCTTTCTTAGATACAATTGATGAGGTAATTAGTGGAATCGAAGCCACAGTCCCAGATACATCTCGTAAAGCGTACATCCGACGATCAGCCGGAACCAGCGAATCTGTCTGACCAACCATTGCAACACCAATATCTGCAATTTGTTGTTGCAGTTCTGCAATCGACAGGTCAATTCGGAAACCTGCAATGCTTTCCAGCTTATCCAAAGTTCCACCTGTATGACCCAGACCACGCCCTGAAATCATCGGAACTTTGAGTCCACAAGAGGCGAGGGCAGGGGCGAGAGAAATCGAGACCTTGTCTCCAACGCCACCAGTCGAATGTTTGTCGACAACGAGATGTTTCCAGTCCTCTGGCCACGTGAGAACTTCTCCAGAATCTCGCATTGACTCGGTTAGAGTGATAGTTGATTGTTCATCGAGTCCATTATCGAAGATATTTTGTAACCAGTCGATGACTTGCTCATCACTAAGGGAATCATCGATCACTCCGTTTACGATGTCTGCGATGGAATCGCTCATACCTCATCCTCGTCGTATTCATCGCGCAATTCTTCAATGCTAATTCCCTTGTCAAGGAGAAATTGAACTTGATTTCGGTCGAGGTTTTCGAAGCCAAAACCATCGAGTACGATTCGACCATGTACTCCGTCATCCTTGCCTTCTGTCCATTCGCGGGTATCCTCTGAATCATCGTCGAACCTTGTACCTTTGAGAATGGCTTGTTCGGCATCTGCCTCATCGAATCTGTAACCCGAATCGTCGATTAATCGAGAATCGGTCCTTGTACTTGGCCGCCTAACCAAAGTTAGTCCAGCGCCTACAAGGGATATGGCTGCAATAATCGTGAGTCCCAATAGGAATTTTGCACCCGGAGCCGACAAAGGGTCGTCTCGAACATTGATGATTCCACCTCCGTCCCCGTCCTCGTTATTTGACTCACCATTTCCAGCGGTGTTATTTCCTCCCCCATCAGGATTGTCGATTATTTCTTCTTCGTCACATCCAAACTGTATTCCATCGAGTATTCCATTTTCGTCTACATCGTTTGAATTCATGGCAGCCGATGGCGCTCTCATAACTGATTGAGCGAAAGCGGGTTCATCCCCGTCTAGGATGCAATCGTCATCCGTATCATTATCATTTGGATTTCCTCCAAGTAGGTACTCATCTAGATTGTTCAGACCATCCTCATCCAAATCCAGTGATTGTTCGCTTAGAGCGGTTCCAAGAATGGCCGCGGAATGTCGATTTAGACCGTATTGAATCTCCCAAGAATCCGGCAGAAGATCTCCGTCTGAATCCGTAGTCGGGTCAAGACGTACCCAATCTTGCTCGAATGATTGCAAATACTCCAAAGCGAGTGCTTGATGATGAATCAGTACGCTCATCTCCCTATTGCGCAAGGCAGCGTTTGAACCCCAATTCATACTACCAACAAGAACGCTCTCTCCGTCGATAATTGCACCCTTGTTGTGAAGTTTGATAATCGAGTCAGAATACGCCATAATTCGGGCTGTCACATCAAGTCCTTGAGTTGCATTCCAATCTGTGTTGAAGAGGTGTACTGCATCTCTAATTTCGTCATCGCTGTCGGCGTAATAACCATTCAACATCAAGCGTACTTGTACCCCTCTTTGAGCAGCCTGATAGGTGGCCTCAATAATAGGATTATCTCCGAATCCCCAATACCAATCTAAGTCTAAGTATTGTAGTGAAAGTTCGATTGAAGAGTCAGCGGAATCTATCATTTCGATTATCCCATCGACGCAGTCGTCGGGGCATGTCATCAATTGCATATCGAAAGGACCTGTGTGGGAATTTGGAGCAGAAACTTGATCGTCGTACGTTGTTTCTTCCATTACCCAATCTAAGGTTGGTGCATGATTGGTTGAGTGTGGTGAAATGTGTAGGTGGTTCTCATTTTCATCCCAAGCCATGCGAGACAAGGCCAATTCAGCGAAAGAATTTGAGTTGACTATAACAGACCATTCTCGGTTACCTATTCCGTCTGGAGGTAAACTTGTGTCCTTCCAATTTCCGGATGAAATCCAAACACTCTCTGTATCTCTTACCGCTATTTTGCTGTGGATGTAGGTGTATGGAGAACTGATAACACTGGGGTCTTCCATCCAAAGAACAGTTGCACCGGCGTCGTGAAGAGTTTGAGCGTGGCCTCTTTGATTGTTCTTGGTGCTACTTCCATCTAGGATACCTTCCTCGAGAAGAATCGTCACCGAAACTCCTCGATTCATCGCTTCCAATATGGTTGTTGTAAGGTCTGGGCTCATGAACTGGTAGACGTGCAAGTGGATGGAGCTCTCGGCAGCCTCAATCCACTGCTTCAAGTCGTTGAAGGCCGAGTCTGGTCCTATTGAGGCGGATACTGACGAGGCTGCTCCTGTCGTGAGGTACCCTCCATCACAGAAGGTCGAGGCACCGATTCTAATCCATCGTTGCTCCCAGTCCGACCCGGCATCTGTATCGGGGTAGTCCCCGCAGCCGCTGCCACGCATTAGGATGAGTCCGGGGGTTCCATCTCCGGGTACTGACACGGCAGCGCCCTGCCATCCGTCAATCTCGGCGATTCCGCCGCCGAAGACTATGGCATCCACCACGGTGCCGTCGGGCGCCTTCAGTTGCAGGGCGCTGCCGGAGTCAACCAGCCATGGCATGTTGTTCAGCACGACGTTGCCATCGAGGGACTCGATGCCCCCGTCCGCGAGCAGGTTGGTGGGGTTCTCAGTCAGCACCACCGACGCGCCTGCATCGATGGTCAGATCATTGACAATCGAAATCCAGGGATCCGTCGAGCGGATGCGTTCGATTGTCCAGCCTGTCAGACTGACAGCCTCATCACCGGTATTTGTCAATTCAAACCAATCATTATCACGGTTTGGAACTGCACTAGGCATTATTCGTGTAAACTTCACATCGAAATTGTTGTTCCATTCGGCGGGTTCAGCAGGTGGTTGCCAATGCCACAACATGTTATTGTCGTGCTTTCCAGTATCTTCTGCAATCAGTAGGCTACCGTCATCGAGCACCGCGAGATTATCAGGCCCGGCGATTCTGTTGATATCACACTGACCTGAAGAATAACTTCCACCTGCCTCTACGGGCTCGATTCGTGTTACGTCCCACTGCTCATTCACTTCGAGTCTGTAAATCATGCCACAGCGATTTTCTGACAGTCTTATATCACCCGAAAAATCGCTCATGTCATAGCTAATGTCAGACATAGCTAGGTACAAGTAATCGGGGTAATTTTCGTTGAATACTACGCCTTCCATCTTGTTCCATTCGGCTGTAGCCCCCAATGCAGCTGCTGCCTTTCTAGACTCAAGGAAGGCTACTCTATCATCTGCAGCGAACCCAATATTTCCATCGCTATCAAGGTCATTGTTTAGCCTATGTTCTGCCCATTCATTGATTTCTTGGTCTGAGATATACGAATTCTGACCTGAGACAAAATCTGAGGCATCTATTCCATCGTATTCGTCTATCCAATTTGTAATCTCAGCTGAGTTTGAAGAGCCTAATTCGACCCATGTAACGTCAAATCCTGTGGTAGCGGGATCTGACCCAGAGTCTTGGTTGACCTTTGCCGCGTAAAGTGCCCCCGAATCTAAATTTCCAGCCGTATCTGCTACAAATTTGAACAATACAGTTCCGTATTCATCATCGGATAGATACACTGTTTTTCTATCCGGCATGACCTGTGCATTCTCATGTGAAAATCTACCCATCGAATATAATTTCTCAAATTGTGGATTTTCTGAATCTGCATCTTCAACTTCGATAATCCAACCATAGTCATATGGATTAGGATAGTACCCTAGATAATCGGCCAATTCAACTTGGCCTTCATGATACTCGTAGTTTTGATTATTCCAGTCTATTGTATTCTCAAAATACAGTTCTTCGGATAGGAGAGGCGTCCCCCACGGACTCATGGAGCCAAAGCAAAGTACCCACCCACCATTGATTCCGCTAAGGTCGAGCATCTTTCCACCGAGAATATCCCACTCACCTGACATACTATTCCATTCGATGTGCAGTTGGCTAACTCCGGCGGGGCGACTTTCCCAAGTCGAGTAGAGGTAACCCTCTGTTTCCTCGAGATTGGTAGCCACGAAGGCGTTGAAATCGGGTTTTTCACTGGTAAACAACAACTCTCCATCATCAGCTGCGTAAATGCCACCTGCAACTTCGCCGCTGCTTAGAGAGTCTCCAGATTGGAGCAGTGCTTGGTATGCGCCAACCGAGGTTCTGATTCCATGCCAAATTTCCGATTGACTACTTGTGGATGGTAATTCCGGAATATTCTCTGGCAGATTGTTCCAATCAAAGCCATTCACTACACCTATAGTGGCTTTGAAAGGCTCATCCGGATGCATAGCACTGACGAATAAATTCCCTAGTGAATTGACGTGTAAGCCAGTGACTTCTGCGCCTTCTGGCACCATCATGATTCTCGTCAGATCATTTGGTGTCCCTAGGTCTCCTTCTCCACCACCACCACCTCCAGAGTTCTGGCTTCCAGGGGTTGCTTGCTCCGAGTCGACCCATTCCCCAGAGCTGCTTGAAGGAATCTTTGAAACTCCATTGGAAGCTTGTCCTGTCGTTACTTCATGAACCACATTACCTTGGCTATCTATTAGGAAAAGAGTCTCGCCAGCATTGTTTAATCGTAGAGTTCCAATTTCATTCTCAGCGACTACAACGTATGACCCTGCTTCGATGTGGTAAGGGGTTGCTAACGCTGCAAAACTAATCCAACTACTTTCGTTGATTGGATGAGTCCAGCCCCCAACATCTACAATCGTCCATCCTTCGAGACTTACTGCGGATGATCCAGTGTTCAATAGTTCAACCCATTCGCCTTGAGGAAACATGCCTTGATCTGAACCATCTGCATTGGGCATAATCTCGTTGATGCAAACAATGCAAGAGGAATTCTTGTTCGCCTGACGATTGTTGTCGGATAAATCGACTTGCAACATATGAGAAGGGCCGATTACGCTCAGTGACAACACCAGAACAATGAGCACTGCTAGCCTTGCTGGTCGCCTCTGCATCGAAGCGCACGCTCGGTCGTCAACGGTTGAACCCTTCGCGCAAGCGCGCGCTCGGCTGGCAAAGCCAGCCGTAGTAGTTATTCAGCCTCAATCTTCATCTTTTGAGGAAGAAAGAGGTCCGAGGCCACCAAGAGTGAGTGCTCCAATAGCAATAATAGCTACACCTGCAACGTAGATTGCTGCAGTAACGTAATCAATCGTTGCAGTGCCTTCCAACGCACAATCTCCGCTTCCACCGAAATCGGTCCAATACATCGGTTCCATATTGTCTAGGACCTTGCATTGGAAAGTTTCAGCGTCCTCGTCCGCAATTTCAGAGAAGGTATGAATCTCGAATACAGGGCTTGTGTCAACACCTATTTCTGGATTGAGCTCACCTGGTCCTCTTAGATCAAGATGGAACATAGACACTGATTTACCGTACATTGCAGCCTGTGTGGTTGGCTCTACCTTAATTTCCACAGTCGAACTAAAGTAAACTGGTAGGGCTCCGGGTAGTACATCAACGAAAGACGCCGAACCGATTAACTTGGCCTGGATTTGGTTTTCTGCTGGGTTCAAGTTGACGGTATGGGACCTCATCTCTATTCCCTTGTATGTCTCCATATCTCCAGGAACGGTTTCTCCGATTGCGTATCCTGCTAGGTTGACCTTGAATGAGTCATCACTGTCCGCAATCCCTCCGACAGTTCCTGCAACCACGGTATTGCTGTTTCCAACATGTGGTGAAAGCAATCCTAGGGTAGAGGTTTCTCGGTGTGGAGCTCTCCAAGGAAGGTGCTCGGTGAATCCATACAATTCTCCATCATCACAAGGATACATTCCACTTGAGTCGGCATTAGCCATTGTTCCATCCGCATTTAATTTGAAGTCGCAGTAACCATCGCCATCAGAATTGGTGTAACCGGAGAGCAATCTCTGGCCGACATTGTCCCCTTTGGTGCTTGCAACATATACGTCGTAGTCTCCAGTAGTGACATTATTCGATCCAAAGTAGGTTTTGTTGGTTTCCAAACTTTGCCAGCCGAAATCAGGGTTGTTGATGTCACCATCAACTAGGTCTGCGACAATAATGTCCCTCCATCCGAATAGCCAATGGTCAACTGGTTGTGTGGTATATGCAGAGGCTCCATATTGGAATCCCAAAAGTGCCCCAATAACTTGGTCGAACATAAAGTCTGCAACCCAACTTCGAACTGCCGAGGCATCAGATTCCGAAATATCGTAAAGTCCTGCGACGTACACGTCATTCCATTCTCCGGCGGCAGCACCTTCTTCTGTTGGAAGAGTGCTTCCTGAAAGCTCTCCGTACATGAATACACGTGCGAAATCGGAAGTCAATGCGTAAGGTGATGTGTAGAGAATCTCCCTTACCTTTTCAACATCCATGTCAACAGTTCCTTCAAATTCTGCTCTGTTCAAACCAATCGGTATGTAACCACCGCCAATCGGCTCTTCCCCTCCGAAGGAAACCTGCCACCAAGAATCGGCGTTCATTGTTCCTTGACCTCCAACAAGAATCATCTCAAAGTCAGTTGGGGTGCCAACTAGACCAATCCACTCTCCGCCATAATCAGAGAGCCCCAGTAATTGAGTAAGCCCAATGCCATAAGTTGTCATTGTACCAAATAAGTCACCTTGTGCCCCTAATAGGAAAAGAGCAATTCCGTTTAATGGAATGCCGCTGTAATCTGATACAGACAATAGTCCGTTTGGAATTTCGGCGTCTGGTGTTCCAAATATTACACCATTCAAGACAGATGAATCAGTAATGTCGACTCCACTGACTTCGTTCAATCGCGCGCGCAGGGACGCGTTTGATACGGTTGTCAGGTCCGCACCGCCGCCATGGTTCTGGAAAATCGTCCCAGCCAGTGCGTACACCGCCCAGTCGATATGCGCTAATTCCTCTGGGTCGGAGCTTGCGTAGCCTAGAAGCGCGGCGCGTGAAGGGGTCGTAGCCTCGCTAGGCTCTCCCATTCCAGCGACCAGCATGGGCCCTATGTCGCATGTCAGCGCTATACAAATCCCGGTCGATAGGTCGACCGCATCATACAAGATACTCTGCGCGGATGCCGCGAAGTCGGGATTGACGTCGTTTGCGCCGCTCTGCGCGAGCCAGTTGTCATACGAGCCCCTGAGGACTGCAGCCGGCGCCATGGCGTCGGCGGTTGCCTCGTCGTAGCCGGCATCCTGGAGTGCCTGTGATGCTCCAGGAACCATCATGCCAATCTGGCTGGCTGCCCAGATGCTGGGCGCTCGGTTTTGCAAATCATTCGCAATCATGTTGTTGGCAAATCCTGCCTTTGCAAACACCTCACCATAGACGATTCCGGTAGAGATTCCAGCGATTCTTTGTGTGTTCCAAAGAATGTTTACTTGGGTTACTTCAGTAGAACTAGGCACTGAGTTATGGGAATCTCCATTCTCATCAACCCACCAACAGTCCTCACACCACTCAAAACTATCATATTCCGAATAGGTAATTTCTCCGGCATCATAATCGAAATCCAGAATTTCTCTGGTTGTTGTAACTTCATAGATGAAAGGTCCCATACGTGTAAATTCGTGTGCATCTCCAGCATCTACACCCTCTGGGTTATCTAATGAGTAAGCAAAGTACACCCTCTCAGATGTAGATACTAACCATTCATCATCATAATCTGCGGTGTAATTTTTGTTACCATCCTCGTCAAGTCCATCATATCCTTCGTTAACGACATCCTGAACTCCTGTCTCTACTTGCCCCGCTACAAAGGGTGCTAATGCTAGGAAATTTATCCCGATTAACAATAGTCCGGTTACCGCTAGTACACTCGCCTTCTGTTGGTCGTCCATAGTATCACTCTAGCGCGCCCACGCGTGAGTGGAGGAGATAAGCGATTCTATGCAATAAATTGCTTATGCAAATCCAAATGCGTCTAATTCTTGGGCAAATGTGTAGATCATAATTGGAACGAGAATTACTCCCATTCCGTGCGACCTTCTGATACCTATTCTGGGAGCCATAAGTCCAATCATCGTTCCAATAACTAGAGTTCCTACACCAATCCAATCTGTAGAAATCCAAACTAGAATCGTGATGAAGGCAGTGACGGAAAGTACCAGTGTCCGTAGAGGAACTAATTCATGCATTTTCAACATACCTTTTCCAACTTCAATCATCATTGGGACAGCGAATAATCCAGAGGCTACGGTGATGGCTAGCAGTCTAACGAAATCCGCGGGTGGCTCTACCGAGTTCCAGAGGTCTATTGGATACATCATGTTTAGCGCTAGAGCCGCGCCTGAACGAGGCCTTCCAACCATGTATAGGAAGCCAAGAACCATTACGGTGACAGCGGTGTTGACCGAGGAAAGAATGGCGATGATTTCGAGGTCTCTTTTTTGGTTATTGTTGACCAAATCTAGGTCTGGCGAAGCGCCCGCTTCTGACAGAGCTTCTTGGAATAACATACGGTCGTCTTCAGGGAGGTCTTCCATACCCTCGAACGCCATCATTTGAGGCATTTGCTCAAATCCAGGCTGAGTTCCGTGTTCGAAGTCTGCGGGGATGTAATTGGGGTCGGTCAATTTACCCCAGAAGTTGCGAGCACTCATTACCACGACAGTTGCTTGAGCCGCAGTCATTCCTGGAAGAATCGCCATTACCGAGGATACGACAGCCGAGAGGAATGTTGGGACAGCGAGTGGTTTTACATCAGGCATTTCCCAGTTCTGTTCCTGTGGCGGAATTTCACTAGTGGTGACATAGATGTCGATTAGGTTGGCAATTCCGAATAACCCTGCCAAACTTGGGAAAAGTAGGGAGGCGGATGGGATTCCAACAGGGGATCGAGCAGGCAATTCGAATACAGCCCATCCGTAAAATCCGGTAAGTAGGAAATACGCGGTTGCTACGATGATTCCCACAAGCCTCGAACTTTCCCCGAGACGGAAATCAATTGCATCAAATCTTTTTCTGATACTCAACCGCCCCATAGGTATGGTAAATTCGAAGGGTTTCTTCAATGGCCACTTCAGATTATTTGTTACCTTCTGAGACCAAGTAGGCCAAGGTAGCCGAGTTGTTTCGGTTAAAATTAGGAATATGGAAATAAATAACAGAAGCCAAGGCAGTTGTTCTCGGCTGGCTTCATACAATCCCAACCCAGGATTATCTCCGAAAATCAATCGCGCGACAACCAGTAATGGAATTGACATTAGCATACCCATCTGAGATCCGCGCGCGGAATATGCTACACCTTGGGCGGCTTGGCCAGAAATCAACATCCTGTGACCAGGTAAGAGAGCCAGTGCCATGTTGTCATCTGGAGCTCCTACCAAAGCACTGGGAATGTAATTCAGGAAAGTGTGGACAGTTCCACAAGCAACGATAATTCCCGCCACAGCGTCTAGTGGAATACCGATTCCCACAGCGACAGGAGACAATGATAGTGCAATTAGGGCAACGTTGTTGACGTGGAATCCCGGAATCAAACCAGTTAGACAACCAAGAAATATACCGAAAATGAATGACCCGATTAACCAACCAAAATCGATTAGCCACGGGTCCATTGGAACACCTCATCTGATGTCTATGCAGAATTGCATCGTATTGCCAACAAAATCTTCAGCGGTAGATAGTCGACCAGTCCAATCAATAGGCTCCCCAATCGATTCTTGTTGACTTGCTTCAGTTCCGTCGCCGAGCAAACAGACCCTTTCTTCGGAACCGGATCTCTGAATCCATTGGTTTCCATCCTCATCCATTACTGCCTCTCCGTTGATTACAACGAGTTTGCCAATATCCCATTTCCAAGAGTTGTAACCATCACCCCAGTTGAGAGTCGTTGGGGCTGGTGCCTCCCCTAAGGTCCACGAGCGGGCTTCGAGAATCACACGCCCTTCACTCTCTGACCAAATGATTGTGGCATTGAAGCGAATCGACTGACCTCCTTCGATGTATTCTGCATGCTCACCAATTAGGTGTAATCTGAGTTTGGTCTGGCGTGAGTAATAATCCGCTCCGTCGCCAACATATCCTTTGTCATAATCTGGAGGGATCGGGTCTGTTACCCATCCCTCGAAAGTATGATTCTGATTGAGATAATCAAAGGGATTTTCGGCCACATCAAGTAGTGGAGTCACATCATCTCCAAATTCCCCTGCAGAATTGTCCACGGCAAAGTTGTAACTTCTGTCCAAGCAGATAATCGCTTCATCAGTAGACCAAACTAAACGTCCAGTCCAAGATTGTTCAAGGCCCTCCAGTCCAACATCTAGATCCTCCTGAGAAGGAAGTAGACAAAGGCGGTCTGTGGGTGAATCTCCAGTCAACCACCAACCGCCCGCTGACTGAGTTGCAGTTCCATCAATCGACACTCGCTTACCGACTTCGTAAGTCAATGTATAGGGTTCTAATTCCCATGATAAATCAACAACTGATCCGTTGTTTAGAACCTCAACCGCGGTCGCTTGAACGAGTAGTCTCCATCGTAGTGAACGTTGGTCATATTGGAGCCAGCCAGAAATTTCTACATGGCTTCCTGATTCTATCCAATCAATCACACGGCCCTCGATTTGCATATACAATAGATGGTCGGCATTCCCATACGAAGGGTTGTCCATTAAACTCAATGAATGATAGGTGACATCTGGTTCAAGGGATTCCGAGAGGTATCCATCCACCTTGACAGACATATTTGCGAAGGCTTGAGGATTCATCGCAACCTCAACTAATTGCATTGCAGTGTATTCTACTGCATCACAATCTGAGTCGGCACATTTGATTGCACCATAACCGTTTGAAGACAACCAAATCCGACCATTCCATTCAGTGACTTCTCCTTCGACTGTAATTATTGTTCCAATGGGAGGAATCTCGTTATCTCGGTCCACGTACCAACGCACCTCCACAACCGAGTGGCCATCAACCTCTCGGACTTGTAAATCGATTCTATCTGCTTGTTCACCATACGGGTCTACCACGAAACTGGTCAGTACTCCTTTTACCTTGACAGTCTCCCTAGGATATTCATGAATTTCGTCAATGTCAATCATATCGGGTTCGCGAATAACTGCATAGAAATTCATTGTTGATACAAGTAGAAGGGAAGTGAAGAACATAACCCAAAGCTTCGCCATGAGTTCGGGATGGGTTGCTCCTGCTTGAATTTTCAGTGGGCGGGAACAGGGAATTTTGTAATCGAATCTGTTCTACTCTGCGGCTTTCAAGGCGATTTTGTGGCTTGTATCTAGGGAATAAGGTTCATCTCGCAGATGCTGTCGAGGGTAGAGTAGGACCCGTAGCTCAGTTGGTTAGAGCGCTCGGCTCATAACCGAGTGGCCATCGGTTCAAATCCGGTCGGGTCCACCATTTCCTTACATAATTACGGACGATTTTCACATTCAATTTGAGCCTTGATAAAGCAGTGCTAAAACGCAATACAGCGATACCGACGGTGCTAACCCCTAAATATGGCCTGAGGTGGCCGAAAGATGATGAGCACTGCAAGTAAGGTTCGACCTGCCCTGATGATTCTGGTGGTCTACTTCCTCAGCACGTGGGCTGCTGCAGCGCCGGTGCAGGCTCAGGGAGCGGTCCCTGACATCACACTAACTTGTGATCAACCACAACCAATTGATGTCAATCCAGGAGCAACTAGATCCAGTATTATCAACTGTAGACTCGAAAACCCAACCGTTCATCAAGAGAAGGTTAGAATCCAGATTCAGGCAGGAGTTCTTGCCTTCTCAGGACCAGCCACCATGTCGATAGGCGGTGGCTCCGAAGTTTCATTCCAAGTTCTGGTCAGAGCCGAACTACGCGCTCCTGAAGGACAGCATCAGGTAACCATCAGTGCTGAAGTCACCATGGCCAATGGCATTCCAGTAACAAGTGAACCATCGGCCGCGAACGTCATGGCAATTATCCGCCAGTTCAGCCGCCTTCGAGTTGCTTCTGAAGTAGCCTTCCTTCAATTACGCCCTAAGGTAGATTACAACCTAATTTTCGATGTATACAACGATGGTAATGCCCTCGATCGTTTCAATATTGAGGTCGAGAACTACGATCAATTGAACGATGACGGATTCCAACTTAGTATTCCTTTAGTAAGCGTGGAGATTGAATCTATGGCACCCCCAGAGAAGATTAGAGTTCAAATGAGAACTCCAAAGAATCAAGGCTGGACTGACACATACTTCTCCTTACAATTCAAGGCGACTTCGGAATATTCGATAAGAACTGAAGGAATTCCGAATTACCAAATCCAGACAATGACAATCTACATTCGCGGAGTATACCTTCCAGGCTTTGAGTTGATTGGAACTTTAATGATAACTGCTCTAGCAGCAGCTGCCTTCGCTGGGCGAACTCCGAGAGTAACCTATGATGAAGAATCCGATGAGTTAGAACCTTTAGATGCCCGTCTATTCTAATCTTACGAGAGTGTCTTTTCTGCCACCGTAGGTGGCAACGGGTTGATAACCGACGCAGCCGACGCCTTGCTGACCTGAGAGGTTAGTGGCATGAGTGATGGTGGATTGCTTCAGAAGGCGATGGACGTTCAACAACCAGCGGATGAAGTAGTAGCGGTAGCGGTCGCCGATCCAGAAAAAAAGAGTCTAATCCCCAATTCTCTCTTCATCGGAATCGGAGCTGCAATTATATCTGTAATTTCGATGTGGGTATATTCTCTTCCATCAATACAGAGCGATTTTGCATTTGCGATAATTCTTCCAATATTATTCGGTGGCGTAGGATTTTTCCTAATTTGGGATGGCTTGAATAGAAAATACATCCAAGTCATTTCTGTTACTCTTTTACTCCTTCTAGCGTCCCCATTCATCGCGAGTAGCCTATTCTCCGGTTCAATTACAATAACAGACGGCGATTTATCTTCAGACGCCCAAACGATAACTCTGACAATTAGAGAATCTGGAGGCTTATTTGGAGGTTCATCTGGAGATGCCGACGTCTCGATAACCTATGGAGGAGAAAAAGTCTGGGAATCAGTCATGCCGTTGTCAATTAACCTAAAGGATGGATTTGGGGAATATGGTAGATTGGTTCTTCCAATTTCCGAGTTCTATTCAGGTAATGCAGCCGATGGATTTAGGTACGTTGTTTCTGTAGATTCAGGAGACTCATCGGATTCTTTCATATTGAACTCAGCACATCTAGAGAGAACGATAACAGCCACAAAAAATCAAGCGATGCCAGCCATGGGACAAGGAAATGATTGTGACGAAGGTCATGATAACTGTGTTATAGGAGTCGGTCTAAAGGCTTGGATTGGTCTTGAAACATTTATCGGAAACCCGCCAGCACCTCTTTCTCATGCCGATTTCGAATTAACTGCGGTGTTATCCAAAGACGGCACTACGGCAATTTCCTATCCTTCAGTAACTGTGGTTAACGGAGAGGCGTCATGGGATTCTATGTCCGGACAGTATGGTTCTGGATCTGCAACAGTTGGTGATTTCGGCTCAGAATTGATTCTCGATGGTTCATTAGAAGACTTTGCGATCAATATGTATTACATCCCAAGAGAAGATTGGCAGGAATCTGATTACGGCTGCTACGAATTCACCGTCTCAGTAACTCAAAGTCCACCATGGGGCGATCGTACAGCTCATGTGTCAACTACATATTACGAACTTGCAGAATTTGGTGGAGATGAGGATAATCCTCAAGATACTGAGGAGTCTTGGACTCAAGTCTCAAGTTGCTAGTACAGTTCTTCCTCTTCGTCCTCAGATGACTTTGTCATTCTGAAGAAGAATGCTGCCATCGTTGCTATGGCAATGAATATTGCCACAACAATCGGTATTATCGACCCCTCTTCATCAGGTGGATCAAACCAAGTAATTTGACCAGTTGAAGCGATTCCTCCACCGAATGCATCCTCTTCGACTAATTGGGTTGGCGTGAGTATCTCACAGGTTAGACTTGCCAAATCTGTGTCGCTATTCATCCATGAGAATTGAATGGCTATTTCTTCGCCCGCCTCAATTAATCCACCTGGATAACTTGTCATTTGTGCAGCGACTCCAGACTCGCTTACATCGCACGTGAAATACACGGTAGCGGGAGCAGTTCCGCGGTTTGCGATGGTAGCTAGTAGTCCAACTCCTCCACTGCCTCTAGAGATAGACTCGGTTGGGTTCTGGAAATCTACGGAAACAAATTCGATGAACGGAGTGTTTCCATCGATTACAGTCACTTCATCCCAAGTTAGCGGAATAATTCCTCCACCGTAATCATCCATTGATGCATCCATATTCCATCCTGTTCGATACTCAATGATTTCGATACTGGCTGATTCGGTCCAGGGTTCGCTTCCATCCGCCCAGCCAATTTCTACTGTTCTCGAATTGCCTGAATCAATAATCCCTACACCATTTTCATCACTGAAATATGTCGAGGAGGTGATTTCGTATTGGCCAAAGTTGAGTATTCTGAACAAGACGCCGGCTGCATCGAAGTGTAATTCCTGGGAGCCAATTACCCTCTCCCATCGATCTGTGTGACCTCCACTACCTAGTACATCCTCTCCCCAATGTAGTCTAGAATTTGCATGTGCACGAACATCGTGGTCGGCTTTACTCATGGAAAATGCCGTTTGTCCACTAAGAACCAAGTCTGAATTCTCGTTGGAAATAATTGGGCCTGTACGGTCGATTGAGGTTGAATGAATAGTCATCATCCCATCGACGACGATCTTACAGCCTAGTATTGAGGAGTCATCAAAATCCGCGGATCCAGCGATTTCTATGTCACAGGTCGTTCCATCGTTATCTAATGCCATCATGTTTTGATATTGCAAATCAATCGCGTTGTAAGTGATGGATGAACCTAGGTCTGGAATCATCGTAACAGTAGCAAGATGGACTGATTGATGGCCATAACCAACTAACCCAACCCAAACATCATCTGTATCTGCATCGAAGGAGAGTGTAAATTCGCTACCGTTTAGGTCGATTGCGTCCCGACCTTCTATTATTGCTTGACCACCATAGAATGAGCCGGTTTCTCCAGAGTGAAAAGTAGCATCAAATGGGCCA
The DNA here is from genome assembly GCA_022449345.1 of Candidatus Thalassarchaeum sp. Taxonomy (GTDB): domain Archaea; phylum Thermoplasmatota; class Poseidoniia; order Poseidoniales; family Thalassarchaeaceae; genus MGIIb-O1. The sequence continues at coordinate 59,070 of JAKURL010000009.1, read as the reverse complement.
TCGTAATCTGAACCAGGAATCAATATAGCAGAACGATTTACTTCATCCCAATATCCGTATCCTGCCAATCCAGTGGGTGGATTTGTGTCTTCAATCTCTGAACTTTGGACGTTTAATATCCCCCCTTCCTCTACCAATATGGTGACGCCATCTGAAATACTAAGTTTCAAGCCATTTAGAGTCAAATCACCTCCGGAAACAATACGCAAGTCACCTTCTAAAGACCGATCTTCGATCCATTCAACTTGCGAATCGATGACAATTTCTGCTGATTGTGCCCCAACGTTCAGTGAGGTTGTTGAGGCTAGAGAAGTAAGAAGTAATATTCCCAATAGCGCGGTCTTAGATTTGCTCATCAATGGGTCGTACAACCAGTCATCAATGAAGGAATCGGCGGCATGAGTAAGAAACCGAGAGTTCTTCTCGCATGAGCGAATGGCCAGAACAATGTCTGACTTGTCCGCCCTTGCTTTTCCCAACGCAGGTCCTGCGGAATTTGGTTTGAATGTACTAACGGTTCTAATCATCTATGGTCCAGCATATTTGGCGAATACTGGGGCCATGCTTTTTGGTAAATGGCTTCCAGATAAATTCGGTTATGAAAATCACAAGATTGACGGGGGTAGGATTCATTCCGACGGGAATAGGCTTCTCGGTGACGGCAAATCTTGGGAGGGTCTGTTCGGAGGAGCATGTTTTTCTGGAATTTTAGTTATAATTGCACATTGGTTATGGGGTGGAAATGCAGAGCCTTCCAATCGCCCATTCATCGACCCAATTCTGACCGCTGATTCAGTCGATTGGTTCTGGATTGGCGGTGAATGGGGAGCGGCATTTATTGTGGGGGTCACCCTAGGATGTGCCTGTATGTTAGGTGATATGGCTGGTTCATTCATCAAGCGACGGAGAGGTCTGAGGAGAGAGGGTGAAGTAAGTTCTAAGGCACCATTACTGGACACTCTCCCATTTGCAATTTTCATCTTTATCGCAGCAGCTTTGCTCTACAGCGATGAGGTGATGATGCATGATGACCTCAAGTCGGCAATTATTGCGATAATTATCCTAACTCCAATTATCCATCGCTCATTCAATGTCTTGGGATACAGACTTGGATTGAAGTCCGTACCATACTGATTGCTGGCTTGTTTACTAATCTGAGTCAAGAGACCATGCATCGGAATGCATTATCTCCCTCGCCGATTGCGTATGCAATATGGCAGGAATGAAGGTGCTCGTCGTAGGTGGAGGTGGAAGAGAGCACGCTCTCGCAATCGGCCTTTCAGAAAGCAATTCAGTCGACTCAATTCATACCTGTCCAGGAAATGCGGGAACCTCAATGGTGGGAATCAATCACAATGTCTCTGCTACCGATGTTGACGGTGTTGTTGCTCTCGCAAGCGAATTATCTGTCGATCTAGTTGTAGTCGGACCAGAAGCCCCTCTTGTAGCGGGACTGTCAGATTCCTTGAGGGAGAAAGGAATTCCTAGTTTTGGTCCACACTCAGAAGGAGCCGAATTGGAAGGTTCAAAACTACATGCAAAACGAGTTATGGAATCCTTAGGAATCCCAACTGGCGGAGTCCAGATTTTGAGGGCTGATTCCGATATCGATGCCGCCCTCGCTCGATATTCTCCACCATGGGTAATCAAGCGAGATGTATTAGCGGCGGGAAAGGGAGTTGTTGTAACAGAGGACGTTGAAGATGCGAGGAGTTTCATCGAAGATTCAATTTCAACGGATGGATTTGTTCTGTTAGAGGAATTTCTCACCGGCGAGGAAGCCTCGATGTTAGTGATAATGGATGAATCAGGATTCATTTGCTTACCGGCAAGCCAAGATCATAAGAGGGTCGGAGAAGGTGATACCGGACCAAATACCGGAGGAATGGGTGCATATGCCCCTGCTCCCGTTGTAACCCCGACAGTCCGACAAAGGGTGATTGAGCAAATCGTCAATCCAATGCATCATCATCTGAGAAATCAACCGACTCCATATCGAGGGGTTCTATACGTCGGTTTGATGATTGACGAGGAAGGTGCTCCAAGCGTCGTCGAATACAATGTCAGGTTCGGAGATCCTGAAACACAGGTCACTATTCCCTTAATCGATAGCGACCTTGGATTGATTCTTCTAGCGGCAGCAGAGGGTAGGATAAGTGGCATGGAACCTGTTTTCTCAAAAAGGTCCGCAGTTACCGTGGTTTTGGCTTCAGAAGGCTACCCCGGCCCGTCAAAAACCGGCCGACGAATTTCAGGGGAAGAGACTAGAATCGAAGAGGGAGAAATCACCGCATTCATCCATCAGGCGGGCACAGTTCGGGATGATGATGGAATACTGCTTTCGAATGGTGGAAGAGTACTGTCAGCAACCGCTATTGCAAACAATCTTCCCAGTGCTGTCGGCGCGGCTTATGCTGTCATAGATGAAATTCAACTTGATGGCTCACACTATAGAAGGGATATCGCATATCGGGCTCTTTGAACAGAATTTTCTCAGCAGGAGTGCCGCTACTACGTAGCGTCTCTTCCGAGAACGGTTATAACAGAAGTTTAGGTCGCCGCGACGCTGAGCCTTCAGGCTGCAATTAGACGGTGATGAAATAATGTCTTACGAAAACGGGAATACGAAGGACGTCGGCCAGTTCAATGGACTGGTTTCGACACCGGCGGTACTAGCAGGACTGCTCCTGCTATTTTTCTCCGCTACAACCTTCGCTGATGATGCGATGATTGACACAGGAAAGTTGGTTATCCTTCCCGTCGCAGCCGCTACCGCGGCTGTTTTGGGAAGGATATGGGTATCTGCCCTTCCTGATGATTCAGTCGTGAAGAGAACCTCTGTGTTCTCAGTTCTCGTAGCGATTTCGACAATCGCTTTGGAAGCTCTCGGATTTATTGACGCCATACTAGCGACAACTTTTGCATTCATGGCGATATCAACCTTGATTCTTGTTAAATCCAATAGAAATGAGGAGGCGACGATTCTATTCACAATGGTCGCAGGATTCCATGTTTCTGTTGCATATGCTGCAACAATGCCAGAATTAACTCTCTCAGAGGGAGCAACTTTGCAGAATCTGCTTATCGATGTCCAAAGGGCTGGAATCGCTGCAAACTTCTTTGCTTTCTATGTTGCATCGATGATGCTAGGAACTATCCTAGCCATCGCTTTCAGAGGGATTCTATACGGAGGAGGGATTGGACCTCTATTCGAAAGACTACCATCCAAGATTGGCTTCTCTGGGCATCGTGACATAGTCATCACTGGAATTGTTCTTTTGTTGGTGAACTTGGTCCCTCTCTATTCGTTGGCAACTATTTCCGATGCTTCTGCTTTTGAAGAACATCATTATCTTGGCGGAGTTTGGGCTTTAGTCACTTCAATTGTAGTCCTGTTTGTTTCCTTCTGCCGTGCGGAAAGATGGCATGTACTAGGATCCGTTGTTGCCGTAAATTGGCTAATTTACACTCTTTCACACATGGTCGAGATAGGAGTTAGTCTCCCTGAACAATTGGAATTCCTTGCCGGAAATGATTTCGGCGGGGCATTCTCGTGGTTCTTCATCACATTCTGGTTGAATGTATTAGCGATTATGCTCGCTTCAAGCGGTAGATTCGGTGAAATCGCTCCACGTCGCGAACCTAGTGAGTTCCGCTTATGGTGGCGAGATAATTCCTATTCCATACTAGTAGGTTCGGCGGTTCTTGTTGGTTTGTTGATTAGAACTGGTTGGAATGTACTTCCAGCAATGAACGCAAATGTCACTGGACTTTGGGATATGACTGGAGGTTCTGACCCTTGGTACATGAAGAGAGTTGTTGACTATATTGTCGCAGAGCATTCCCATTTCATTTTCGATGCTGATCGATCTTATCCAAGCGGTGGAATCAATCCGCGACCCCCTCTATTCTCATGGTGTCTTGCACTCGGTGGATTAGCACTGGAATGGTTGACTGGAATTACGGCTGATGAAATTGTTTGGTGGTCAGTTGCAGGATTCCCTGCAATCTTTGGTGCACTAATCGTCTTGCCAGTATCAGGGATTGCAAATCGTCTCCACAGCTCCCAAGCCGGAATTGTCGCAGCTTGGCTGATGGCTTTGATGCCTGGTCATGTTAGCCACTCAACATTTGGTCTAGCAGATCACGACTCCTTCGCTTTGTTATTCTTAACAATGGCATTCTATTTCTGGGTTAGAGCTCTAGGCGAGATTGGTAGCGAACGTATTTTCCGAAATCCAAGCCCGAATCCGCTTTATTTGATTGCGGGAATACGAGAGATGTGGAATCGTAATGCTATCATGATGTCCTACGCAACCCTAGCTGGAATCAGTTTCTCAACAGTAGCGTTGGGTTGGAAGGGATTCGTTTACGGCCCTGGAATTCTATTCCTTGCCTTTGCTTTTCAGATTGTCCTCAATATGTTCCGTCGACGTGACAGTCTTCCATTGACTTCCGCAGCATTGCAAATGATGCTCACAACTTTCCTAATTCCATTGCCCTTCTACATCTGGCCAGGTCTGAACCTATTATGGGCTCCAAGTGGATTTCAGCCAATGTTCTATATCGTTGGATTCACGATTGCCCTAGGGTGGGTCGCCTCCAGCTTCCGAGACAAGCCATGGCTGTTGGTATTGGGTAGCGGCGTCTTACTCTTCGGGGGAATTCTTTCCGCTCTATGGGTTCTACAGACAGCAGAAATCTACGATGGCTGGGATATCCTATTCACAGGTGGGTTCTACTTCTCAAAGAACAAGATTTTCGGAACTATTGGTGAGGCACAGGCACCGAGCAGAGGTGTGCTATTCGCTTCCTATGGCCCAATTGTTACATTGATTGCCCTTGGATATGCATTTATCCTTCTCTGGCGGGGTGCCCGAGAGGAGAAGCAAGGACTGTCTCTAGTTGGCCTTTGGGTAATTATTGCCGCTTACATGGCTTGGACTGCTGGTAGATTCATTTTCAACGCAACACCAGCCATGGCAGTTGTCGGTGCAATCGGCATTGCAGCACTTTGGAAGATGGCCGATTTCTCTAGTTTTGTCAAGGAATGGCGTCGTGCTGGAATAGGTACTCCAAGAGCTCGCTTCCGTTCGGTTAGAACTGCTAGCGCCAAGAAGCCGATGATTCCAGCCCTCGTGCTAGTATTCATGCTCGTAGCAACACAACATGCAACCTATGGTATCGACTCGGGTATCCCCCGTGGAGAGACTGCATCCGGAGATGTGGATCAGGTAATTTACGACATGACTCCAGACGTAATGAGGTACGATGTAGGAGGCATTTCGTTATTGGATAGCAGTTCCTACAATCCATCCGCGAATTGTGGAAGTGGTTGCTGGTATATGGGGACCTTCGGTCCAGGATTCAACGGCGGAGGTTGGAATATGGCTTACGAATGGCTTTCCGAACAAGATTCTGACGAGTCCTTTGGGGAAAGACCTGCATTTGTCTCTTGGTGGGATTATGGTTTCCAAGCCTTAGATTCCGGAGAACATCCCACAGTTGCTGACAACTTCCAGTCAGGAATTCCACACAGTGGTGCTATGTTGCTATCTTCCGGACAAGAGGATACACTTGCGATGTTTATCGCAACTCTTGCACAAGGTGACCGACAGTATTCTGGAGATGGAGAATTTGGTGAGGAATTCAAGGAGATTCTTGCTAACCATTTCTCAGTGGACCAAGTTGAAGAATTCCACAACATTCTGTCAATCGGACCGGGCGAAAAACAATTTGTCATTGACCGTTCATTGGTTCTCGTATATCAGAATGTTCAGGAGATACAAGATTCATCCTTCACTGATGGAAATCTCAAGATTACCACTGATTTGATGCGAGGAACTGTTCTTGATGAAAATGGACTACCTACGGATGAAATGTGGTTCGTTTTCAAAGATGGAGAACAGGTTGGAAATGCGACCACCAACGAGACTGAAGCCAAGACACTATTCAACCAAGCACGCGGTTCTAGCCAACCCTATGAGGAAGACACAACTCACTACGAGATTGGTGGATACAGATACACAGCGGATTTAATTGAAGACTACGATGATGTCTCAACCAACCTTCATCGGGCAAATGCAAAGCTCGGCCTCTCTCGGGCTTTCCTAACTTCTGCATTAACTTTAGATGAACTCGTACAACTCTATCATGAGATAACTACTATGGTTGAGTATGAAGTTCAAGATTACGAAGGTAGTTTGGGTGAAACAATTAACCGAAACAACGAGATTCGCTACTTCGCAATTGACGATAGATTGTATCCACTCGGCGGAGCATATTACGCTGACCAAAGTTACCACCGCGGCCAAACTACTGGGATTTTCTATGCTCCAACTACCCTCTCTGGGCTAGATCCTAGTCATTACATTGAGTCGGTTTACGAGACTCAAAGAGGTGACCCTTCATTAGTTCCCACAGTGTTCATGAGCGCGGAGCGCTATGAGCAGGAGTATATGACAGACGTCGTAAAGCAGCAATCAGGCGCAATGCAAGATTCTTCTGATATGATTCAACTTGTCGACATTCAGTATCAACAAACGGAATCATTCTTCGAAACTATGGTTGCTAGAATTTACGTCGGATACGGCACCTCAAGCTTAGGATTAACAGTAGATCCATCTCAGCCCGGGCCTACATGGGCAATCAGTGGAACCCCTGGTTCTCCTCTTGAGAATGCCTTCCCTCTTCCTGGTGCAATGATGAATCACTTTGTCATTGCAAATTGGTACAATGATGGAACCGACTCACCAGATGAAGACAATAACAGTGTACCAGACATATTCGATGGAGGATATGCTGCAATTGGTCGAGCCAATACAAACGTTAAGGTCGTCAAATATTACAGTGGCGCAACCCTAGAAGGAACAGTCGAATTGGACGGGATAGGGCCTGTTCCTAATGCTCGTATTTTGATTGAGCGAGACGCCTTTAGTGGCGAAGAAGTCGCCGATGAGAACGGTACCGTTATCGACCGCGACCCTAGAACCTATTGGATTCCGATAGGAACAGTTGACGCAGATGAAAACGGAGAGTTCTCTTTTACCGTTCCAGCAGGAAAAATCAGAGTCTCAGCCTTCTTTGGGGAACCAGATGTGAGAGCTGCCCGCGATGAATTATCCAGCGGCTCCGGTGGTATGTTGCAAGACGTAGCCACCGAATCAAATACCGGAGTACGCAGTGTCAACTTAATCACCGGAATTCTAGGAAATGTAACCGGTGCCCAATGGCTATCGGAGACTATTGTAAACGTGTCTGGCGAAGCAGGCCATTCAAATGGCCAGATTCAGGTTGATGCTGATATTATAGTTGAACCATCATTCTCCACTGGCCGTCTAATTTGGAATGGTGTTGATTCATTTGATAGACAAGCAATCACAAACGCAGTTGTTGAATTGACACCTTCTTGGGATCAAATTCAGATGCAACCGATTAACCTAGAGACTTCTACAGGAAGCGTAATCGGTCCAGACCTATCTTTCCAAGGAATTGGTCAAGTGACCTTTACCGGTGAGGGAGAGGTGATTAGCAACGGTCTGATGACTGTGACTGATTTCGTTGGCACACACACCCAGACTATTCTTCACGGACACAGCCTTGCTGGCTCTGGTGAATTTACTGGGCGAGGAACTCTTTCCGGCGTTATCGATGGAGAGGGTGTCGTTAATGGTGATTGTAATGAGAATGGAACAATGCCTGAGAACTTCTCTGTTTGTTCATTTGCGGATGGTGACTTCCTAATCGATGGAGCTATCAACGCAACTGGTAGATTTACATCCAATGGAACATCTTCTTTCTCGCAAGAACATAATGGGTCTTCTCTAACTGGAGCCGGAATGTTCACAATCGATGCCAGCAATGAGAATCTAGTATCCTTCGGCACACTAAATGGAACTGGTACTTTCACAGGAGAAGGTGAATTTAGTGGACCTATGGTACAAGCTGGAACCTTCCACCTAATCGACGCGATACCTGGAAAATACGATGTAACAATTGTATTCTCTGATGGAACTCAAATTGACATTAATGATGGATTCTATGTACCCTTCCAAGGTGTTCCATCGCTTCACGAAATCGATGTGGCTGGTGGGGCAATTTCTGGAATCTTGACCGACACTGATGGTAATCCACTGTCTGGATCTGTGTCAATGATGCTGGTTGACTCCGAAAATGATACTTTACTCGGAGAATGTAGTGAGGTAATGTACGCTCCTTGTCAAATGACTGCTGATCAGAATGGCTCGTTCGAGTTTGGCCCAATTGTGCCAGGTGAGTACATCTTTGAACTAGACATGGATGAAGATGGATTCAATGAGGTAGAGCTAATCCATGAATTTGAAGCAGATATTGACTCAGAAGTAAACTTCCCTACTCCTGTTCCGACCGTGTATGATATGAGATTCTCACTAACTCAAATTTCAGATGGAACAGAAACCCCTGTTGAGAATCTAAACTTGACTCTATCGAGCACCGACAGTTCGATTCCATCCATTCTTGCAATCTACGATAATGACACGGGTGAATACCTAGTTGAATTGCCAGAAGGCGAGTGGGTACTCAGCCATACATTAAGTGATTCCGAGCAACTATGGGAGCAAATAGACATTGAATCCGACATAAACACTTCATTTGCGTTTAGAGATTCAATGAATGTTGTAGGAACAGTCTACTACAACGCAACCAATTCGGAGGTTTCTGATTCAATAATTGGTGCAGAGGAAGTCGACTTTACTTCAGTATTTTTCCACTGGGACAATTTCACAACCACTGTAACAACTAATGCACAAGGTGTATTCAATGTTGTTTTACCAATTGGTTCTGTTGTTGACGCTACTGTGTTTGGTAATGTTCTGAACATAGTCAACGGTACTCGATTTACTGTCGAGGAGGGAATGGACAACGTAACCATGGTTGCCCGTCCAGGAAGCGAGGTCTCCGGTGCTCTAAATGTCAATAGATTAGGAAATTACTACACCTCCAATATAGATGGCTGGGAGCCAGTTATCGTATACGCTATGCACGAGAGCATTGATGCAGTCTGGCACATCGAAGTTACTGAATTTGGCTCTTTCAATACTATTCTACCTCAAGGAAACTGGACATTTACAACCAATTTAGATTGGTTGAATGCAAGCGAGGCCACACTTGAGGTGGATGGAGATAATGACACTGTAAACATGTATCTTTACCCAGATCCATCATATGTTGAGATAGATTTCTTCCTCGATTACAATGGAAATAATGACGTCGCCAATGGAACACCTGTAGAATATAGGTTCTCGATTGTACCTGTGGAAAACAGTGCTGGGTTGACATTAGATGTAGAGGCCGATGGTAGTGAGTGGATATTCGACGGTTTCGCGCGCGTTCCGATTGAGGCTGGTTCGTATCGTATCGATGTAGAAATTTCCAACGCTCGCGCCGGAGACCTCTTCGGTACCAGAATAATGACTGGAGATGCCTACTTCGATGTTGGTTTTGGTGGTGAAGTCGTTACTAGAAGTATTGGCTTTGACCCAGAATGGAAGGTGGATCTGACATTTACTAACGAAAGCGGTGGGCCACTCGTAGATCAGTTAGTTAGATTCATTGATATCGAAAACAGCGGTGTAATAATTTCTCGAAAGACCGACATGAATGGTACTCTAATCGATCACTTGCCGGACGGAGACTGGATTGTTGCAATCGATTCAGTTACTACTGGGGCAGGTATTATTGAAGGAGTTAGAACTACGATTACCGTAGCTGAGCAAAATGCTAACGATGCACATACAATCTCAACTAGCGAACTTGCATCATTTTCAATTAGAATTTCAGATGAAGATGGCCTCTATCTACAGGACATGGAATTAATTCTAACATCCAATGATGGATTAGGAAGCATATATCTTGACATGACTGCTGATTCCGGCCAAACCTCTGGAATCATAACTTCTGGTTCGTGGAATGTCGAACTTAACCAGACTGATGATGGGGCTCGATATATCATCGAGTCAGTTGAATTAGTCGATGGTGGTTTGGTTGCAGGAGAAAACGAACTAATCGATATCGTTTCCTCAACATACTACGAATTGTCTGGTACAATATTCTGGGATCACGATGATGACGACGATGCAGATGTAGGGGAGGGTGTGCCAGATGTGGAAATATACATGACAAGTGAGGGCCACGATAACATAACTCAAACCACTGATTCGGCGGGAGAATGGAATGTTTTCGTACCCGCAGGAACAACTTGGCAAATCTCAACCATGAGGGCCGGATTTGATGAAGAAAATGAATCTGTAGCAGTCAATGCTCCAAATTCAGTGGAAATAGAATTGACAGCAGGTCACGTAGACATTTATGGAAATGTTAGCCATTCTGATTTAGCAAATATCGGTCAACAAGTCGAACTGATATTGATTCCAACACATGGCATGGTCCGTGAGCGTGTTGTACCTCACAAGGTCTACGATGATGGCGTATGGAACGGTCAATGGACTGCTTCTGTAGAACCCGGTCGCTGGATAATTAGAGCGACATTTGGGGATTCAAATCTCGTTGGAATGGCAAGCATCGAGGCTGATATCAATGATGGTGGCAATGTTGACGTCGATCTGGTATACGGTGGATGGCTCTACCTTTCAACTCAATGGATTGACTTCGAGGGAACTCAGCACCATGCTTCCGAGACTGACGTTGAAGGTGCAGATATTGTAGATGAAGTCGAATTCATCCTATCTTCTGGAGCTGGTGTTCGATGGGATGCTATGTTGAGTGAAGAAGGCGAGATATCTATCCTAATGCCAAGTGGTGTGATTGAGGTTGAAGGAGGATTCTCGGTCGAGCAAATGGATCGTCTAATGGAATATACTGCTGCCAAGTCAATTAGTATCCCAGGATCGGGAACCGACCTTACTGCCTCAGTTACTCAGGACTTACTATTCGACCGTATTTCTAACCACACCATCAATGCCACGATTGTGGCTGTCACCGGTGGAGCCCTGACTGAAGAAGAAGAATTTGATGATGTCCAAACATCGCTCAGAGAAGACGGAGAATATGATTCAATTGAATTCACCATTTCACTAGATTATCTAGGTCATGAAACCGTATCGAGTTACACCGTTTCAGGTAATGTAGCAGGTACTGATGGCCAATCTTGGATGGTCGAGGCTTGGGATTCATCAGTTGAAAATTGGACCACCCCCTTCACCTTTGAATTCGGTCTAGACAGTAACAATAGTACAACCTATGACAATCTGCGCCTACGAGTCACTCCAGCCAACCAATCGATTGCTCAATCCCTAGCTAATGGCCACACCGTCGACATCAGATTCACATCTGCAGACGGCTATCAATTTGAACAGGAAGTAATCGTTCGAATTCCTCAATTCCATAATTTCGAACTTAGGGAGCCATTGCTTGATGTATATGGAGTTAGACCAAGTGAGGAATTGTCAATTCCGATACTATTCACAAATAGTGGAAATGGAGACGAGAGATTTGAATTTGAATTCGATGACTCTCAACTTCCTCCCGATTGGCAGCGAACAGGTGCCACATCGCACACGGTAGGAGCATTCACGGATACAACCCACACAATCAAGGTCATCGCACCTGAAAACGCTACTGGAGATGAGGACTTCATCATCACTATCTCGGTTAAAGACAAGAATAACGGGACCTATCCACCAATAGCAATTCGAGTGAAGACCTCACTACCAGTACTTGAGATAAGCAATGTATTTTCTAACGGCGACCCGCAGTTCGGGACAATCCACACATTCACAGTACAGGTGGAAAATACCGGTTTGGTGGATGCTGAGAGCGTGAAATTGGTCGCCACGGTTCGTGGAACTAATGTTAACGCCAGTGTTACTCAAGATGTGTTATCTGGCGATACGGTCACCTATCTAATCGACATCGATCTGACCGACTTTGGCCCATCACCGGAATGGTTTGACTTTGAAATTTCAAGCGAGGGGCAAGAATTCGGTCAAGAGCCTGAAACTGTAAGCGAGAGATACACACTTAAGGCTCAAGCCTTCGAAGATTCAACCCCAACAACGGTAATTGGAATAATTCTTGCAGTTATTCTAGTGTTTGTGTTGTGGTACTTCACACGCTCTGGCCCTAGAAGGCCCGGCGCGCCATTCTGACTTAACTAAGCCCAATATTCCAACCTTGGTCAAGACAAGACCTCATAGGTGAAAACGGGCCACAAGCGATTAGGTGATTGGCAAATGACTCTAGAAGATCTTGAGTTGATGCCCGAACCTGAAGATGGTCGGCTGCTAACCGCTGTCGACCCCGAAGCTCCTGGATATCCTGGTTCGGATTATGGTCTGACAGATGAAGAAGCCAGAGAACTTCGATGGCCATTGGGTCCAATGAAGGAATTTCTTTGGCCATGGGGGGCTGCTAGTTTTGCAATTGGTACAGTCCTATTGTTGATGACATGGCCATTTATTCAGGCATATTTGATTCCTTATCTACCTAATTCTGAGTGGGCCTACGAGACCTCAGGAATTCGTCAACTGCAAACACAGGGTTACTATGGCGACGGAGTGCACGTTTGCATAGTGGACACAGGCATCGATCGTTCCCATCCTGATTTTGAGGGATTGAATTTAGTTGGATTTCGAGACTTTTACTCAGGAGACCATGACAATATTCGAGATATTGGCGAAGATTATCATGGGACTCTAATGGCTGGTTTATTGGCCGGAAATGGCACCTATGTGGGTGCTGCTCCAAGCGTCTCTCTCTCCGTTGCCTTAGCCCTAGGGCCTAAAGGAGAAGCTGGACAAGCAGACAGAGTCGCTCTCGCAATTCGGTGGTGTAGAATTTCTCAGGATGTGGATATCATCAGTCTTAGCCTAGGCGGTAATCCAGAGGATGGAATGAGCAATCTGCAATCGGGTACCGTTGAAGCCGTAAACGAAGCACTGGACGCGGGAATCTTTGTTGTCGCTGCTGCAGGGAATAACGGAAAGGAATCAACAATAAATGACGTTTCAATTCCCGCAAATATACTAGGGGTAATTGCCGTTGGTGCCTCGACTAGCGACGGAAGTATTTGGGCCAATAGTTCGATTGGCTCGGCAATTGATCCATACTCAAGTGAAGAGCGCAGTTTTCCTAATCAGAAGCCGGAGGTTACAGCTCCAGGTGTCAGAATGTTCTCAACGGCCTCAACGGAAATTACCCCTCCATACGCTTATTCAACCGGCACCTCAGACTCAACCGTAATTGTCGTTGGTGCACTAGCCCTGATTCTACAGATTCACGGAGATGCCATGCAAGGCGCCGATGGAAATTTCGATAATAAAGAGATGACCAAGGTTAAGCGTGCCCTTGCAAATTCATCGCTAGATGGGCAGTTAGAAGATTCTACTCATTCCAATAAAGCAGGCTACGGTGAATTGGATGCGGTGGCATGGCTAGAAGAGATAAAAATTGAATTCAACCTTGACAAATAATATTTGATAGGATAGGAAAACCACCAGCCGAGCCTACGGCTCGATACAACCCTATGATTAAATCAGTTTGAGATGCCCCAGCCATATGATGAGTGCCCGAGCAAGAAGCCAGTTCCTAGTATTTCTAATGCTGATGAGTACTATGGTGGCTCTAATCGGCCCTGCTTCATCGGTGTCTGCGAATAATGAAACAACTAGTGGTACAATTACTGGTATTGAGACCTGGAGTGGTACACACCAACTCACCGGAGACGTAACTGTCGCGGCAGGCGCTAAACTGATTATCGACCCGGGTACTGACATTTCATTTCCCAATGGAACGATGCTCGATGTTCGGGGCAATCTCTGTGCTGGGCTCTCTTCATGTGGTTCAAACGGCAATGCTGCTTCAGGTAACCCAATTACTCTGACATGGACAGATCCTGCAGTATCAAACGCAACCGGAGAGTGTTACGGTCTTGGAACTGGAAACTCACAAATTTGGATTGAAGACCCCTCTTGCGGAGAAGGGGTAATTCTTCGAGACACAATGGATTTGTCACAATCAGGTATGAGAAGTATGCACTTTGAGGGTGCGTGGGGTATTCCTTTCTACGTCCAATTGGAGTACGAGTATAGATATGGAGCACTTGTTCTCGACGGGGCAAGCCCTACTCTTCGTGACATGAGATTTTCCGATATCAACACAACTAGCGTTCTAGCGGCTAATTTAGCACAACCTACTTTCATTGGTGGTGAGTACGTTGCTGGTAATGATGATGAAAGTGGAGTAACCGGTCAAGCCGTACAGATTTACGGTGGTGGAACCCCTATTTCCCCTATGATTTTCAAAGATGCTACTTTCCAATCAACAAACAAGGGCTGTGGAAATAGAGACGGAGGCAGGTCCGCAATTTGGGCTTCTCAGACCTTCATTAGAGTTCAAAACTCCCAAGTTATAAGCGGAGATTTTGGTCTAAGTATAAGAAACTCAGCTGGTAAAGTAACCAATTCAACAATATCGGTAACCTGCAATGGCATCGACGTTAACAGCCTGAAGGCGATTGGGAATACTGAATACGATGTTGAGATAGCACATAATATCATTACAACAAGCCAGCGAACTCCAATCACAGCCTATTCTGGCGCGGACGTATTCATTCATCATAATGAACTGGCTGGAGCTGGTGAAGGCTCTGGAATTGCGATTTATTCCTCCAAAGCAGAAATCCACAATAACGAGATTGGACCGATTGGCGGCTGGAATGGACTTTGGTTATTGGGTAGTTTTGATGTGATTGCTGAAAATAATTCGATTTTCGAAACAACTAGGGAACCTATTCTTGCAGGGGAATATGGTACACAAGCACCTTCTCCCACTCCCGCAAGACTATACTTGGCGAACAATACTATCTCAACTCAGGGAAGTGGAGCATGCTCTTCCACAAGGTGGTGGGGTGGATCTTTCACCTGCCCTGCTATCATGGCACATAGATCGGGTGTGACGATTGTAGACAACGAAATTAATGCCGCTGGGACCGCTGATGGAATACGTGCAACTGGGGCGCTTCTTGATGTAAGAAGGAACACCTTCAATGTCCAGGGCACAGGTGCTATATTGCAGAACTATGACAGTGGTTTTGCTGATTCTCAACAGTACGGTACATTGGCATTCTTCAGCAATAATGAATGGAACGGAGTAGGCGTTACTTACAATATTTCGAAGTCTTCTGTAACTGTTCAATCGGAATATATCCCAAGCCCTCCGCCAGATGAATACCCTGTGTTACTCAGTTGGTCTGATCAAGAAGCATGGGTTCACAATGGATGGCAAAATGGGGTCGTCCCCCATGAAGTGAAAGCTTGTGCCACCTGTGATGATTACACCCCCTATAATTTCCCTCTAGCTATCAATATGGACAACAATTCCACGATTTTCACCTTCTCAAATCTCTCAAACTTGGACTTATCCAAGGTGAAGATTGAAACTCAACCAACAAGATATGCGGTTCAGGTCCAGAGGGCTGAGCTTGTTCGATTCCAAACCCTAGTCAACGGTCAGCGCGTCGAAAACGCAAACGTTCTGATTGAGGATGCACTAGGCAATGACCTCTACAGCCTAGAAACCGATGTCGATGGCTACACCCCTTGGTTCTCTTTAGCCTCTAATTTCCATTTGGATTTCAGAGGCTTGGGTAATGGGGATAATCCTGATGGTTTTGCCGATGATGAATACGAAGATTCTTGTTCCGATGGGGAAGATAATGACGGCGACTTGTTGCTAGATACTGACGACCCAGATTGTGATTATTCTGCTGGTACTCGAGAACTATCTCTTTACAGATATACCGCATATCGCTTCGGTTATGGTCTAGATAGTGGAGAGTTTACTCTTTTAGATACAACATATCAAGACACACTTTTCTTAGAAAATGACCCTCCGAGCATCTCGGTTATCCAAGATGATGGGGACTCCTTTAGGAGAGTAGTTAATCTGACGGGTTCGGCTAATGATGGTACTTGGGCGGGAATTTACGAAACAGATGAGTTAGCCCAATGGGATCAGAAAGGATTTGTCCACGCTGTAGAGATCAAAGATCCATTCACAAGCGATTGGAGTGCTGCTGGTCATGCAATTGATGCAAGTGGCGCAGAACCTGGATATGTCTCCCGAAACAATCATCCATTCAGCAGTTGGTATTACGAGTATGATATGTCAGGACGTCAGGAAGGTGACTATACATTCGAATTCAGGGCATTTGACGGCTTGGAGTACTCTCCAATTGTAACTAGGTCGATTAAGGTCAACACCGAGGCTCCAACAATCTCGGTTACTTCTCCGAGCGGCCAATCAACTCACTCAGATGGTACTGTTACATTCGAAGGAACTGCACACGATCCTTATGGATGCCCATTCGACTGCGGTACCGATATTGACCAAATTTATTTCCAAATTGATGGGCCAAACTACAATGTTGTAACTTCAACAGAAGGTAGTACCGAATGGTCTTGGACTTGGGATTTCAGCGGGCTTCCACGTGAATTGGCCACCTACACCTTCACAATTTGGGCCTCAGATTCTGACTTCTGCAAAGGAGAAATTGATGAGTGCGAAGTTGTAGTAATCGATTTGCAAGTAGATAACCAAAACTCGCGTCCTTTTGTCAGTCTAACCTCCCCACAAAGTGGCCAAATATATTCCGTTAGCGAGGAATCAATCATCAGTGGAGTAGCACGAGATAATGACGGAGAAATTACCCGAGTTGACGTGGAAGTTCTTGATGTAGCAAACGGGTACATGAATATCTTCACAGGAGCCGTTACGGATATCGCATCGAATGGTTATTGGGAGATGGAGTGGGACTCCACAGTATTGGCACACAATATGCAATATCTCATCAAAGCAAGATCCTACGACGGTTACGAATATAGCGATTGGATAGAGGTCCAAATCGTCGCAGACAACCCGCCAGATGCAGATAATAATAGACCAACATTCGATGGAACGAATTGGGAAACTGAGATTACATTATATTGTGAATTTGATACAACGTCACAAAACCCATGCACAACCATCGAAATCGACTTGTTGGAATTCTTCGATGATGTAGATGGAGTAAATTCCCTCATCCTGTCGGTATACGACGACCCAGCTAGATCATCTGATGATGAATTTGGATTAGTAATCAATATTGGAATAGATGGAATGGCGTTTTATGATCCTAAATCGATGGGATTCTACAATGAAGATATGGAGACTTGGTCTTTGAGTAATGTCATTTTCCTCGCCACAGACCCACACGGTTCAAAGGAGATTTCAACACCTGTATCTTTCAATGTGGTCCCAATTGAATTCTACGTGGGTCCTCCAGATCAAACTACGGCAGGTAATGGTGAACTAATCACCTTCACAGGTTCTGGTTTGCCCGGCAAGACAGTTAGGGTTACACTGGGCGGAACTCAAGTCAATTCTACCGTAGTAAATGATGATTCGACATGGGAATTAGGAATTCCCGGTTCGATGCTAAGCAAGCCGGTATCTCCCGTGTTTTCGATTAGCGGATCCGAACCCATTCAGGGTGCAGAGATCTCACCACACGCTGATGACAGCGGAATAAGTGCAATCATGGTCATCGTCATTATTGTCGTTCTAATCGCCTTACTAGGGGCTACACTATTCTTTAGTGGAGTAATCTCGTTGGAAGAAGATGAAGAAGACGAGGGAGATGAATCAACTGCAGCCAAATCTTCAGGTGAATTGGTAAGAAGTGATGAGCACCCTGGTTGGCTTTGGGACTCAGCAAAGGAAGACTGGGTACCTGATCCCGACCATACCGGTGAATGAAGCAATATAGCCCATCGTTCGGTTAATTTCTTGAGTGAATGGAATCGCACTGCCTATAATGGCGTCCATGGCTGCGACACGTCCTGGTGTTCAGGAACGAATTTTACTACATCTCAGAGATTACGTGGATTATGCCGACAAAGTCGAGGTGCCCTTTGCAATCTCCCAAATGGGTATAGCAAATGCTGTATCGATCGCTCGCTCAAACGTACCTCGTGCAATTTCCGGAATGAAGGAGTCTGGACACCTAATTGAACGCCAAGCTCACGTCACCGGTGTTTCCCGAAAAAGGAAAGCATACTTTCTAACCTCAGACGGTGTTAGTTTAGCAGATAGCATCTGGGATAAGGCTCGTGAACAACCCGTACGATTAATCCACCCAGATGGTAGGGCTGAAAATCTAGACCTTAGAAGTGCATTAGAAAGCACCGAGCTACCA
The DNA here is from genome assembly GCA_022449345.1 of Candidatus Thalassarchaeum sp. Taxonomy (GTDB): domain Archaea; phylum Thermoplasmatota; class Poseidoniia; order Poseidoniales; family Thalassarchaeaceae; genus MGIIb-O1. Next base: position 40,838 of record JAKURL010000009.1, on the reverse strand, counting down.
CTGAGGCACGTAGATATTCTACGTTATCTAGACGATAGTGGCACCCTCGATTTATCCACATTATCGCCAGATTTGATTGAAAGAGACCTCTCTAAACATATTGAGAAACAACTTGTCAACTCATTAAATGACCTGCCAAGATTACGCCGATTCTATGGCCGAAGCGATGAAATCACTAGAATGGCCGACGTTTTGGAATCAGAATCTACAACTTTACTAGTTCCAGGTATTGCAGGAATTGGAAAAACCGCATTAGCGGCTAAATTACTGGAGCGCTTCACTCATCGAAGAAACCTTCTCTACCATAGGTGTCAGGATTGGGAAGGTTCCAGAGCATTCCTAGAAGCATGTTCAGAATGGCTTGCGATGATAGGGAACAACGACTTGAGCGATTATGTCTCATCGACACCAGTCCCACAAGTTACCATGGCAGTGAATATCATAGTCGACGCTCTGAAGAATTCCCCCGCCCTTATCGTTGTCGATGATTTACACAAGGTTGCCGATGATAACTTTGTAGCAATACTGCGAGGACTTACACTTCGTGTTCCAGAAGCCGACGAATTGGGCCTAGTAATGTTCTCTCGTTCATTTAGAATGGTAGTCCCAGAAGCCGATTCAAGTGGAAACACTACAGCACATTTCCTACCACTCGAGGGTCTTGACCAAGATTCGAGTAGGCAAATTCTCACTGCTATGCCCGATATCGACCTTCAACAATTCCTTCACATCTATACGCTATCAAGAGGTCATCCTCTGGTACTTGAGTTGATTAATCGAGGAAGCGTTGGAGAGACCTTCCACTCAACACTTGAGGCTTTCGTGGAAAAGGAAATTTTCAGTAAATTATCCGGCCCTCAAAAGCGTCTACTCGGTGCTATTGCGGTATTCCGTGAACCAATGCCTTTGGCCTCACTAAGTAGCCTAGATGCAGATCTAGATTTATTGGATGACTTGGTTGAGAAAGGACTGGCCAGAAGGATTGACTCCGATAACTACGATGTTCACGATTTGGTCCGTGAATTCCTCGTCCGCTCAATGGATGAGTCGCTTAAGGCAGAACTTCACAGTAATGCTGTTGCATGGTATCGAACAAGGACTGCAACCGCGGTCGAGAAGATCGAATTTATTCATCATCTAAATGCCTCTGGAGATATGGACACTCTTGCCGAAGTATTGCAAAAAGATGGTAGAGGATTGGTTAAGTCAGGTCACATCGAACTTCTCGGTATTCTCCGCGGTCTAGAATCTGAAGGATTCAATGCGATTCAATGGGGGTTAATCCGCGAACTTAGAGGTGATATTCTCTCTATTCAGGGTCGATGGGATGAGGCTGAAGAGGAATACGCGGCAGCTATTCCAACCGCAAAAAAACACAAGGAAGCAGAGACACTTGCTCGCCTACTTACTGCTCGTGCTGATATCGCGATTAAACGAGGAGCGATGGACGACGCCCTCGAATTACACCGGCAAGCACTAGATATTCAAATCGCAAAAAGGGATGCTGTTGGTGCTTCGAGGTCATACATCAACATGGGATACATATTTCGTAGACGCAGGGATACAAGACACGCATTGGAGGTCTATGGCAATGTCGAAGAATTGCTCGAGGCAGAAACTGACCCAAGTTTGATGGATGCAAGAGTACGTCTCGCCTCAGCTTTCCTTGAGATGGGTGAATTAGATCGCGCTAGAGACCACGCTATGGCTGCTCATGATGAAACCAAGGATACCGGAATGGATGCACTTCATGCTCGTAGTAGAGCGGTATTGGGGAGATATTATGCCAGAATGAAGGATAATGACTTGGCTTTACTTCACTATTCGGCGGCTCTAGAAATCCTCTCAGAGGCAACCGATCCACATAGTGCCGTTGAGGTTGAAATGCTACTGGGCCAAGTGCTCAGCGACGCTGGCAGAAAAGCAGAGGCTGCGGAGCGTTATCTGGATGGTCTTGCCGTTGCAGAAGCCAACGATTTCAGATTGCTTCAGGGCGAATTACTGGCAAGGTTAGGAGAAGTTGAGAGCGACCGTTCGACTCGAATGAATTACCTACAACGTTCACTAACAGTATTCCGTGAATTAGGTGCAGTCGACCGTATGCGGGATGTCCAAACTGCGGTTCATCGAGCAATCATGGGTCATTGAAATCCTCCTCTTTTCAAATGCTAGAACTAATTGGTTCTGGTTCATCCTGTCCAAGCCAATTGGAAAACTCTGGCCCATCTTGATTTGAAATCGAAAGAACACCATTGAACTTCTCTCCGATTTGGTGCAATACCTCTGATTCTGCTAAGTGGGGTGCGTTATTCTTCTCAGAAAGGTGGCAGAGTACAATGCTACTCAATTTAGGATGCAGAATTTCAGTCAATATGTCAGCAGTCTGCTCATTTGAAAGGTGCCCACCTCGACCTGAAATTCGCTTCTTTAGAGCTGGTGGATATGGACCAGAAATCAATCGGTTTAGATCATAATTTGCCTCGATGGAGATATGTTCACAGCCTGCTAAATGTTTCATCAACTCAATTGTTGCTTCTCCTAAATCTGTTGCAATAGCGGCTCGCCTTCCGTCCCCGTTGCTGGCGATAATCGCTACATTATCTGCATCATCGTGAGGTACGGGTACAGGTAGTAGACTCAAGTCGTTAGAAATATGCAATCTCTCCAACCCTTCAAAGGTTCTAACATCCGAAATTGGCTCTAATCCCAAACGCATAGTGGTCTCAAGATTGGCGTAAAGTCTTGCATCCCATTTTTTTGAAGCCCGACCTGCAGATTTTGAATGATCAGAGTGATGATGACTTACGATAATTGCATCTATTGAAGATGCCTCAACACCTGCCAAAACTAATCGTTCTTCCATTTGCTTTAGTGAAAATCCACAATCCACAACAACTCTGGTCTCACCTGTAGAGAGTAGCGTGGCATTTCCACGACTACCGCTTCCTAGGTGAGTAATCTCCAAGCCCATAGAACCAGTATCAAGGGCGGAACGGTCAGGTCTTCAATGCAACCCCAATTAGGTGGAGATAACCTGCAAATTTTGCTCCTCACACACGTGTGCGACGGCGTAGCCGTCGGCCAATACCATCGTTAGGGTGTCCGAACGACGCTCCATCACCGTCATAAGTCAAACAAGAGCGCTGACAATGTCCACAAGAGGTCATACCATGCGACGTAAGCAGACTGCGTTCTTCGTTACCTTGTTGATTCTGAGCAGCCTAGTCTTCGTCTCCCAAACAAGGCCTCAAGCACCAGTATCATCTGTTGACCCTCCTGATTTACCCGGTTCAGGACCAATGGCTGTGGATCAAGATGAGGATTTAATCCCAGACATTCACGAAGTAATATTTGGTGAGGCAAGAAATATCGACACCCCATTTGGTGTAATCGTTGTTAATGGTTTAGATCCGATGAATGGTTCGGATAACGTCACCGACTTTGATCGAGATGGAGCCAGTGCTTTGTTGGAATATTGTTGGCCGTGGACTTTAGACACTTGCTTTACAGAGCGTCTCTCCTTAACTGGCAAATCGCCGGATGAAACCGATTCGGGATTTAGAGAGTATCTTGACCCTAGGGAATCAGATACCGATGGCGACGGCCTTCCAGATGGATATGAAATTTACATGTGCACCGAAGGTGGAGCAGGTTACCAAAATCAAGCAACTAGCGAATGGCACTGTCTTTACTTCGATCCATTGGATGATTCAGACGCCTTGGAAGATGCTGATTTGTGTATAGAACAGGCTAGTGAATGGGGTTGTGGGGACGGTTTCGATGTAAACCGTGACGGAGAAATCGACCTCGACGAAAGATACACCAATTCCGAAGAATATTGGTTTGGGGCACCAGCGGATTGGGTTACTGAAAGGGATGGTTTGTGGTGTTCAGGAAAAATGCCTAATCTACATCCCGAAGCCTGTCAAGATGAGGTTGAGAGGCCAACTAGTGACGATGGATGGCTAGGAAGTGATCCTCGTCGTATGGACTCGGATCACTATACTTGGAGCGAGTTAATTCCAACCAGTCTCGCTGTACCTGGCGATGGAATTCCTGACGGTTGGGAAGCATATCATGGGCTTGATCCAAGAAATGCTAGTGATGCTATCTTAGACTCAGATTCGGACGGCTGGGATGTTGATAGAGACGGATTTATCATTCCCGATTCATCTATTGCAACTGCTCGCTGGGGAGAGGCATTCAGCAATTACGAGGAATACTTGATTCACATCGACAGCGGTAATTGGGTTCGCCCTGGTTTAAGGGGCCTCATGTTAACTGGAGAATCCGATGAGGTTATGCTATTCGACCAAGGAACCAATCCCATGTTAGTAGATGGAAGAGTACACACTGTTCTATCTGACAACGCACGAGATCGCCTGTTGATAGGGTCTGCATATGGAATCACAGCGATCGATCCATTTGGTGGCATTTCAATGACTTTTGATTTACCTACAGGAATGGAGATGTTTACCATGATGCGTTGGAATCCCGCTTCTGAGGATTACCTAATTCTCGGAACCAATCATGGCATTCATTCTTTGATACTTGAGAATGGCTTACCACAAATGCAAACATTAACCGAATCAGACCTCGGCTCCATTCAAGTTATGAAACCGCTACAAACCGGCAGTGGAGATTTAGATCTGATTTTACTAGGGCACGGTTCAAAGGCATGGAGAATTACAATTTCCGAACCATCCTCTGGCACTGGTAATCCTGATTTTACAGAAGCCATCGCTATAGAAACCCTTACTGAAATGTTAGACGAAGTGGACGCTTCATTCACAGAAGTAATCCACGTTCCGATGGCAGGTAGAGGTCCGATGATGATTGTTGGGACCGACCGTGGAATGATTCGCTGGGATACCACAGATGGCACGCCTTCGATTGGCCAACCGTTCTGGATTTACACAACTGAAAACGCAGAGGAATATGTCCAATTCGCGGACCTTCTCAATCAATCCAAGTCAGCAGTCGTAAACGTCATGGAGTTAGCTGGGCCATTAGCCACGGATGGCTCCTTAGAAGAGGTAACTGGAGTCTGGTTAGGCACACCCGGGGGGGTCCATCTGATTGATTTAGAACTGTTTGTCGGCCTACCTAAACAGGCATTCAACACCGATCGAATGTTCAACTTAGAGCGTTGGGAGGAAGGTGCCAACGACGTCCGCTCAATTCTTGCAATCGACGATCAAATCTTGATAGGTTCAAGAGATGGAACTTGGGCTCTTGAGGGTGGCTCGCAGGGCGTTCTGGGGATATTTGAAAACCAAACTAGAATGCCTGGCCTAGTTACATCACTAACAACTTCCATTCACGATGGTAATCAGTATTTATTCGCAGGAGTTTCTCCTGGCGAATACATGAACATCATGCCAATCAATCCTCAATCTATCGATTCGGACCTTGATGGAATGCCCGACGGTTGGGAATTTGCCTACGGACTTGATCCCACTGACCCATACGACCGAGATAGGGATGAAGATGCTGACGGCGTATACTTCGATGTTAATGGAATCAGTTTCAACCGTGAATGGTCTAACCTTGATGAGTACAGATTTATCAATACAAGTGAAGGTGGATTTAATGGCACTGATCCAAGAAACATAGACACAGATGGTGACGGTTTAACTGATGGGGAGGAATATTGGGGTTGGTTTGCAGACTCTACAGATTTTTCCTGCCATTATCTAAATGAGGAATATGTCTGTGATGAAGAAGATGGAGAGGCTGCTCTCGATGTTCATCTTTCTGGTTGGTTGAACTCTGGGGCTGGAGGTGGAACTGACGGCCCTACTGACCCGACAAGTCAAGATAGCGATGGAGATGGAATGCCCGATGGTTGGGAGATTGAGCATCGTCGCTGGATAGGAGATGTCTACACCGGTGGCAATCTTTGGACATTAGACCCTCGAGATCCGTCCGATGCAACCATGGATGCTGACGGCGATGGTCTGGAGAATCTCTGTGAATACATGTGGGGAAACTTGCTGGAAACCGTGTTAATCGAGGGACTACCCACCCACGGAGAGAATGCCAGTGCTGCAGAGAATTGGGCCAAGACTGACCCAAATAATCCCGATTCCGATGGCGATTCCTTACCAGATGGATGGGAAGCACGCTACCAATGTACATGGGGTAGAAATAATCGTGGAATTAATCCACTAAATGGTTCAGACGCTCTAAACAACCCAGATGATGATGGCTTTGATGTCAACCACGATGGAATCTTAGATCTAAATGAAAGTCTAGTTAATTGGCTTGAATACCATCTAAAGGACCAAATCCTATATTCAGATACAACCGATTCTGGCTTAAGTTTCCCCGAGAACTTCACTACCTTGCTAGCCCACGAGTCTTGGCTGGGTTTTGCTGGCGATTCTTTCGGTGCTCACACTAGTACAGCATATCGCAGCCTAATCAACGGTACAACAAGCGAGGATGTGGGTGCGGCCAACCCACTGGATTCGGATTCCGATAGAGATGGAATCCCAGACGGCTGGGAATTCTTCCATGCACGCTGGAGTTTGTACGATGAGTCTTGGACACTCAATCCTGTAGATGAAGGCGACCAGGTTGGCGACCCAGATGGAGATGGGATGAATAACTGGGAGGAGTACAATGTTATCGACGGTGATTTGAGTGAAATCAACGATCTTACCACTGTGCCACAATTCTATCTTCTACATGTCGGAGGAGAGTTATTGGCGACCCCTTGGCTGTCTGCTGAATCGACACTATCCTTCGGTACTTTCGTTACCGACGAAGACATACAACGTTCAGGATTTACCGCCGACCCCAATGAACCGGATACAGATGGGGACGGCTTGCTCGATGGAATTGAACTGATGTTCACGAGATGGAATTCAACCGATGAGACTTGGACACTCAATCCGTTAATTGCAGGTGACGGAAACTATGATTCCGATCGTGATGGTATAACAGACTTAGTGGAACTAAACCTAACCAACAAAAACCCCCAGAATGGAGGCCTTTCTCCTCCAGATGCACCTCGATTATGGGAAGAGGCCGAATCTTTAGATCCAGATGAAGCTGTTAATCGTGTATATCGAATTCTTTTCAATAAGGAAGGCAGAGCAGAGATCGCACTAGACCAATTTGACGAATGGCAAAATGGAGAGCCTGCCAAACCCCTTCTACTAGCCCTCCTAGGAATAACTGATCCAAATTCCGACGATACCGATCGTGACGGCATGAGTGACGGATACGAGTATTGGTTCACAGAATGGGATTTGGAGGATAACATTTGGACGATGAATCCACTAACTGACACAGATGTTCACGAGGATAGTGATGAGGACTCATTCGATTGTAATGGAGATGGATATATCTCCGATTCTGAATCATACGATAACCTCGCCGAATACGATGCTCGTGTATATGGTAAACGCTCTGCAATTGACACAATTCCAAATGGTACAGGCTTAGTTTCCTACGGTCAAGATACCATCACGGCATACATACAGGAGAGGGGTATGTCTGAACAGGCTGCAGCAGATCAACTTTGGATTCTGTTTTCAACCAAGGACATAGATTCTAGCGATAGGGCTGGGCTGATTAATGCCATAGATTCAGATAATTTCAATTTCAGTCTAGCAGGAGTTTCCGACCCAACCCATTCGGATTCAGACAGTGATGGTTTACCAGATGGCTGGGAATTCTGCTACTCAATCTACGGTGAATGGTTACCGGTTAACGACTATCGTTGGTCTCTCAATCCACTAAATCCTTTGGACATTAATTATGACCCAGATGCTGATGGTTGGTACGATCGCACAATATTCGATATTCCGGCGGAACAAGGTAGCTGGGAAAATAGAGAATTCACATCGGCTCCGGCGAATGAACAAATTCTTCCTTCCAACACAGAGTTATACTTCACCAACCTTATGGAATACAACAACGGAACTCATCCATTAGAATTGGATAGTGATGATGATTCAAAGGTAATGGAGCCTGTGTTCAGCGGTGGCATTGTCATTGATTATGTTCAGAACCTCAACCTATCAGATGGTCGTGAGGTGTTCAAATATGGCACCAACCCACTTGATAACGATACCGACGGAGACATGATGCCGGACTTCTACGAGTATTATCGAGGTTGGAACGAAACCAACGATAATTGGTCATCTTACCTAGAAATCTCAGTTGTTTGGTATCAAGTGACTCCGAACGTTCTCAAACCGGTTACGGTCAATGGGGGTGCCATTGCCCGACCAGATCTCGATTGGACTTGGTTCACACACGATGCGACCGATCCCAACGATGCGGGGCAAGACGCAGACAATGATGGTGGTTGGGATTGTACGGGAGGAAATTGTGTATATATTCCTTACAATAATTTCCAAGAGTATTATGGAGTAGTAAATGCAACCCTTTCTTCCCCCACATTGGTCAGACAGGCCAACCTCTATGATTGTTCAGGGAATATTGTCGAGGAGTGGTGGCAGCTAAGGGAATCGCTGCTTGGAATCTGTGGTGGCGCTGCTGCATTGCAAAGCAATTACATGAGAATGTACAAAGTCAATAACAACGATTTACTCTATGCCTACATCGTCGAAGACAACGACGTTGATTACCAACTTCTAGACGAATCTGACGACGAGATTCTCGTCAACGGTGCCTGGGCAGACGGGTACCAACGCTTTGCTGGTGATCGCTATCATTACCCAAACACCGGCCTAGGTGAGTATGTCTGGGGATGGTGGGTGATAGATATAGATGGAGACCAAATAGCCGATGGAACCGACCCCACAAATTGGGACACAGATGGTGATTGGGCCAATGATTACTTCGAAATCGAGGATGATATGTTGGATGGAGTTCGCGGCAACTCTGGCTCCCCGATTCGATACGACGACCGAACAACAGATTGAGGACGGCCGATTCGGTTGCTTCATCAGTAAGTCTCACGAGGAATGACCGTGGACGAGAATGCCAAGATACCAGGGGCAGATGCTCCGGTTGAGGAAAGATTGCTATTCCTGCAAGAAAACATGGTCAATTTCGTCAAGCAATACAGTTTGCCCGTAATCGAGGTTTCATTGGTGGTTTCGAAATACATTCGTCTATTGCTAGAATCACTGGAAAAGGCTGCTTTGGAGAGTGGTGAGATAATCCCAGAGAATATTGCCCAGCCTTGGGAAATTGAATCAGAATTGAGTGCGTCAACAATTGATTCCTTTCCTCTCGACAAACTACTAGGGACACTTGACGAAGAAAGGATGGACATTCTCGATACAATGTTGAGAGTCATCATCAATGGTGCAGAGATACCATTTTCCTCGACGCTAACCTTGCTTAGAGATTGGGAGATGCGATTGAGAGTTCAGATTGCCAATGCTACAAGCCCCGGCCATCTGTTCAGTCCAATGGAACTACCCGATGGGTTCTAACATCATTCAATACAGTGAGGGCAGGACTTCGCAACAACATATTGCTCACTTTCCATCTCTTCTTCGGTCAGTGGCTCTCTACAAGCCCAACACATCTCAGTTGTAGTCTCTTCTAAGGCTGGGTCGAGTGCAACTCTACTATCGAAAACGAAGCAATCACCATTCCAATGGGCTCCTCCAACGTCTTCGAAGTACCCAAGGATTCCACCTTCCAGTTGTCTGACATCGGACCAGCCTTGCTGCATCATCACAGCACTTGCCTTCTCGCATCGAATACCTCCCGTACAAAACATCACTACTGTCAGATTTTTGTCAATATCTGAGCCTCCAACGGCATCAGGAAACCCTCTGAATGTGGATAAATTGAGGTCGATGGCTTTCTCAAAGGTGCCCAATCTGACCTCGTAATCATTCCTAGTATCTAGAACAACAATCTCCCGCCCCTCGTCTAACCAAGTTTTGAATTCAGTAGGGGTAATCGTCTCACCAGTCATTTCAACTGGGCGTATTGAATCTAGGCCAAGAGAGATTATTTCTTTCTTCAATCTAACATTCATCCTCCTAAACGACATTCTTTCGCTATAGGATACCTTCAGTGGCATGTCGAGGAATCTTTCGTCTCTCTCAAGGAATTGTAGAAATTGGTCTATTGCTGACTGATTGCCGGAAAGGAAGAAGTTGATTCCCTCATAACTTAACAGAATTGTTCCTAACAGTCCCGCTTCGTCACAAGCGGATTTGAAGGGCACCCGAAGATTATCTCGGTCCGGTAGTTCAACGAAGCGATATCCTGCGATATTGACTATCACACCTGACATGCGCCCACCTATCCGGATTCAGCGCGCGCGACTATCCCGCTTGAAACCCACCATGCATCACCTATCGACCAAATGTAGAGTACCGGCCACAAAACTACAGTTAGAATAAGCGGGAATTGAACTGCAAACCAACCAGCAGCTTTGCGATGTTGCCTATTGAAATGCTGGCCTATGAACAAGAATGGAATCATGGCCAATGCGATGGCGATTAGTGGTCTTAGAGCACCCCAAGGACCGATGCCCCCACTGATTTCGTACCAAATCACTCTGACGACTCCTAGAGGGCCTGCACCATCTTCGTCCTCGTCGACGACCTGAACAACGTAATCCGCGCTCATCGCCCCTTCGTCGGGCCTGTGGTGAATGAATCTGACGACGCCCCGACCACGCAAGGCACAACTAGAGAGAGCCCTTGCGTGGTTTGTGCACCCGAAGGTTTTGCTAACCTCATTCCCACCATTCGGAGGTCTCAAAGAGAATGTTTCAAGCACGGTCATGATGGCTTTAGAATCTCAAGGAATTGATGGAATTTCGTTACAAACAGAATTGTTGACTTGTGATGAAGCAGGATCACGAAGGGTTTCAGAATTAATCCAATCCAGAGAGAAATTTGACGCAATTATCCAGTTGGGGCTAGCAGAATCCCGAAAGGTAATTTCGCTTGAACGCTGGGCTCATAACCAATCTAAGTTCAGAACCGCCGACAATTCTGGTAGAATAGTCGAAGAGGCTGTTGTTGAGAGAGGTCCATCGAGGTATGAAACTACAGTTTCAAAGCATATTCTCGACGAAGAATTTGAACATGAAGACGATGTCGTTTGGAGTGAAAGTGCTGGTCAATTTGTCTGTAATGAAACGATATTTCGGACTCTAGACTCGATTTATGCCGAATCTGAAAAAATTCCTGCAATTTTCATCCATTTACCACAAGAGACAGAAGTATTACTATCCAGGCAAATTGAGGTAGTTTCTCGCGTTATTCAAACTTTGGCAGCCAAGCCTAAATTAGAGGTCGTAGGGGCTTTGTTATTCAATTCCCAAGGACGAATATTAGCATGCAGGAGACCACCCGAGGATGTCTGGGCTGGCTGGTGGGAATTCCCAGGTGGGAAGGTAGACGACGGCGAATCCGCAGAGGAAGCGTTACGGAGGGAAATTTTCGAAGAATTGGGAATTTTGGTTAATCCCAAGCGAATTGTAGCTTCTATAAATCATGAATACGAGGATCGATTTGTCTCTCTAGACATTTGGGATTGTGGTAAAGTTGACCCCCAAACTGTTGTTGCTAAGGAACACGATATGGTTAGTTGGTTAGACCAATCTTCTCTAAATTCGGTAAAGTGGCTACCTGCTGATGAACCTCTAATTGAAGAATGGATGAATTCAGGGATCCCTCAATCCTGATCCAAATTGATGGTTTTTCTTCCCTTATTGTCAAACCATTCGACAGGAGTCCCATCTTGCTCAATGCGTAATTCATCCCCTAGACTTCTAGGCACAGCATGTCTTCCCTCATGCCAAGTTTGTTGTTCCAACCAAAGTCCGAGATCTTCGCCCTGCAACCTAACTTCCATTATACCCCCAAGTGGCATCTCTTCAACAACAAATGCAACCTTTCCAACGTAGGCGGCTTGTCTAGAAAGTAGAAAATGCGTAGAATTCTTTTTCAGATTCATCGTCATTGCATCAAATGCCGTATCGAGAATACGATTTTTTATGCAATGTCCCATTACAACTCCAAGGGATTGAGAACTTCCAGAAAGATTGACTGCTTCACGTTCCATTGGGAACTCCCCCTCCTCTAGATTAATTTTGCAATCCCAATCTGGGAATAGTAACTTTACTGTTCTCTCGACTAAAGAGACATCCTCATGATTTTGGACTACAGTGGAGACTGTAATCTTCGGTTCCATGCCCTGCCGAGGCCAAAGGCAGGTCATGATTGCTATGGCTGAGTCCGCTCCCAAGTTCGCGAATCATTCAAACCAGTGATTTAGGAGCCGCTGACATGGTACAGCGCTCTCCGATGATTAGTGCAGGGTTGCTTTTAGCCCCCACACTCTGCGTAGTCGCTCTGAGGTTTGGCTTACCAAACATTGAGGTGTTACTCAAGGGAGACCTCCTTGCACAGGCAATAATTCACGGAATCGCTATTATTTTGGGGATTATCATGTACTTGAGATATCGAGTAGTAGAGGACCATGAATATCACCGCTCAAGTGCCATCAAAGGCCTATCGAATATGTATCGACTCGAAGATAAAGGCCTCTGGAGTCGTGGTGATGCTGCATTGGAAAAGCTAGAGGCTCAGGCCCGTACTAAACCAAGAGGTAGAGCGGGAATACGATTCAAACAAAGAATGGGTGGAAGTATATCCGATCTCAATAAGGAAGGAACTGAACTTGAATTGAATATAGAAGACTCTCGAATGGACATCGAAGTTGATGTGCAAGGGAGGGCAACCCCGAATGAGACAAACTCAGCCGAATCAGAGGATTCGAGCAAGCTAACAGGTACCTTAGGAGTCAGTGCAGAAGCATCGGCCCAGCGTCGCCTTGCCAAGGAACTCGCTCGCCGAGAAAAGCAAGCAGCCAGAGAGGAAAAGCGAGCAATAAAGCAGGCTGCTAAGGAAGCCAAGGCAGCTGCAAAGGCAGAGAAGGCTGCTGTTAAAGCCGCGGCAAAAGCCGAGAAAGCAGCGGCGAAAAGAGCCGCAAATCCCCCCTCAAATCAAACTAATTGGGATGAAGAAGATAAACAAAGGTTGCCGCCAATTCCATCATCGATTGCACAATCTGTGATTTCTTGCCAAGAGTGCGGTGCTGTGAACAACAGCGGCACTGCATACTGTAGTAGTTGCGGCGCTTTTCTCTGAGCAGTCCAATGGGTTGAAAACAGTCGCGCGAGAGCCATTGGATGTGGTGGTCACTTGAGTCAGAAGAGGGATTACTATGAGGTTCTGGGAGTCAACCGAAAAGCATCGGATTCAGATCTTAAGAAAGCATTCCGTTCAAAGGCGAGAGAATTTCATCCAGACAAGAACCCTGATGACCCAGAAGCCGAGGCACGCTTCAAGGAGGTTCAGGAAGCCTATGCTATTCTCTCGAACCCTGATGAGAGACGAAAATACGACATGTTTGGCCATGACCGCCCAGGCGGTTCTCCTTGGGGTGCTGGAGGATTCCAAGGAGTCAATATCAGCATCGACGATATATTCGGTGGTGGATTCGATTCGATATTCTCCTCTTTATTCGGAGGCGGTTCTCGACAAAGATCATCTAGAGGCGCCGACCTTCTAGTTCGCCAGACGATTAGTTTTGAGGACGCATTTACCGGAATTGATGATGAACTAGAAATCGATGTATTGAACCGTTGTTCAAGTTGCGATGGTAGCGGTTCACAGACCCCTGACGGGGTCAGAGTCTGTCCCACCTGTGATGGGAGAGGGCGACTTACTCGAGTGGAAAGAATCGGCCCATTCCAACAGCAGGTTACACAGGATTGTAGGGCATGCCGTGGAGGTGGTAGAATCGTTCAGAATCCTTGTAAGAGTTGCTCTGGAGAGGGTCGCGCAGAGCAGTCAAAGAAAGTCAAATTCAGTGTCCCTGCAGGGATAGATAGCGGAACAAGACTTAGATTGAGTGGTCATGGTGAATCCCCTAGGAATCAAAATGGAAAACCCGGTAATCTCTACATCGAAATAGAGGTTGAGGAGCATGATTGGTTTGAGCGAGATGGCTCAGACCTTCTTATGGCTCTTCCAGTAAGTTATGTTGATTTGGTCTTAGGTGCGAAAATTGAGATTCCCCACATCGATGGTTCACCTCTGAAAGTCAACATCAAGGCAGGCTCAAAGCCGGGGGAAACTATCACCATCCTAAATCGAGGCCTGCCTTTTCCTCGAGGCGGAAGAGGTAGAGGTGCTGTGATGGTCTTGCTCAAACTTGCAATGCCAGAAAAGTTGTCCCGCTCCGCGAAAAAGCAGCTGCAAGAATTGCGGGATGATTTGGGTAGTGGCGTCTCGGTTACTGGGGATATAATCGACGAGGCACGCGACAGACGTCGTTCATGACCAGTCGAGTGCGCGATTTGGAACCGCTGCTAGTGGTTCTCCGTCTACTAAACCAGAAAGGTGGAATCCAATGTTCGACGGTTCTCCTGAAATAGTTAATCGAAGGAAAGTCCTACTTTGAGGTGCTAAAGTATCCAAGAAGATTTCATCACCATTGAATAGATGTTGAGGTGAAACCTCAGCGATACCAACTCCTGCACCTTCTGGGGCATAAACTCGCATTGCTGCTAACTCCCAAGGCGAGTCTGCGATTCTAATGCCAATTAACATCGTAGCCAGCCCTTCTGAAATCCTCCAAGCACAAATCTCCACCTGCTCTGTATTGTGCCTAAGGAGAGGCTCCCCCCAATCATCAACCACAGCCTGCCAAGGGCTATCGCCGAGTTGATGCAATGCGGAATCGATAACCTGCTCATTGGTCTCATCTTCTGACAATAGTACAGTCAAGCGTTCACGCAATCGCCTCAATCTGCGTAATTCATGTTGTTCAATTTCAATTTGGCTAACTCCATTTCGCCAACGGTTACGATTCCAGAATACCACTAGTAGAGCAGGAGTCAAAAGGAAAACTCCTGCAAAGATGTAGTAATTTGTGAAGAGTTCTGATTGATCAGTGAATAAATCGGGGTCAATCTCGATTATATCTCCACCATTGACCAGTTTGAAATCATAATAGGTCAAACTTGCCTCGCCAATTTTTTCTACGCGAATAGCGTGTATTCCTGGCGGCACATCAATCAATCCTCCATTCGAAGAGTTCATGATGGCCCATGATTGCTGATCCAGGATAAAAATTTGATAATCTACTGGTTGAGAATTAACTCCATCAATTTGTACTCTGGATCCATTTGGCGAAGTGACCTCAAAAGCGAATACATCTACAAATTCATCCTCTAGCATGCTTGCGCCGTTGCTAACGTTGAATTCAATTAGTGGCCATCGATTTAGATCGTCAGATTCAGTCCATAGGAAGTCAGGCGCGTCTCCTATATGATTCCCATCACCTGGGTCGAGTGAACTGAGCATGATGGCCCAGGCAGAGGTAACGCCCTGAGTCGTCAGGCCGAATTCTACCGAGACCGTGTGTGAGGTGGTCTCAAACACGCCCTCGCAACCGCTCTCCACTGCCAGACTCGTGCCGTCCATCTGGTGCAGCGTGACTACAACTGCGACATCATCTGTGAACGAGCAGTGCGGATCGAGACGCATCTTGGATCCGGAGACTATGAGCAGGGAGTCACCCTGCGAGTCCGAGCCAGCAATGTGCCCGTAGTAGAGTAGAGACGAGTCCCCGTAGAAGGGCATGGCTTCGCCGTGACTCCACGGGTTACTCAACTCCCCTCCGTCAGGGGCCTCGGTTTCGTCATCGTAGCGAATGATCTCGAACTCGTACGGCGAGTAGCCCTCCTCGGCCGAGTGAATCAGGCGTATCCACAGCTCCCCCTCGGCCGGGTACTCGAAGTAGTGTTCCATATCCGCTTTCTCGAGGGTGTCCACGAGCGACTTCGACTCACTCCTCCTATGCCATATCTCGATACTGACATCACTCGGCCCCCTCAGGCTGTTGAGCAGGATTACGTCCCCTGGGTCACCTGCGATCATCACGGAGTCCTTGTCACTCTCGTTCTCCAACGCCCCGACGTACAGGACCCCCTCGGAGATGAGGTCAATCGCGCCGCAGAAGTTCATCTGGCACGGCGAAGCCGTGTCTATCACCGGGTAATCCCCCTGACCTCCCGGTGGTGGGACGATGTTAGGCAGGTCCTCGTGCTCGGTCCATTCATCCATCCTGCTGAGTATCACTTCTATTCGCACGTCTGAGTGTTCCGTCCCGGATTCGACGAACAGCCTCCAGGACACGTTGCCATCCACCCAGCCCGACCATTCCACGAGATGAGGGTCTTCGTGACTCTGCTCACCCCCGTCAGCCAGAACAACGAGCTCCATCCCAAGACAGCCGACTTTCAGGCACTCAACCTGGATCCAGACGGGTCCAATGGTGCTGAACGACTCGTCGCTGAGTACAACCTCGGGGTCATCGTCGGCGCTGACGGCAGCGCTGAGCGCAGCCAGCACAAATAACACAGCCAATAGGCCTGCTCTGACTTCTCGCACATCGGTCCGACACCACTTCACCTTAGAATGCTTCAAGCGAAACGCATCGTTAGCGGCATCGATGAGTAAGGGTGCTACGGAGCGTCCGCTGGCGCGCAGTATTGCTTCAAGACAGCGTTTTTCGCGTATTTTTTCCCTTGGAGATAGGGCATCCCCCTCCTCTTGGACTCCAGGTTTGGTTCTTTCAGCCAAAGACCCTGAAGTTGACCTTTCTTTTGCTGCGTTCAGAATTGAAAGAGATTCGGATTCAATTCCTGCAACTATGTCGATGAAAATTCTAGGTGATTTATGCCTACCTTTCGGAAAAAAAGAAGTTTGGCTAGCAGAAGAAGGCCTCATTCTCCCATCGAGCCTAGTCGAATCAGATAGTGGAAAGAAATCGTCAGGGGGGCAATTATTACCAGTTTCTTGGCAATCTCTACATCATGACCCGAATCTATTGGATGATACATTAGAACCTTCAGTTATTGTTCTAATCGATGCTCCGCAGCTAGCCGAGCGTCCCGGCAGATTGGTCGAGGCCCTCGATGCGCTTCGACGACGATTCACAACATCTCTGATTTGGACTCCCGGAATAGGGGGTCCGGACAATTGTGCCTTGCTCTCTTGGATGGGTGTAGACCTGTTCGACCTATCAAGATCTCAAGAAGCTGCAGCTCGAGGAGTATTGCTTACCGAGGATGGTCCTCGCGAACCCGAAATGACGGCAGGTGAGAAAGCCGATTTACAAACCCAAATTGAGGCTTGGAACAGGGCACTAGCCGCTACAAGATCGGCCATCAGAGATGGTACGATTCGGCAACTTGCTGAACGACAGGCTCTCTCTAGCCCTAGGTCGGTTGAGCGACTGCGACGGCACGATGCAATGATGACTGTAAAAGCCGAAAACGATGCTGGTTCGGCCGCTTTAGAAAGTGTCGTTCGGGAAGGTACTCGGCTTCTCTGCCACTCGTTTACAAGCAGAGATGACCCTATTATCAGAGATTGGAGACGCAAAGTTTCCGAATTACATAAACCACCAAGTCATCAAACAAAAGTGATGGTATTACTGCCTTGTTCGGCTAAAAAACCATACCGCCTGTCTCAATCTCATAGAAGATTCCAACGAGCAATACCAACTAGAAGTGTGCACGAAGTAATGGTCACTGCGCCATTGGGTCTTGTGCCTAGGGAGTTGGAGGACTTATGGCCTTCAGCTCATTACGATATTCCGGTTACGGGTGACTGGGATATTGACGAATTGAAAGTAATTCGAGAAATGGTTACACAATATGCTGAAAGGAATGGGTTTGAATTAATCCTCAACCACTCGGGAATAGAGATTGAGATTGAAAATATTCAGGTCATTGATACTCGACAGGGTGAATCCGCGGGCTCGCAGGAATCACTTGATAGGTTACAGCAAGCAATCGAAAATGCCAGTAAAGAATTTGGTTTATTGAATCCAAAGGAAAGTCAGCATCGGCTTGAAAAACTAAAATCCGCCTCTCGATTTCAACATGGAACAGACGCTTGGTTAGATGGAGTAAAGGTGAGTGGAAGACCACCAATTTTCCGTATCGCTAAGGACGGAGTACAAATTGCCTTGTGGAATCCTCGCTCCGGTCGTTTTTCCTTCTCAAAAGCGTCATTACCCATTCTTGATGCCTGCAATGTTTTACCGAGAGTAGAATTAGTCCCTCAATTTGACTGGCGTGGTGATTTATTCTCAACCAATGTTACAAATGCGGACTCAAACATTCGTTCTGGAGATGAACTTCTTGTCTTCCAAGATGGGACTCTAGTCGGTAGTGCTAGGGCAGAAGCTGCAGGTTGGGAATGGCCGCATGGACCTGGAAGATTGGCTAAGGCCAAACACCGTTTGTGAGTAAACACCCTCTGGGTGACATGCGTAGCGATTAAAGAGGGGCAGCAGGTCGGCGAGCCGCTTGAGGTGACCTAAGTGGCAAGAATGCACAGTAAAGGCAAGGGAAAGAGCGGCTCGGATAGGCCGAATGTTTCCGCTGCTCCTGAATGGTCTGAATCCGATAAAAAGGCCGTTGAGGAATCAATTCTCAAGTTAGCTGGCGAAGGTCACTCAACAGCGATGATTGGTACAATTCTTCGAGACCAACACGCAGTCCCCGACGTCAGGTTGGTTACCGGTGAAAGAATCGCTGAAACTCTTGAGCGTAATGGGATTGGCGGCAAGTATCCTGAGGACATGATGAATCTAATGCGACAAGCATTGAGGATGATCGATCACCTCAACAGAAACCACAAGGACTTACACAACCGTCGCCAACTAGAGTTAACCGAATCTAGGATTCGCCGCTTGGCCAAGTACTACAGAAGCACAGGGAAGCTAGACTCTGATTGGACCTACAAGCGCGAACAACTTCGCCTAATGGTTGAGTGAGTATACTTACTCAATTCAGTAAGCCATTGCATATTTGCAAGGCGATGGGGATTTGAACCACCACTGGCAAGCAGGCATGATGCGGCAACTGCTTGAGGCTGAACAGTTCTCCTCAGTGGCGTCTAGCCTCAACCGAGCAGTATCAGGTTTACGAACTCATAACGGTCCAGTAATGCTACTCGCCGCTCCCTCATTAATTGGCGCCCTTACGATAGCACCGATTGAAGCGGCCTTCCTCGACCTTGGTTTGCCCTACCGCCGTCGCTTCAAGTTGGAATCTCCTTCCGAAGGCTCTTGGATTCACGTTTTGGGACCTGCTCAGGACACCGGTCCAGAATATTTCTCAGATCCACCCCGCTTGAGTTTAGGATTGGCATTGGTGGATGGATTAGTCGCATCATCCGGCGATACACGTAGAGGCCCTTTGACAACCGTTGCACAGGCTCATGCGATCGCTCAGTCGTTAGCACCAGAAGGAGTCAGAGTGAGGCGATTACGACCTTGGTTAATTTCCGGCAATTGGTTACATTCCGCACTGGACACTACCTACGACCCTGTTTTCACATCACTTAGGGATTTGTTGGTGGAAGAGGGCAGTGTTAGAATCGCTACAATGCCTGAAGTACCCTCAATCGAATTATCAAACACACCTTGGATAGAGGAATTGGCCCTTGAAGCGGTATCTTCGAAGTGGCCGGAATTGGATATTGAGGGGCGCGCTCGAGCACTTTCTCACCTAATGCGTCCAGCTCTTTCTCGCTCCACTCCATCAACCGCTAGGATGGAAGAATTAGGTTGGCATCGAGTCATTGGTCCAAATTGGGATAGTGATCTAGCCTCGGAAATTCTGCGAGCCGCCAGATTATGGAAACAAGGGTCAGCGATTGCCGCTGCTCATTCCTTTGTGGACTTATTATTGACTACTGGAAGGGCACCTTCTCCCGAATAATCATTCTAGACGCAAGGTAGATCCGCAGCCAACGCATTCCAACCTTAGTGGCCTAACGTCAGATTCTACCGGATTCGAATCTCCACAATTTGGACAATTCACATGGGCATTAGCTCGTTTAGCCCCACCAGTCCTCTCCGCAAAATCCGATCTCGGTGATACTAGTGCCACGGGGAAAACCAACAACATACTAGATGCTACTACACCTAGAACAAATGGCATATCAAGGCCCAACACATACAATGCTAAGGATAGGCCACCGAGAACTACGACTGTGAGCATAGAAGGAACCCTTGCACGCTTTCTTGTCATCACCATGCCCAACCCTAGAGCTAAAACTAGCATGAATACAGAGACCATGGCTGAAACTAATGGGGAATATAGCGCGCCACCAGTTGGCACGAACTCGACTCGGAATGAGGCCTCAGGATCTAGATCCTCCTCATCAATGGTTACTACCTCCAACAAAATCCAACGTCGGTGCTTAGCTTCAATATCTTCAGCCGCGACACCACCAAGTCCTTGCAGAGCAGTTGAGCGAATTTCCACCTTCAACTCAACATTTGTGTACAACTCGTCATCGCTTGGGCGAATAAATGATTCAATCAGTTGCTGTCTTTCTCCAGCATCTACCTGATGGGAAGTATCTATCCTAATTGTTACACTCTCTGCACTAAATGCTCGAGTGTGACCTAAATCAATTGAAATCTCGGTTGGCCCTAGGTTTACTGGATTAACCCCAAGTATCGACTCAGCATCGAGATACAGTCCATTGGCTAGGAATGATTTCATGTCCGATGCTGAGCCCACAAGATGGCTATTTAGAGCTGCAATTTCTGAGTCGTCCACTTGTCCATTGTTGAACTCTGAATTTGGGATGCTATCCGAGTAAGTTCGTAGATTGCGCCACCAACTATTCGAGGATAGGCTATTGTTTCCAATATTGTCCAAGCCCCACCGAACCCATTGAGACATTGCCCCATCAAATTCGATTGTAACTTCTCTTTCAACCGAATCGCCATCGAATTTTGCCTCTACATCAACCATTAGGCTTGTGCCTCCTGTTC
The DNA here is from genome assembly GCA_022449345.1 of Candidatus Thalassarchaeum sp. Lineage (GTDB taxonomy): Archaea > Thermoplasmatota > Poseidoniia > Poseidoniales > Thalassarchaeaceae > MGIIb-O1. Next base: position 20,000 of record JAKURL010000009.1, on the reverse strand, counting down.
GCAGAGGTTCTACTGCAGGATACCATCCTCCGGTGTTCGATCCACCTTCGCCCGCAGCAATATCATAGGTCCGATTAGCCTCTATTCTCAGAGATGTTTGTGGAGTTAGATGAAATGCCACAAGGTATGTTCCAGATTCTGCAGATTCAGGAATTTGCCAAGCAAATGTCACCTCAACTCCATTATTTGTGGGGGTTGCTATTGGACTATCTGGAATCGTGTCGCTTGCTACAGTCAGACCCCCACTTGATGCTGACCACATCCTGTCACCAAATCCGGACTTTAGCAGAATGGGGAAATATACTAGTCTACCATTGACACTCGGCTCCTTCATGTCGATACTGACCAAGGGGAATTTCATTGAAATCCGTCCAGTGAATTCATCTGTGCCCCAAACAAATCGAATACCTGCATCGTCGCCAGGGCTGGAGAATGACAAACTTCGAACCGAGAAGGTCAGTTTTACCTTATCACCAGACCTAACTTCACCCGCCAGTACTTCGACAGGAATTACCACCTCCCCCTCATTAGTTAGGAACAAACCAGCACCCGCATCTCCTTCGAAGTATGTACTGCCGATGTTTACTCCAACTGTGGCGTTAATCTGAATTCCAGCTGCAGATTCAACTTCGTATGGAATGCGGAACTCCCAAGTAGCATCTGGGTAATTTCCCAGTAAACCCCAAGTGATTTCCCAAGTACCGATTTCTACTAATCCTTGGATTGAAGGTGTGACAAATTGTTCGAATTCCTCATCAAGGTCCGAATCAAATGGAGAAAGAGATCCATCATCGGCGCTACCGAGTAAATATAGCTCAAAATCCTGCGATTCGCAGCAAGCTCCATCTTCTTCAGCCGCTGCTGGCGAATATGGCAAACTAACCATCATTAGCAGTGCTACAATTAGCACCCCACTCCCTCTCTGAGCGCCCTCCATAATGCACGCTGACTCGCTTTATGTCCTTGAATGCGACCCTTATGGGAGTCCTATTGACTTGATTTTCTGATGTCGGCGCCGTAGGCGCCGCCCACGTGCGAGGAGCTAAATTTATCTTATCTATGTAGGAATAGTAATTCTACAGGTCCATTTTCTGGAATTGACTCTATTCTAGCAAATCCAACCCTTTCCAATTGAACAATCGCCCCTTCGACTAAATCTACATTCTCGATTAGTCCATCGTCTATTCTAAATCCATCACCAGAGGGTGTAGTTAGCCGAGCAATTCTTCCTTGATTTACCGGTAGCCAATGGACTATTGCTCTATTGCCCCGCTTCTCAAGTGATTCAACAATAGCATCTTTTTTGTTAATTGACACATCTGCAAAATCCTTCAAGCGAATTTGCGCAGCAGAATCTTCCTCCTCGATTACTAATTTGTCAGAGAGTAACCACTGTCGACTCCCTTTGATTTCACCATCTGGATGGCGCGGAATTTGCAGAGTTTCTGGTAATGGTAAGTCGTTTGTGTTTAAGGATAAATTTCTTGGATTTCGAACGAAGGATCTCCTTTCACAATCTGAATCGATTACCGAGGAGTTGAATGATTCAATGGTTTGCATTGAGATAGATATGTCCTTCTGTGTCAATCCAAGATCCATCCAAAAATCACGTATTGCTTGTGACTTGAATCCACGTCGACTTAACGCGGCTATTGTAGGTAACCTAGAATCCCCCCATCCCTCGAATTTTCCATCGGCAATATCTGCTCTCATTCCGGAAGTTGAGAAGCCTCCAAACTCGTGAACCTTTACCCGCCCCCAGTAGAGAGTTTCTGGATAGGTCCAACCAAAGTGTTCGTACAACAGAGTCTGTTTCCTAGTTGAATCCATCAGATCCTTTCCGCGTACGATGTGAGTAACTCCCTGCAGATGGTCTTCTATGGCGCTCTGGAAGTCAAGTAAGGGCCAGACCTTGTATTCATCTCCAACCATCGGATGTGGGGTGTGTTGTATCCGTAATGCTGGCCAATCACGAAGAGCTGGATTGGGCAATTCTAGGTCGGTTATGACTCTAACAACTGCCTCACCTTCTTCGATATCTCCATCATTCATAGAAACCCAATCAGCAATATTTTCCTCTACACTCCTAGCCCTGCAGGGGCAGACATGGGAATTATCCCTGAGAGTCTTGAATTCTGCAGCAGTGCATCGACAAACATAGCCAAATCCACCTTCGAGCATACGTTTGGCGTATTCAAGATAAATCGGCATTCTTTCACTTGCGCGAATGATAATGTCGGCAGGCCGTCCAGCTAGCCATTCGTATTCTTTTTCTATCCAGTCGTAGGCTTCGGGTAATGGAGGCTTAACTCTTGTATCGGTATCGTCGTAACGCAGCACAACCTTGCCGGAATAAATTGAGGCAAATTCAGAATTAATCACAACTCCTCTTGAGTGTCCAATAGTCAACGGCCCGTTGGGATTTGGTGCAAATCGCAATACGACTTCACCCTCGGTTGCATTAGGCAGTGGTTTGAGTCCAACTCTCTTCTGTTGCTTCTGCCTTTCTAGGGCCTCAGGGTTTGTCGCTGCTAATGCTTCTCTAACCGCTTCGACTCCGTTCTTCTGAGCCATTTGATTGGCCGCCTCCACTTCTTTCTCGACCAGAGATTTGAGTTCCCTAGCACGAGGTCTTAGGTCGCCTCTTTCACCCAGTAAACGACCTAATACCGATCCAGCTTGCCCCGCTCCATCGTATTCCACCGTATTTTGCATGGCATACTTTCGAACCGTCGCTACGGTCTCCGAATCCCACCCAGAATCAGCCATGCTATCGGGCCTTCGGCCCGATGTGAGGCATTTGACGCTTCTCACACTTACCAGTCATCAAGTGAGGATTGTACAACCGAACCACCATTCTTCGAGCGGACCGGAACAGGGGTGCTATGCAACTTCTGCCAAATGTCAGAGACTGTGGCCCAACTCCACCTGAGAGAGTCATGTGGCTTACCATTAGATAGGAGGCTCTCAACAGCTATTCTAGTGGTTTGGTCAGAAGGGTATCCTGAACCTACATCTATACCTGTACGGGCTGATATTTCTTCGATGGCTAAATCCCTAGCAACTTTGGCAATAATTGAGGCGCCACCAGCAACAACATCCTTCGAGTCCATACCATGCTCAGCCTCGATATTCCACTCTTTCCAATCATCTCCTAGACATGAAGCCAAGCGACTTCTAAATCTCTCTTCACTCACATCACAAGCATCTGCTCTAATTACTCCTGATTGGGTAAATAATTTGGTGGCCGATATCGCCTCAGAAAACAACTCGATTTCAAGACTATTCAAATCCGAAGATATGCTATTGATATCGATTCGATTTGGTTTACAGACAATGAGTCCGGATTTCCATCGACCCTGCTCTATGGTCTGGGTGATTTGTTCAGAAATACGAACTCGCTTATGGCTTGGAATCTCCTTTGAATCCTTAACTCCCATTTTAGATAATTCATCTATATCCCCTGATGGAATCGCTAATGCTCCAACTACTAATGGGCCGATGACTGGGCCTCTACCAGCCTCGTCAACTCCAATGATCCAGTGGCCATCCACGAACCGTCGGCAACTTCACGGGTCTTCATCATCACGCAATTCTCGACCTAAAGAATCCAATTTTTCATCGAAGTCATCTAAGTCCAATACTATGTTATCCGGATGGATAATATCGCTTTCTTGCAATTTATCAGCGATTTCGATTGCGTCAAATATCGCATCTTCTGCTTGAGCCTCGTCAAGCACATCTCCAGCCTCATCTATGACTTCTGAATCAGGAGCGGGTGAGACCTCCCTTGAATGGTCCCCCGACTTCTCCATGAATTCCTGTTTGAATGATGCCGAATCGGTAGTTGGGCTTTCGATAATTTCTGGTGTCCCCTCATCCCCTTCTTCGAATTTAGACATCCAGTCTCCTACTTCCTCAACTACAACTTGTGGATTCTTACTTCGGTAATACTCACGGTCGACTTCGATTCTATACCGTATTGCAAAGGCAACTGCCACCGTGCCTACAATACTGACAATGACAATCAAAATTGTTTGCAACCATCTCTGCATGAACTTGCTAAAAGCACTAGGCTCATCGGGTTCAGATGGGTCACTAGGCTCCTCACCGTCAATCTGTGCTGAATGTTCAACAATATGTAGGACGGAGGGGTCACGGACAGATCGAACTTCAACAGTCAATATTGCATCCGTTGCAATCGGGACTTCCTCTGGGACATCCATCCAAACTTCGAACAATACAGTTCCGTCAATAGGTACATTTAGGATTTCAAATGACCTAGTTTCCTCATCTGGTAAATCATCCCAAGGTGCTAACACCCCAAAGCCTGTGAAATCTGTACATTCTACACTGACTACCAATCCGTCTGGACTATTGCCGATATTCTTCACTTCCCAATATCCTGTCAATCTTCCATCCATTACCTCGGCATCAGAACGGACTATTTCCCAAGCGTTAACAGCATCAATTGAGACGTCGAAAGTCACCTCAGCCGGAATCCAGCCATCAACTTCCAACTCTATTCTAACTTCTCCAGAAAGTCCTGCTGCTAGGCCGATCGCGGTCCAAGCTGAAACATCGATTCCATGGACAGTTTGACCCGGTCCTAGATAACGGGTGTAATTGGTAATATTGACAACCAACCAATCTGGCTTCTCTGCGACACTCAGATTGAATAAGTATGCGGCATCTCCTGTATTTTCAATGTACAATTCTACGAAACAAGATTCTCCTGGACTAACATCGAACATACAATCGACATTTGTCAGTACTAATTCTCCACCCGAGCGTGGCACGATACTAACCGATTGATTCAGTCTCTCGACTTCTTCGACTCCCTCTGCCCAAAATTGCACCATCATATCCAATCTTCCAGAGGTACTTATCGGCGATTGGACTTGCATCCGAACCGTCGTCATTTCCCCTGGATTCATGTCTTCCAAACCTGCTCGGTCGTAGACTATAGCCGTCCATCCCTCATGAGCAAAGGAGAGGCTTGGAGTTTCAACAGGTGAGCCATTTTCGTGCAAGGCTGCGATATTGATTCCAAGTGAGTTAATCGAGTTACCAATATTCTGTAGAACGAATTCTAGGTCGACTACACCTCCAGGGTCAATTGAAGCAGTCCCGCCTCCTACGATTATTTGCATCCCCTTCCATTCACCGTAACGCAATGAGAAATTCCACCAATCCTCATTTCCAGTATGGTCTCCCAACAAACTTACACTGAAGTCATGTATCGAATTTGCTAGAGGGTAACCGGCGGAAACCTCTGGCGCAGTTACCGTAAATTGCATCCATTGCACTACATCGCTTGGAGCCTCAAAGGAGTGTCCAACTTCTGGACTTGTAGGATAATCCCAAGAAACCCCCCAACCCTCTGGGCCAGAGATTTCTATCAGTGCGGTCGTATTTACCTCTGCTAGATTGGTGAAGTTAGCAGCTATCCCAATCGCCAGACCAGACTCGATATTGAAAATTGAACCGGAATCTACACCGAACTCAACGCCTAGGTCCTGTAATTGCCAAGGGTAGGTTAAACCCGATGTATTGAGCACAGTGTGGTCTGCCCATTGTTGCAGTTCTAGGGTTCTAGTAGCATTAATTCCACCAGTGGAGGGCAAACCAACCGAATCTGTACCCGTAACTGAAACGTGAATTACACAGGCGGCCAAATATGTTCCTTGGATTGAAGGGTGTTTACCATCTGACGCGTACAAGTCGGAGAAAATAGTTCCATCTTCAGTGGCATTTGTTAGGGAGTTGAAGATGTTCTCAAATGCCAATCCAACTGGGGCAATAAAGACAGGTCTTTCTTCAGATGACAGATTCTCTGCATAAGCCAAATATCCGGTTTGTAGATGATTTTGCATGGTTTCGTAATCTGGATATCTCCAACTATTCCCCTCATCACCAAACCTGTAACCCCATGTCATGACAAAGAAGGTGTCACCTCCATTATCGTCAACCAATCCATCGATAATTTCCGCTCCTTGTAAACTGTCTTGCCAATAGGACGTTGTAGTGGGAAATCCAGGAACTTGACTTTGGTCTTGAAGCAGAATAAAATCGTGAGGTGTCCGCAAGGCATCGTACCATTCAGACCCCTCTGTTTCTGCTTGTTCTCCGTGCCATGCGAGCGTCTTCCCTCCGCTTGTGAAAGCTTGCACTTCGGGGTCGAATCCTGCAGCATCCAACAAATTGTTTACTCTCACATGTAATTGATTGTTTGAGGTGTATGAATTTCCGAGGAAAACTAGGTCTAGAGTTGAATCGTTTGAGGCTGTCTCGGAATGTTTCGGGATGTCAATTAACATGCTCGGCGAAGTCGAAATTGACAGAAATATGAGAATCACTATCATGGCCAAAGCCCTGCCTCGCATGGGAGACGCTCATCGTTCTCGCCTTTGATTTCTACCCTTTCTTGATGAATCGCATAAACGAAGGGACTATGGTCTGGGGTGCTGTTCGTCCTCCATGGCGCCCAAGTGGCCGTTCAGCAAGAAAAGTACCCCCGCCGTACCAAAGGTGAAACCGAAAAAAGCTGAAGTTGTGGAATATGAGAGGAAAGAAAAAGATGAACAAAAGGATTTGATTGAAGATAAAAGTCATCTCGAAGACAAGTCTTTCCTTGATGCTATGGCGCTTTTAGGCGACGACTGAAGTTATGGACTCAGAGAACTGGGTCAGGGATTAGACTGCCTAGCGCATCGATGTCAAAATCACCCGCTTGAATTGGCACTCTAAGGCCGAATTCAGAAGCGATTACGGGGTCTAATTCTCCAATTTGACCTACTTCTTCTCCAGAGATCAGAACCTTAGCACCTCTACCTGCTAACCAAGGCCCTTCATCTGATTCAGTGGCTTCCCAAACAACATTATCTAGGTCAGCTCCAATATCTCTCAGTAGTGCTTGGGCAAATCCTTTGGCTGCGGAGAAACCACCCCCCACCTCAGCACAGGCCCAAGCGGCCCTTGTCGCATTGTGTGAATCCAACACAACAGTTCCAAGCTCGTAAACCCGTTGAGGCAATTCGTGATGACGATTGGCTGCGAGTAGTTGCAATAAACTTGGAAGAATCCTTTGACGCATCATTGTATGGTCAATGGTAATCGGGTTAGCCAATTCGGTAGTCTCGGCTAATCTATACCATCGGGTATTGTCGAACTGGACTCTGTCATTGGATAGAGTTAGGCTTTGAGTCTCCTGCAGATTTAGTGAGCGTAAACTCTCACGCACCCTTCTATGCAGGTGGGCAGAGGGTAATGGAATGGCATCTAAGTGAACTGATGAGAGTATATTTGGCATATTCTTGTAACCATAGCCGATGGCGATATCTTCGACGATATCAACTGGGTGCATAATGTCAAATCGCCATCGTGGCATTGCGATTACATGTTCTCGCTCACCGACCTCTAGGTCAGCCCAGCGCTCGGCTTTGTTTACTCCGTCTGTTACGGCGCGGGACGTCATCAGAGTTCCTCCCATTCTTTGGATGGCCGAGGAAATCTCTTCACTATCGAGAGTCAATCCGAGAACGCGATTGATTAATCGGTCAGAAACTCTGTGTTCTTTTGCCTCCATATTCGGAGTTAATCGAACCTGTCCATCACAACCATTCACCTGAACTTGCTCTATTGTCCCTCCTCGCTCAGCCAAAGAAAGGCATACTAGAAGCAAACAGGCTTCAACAGCGCGTTCATCCCAGCCCGTGACATCGATGAAGAAATCAGTCGTCGAATCGGTAACTGTAGTGTGGTCTCCGTTAATTATTGGAGGGAAGGAAAGGATATCGTCATTAGAGTCAATAATTACAGGATAAACTTCCAGTTCTTCCATTAAATGAGCATATTCGACACCCTTTGGATGCTCAGTAAGTATCGCGTCTATAGTCATTTTTTCATCCATTGCTAGTGGTACAAATGAGTGTGAACCGGGGACGGTAATGACTCTGAATGGAGGACTCAAAGTCGAAAGGTCGTGGACTCCAATAGAAGAAAATCTCCTTCTTCGCCCGAGGCTTAGATGTAATTTCTCTTGGTGATCCATTAGGGATTGAATGAATTCATCTCTTCCCTCAGTAGTCTCACCGTTGTTTACACACCTAACGATTGCTGCCATGATAACCGGTCTGACAGATTTGAGACTGGAGTCAACATCCAGCACCATACCACTGTCGGATGTTTGAATGGATTGGTCTTGAATTTCGCCTTGCAAGAATGCTCGTCCGGCCCTTGCCATTGTTTCATGACTTAGCAAGTCTGGGCGGTCGGGAAACACCTCGACCTCAAGGACCTCCTCATCACTTCCTTCTACTGGGCATCCGATAGCCGGCAGCCATTCAGACCAAGACTCCGGAGAGTGCTCCGAGCCGTTGAGATTCTGTATGTATTCAAGCAGGCTATGCTGCAGATTTAGAGTCGGCATGCTAACACCTCAATTTCTCAACCACATTGGAAGCGGCCTATCATATCCGATTAAGCGGAGGCCAGAAATTGCCGCTGTGTCATGATCAAGAGCACGCAAGTTTCGCCTAGTTAATTCAGAAAGGTTGCTTATTCCCAATTCTAACATCCAACCTCTCATGATTCCATCAATCCAAGTCAAGGCAGCCTCTACATCATCGTCCGCCGCCGGTGCAACAATCGCTGAACATCCGGCTGCAATTGCAATTAGGAGGTCCTCTGCCGAAGGTGCTTCATCCAACTTAAGCATAATCTTCCTACCTTGTTTTGGTAGGCTCATGGCTTGTGCAACAAGACCAATTCTTGGTAAGGCCGCTGCCGCCCTAGAACCTCCGGCAGTGGCAACGTCGACTAATGCACCGTCAAGATCCAAGTCCACAACCAGTCGGAACAGGTGTTCAACCCTTGAAACGCTATCTTTCAGGAATACTAGTGAATCATCAGCCATCCTACTGTATAGAGAGACTAGCAGTGCTTCAATCTCTGCATCGTTAATTACAGGCATTTGGGTTAGATCTAGGACCATCCCCGAACAATTGTGGATGAGCCCAGCAGCTTCGAGAAGATTGTCTTCGGTGATTAACATTAGATCATTAGCCCTAGGTTCAGTAGTGACCAATCCGGGTTGGCTAGTGCCATAAGTGCCAGTATTTGCAGTCATCCTATCGGTTTCAATTATCCAAGGAAGGGGGGCAATCAAGGCATATTCGTCTTGTCCAGCGGGGCGTAGTGGCGAACTGGTGTCTATTGGTGAATGGGTTGGAAGTCTGTCTCTTGCCGAAGGAACTAGGGTAATCCCCTCGAATCCTTCAGTGATGGAAGTCTCGGGAAATTCTGCTTCTGGGGGGCCATCTTCGCTTGGTACAATTACTAGAGCATCTGAATCTATGTGCAATCCTAATGGTTCAAGATGTTCAGCCAGTTCATCTAATTCACTGGCTTCGATCGACCTCATTGTTGCCCCCTCACCTGGTGGGGGGCAAGAGCCGGAGATGATTACACGGCCTCCAACCATACCTCTGCCAGGTTCATTTCCTGTGTTTCCAAGGACAACCACAGTACCTCCTGCCATTCCAGATCCGGTTGCCTCACCTGAGTGACCTCTGACAATGATGGATCCACCTTGCATTCCCGCCCCTGTTTCATCCCCTACAGAACCTTGAATGATAATCTCGCCTCCATTCATTCTGTGTCCCGCACGATCTCCAGCATCACTCTCGATTGTAATTCTACCAGACTTTTGGAAAGCGCCTAGCATCGAACTGCATCCGCCTTGCAGGGTGAAGGTCCCGCCATCATTCATTGCACCAGCACACTCACCTAGATCTCCAAGTAGCAAAACTCTGGAATTTTCAGGAAGGTGGGTGATTACCCCAATCTCCCCTTTCTTGGGTTTTTCATCGCCTTGTTTACCCCAGCCTATGCGAACCAGCAAGTCCCTCTCAAGTGCCTGCTCAAGCATCTTGTCAAGGTCTCGATTTAGTTTGACGCTCTTCACAGTGATGTCGCGCATGGCACTCTCATACATTGACGGAATGGATACGGTCTTCATTCTGACGGGCGCCAAGATACGGAATATTGCAATAATCTATGGTTTTTGGAACTCCGCCTCGTGAGAGCATTATTGATAGAGGTTCGATTACGGCGTTAGTTTGCCCAAAGGGCGTATGGGGCTACACCATGGGGACAATTAAGGTCGCAATCAACGGATTTGGAACGATAGGTAAACGTGTTGCTGATGCGGTAGATGCGCAGGACGACATGGAAATAATTGGAGTGTCAAAAACCGGCCCTTCCTTTGGTTGTGATTTAGCCGTAAAGAAGGGCTTTCCATTGTACTGCACATTTGATGATGCAGACAGAATTGCTGCCTTCGCCGAGCAAGGATACGACTGCAAAGGCGGTCTCTCAGACCTATTAGCGGCGGCAGATGTTGTAATCGATTGTGCTCCTGGAAAGATGGGAGCAGGCAATCTTGCTAAATACAGGGCCGCAGGAATCAAGCATATCTTCCAAGGTGGAGAGAAGCACGATCTTACAGGTATGTCATACACTTCTTGCGCCAATCATGCTGCTAATTTGAACGCAGACGGAACAAGAGTGGTGTCTTGCAACACTACAGGACTTTCCCGAACTTTGGTGCCACTCTACGATCACTGTGGCTCACTAAAGGTCGAATGTACAATGGTTCGCCGCGCAGCCGACCCCGGTGACTCAAAGAAAGGTCCAATCAACGCCATCAAACCAGTTCTCAATGTTCCAAGCCACCACGGCCCAGATGTCATGACCGTAAAGCCCGAAATCGAAATCAACTCTCTAGCGGTTGCAGTCCCGACGACAATAATGCATGTCCATTCAATAATCGCTGATCTACCTGAAGGACATGGGCTAACTACAGAATCGATTATTGAGATGTGGAAGAATCAACCTAGAGTGATTGTAATGCACGGTGAGCAGAATCGAATTACAACTACTGCAGAGGTCATGGAGATGGCTCGTGATATTGGAAGAAAGTGGGGCGATTTACACGAAATCTTTGTTTGGGAAGACGGGGTGAAATTAGTGGAAAATCGACTATACTATTTCCAAGCAATTCATCAAGAAAGTGATGTAATTCCAGAGAACATCGATTGTATTCGTGCCCTCATGGGTACTGAGTCGGATTGGCGAAAATCGGTTGCAAAAACCGATTCTGCAATCGATACTTACTACGGTCTTTGAATCGAATCATCTCAATCGCTTTTTGAATTGACCGTAGGTCAATCAACATGAACGGTCAAAAGCCCCTCATTCTCCGATAATCTCGTGAATGACCGCCGGCTGGTTCTAATTACCCTGTTCATGCTCGTTTTGAGTGGTTGGTCAATAGGGGTAACATCTGCTTCTGCTGAAAATGGTGAAACTGCTTCTGAGTATATCGAATCCGAAGAAGGAGATGTGTTATTCCAGTCATTTTCAAGTGTGTCTTCCAGCACTCATCAATTGAGGTTAACATCAGGGCTGATTCATTCCCCATACGGTTCGTTTGACCCAATTCTACAACCAATGCCGTTAGGCCCAGAGAATATCTTTGATTATCAAGCACTTGATAGAACTAGATTCGCACTTGTACAATCTAACTCGGCAGATTTGACTACAATCCAACAAAACCTGCAAGAGATGGGTTTGATTGTTATTGAAACCATCCCCGATGATACGCTTCTGATAAGAATACCAATCCAATTCAATCCTGCAAAAACTATCTTTGAATTGAACTCAATGGATGAGGTTAGGTGGGCTGGAGAACTGCCAATTGCATGGAGGGTAAGTCCTGAGGTGGCCGCTATTGCTGGGAGAGAGGCAATAACTGTAGACATAGATCTAATTCCATCCCCTGACCTTTCTAGCCAAGAACTCCAGCGATTGGAATCGGACCTTGCATCCATCTCTGGAAAAATCGGGCCTAGAGGGATTTGTGACTCTCATCTCTGTCAGCCACAATCTGTCAATGCAATTTGGATCCCTCTTCTAGCGATGGACGGTAGAATATTGCAAATTCATCATGCTTCTAAATTAACAATTCACAATTCGCTGGCAAGTGATATTGCAGGAATCAACCAAGCCCTTGTGAATTCCGGAAACACTCTGAATGGAAGTGGAGAGGTAATTGCTATCTCGGACACAGGATTAGATGCAGATCACGGTGATTTCGATGGCCGAGTCCGTGGGATTTACCATCAGTTCGGCCCGGATAATTCAGCGCTCGATAGCAATTCTGGCCATGGCACACATGTTACCGCTACCCTACTGGGCGACGGCTCAGGTGATATGTCCGCCTTGGGAATGATTCCCGCAGCTACGTTCCATTTCTACCAACTAGAAGTAGACTCTTCTGGAATTTTGGCTAGATGGGGTTCTCTTTACGATATGTTCACACATGCTTGGCAAAATTCTGCTAGGATACAAACAAACTCTTGGGGTAATGAGAATTTAGTAGGCGAATACAGTTCAGACTCCCGCTCTGCGGATGCATTCATTGTCGATAATCCTCGCTTCTTGGTTTTATTTTCTTCAGGAGATCTTGGTGAAGGTGGCAGCAACACAGTCACCCCTCCAGGCTCAGCAAAGAATGTCCTAACCATTGGAGCCTCAACAACCGGATCGATGGGCTCAGACCCTGAAGGTAGCGTTCCTTCTTTTTCTTCCAAGGGCACGAGTCTTGATGGCCGAATAAAACCAGATTTGGTTGCTCCAGGTGTAATGCTTTGTTCTGCTCGTGCCGAGGAAGCAAGTAGCGTTCAAGGACAAGCCTGCTCAACGACGACTCATTCTGACGGAACTACACCTCTTTACATGGCATTGAACGGTTCTTCCATGTCTACTGCAGTGGCCGCCGGCGGCGCTGCGATGGTTAGGCAATATCTGCGAACAGATGTTGGAATTACCGAGCCAAGGTCGGATTTAATCAAGGCACTGCTAATCAATGGAGCAGATGACCTCGGCACTGCAAATATTCCTAATCCATCTGAGGGATGGGGGCAGATCAACGTTGCAAATTCGATTACTCCTAGTGAAGGTGAAATCGATCTAGATCTTTTATTCGATGATTCTCGAGAGCTGGATCCTGCACACAGTTTTGTCTACACATTTACCGTTGATTCAACAACCGATTTTGATATCACCCTCGCTTGGGTCGATTTGGAAGCATCTACTATTGCAAACCAAAGCGCTGCAAAATTGGTCAATGACCTAGATCTAACAGTAATTGCGCCGGATGGCACGGTGTACTACGGAAATGTATTCTCAAATGGTTTCTCTTCAACAGGAGGAACTGCTGACCGTTTGAACAATGTCGAGAGAGTAAAGATTCCAGCAGGAAATAGTGGATTGTGGACTATTTCCGTCGGTCACGCAGGTGGAATGACGCAAAGTTTTGCTTTGGTTGCAAGTGGGTTGCTACAAGAACAATCGACAGCCGATCTAACCGTCTTTGAAGGCTCCCTAAGTACATCGATTTTAGCGCCTTTGCAAGGAGATACTGTACTTGTAGAAGCCGCTTGGCGAAACCAAGCATCGCAAGCCAGCGGCGCTTACACAATCGAAATTGAGGATTTGACTGAAGGAATAATTCTCTATACCTCCGACAGGACTTCATTAGGCGGCGGAGTTACAACATCACTATCCTTCCCTCATGTCTTCCAGACCACAGGAGATCATTTACTCGAATTGAGACTCGATACAGGAGATTCTGTTGTAGAGTTAAACGATGAGAACAATGGTGTGAACAATAATCACTATCAGCTTACGGTCCAGATTTCCCAAATCGGGGTCAGAATTACGCCACTGTTGGAAGACGGCTCTCTTCCGATTACTACTTCGGAATTAGAGCAGGCCTTTACGAGGACATTAGACCCTAGAACAGGTAGTATGCTAACCTACGAATTCATGTTGCAAAATGAAGGAACATCTGCGATTTCAGTTGGCTTGTCAGTTACCCCAGTTCAAAGAGTGGATGAGCAGGGTATCCTGCAGTCACCCGCGGACGAATGGTGGAAATTACTCAATGAAACAGGACCTTGGGATCTCGCAGCATTAGGTGAAGATGAAGACTCAAGGATTGTAACTCTTACTTTGGAAGATGTCGACGCAGATTTGGAAGATCCTGCAGGTGCAAGATATGCCCTACCCGGTAACTTCGTAAATGACTTGAATTTGTTTGACAAGGATGCCCCCACGGTATCCCATACAATCAGAATTACCTCTGTAGTGGAGAGGGTAGAAGGTCTATTCACGATCCTTGCTGGTACCGGCGATGATCTCGGAGCAAAGCCGGGACAAACTGCGACTTATTCCCTCTCGATTAGGAACACTGGAAATGGGGATACACAATACTCTGTCACCTGTGACAGTCCCAGTCAATGGATAGTAAATATCGGTAGTAGCGGTTCTTCATCGGTAGTATTGGACCCTCTAAGCAGACTACAATTCTTGCCATTACCGATTCATGTCCGAGTTCCTGCCGCTGATGGTGGAGAGCCCGCTGCAGGGGTGACTGAGGACATTACTTGTGTAACAACATCCGTGCAAGATTCTACTGTCTCTGCTACCGACACAGCCTCTGTCAAGGTGTTTGAGAGTTTCGATTTCACAGTGGATTTATTCGATGAACAAGGCAATACCTTGGGAGCTATTGCCCTAGCGGAAGATAGAGCAGTACTAAACGGAGATTTGTCTGAAACCAGTGTAATGGTCTCGAACGATGGAAACGTTCCAATGGACTTCACAATGACGGTCAGTTCCTCCCTGAATACGTGGGCAGCGCAGTTTGTTCACGGCCAGATTGAGACGAATGAAGAATTGCAGATTTCAATCGACGCGGGAGATAGTGCCACAGTTTCAGTTCAAATGATGGTGCCAATGAATGCCGAGATGAACACTAGGAATACCTTGACACTCCGAACTACTTTAGTAGGCGGAGACATGGTTGTGAATGCAACCCGATTTATCGTTCAGGAAATCGCTGCACTTGAGGCCTCCGAGGATAGTACAATTATCGTTTCATTAGGCCAAACCGGTACAGCCGATGTATGGGTAAGAAATGCTGGAAACGTTCCTCTTTCCCTCACTTGGAGTATTGGAAGCCTGCCAATGAATTGGGTTGGGGGATTCCAATCTCTTATTCCATCCACACTAGACATGAATCGTGAAGCCTTGGTGACAGTTGGATTGGATGTACCTGGAAATTTACCCGTTGGAATGATGGAGGCAACAGTTCCTGTAATCGTCGAGGCGGTTACACCTGGAATGGAAACTGTAACTCATACATTCGAATTGAGCGTCGAAATTACTCCCTCGATATTTGTTGATTTAACTCCAGATTCGATGACCTTGAATGATATTCAATCCGACTCATCCGGAATCTTCACAATCACAGTGACCAACCTAGGCAACCAACCTTCTGGATTTAATTTCGAAGCGAGCGATTTGGAAAATTGGAATATTGAAATTAATCCCATATCAGTGGGCCTGATTGCGGTTGGTGAATCGGTGGAAATCAGTGTCAAAGCCTCACCAGAATCCTCAGCACCCCCTGGCTTGGCGAGTTTCGTGATTTGGGCCAACTCTACAGATAGTGGTGA
This sequence comes from Candidatus Thalassarchaeum sp., assembly GCA_022449345.1. GTDB lineage: Archaea > Thermoplasmatota > Poseidoniia > Poseidoniales > Thalassarchaeaceae > MGIIb-O1. The sequence continues at coordinate 4,413 of JAKURL010000009.1, read as the reverse complement.
ATCTAATGCAATTACAAATGCCGAAATCAACTTGGAAGTTTCTCGAGCCAGAGATGACTCTTGCAGTGGTATTGGCTGCGTCATGGTTTCACTTGGTTTACCAAAGTGGACATTAGCGATTGTCTTCCTGGTGATTCTCTCAGGTTTGGGAGTTGTTCTAGTTAGGATGCGTAGAGAATCAGCCACTTCCATGAGTCCGGATGAGGAGTTAATTCCTGTTGGTTCAGCACTTCATTCCGGATCACAAACAGAACGCAGGGTTATGGCTCTAGAAACAAGTTCAGCAGGTGAGGTATTGAGCAAGTCGGTTAGTGTCGACGAAATCTCCGATGTAATCTCCTCCTCTGCTCCATCTTTACCACCTCCAGTGCCAGTTCCACCCGGCGCTATGCCTTTACCTCCCGGCGGTTTACCTGAAGGCTGGACAATGGACCAATGGGTGGCTTATGGCCATCTTTGGTACGAACAGAATACTTGAGCGGTCTCAGGGACTGTCTTAAGACTACGAGGCGGCTGGATGAGCCGATGACAGAGTCGATAGTACTCTTTGGGCCACCCGGTGCTGGAAAGGGCACACAAGCCGGTAGGATAGTGGAACTCACCGGTAAACCCCAAATCTCTACAGGAGACATGTTGCGTGCTGCCGTAAAAGCAGGCTCACCTATGGGATTGGCTGCGAAGGAGTACATGGATGCAGGATTATTGGTTTCCGATGAAGTCATCATCGGACTTATAGAAGAACGATTACAAAACGATGATGCTGGTCAAGGCGTTTTGTTTGATGGCTTCCCTCGAACCATTCCTCAGGCTGAATCTCTAGAGGAGATAGCCACCGTATCTTCAGTCATTTCCATAGAAGTGCCCGATGATGCTATTGTCGACCGAATCGTTGGTAGAAGAATGGATCCAGAAACCGGAGAAATATATCATGTGTCATTCAAACCCGCTCCTACTGAAATTCAAGACAGGTTGGTTCAACGACCAGATGATACGGAAGAAACTGTGAGGGCTAGATTAGGGGCTTATCACACCCAAACCGCCCCGTTAGCAGATTGGTACTCAGAGAGAGGCTTACTCATAAGAATAGATGGAGACGCATCAATCGAACAGGTTGGGGCTTCTGTAGAGGAAGCTATAGCATCCATTTCATGAGGCGGGAATATGTCAGGTCGCAGGAAAGGCCGCGACTCTGAGAGCCGAAAGAAAAGAGCAGATGAATCAATTTCGCATCTCTCTAAGGTGATGGTTGATTCCGAAAAGGATCTAGCGGATTTAGCGGCCCGAGATTTACTTCGAATTTCGAAGAGACATGGGGTAAGGGCAAATCGAAAAATCCGCGATTTAATCTGTAGAACCTGTAAATCTAAATTAAGACCCGGTCAGAATGCCAGAGTTAGAATCGAAGGTGGATTTCGCAAGGTTACCTGCCTTGATTGCAATAGGGTTCATCGTCGTAAAATGCTTGCGGAGGATGAGTAAAATGTCTTCAATTCCCAACCACATCAAACGCATGGCAATGGATAGGGATTTGCTGGTCTCGGTAAGGGTTGGAAGAAATGGTTTGACTGAGGCCATTGTTGAGGAACTCAATGACCAATTAAACAAGAGAAATTTGGTCAAGGTCAAGGCTAATAGAGGAGTTCTCGAGGGCTCAAATGAAAGAATAGGTTTGTTCTCAGAAATGGCTGAATCTACACAATCAAAACTGGTTTTCCAAAGAGGCAACGTTGCTGTATTCTGGTCCGGTAATTGAGGGTCAAGCATTGCTGTTTTTTTGCATTCGTGATAGTGACTTATTTAGCCTCATCAAAGTTCGGACGAATTAATGGTGACCGAAGCACAAGTTGTACTGGCTATCTTTGTACTCTCTTTTGCCTTAATTCTCTCTGAGGTTGTGCATAGGACGATAGCCGCATGGTTTGGTTCCGTGCTAATGTTGCTCTATGGTCACTACACCGGTGTATTCCACTTACACGAGCAATACAACGCCGCTGGTGAGTTAGTCAAAACCTACACTTTGGAACACACGATGTTGGGTTGGATAGAGTGGGAAGTAATTGGGCTGCTCCTTGGAATGATGATTTTTGCATCTATCCTCGAGTTATGTGGCTTCTTTGAGTATGTCGCCATCAAGGCCGCCAAGATGAGCAAGGGAGATCCCTGGAGGCTAATTGTTCTCCTCGGTACTTTCACCACTCTTCTCTCTCTTGTAATCGACAACGTCACAGCAATCATCATCATCGCGCCAGTAACACTCAGAATTTGCAATAAGTTGGAGATTAACCCAGTCCCTCCATTGTTGGCCGAGGCCATACTTTCGGATACTGGTGGGGTGGCCTCTATGGTTGGAGATCCACCAAATGTAATGATTGCAGCCGCTGCGGCTGACGAGGCACTTCTTGCATTTTCGTTCAATGGATTTTTATTCAGACTTGGAATACTGACTTTCTTCGCTTGGGTGGCAACATTGGGTTACTTCAGATGGTACTATCGAGATTGGTCGGAACAGAAGCCACCACATGTTGACTTGTTGATGGAGGAAGATGAGTGGGATGCAATTAATGACAAACGATTGATGTTCTCTACACTAATCATTTTAGGACTAACTGTAGTCGCATTTTCAGCCAAGTCATTTCTAGATTTAGAAATTGAAATTGATGGTATTGCTTTGGCTGGAGCCGGCTTTGCATTGATTTTTGCAAAACCGAAAAACGAGGACCTCCGGGAGGGGTTCATCAACGACGTTGTGGATAAAGTAGAATGGCAAGCGCTACTATTCTTCGCAGGTCTATTCCTACTGGTCGGAGCTGTTGGAGATGTGGGCTATCTTGACAAAGTCGCTAATTGGATTTTTGACAACTTTGGTGACGACGAGGTAAAGTTGGCAGTTGCGATTATTTGGGTCTCAGCAATTGCCAGTGCCTTGATTGATAACATTCCTTTCACCGCAGCAATGATTCCTGTAATTTTCAGTATTACGGAAGCCAGCGGCGGAGTCTTAAGCCCAGAGCCCCTGTTATGGGCTCTAGCGATGGGCGCCGGATTCGGAGGAAACGCTACTCCAATTGGATCGAGTGCAAACGTGATGACTGTTGCAATCAGCGAAAGAGGCCCTTACCCGATTACCACCAAAGAATGGGTTCGGGCTGGATTGCCTGTGATGTTCATCACTTGCATCGTGGCTACGATTTTCATGATGCTATTCCATGGAACACTGTATTCCTGAATTTTCGACATTGTTGTAGTGGGCAACCCCGTTGAATCTCAGTGTTCAGCGAACTTTAGGGCGACAGCATCAAGCCGTGAAGTCTCAGGCAAGCATCATGCTCACCTGCTCTGTGTGTCACATGGTCCTCAGTGAGTCAAGGGTATGCTCACTTTGCGGAAGCAAAGCTGAGGATTCAATAGAAACTTCACTTGGGCAGGCAAGTACTGATTCGGTTGACCTACCTTTTGGGCTAGGCGATGAGCCTAGTCAGGAACAATCGAGTTTACCATTTGGTATCGATAATTCTCCTAAAACTGCTAAAGATGAACCCTTGGAAGGCCTTGGAGAGTTAGGAAATAGTGGGCTGCCATTTGGCTTAGTACACGCTCAAGAGACCACTAATTCTGAACCCGAGATGGTTGAAGAGATCGCGCAGGAAAACTCACTTCCTTTTGGAATTGAAGATGCACCCCCTGAAAACAAGCAAAATTCGCAGAAAATTACCTCTAAATCTTCAAATAAAGCACGTCAAAATTTACCCTTTGGAACTGAACATATTTTTGATAGCACTCAAAAATGAGTAAATCCGGCTCTCTATACTGCGTTCTTACCCCTATTGGGATGACCCGCATCGTTCATATACCGAAGGTAGGTCGCACGCCTGCTTTTGGTGCACCCTTGTATGGGCACATACAGGGGGAAGTGGTCGAGAACGCTCCGCCCTGCGGGGAGACGGAGTGTTCTGAGAGACCAGATAGAATCGATATGCCTGGACACCAGAGGACTCACAGAAGAGTGGGTATGTAGAAATAAAAATGCTACAACCCGACTGGGGGATGGCTCGGCTAGAGAGCCGAAGAAGGTCGTGACAAGCTGCGAAAAGTCGCGGGGAGAGGCATGAATCTCATGGATCCGCGAATTGCCGAATGGGACCTCCTGGCGCTAGGCGCCATTCCTCAACAGGAAAGGGAACCCCCCGAACTGAAGCATCTCAGTAGGGGGAGGAAACGAAATCAAACGAGATGCCGTAAGTAGTGGCGAATGAAAACGGAATCGGACAAACCGACTCTCCTAGGGAAACCTTGGAGAGATGTGGGGTATGGACTGTCTCAGCCTAAATCATGGAAGTGGAAATCGCCGGGAATGGCGGGCCATAGAGGGTGAAAGCCCCGTACATGCAAATGATATGGCTTTGTGACAGATTC
>JAKURL010000008.1 GCA_022449345.1 Candidatus Thalassarchaeum sp. | reverse complement strand
GCCCGAGGTGAATCGCACAGTCAGCCCAGTCCCGCTTTTCTTCGACAGAGCGGCCATCCCCCTAGCACCGATGTTCCGGGCCTTCCTGTGTCCGAACTCGCCCTTGTCGCCCATGCCTAGTAGAATCACTCTGCACCCCGGGGTCCAGACCACCATCCTCTGGCCCTTCTTGCCCTCGAAGTCATCCGAGGATATCGCCTCCCGGACGAGGCTCCGCTGACTTCGACTCAATCCCGAGAGGGCATTGTTCGGGGCCTTCCCGGTTCCCTCAAACAGGGGTAGCAGCAGTTGGCTTCCAGCTTCACCGAATTCGTCATTGCTCCATTCCATAATCACGCCGAACCCTCCGATTCGGTAGTGATATACAAAGAATTGCCCTCAAAAAACCAAGTTTAGAGGCCATTTTAATTTCAAATAGTCTGAATTATCACTCAAACTTGCGATTTCGGCTGTTTATCGCCGCTAGAGCGAAGGCGACGAAAACAAGCAGCATCGAAGGGGCCGGAAGAAGGCCCGAACCGCCAGTCCTCATCTCTACGACGCTCTGATTGACAGACTCGTTGACCCACATCGAGGAATCTATCACACGCTTCTGGTACACTAGGTAGAATTGTCCTTCGCTGGAAATTGGAGCATCCCTAAAATCAAGGGTTGTGACGGTGCTATTAGTGGCGTTGACTCCGAAGCCACATCCTGGAATGGATAAGTTGAGTCCTATCTCGCCACCACAGGTGTAAACCTCAGCCCAAGGGTCGCCTTGGGCAGGATCGACGTGATCAAGAAATAACTCCTCGATCCCGCCAGGGGCCCACCACCCACCATCTTCGTCCAAGTATGCCAGTGTGGCATTTGACGTGCTCGCGCGTCCTAGGTTCGAAACGCTCAGATGCACCTTTCCATCTTCCACTTCTAGGGAATCGACAACAAGACGGGCCCTCCAGTACCACACATTCTCGATCAGGTAATTCATCACATCGAGCTCCTCACCGAGCCTTTCTGATAGCGCCTCCACTGTTCCCAGCAACCACTGCTCGTCGTCAGTCTCGAATGTGAATGTGGGGTATCCCATCACGCCGTACCCGTAGTCCCGGCTGGTTCCACAGTTCGGGTAGAGGCCTTGGTTTGCAGTCTGAATCGGGATGTCGGATATGTTGGCATGCACATCATCTCTGATGAAATGGAATAACTCCCAGTCCGAAGGCTGTTCGGGCCATTTACCCCAAGGATAGAGCATAATCCAAACTCCTGTGTGCATGGTGATATACAGGTCAGCATGGGGCACAACCTCGTTCATGTAAATCGAATTCGCATGAGTTTCGGATTCACTGAATGCACTACTTCCAGGCTGGGTCGTCGGGCAGGTATTCCAGTAGTGATCGTAGTTTCTGTTTAGGTCTACTTGGTTGACATTCCATCTAGTATCGAAGTCATTGCCGTCTGCATTTAGCATGATGAGGATGTGTAATTCCGTCGTCGCCAAGACATCGAGGACCTCTTGTTCGCCATCAGCCCAACCTTCGATGTAAAATTCTGCAACGAGAAAAGCCAATTCTGTTCCTAAGTGTTCATTGCCATGGTGGCCTCCATCGATGTAAACCACATCTTTTGCAGTTCCATCTGTTTTGGTCTCCTGACTCCAATCAGAAATTTGCAACATCCAGAGATTCCTTCCCATCTCAGTTTGGCCAACTATGAGTAGATTGACAATTTCTGGATAATCATCCGCCCATGCATTGACATCAAGGGTTAGTGTTGCATAGGAATGATACCAATGCTCCTGAATAATATCCGGCTGACCAATCTGGGCTGTGGCCACTGGCGCAGCTGACACAGCGAGCATCGAAGCGATCACCAATACTGCAACCAAGCGGCGCATAGCGCCGCTGTGGGGGTCAATGCCTACAATCATTCGCACGTTTTGATAACGAATTAATCGATTCAAATTCGACTGGCGATATGCGCGGCAAGAATCTTTGTTGCGATTAGAGCGGCGTTGAATTGAGTGAGTCGATCTTCCCCGGGTGCAATCTCATTTACGTCGACTCCGATGATTTCAGCCTCGCTCGCGAATAGTCCTTCGATGATTTCCACGGCACCCCAATGAGTCAACCCTCCAGGTACAGGAGTGCCGGTATCGGGAACTAATTCACCATCGAGGCCATCGACGTCGAATGTCAGCCAAACAGGTCCAGACAACTCGCTAATTCGCTGAACCAATGAAGTCCAACCGGCCTCGCCAGCAGAGGGGCTGAATAGGTCTCGAGCGTAAAAAGTCTCAACGCGATCGTCGGCCGCGGCGAACTCCGCTTCATCACGAGAAAGCGCACGGATACCAATCTGCAAAAGGCCACCAGTGCCACAATCCAAAGCGCGTCTTGCGGCGGTCCCGTGACTGAAGCGTTCACCATTCAGTGAATCCCGCAAGTCGGCGTGAGCATCGACCTGAACTATCGTCAATCGGGAAAGGTCGCCAGCGATAGTGGGGTGACCTTGCAGAGCTTCAACTAGAGGCGGTAGTAGTCCATGTTCTCCGCCAAGAACAATTGGAAATGCTTCACCATCGAACCACGGTAGGAGATAATCACGAATTGAATCCAATTGTTCTAGAAGAGTTGCAGCCTCAGATTCCCATGCTGAGGCCGTGTGAAATGTAAGCCCACAAGGCAATTCCTCTTGTAGCAAAGAATCGTACAATTCGACCTGCGAGCTAGCCTCAATCGCAGCCGCAGGTCCGTGTTCTGTGCCTTCACCCCAACTAGTTGTTATCTCGAAGGGAACGGGTAGAATCACCACATCCCAAGGTCCTTCTCCAGCCTCGGATAGTCCGAGGAAGGTAGGTCTAGTCCCGTCGTCCATGGCTTGTGCCGAGTCGCTATTCGATTAACCACTTCGGGTCGAATCCACAGGATTCGTAAACCCGAGGAGCGATTGTTGATATAGAACGGGCTTCTATATTCTATTACAGGAGGAGGATGCGATGGGTATGACGCTAGCAGAGTTAACTCAGGCAATCCGCCGTAAGGTCGACTCGGAAATGGAAGTGATGGTCGCCGAGTCAATAGCTGAACACGCACTCGGTTTCTTCGGTTTCTCAAATCGCATCATCGATAATGCCCTCGAGCCGACAGATCGCAACCTGTTTTACCAATTGCAGGACTATGACCTGCTTACTACAGAATCCGAAGAGACGACCCTTTGGGACGGTCGAGAGTGGAGAATTCACTATTGGAAGTTTAAGCCAGATGCTCGTGACTTCGCACGAATGGCGATGAACGAGGCGGGAACAAAAGAAGATGAGGACCCATACGCAGGAATTTACGAGGACGTCCCTACTTCACTTTGGCGTGAAAGAATGACCGACGAAGACGAAGAGGACGACTGGGAAGAGCCTCTTTTCTGAATCTCAATTTCCCAATCATGACGGGGGAGTCTTCAAACAATACCCCGCAGGGGTAAGAACGTGCGTAATCGAGTTCAGACAGCCGTGTTGCTGGCGCTAATGCTTCTTGCACCGATGAGTGGAATCGTCGGAGCCGATGAGACTGAGCCTGCACAAACCTGTCAAATTCTAGTGGACTGGGAGTATGACTGGACAATTGATGAAAATTTCACTTGGCAAGAATCGGTTATTCATCGCTACAGGACCACCTTTGAGCCAGCATTTCAAAATGGCACTTCTCCAAGTGGAGTAACCATAGATGTTCAACAAATTAGAGACGGACAAATTATCGCTACTGAGGCTGACGTTAGTTTTGTTGTAGCCGGTGGAGAAATAGACGTTGTATTACCGGATGAACCGGAATTCCTCGACGAAGTGTTTGTCGAGGTAAGTTCCACCGAGGCAACCTGCTCTCGCTCCTTGGATATGACAATGTGGAATCAACCCACGGCAGACCATGAAATCACCCGCGAAACCACTTGGGAGTTACAAAACGAAGCGGAAGGAGGCTCGAGTCTGTATTTCGAAGGCCGCGGTTGGCAGAAGCGAACTGGTGAGAGTTTGAGTTCCAGCGAATTAGGAAACGGTTCCCTTGTTCTCGATTTCGACACCGGTAGTGACCAGGTGTATCTGAATCTTGATTTGGATAATGTTTGGATGAATGAGACTTACGAAGGCACTGAGATAACTCGGCAGATATTCGAGATGCGTGGTTCTGGAGCCTTGCTTTTCCAAAGTGATTCAGAGGATTCTCTCATCGATGTTGAGGCCAATGTATACCAAGCATACATCCTTCGAGATTGGGAGAATGGAATACTCACCGAGCGGCTTACGCTCGAAGCTTCTGGTTCTATTTCGTACAATGGTGGCTCAAACAATAGCACTCAAGGCGGCTATGGTGAATTATCCGTTTTCTATATCGAAACATGGGATGAAGATGGTGCACGGAGGCTATCTGACACTCAGATAGAAGCAAACCTGAGCATCCGTATTCAGACTCAAGACGAAACATTCTCCATTGAATTAGATGAGTTCCGCGCACGGGAGAAGTGGCTTGACGGTGTGCGTACTGAACAATCATTGAAGATCAAAGGCTCGGGCGAATTTGGCTTCCTCATCGAAGATAGTCAATTCGAAATTCAGGTTAATGGTACCGTTCCAGATATCCACTACGAGGAACTTGGTGGCGAAGTCGTGCAAGATCGACTCATCATCGATGGGGAATATTCGGGTGATGCAAGTGGTTCCTTTGGTTTTGTTCGCCAAATAGATAACTCCTTGATTCAGGCAAACGCAACTGGGGAAGAATTCGAAGTTGATGTGATCCAAAATGAATTCTGGTTAAATATTTCAGGAACCCCAATCGGCCCTATTAGCCAAGAGATAGAAGCAGAGCATAATCTGACCTACGAATACACCGTACCCCAGACCGATTGGGCAAATCGCACAATTCGTTACCTGTATGTCGAAGACAACGGAACTACTAGCAATGAATATCCGGAAAGGTCGCCGATTCGATTAGATCCTCAACGGCCCGAATATGAGGGCGACATGAACATCACTGGATTCAGAGAAACCGGTGTGGTTCCAGACAAGTATCTAATTGGAGATAGTTTCCCGACCTCTCGTGATGGAAATGGACAGGCGATTGAAATCATCGGTACTAGAATGGGGATGGCCGATGGTCATGAAGTCGAGTTGGCCGAATGGCAGGATACTCAATCACTCGACAATTTCACAGCTTATGGAACCGTAATCAATGAGGGTTTGCTTACTGGTATGCTTCACGAAGTGTATCGTATAATTGATATCGGTCTGCCAATAGAAGATGAAAACAATTCAGAATCACAAATTATCCGAGTAGTGGAACACCAGACGCTCGAGAGGGTGCTATATCCTTCGGTAATTACTGCATCGGGAAATACTCCCCCTGCCTTGCTAAGTCTTAGCTTCAGAGAAGGCGTCCTGTTTACCGAAGGCGGAGTGGCTCACCTCGAAGCCGTGGTCGAGGATGTCGACACGGATGTTGTTGGGGTTATGGTCGACTTGAGTGAATTTGGCCTGGGAATAATCACCCTCTCCGATGCTGGTCTGAATGGTGATGAGGTGATTCATGATTCAGTCTGGACGGCCTTTATCGAACACGATGGTTTGGAGTTTGGAAACTTATCCGTTCCAGTAAAGATGGACGATCTTTGGACGGATGTTCAGACAACTTCTGATCTCGAAATCTCAAATGCCGCACCTCGAATTACCTCACGCGTTTACACTCCTGAATTTGCATATAGAGGTGAAATTATCAATGCCAGTCTGAAAGTCGAAGATGGACATGGAGTAGAATCGGTTGTAATCGATTTACTGAGTGCTGGTGGAGAACTAACTTCACTTTCCTTCGACTCTAATAGCGGTCGTTGGGCAGGTCAATTTGTTCTGCCTAATTCCCTCGCTCCAGGTCAGCGCACAATTCCAATTCAAGTCGTCGATAACCAAGGTGCCAGCGCGCTAATCGATGCCGGTGCGGTAATTCAAGTGCTCAACGAGGCACCTAAGATTACCAATGTCTCCTTCTTTGACGAAGGCGAATGGGTTTCTGTCGTCGAGATTCCGAAATCTGGCGAGAAGACCTACACGATTGAAGTTACAATTAGCGATCCGGATGGTGTGTCTTCCTCCCAAGCAAAAATTGGACGTCTTGCCCCAATCGGTAAGTCCGAAACATGGCTATTGCTGAAGGATGATGGGCAGGATGTAGACAGGGTTGCTGGCGATGGTATATTCTCGATGCAAATCGATGTCCGCTCTACACTTTCTCAAGGTGAGATGAATTTCCTTATTCGGGCCTCGGATATTTTTCAATCGATGACGCCTGCTGAAGATCAGACATACACGATCGAACTCGTGGATGAGAAGTCTTCGGGCGGAGGTGGAGCAAATTGGATTGCAGAAAATTCCACTACTCTAGTCCTAATTGGATTGCTATTGCTTCTCGCCTTGGGAGCTACTGCAATCATAGTTACCATGCGAAATGCGGAATTTGAGTAGGAAAATACCCTCGACATGATGGGCGAACCTCCTTATCTCACCACATACTCACCAACAATGTGAATAGGGTCTCAGCAGTAATCCTCTCTGCCATCGCCTTGAGCGCTTTAGCATCACCAATCATCGCTGCCTCATCAACAGATAGCACTTCTTCAACAAGCCCAAAATCGATTACTGTTGATTTGGATTTCACCCCTGTGGATGGTGATTATGTCAAGCTCGATGGCCAACAACTTTCCATCTACATCAAAGAAAACATAGAGAGTGATCCATTTTGGGACAGGGTTGTAATTCACTCAATAAGAAGTGATGTAGGGTATTGGACTCAAGCGGATGAGTCCTGCTCAATCGGCGACTTCACGGGGCAGTGTAATGTGAGAGAAACACGTCAAGGAATACATCTCACCGCTTACAATGACGTTTATGGTATATCCATTGAAAACGATTACACATACGATGTAACAACATATACCGCAATTGGAGACGATTGGTACGAAAGGGATTCTAGATACTTCGAAGATTACTACATAGACTACGGAACCTTGGCCGACGATGAGGCGGGAAGATATTGGGAAAATATCACCACAGAGGTGTCCGAAACCAGTACCCCTTCTTCGATGACTGTTGGAACAACATTCACAGTAACTTCTGAAAATTGGGAAGATTGGTCTTGGGTTGACCTCAACGATAACGGAAGTAGAAGCGAAGATTCTGGCTCAGATTATTGGATGGAGGATACTTCCTATGAAGGACTCCAAGAATTATCCATAGAGTTCGATGGATACAACGAGGCGGACTCATCCGGTTCCTCGCCAACCACACTATCTGTTTTGCAAGTGGAGGTTAGAAATGTCTCCAATGGGGGGGAGATTATTGATTTGCTGTTATTTACAGAATGGGGTGGTTTCGCAGGATTCTATTTTGATCCAGAGAACGCTACTGATATTGTCCCTATGACCATGTGGAATAATCAAGCGGGTGGCTTCCCTGACGCAGATGGAGACGGTTGTCCCGATGAAGAGGATGCATTCCCAGACGATGCTTCTGAGTGCAGCGATTTCGACTCTGATGGAACAGGTGATAATGCTGATTTAGACGATGATAATGATGGTTGGGATGACCTAGACGAATCCCAGTGTGGTACCGACCAATTCGATGCTAGTTCATTCCCATCCGACATAGATTCAGACGGAATATGTGACGGCTTAGACCCCGACGATGATGATGACGGCTACAATGATCCTATCGATGACTTCCCAGATGATCCAACCGAATGGAATGATAACGATAAGGACGGTATCGGGGATAATGCGGACTTGGACGATGACAATGATGAATTTTCTGACATTTATGAGCAGGACTGTGGTTCAGACCCAACGAGTGTATTCTCTCAACCTCTCGATACCGATGGTGATGGAGAATGTGACGAGTTGGACTCTGACGATGACAACGATGGTTGGGAAGACAACCTCGATAGTTTCCCAAAGAATCCGTCTGAATGGCTAGATACCGATTCTGATGGTATTGGCAATAACGCCGACACAGATGACGACAATGACGGCTGGATTGACACAAAAGAGGTACAGTGTGGTACCGGTCCATTAGATTCCCTAAGTTATCCCCAAGATTTCGATGGGGACTCCCTTTGCGATGCCGTCGATACTGACGACGATGGCGACAAATGGTCTGATACTGTAGATGTGTTTCCTCTGGATCCGTCAGAATGGTTCGATACCGATGGTGACGGAATTGGAAACAATGCCGATACCGACGATGATGGAGATGGCTGGTCCGACTTAGCTGAGGAAACCTGCGATGGAGACAAGGACGATTCTTCAATCGAACCAACAGATTCCGATAGAGATGGCCTGTGCGATGGCATGGATCCGGATAGAGATGGAGATGGTACCATCAACGATGATGATGCTTTCCCAGATGATCCAAATGAGTATCTGGATTCTGATGGCGATGGTGTTGGTAACAACGCCGATTTAGATGACGATGGAGATGGTTTGTCAGATCTTACTGAAATTTCTGCTGGTACTGATCCACTCAACAGCGATACTGATTCAGATGGTTGGAATGATGGATTTGATGCCTTCCCATTGAATGCTGCTGAGTGGAAGGATACTGATGGAGATGGAGTGGGGGATAATTCAGATGTTTACCCTAATTTCTCACTTTGGCAGTCCACGGGTGATATGATTTTGAGCGTACTCGTTCTAGTCTTGTTCCTTGGATTAATTGTAGGAGGGGCGATATTTGTGACAATTTCTCGCAAGAAGCCAGAGGCTCAACAATGGGCACAGGACCATTCCCACCACGTAAGTCCTCCGAGTCCGGTAGCAATGTACACCGATGATGAGTTACGAGAGGCCGGTTGGACGGACGCTCAAATTGCAGAGCATCGGCGTACGTAATCGTGAGAAATTGGTACGAGTGCCGGGATTTGAACCCGGGTTCAGGCGTTGGCAACGCCCGGTGATAACCACTACACTACACTCGTGCGAAATTCGGGAAACAAGACTCACTTTTCTAAGCGTCGGTTGTCTAAGCAGAGAGCCTCTTTAGGTTCTCAATGATGGTATCTCGTGTGCTTCGATAGACATCCATGGGTAGTCCAACAGGGTCTTCCAGTCCCCAATCCTCTGCGATTGGTAGCATTGGGCATTCAACTCCACATCCCATGCTGATTATCATACCCCAGCCTTCGGTTTCGATGTCATCAACCGATTTCGGTCTCAGGCCATCAGTATTAACTCCAATTTCTTCTAGCACTGTGAGAGTATTAGCAGCCACAGTAGACCCTGGATGGGTGCCAGCAGATACTGCTTCGTGGCCAAAATGGCGAGCCAAGGCTTCTGCCATTTGACTCCTGCAGGTATTGCCAACGCAGACGAAGAGGAGTCGCATACATCCTGAGGGATGGTCGGCCTACTTGAATGAAACAGCAATAGAATACAGCCCAAAGGGCTGAATCTTTGCTTCGAGATTGTTTTCTTTTCCCCACGTAGGCTTGAAGTAGACCTCACCTCGCCAGTCGGTTCAATGTCTGATTCGCCAATCTCCCACCATCACGGCGACGGCCTGCCAATGGCTGATTCACAAGGGACATCAGAGGAAGAATCCGCGTCCCTTGAACAGAAGGCACAGATGGAGCAGGCCTATGCTCAGATGCGCCGAAAGATGCGAATGACACAGTTGGATGAAGAAATCAAACACAAGGTCATGGTACTCTCAGGTAAGGGTGGTGTAGGCAAATCAACGGTCTCCGTTGGACTGGCACTTTCGCTTGCTCGACAGGGTAAGAAGGTCGGTCTGATGGATATCGACATTACCGGCCCGAATGTCCCGAAAATGCTCGGTATCGAAGACGCTGAATTAAATGTCGAAGAGGGGCAGATATTTCCTGCGATTGGACCGCATGGACTCAAAGTTATCTCGATGGCTTTCCTAATCGACGACCCAGACAAACCAGTGATTTGGCGCGGCCCAATCAAACTAGGAGCAATTCAGCAATTCATTGGAGATGTAGCTTGGGGTGAGCTCGACGCTCTAATCATCGATTTCCCTCCCGGTACCAGTGACGAACCGCTTACGGTCTCACAGAGCCTTCCCGGAATCGATGGAGTGGTGATTGTGACAACTCCTCAAGATGTCGCTTTGCTAGATTCACGCAAGTCAATCAATTTCGCCAAGACTATTTCTCTACCATGTCTGGGAGTTGTCGAAAATATGAGTGGCTACACGATCCGTGGGAAAGCCGAACCCAACTCAGAACTTAGCGTCATAGGGCCAACTGGAACACCAATCCAAACCACCACCGATGAGAATGGGGATTGGTCGGTCACTCTGGACGTATTCAAGTCGGGTGGAGGCGAGACAGCAGCCGCTGAACTTGAAGTCCCATTCCTAGGTGCATTGCCCTTTGACCCAGGTATTGTCAGAGGTGGCGACGACGGTGTACACCGCATAATCGCTGAACCTGATGGTGCTACTGCCGCAGCCTTCGATACAGTTGTTGCGAACGTCTTGGTTGAGTTAGACGGTAGTAGTGGCCCAACCGTCCGAATCTCTTAGATTCGGACGAAATTAGTTAATTTCCGTCGCATTTTCATCGGGGGTGGATTCTTGATACATCGGTTACCCCGATGATTTGAGGGAGTGGAGACCGACATGGCGGGTGGCTCTGGAATCTATATCTCTTGGCTGATGGGTGCAATTCTCCTTTCCGTAGCGTTGATGCCTCTGATGAAACCACCTTGGGCAAAAATCCGAATCCAGGGTTTCGTCGATATGTTTCGTCGCTACTGGGCTCACATGTTTGTGGTATTCTCGGTCTACCTCTGGAAGGATATTCTCGACCAACTAGACCGTATTCTGATGGCAAATACTCAGCTCGATATGACGCCGTATGTCTATGCTATCGAAGGGGATATCGTACTTTGGATTCAGGATGCCTTCCAGAACGATGTTCTGTCAGTCATCCTAACCCATTTCTACGTCATGGGATTCATGACAGCAACCTTCGCCGCCTTCGTTTATCCGATATATTTTGATGACCGACATATGGCAGACAGAGTTTCTCTGTCGATGTTTTGGGTCTATGTCTTAGCAATTCCATTCTATCTTTTCTTCAACGTTCGAGTTACTGGAGATCACATCCCAGCAATGGAGACAATCGCCTATGATTTGACTCCAGAGATTCACAATTGGTTCACCAGAATCGACCCTTTCACAAATGGAATGCCGAGTTTACACATAGGGCTACCTTTTGCTGTCTGGTTAACCTATCTAAAGTGGGATGATGATGGTCGCTGGGCCAAGTTTAGAACTGCTCTGATGATATTCATCCTGCTAACTGGTTTTGCGATTCTCTACCTCGGAATTCACTGGGTCGTCGACATAATTGGTGGCATTCTGGTAGCAACCCTTGCAGTCAGTCTAACTGAAAGGACTCACGAACCTGTTTGGCGCTTTGCCGATGAACGATTATTCACTCGTCGATTAGCACGACTAATGAAAGACCCAAGAGCATGGCTTGCTGGAGTAAATAGATCAGCGAAGAGGAAATTCGCTCCTTTGCGAGAACCATCTAGGACCCAAACTGGTGTAGCGATAATTGCAATCCTTCTCGGTACCGGATTAGTTCTCCTCTGGGACGCAACTCACCAAGATTTCCCAGTCGAAGGTGTAGAATGGCCGACCTATGCGGCAGGTTCAGGAGAATGGTTAGTCACGGTGCAAGAAAATGAAAACGGCACTGTCCAAGTAATCTCTTGGAACTCTGAAACTAGGGAGTCAGAAACAATCTCTACGATAATTATCGGAGAACAAGGATGGACCTCCACGCCAAGAGTTTCAGCCTCGGAAAAGGGGGTTGCGCTATTTGATACTCACAAGTTAGAATTCTGGCCCTATAGCAAGTCTGACCAAAGTTTTTATTTAGATTGGTGGACAGAAGAAATGAATCCTAACTCTAACCCAATAATCGATGTACTACTAGCCGAAAATGCCAATCAGGAAGCAGTAATCGCAGTTGTTTATTCCGATGATTTTGTCTATCGAGATGCAACGGGTCAGATTACAGAATATCCTTCTCCTCAAGGGGTCTATAGCGTCGTTGCATCCTCCGGTGCTCTAATCGTCTCTGCAAACTCCACCGCAAATGGTCCGGTGCTGGATATCGTCTCTCTTGCTACTCAGTTGAGTCTTCGTATCGACATAGCCAATACTACCGACGAAGTAGTAGATGAACACCTTGAGGAGGTATTCGAGGAGCAGGTAGATTACGCTAATTCTCAAATCGTTGAACTTGCAATAGATGGCAATCATATTGTTGCGGTAGTCGATGTCGGTCCAGTCCACCGTACAATACTAATCGACACAGTAAGTGGCTCTCAATTATTGCTTTCAGATCCCGTTTGGCCTTCTTCCTCACCGAGTATCTCCGGTGAAAATGTCGCATTCCTTCAAATCCCTAGATTCGATCCGACTGCGGAACCTGATGATTTACTGACTGCGAGAGATGTATTCCTTCATGATATTGAGGAAAATAGAACCTTACAGTTGACAATTGACGATGATGTTGACCAATCCAATCCACAGGTTTTGGAATCGAATGTAGCGTGGATAGAAAGTCAAGAAGAGGGATCCTTGGAAATTCGAATGCATGCGCTAGAGGAGACTTTCGAACCCTACTCTTCTGTGGTGCTACAATCTTCGATTGTACTTCTAATTCCAATGATGATTTTGTATGCTTTCCAATCGGCAAATGAATCGATGCGGTCAAATGGTCGCAGAGAAGATTGATTCATTCAGCAAGACGGAACATTTCCTCAAGGCTGTGCTGTGCTCGCAGAATTATTTCCTCGTCGAGCTCAACTATCTGATCTGGATGAGGATCTCGCAGAGCCTGTAGAATATCTTCCAATTGGGTCATTTTCATGTAACGACACATAACACAAGTTCCGATTAGATTCAACTCATTTTCAGATTCAGCCCTTACCCTATCAGCGGTACCACATTCGGTAATCAGCATGATGTCGGATTTCCCTTCTGACCCAAGTCTCAAAGCCTCCTCGCGGAGAACTTCGCTACTTCCCACAACGTCACTTTCTGCAATTACATCAGCATCACACTCAGGGTGGCTCAGTACTTGCAACTCTATGCCTTGCTCAGATGTTCTTTCTCTCCATGAGCGTATTTTTTCTCCGGTGAATGTAGCGTGAACGTAGCATTCACCGTGGTAATTTATGACTTCTTTGTGACCAGCAAGATGCTCAGCAAGATGTTTCCCCATTAATTGATCGGGAACGAAGATGATTCGGTCGCCTGGAAGTTTCTCGCAAATTCTGAGATAATTACTACTGGTTACGCACACATCAACCTCAGCCTTCACTTCGGCGCTGGTGTTGATGTAGCAGGCGACCGGCACACCTGGATACCGTGCCTTGAGATTACGGACATCTTGGGCGGTAATGCTGTCAGATAGAGTACAGCCTGCTTCCGGAGAAGGGTGCAGGACTGTCTTGTGTGGGCTGACGATTTTGGCAGTTTCTGCCATAAATCGTACACTGGAGAATAGTATAGTCTGCTGAGTAGCATCTCGAGCAGCCTTGGACAGTGAGTAACTGTCCGATACAGAGTCTGCTACTCCGTAAACGATGTCTGGAGTTTGGTATGAGTGAGCGATTAGGAAAACATCCTTTTCTCGCTTCAGTTGATTTATCTCAAGAGTTAGAGGTGCAATAGTTCTACAGGCCTCAATATCCCATAATGTTCCTTGATTTATTACCTGCTGTAGCCTCTCAGCCTCTGCTTGAATTTCCTCCTCCGAGTATAACTTCGGAGTTAGATAACCACGCGGTAACGGGACAGAAGGCATCTGCATTGTCATCTATACTCGCTACTTCGTCCTGTGCAACCGCTTTCAAGGCATCTCATCTCCGAGGAACATGGCTGAAGAGGCGACTCCGATGTGGATAGAAGATTCTGTCCTTCACATCGGTGCCGAAGCGACAGCTATTTCCGGCTCTTGGATGGGTCGTGATGCAGTGCTGAAAAAGCGCGAACCAAGAGCCTATCGTCACCCCTCATTAGACAGAAAATTAACCCGTCAGAGATTATCTGCGGAAGCTAGGATTCTTTCTCGTCTACAAAATATCGATTTTTCCTCTCCATACTTGTTGGATGTCGATACGGAGGGAGGTTGGATGCTAATTTCTCGAATCGACGGAGTTCCATTGTATGGCGCATTGCAAAGTGGTGAAGCAGGATTGGAAGAAATTCGCCACTTTGGAGAATTAATTCGAAGATTACACGAAGCCGATGTTGCCCATGGTGATTTGACCACACACAATGTGCTATTCGATAATGAAGGCAATCTGACTCTAATCGACTTCGGCCTCGCTAGAATTGCCCCCGAGATTGAACAGCTCGGCCTTGACTTACAGGTTCTCAATGAATGTTTGACGGCCAGCCATTACAATATCGACTCAGCCGTGGAAACAATGGTCGAGGGATATTTGGCGGCTGATTCTGGAAATTCAATGGCGATCTCTCACATTCCAGCAAAGGAAGTTGTTGAGCGATTCAACGCTATTCGCGGCCGAGTAAGATACCATGCCTGAGATGAGCAGATGAGGATACTCTTTGCTACCGGCAATGAAAACAAAATTGCAGAAGCCCGAGAGGTGTTTGAGCCACTTGGTCATACTGTTGAGGGATTGATAATCGACGGACATCGCCCTAATTTTGACGAACCCAAAGACCTCGGAATAGAAGCGGTCGCGGAAGCCAAGATTAGTCAAGCATTGGCATTGATTGAAGGAAGCGAATTGCAAGGTAGTGCAATTCTAGTCGAAGATTCAGGTATATTCCTAGATGCTTTTCCAGAATGGCCAGGGGCTGAATCTTCGGATGTGGAGAGAGATATTGGACTAGAGGGTATTATCCAACGGGTAAACCAATCCGGAGAGAGGGGAACAGAATACCGAGCGGTAGCAATTCTCTCATCTGAAAATCAAGTTTGGAAATCGCAAGGAGTATGTCGTGGTACGATTTCTAACCGTCCTTTAGGTAGCAACGGATTCGGATATGATCCAATTTTCATCCCAGATGAGGGTGATGGACGGACCTTTGGAGAGTTATCCAATGAGGTCAAGAACCAAATTTCTCATCGTAAAAAAGTCATGGAAGGACTCTCAAATCTTCTCAAATCCCCGTCAAGGTGAATAGAGACAAGCCGCTGTGGCAACCGAGGAACTGACGTGGTTTCGTACACCCGACTCTTGCTTCTAGTCCTTGTAGGACTAGGTACTCCACTATTCCTATTGTTCCAAGGATCGATGAATTTGGGTCAGCAGATTGCTGCGGGAACCGTTCTTTTGGCATTCCTTTCACTGTTCGTATTTTCTGGCAGAAAGCCTCTACCTACTCCCCCAAAGTCGCCCATAGTCGAAGTCGAGGAAGAGGAGGAGGAAGTAGAGACAGAGACCGCACCTCCAGAGGTTGAGGTCGAAGAGGATGAGGAGATTCGCCGCAGCCGTGGACGGGTTGCTGCTCCAGTGGCACCACCGATGCCACCACCAACTGCAGTTGCAATACCTCCACCTGATTCTCCGATGCCAGCAGCCGAGATGCCGATGCCACCGCCTATGCCTGCTCCACCTCAAGCCCCTCCGGTTGCTGGGGATGGAGAAAACGTTGCACAGAAGCTGGTTGTTTCCAGAGACGCCCAGTCTGAGATGGAAACCGAAATCGAGAGTTATGTAGAGGTACAACGTGAGAAGAGGGCGGTTATTCGCGGTAAAATCGAGCGACGTCGCCGCATGGTACTAGCAGAACGACGAGCAGCTAAGGTAAGGATGTGGACCGAGTTGGAAGATGGAGAGGACCTCGGCGCACTCCTCAATAACCCAGATCACGGATTGACGTTAATCGAAGAAGATGAGAATCCTGACGACTCATCCCCACTTGGCGTATCATACGTTAGAATTGATAAATCGAGAATCCTCAAGATAAGAGTCCCACTAAAGATTCCAGAGAAGGCTGAAAGCAAGCCGATTGAGGATGAATTACCCGATATACAGGATATGCCACCAATGCCTCCACCTCCGGGTGATTTGCCACCGATGCCTCCCCCTCCAGGAATGCCACCACCCCCACCACCTGAGTGAGCGTATCTTCAAGCGGCGGCGGCTCTTCGGCGCACTATGAGCGATGACGTGCTACTGGTCGAGAATGTGCCAGTTGAGGGTTCTAGTCCGGCCGGTGGAGTAATCTCTGTTTGGACACTTAACCGGCCTGAGAAACTCAATGCTCTGAATGCGGCCTCGCATGATGCACTGAAGCAAGCCTGCGCCGATGCAGAGGCGGATGACAATGTTCGAGTCGTAGTAATTCGTGGTGCTGACCCTCCGCCAGCGCCTGAAGGCAAGCGCCAGAAACCAGCCGCCTTCGCGGCTGGAGCAGACATTTCGGAGTTTGCTGGCAAAAATTCCGACGACGTCCGACCTTTCTTTGAGAACAATGCATGGGAGAGAATCTGGAATCTAACAAAGCCAACTATCGCCATGGTCGATGGCTTTGCTCTAGGCGGTGGAATCGAATTAGCCCTTTCCTGCGATTTGCGAATAGCCAGCACACGCGCCAGGTTCGGAACTCCAGAAATCAATCTTGGCTTGATTCCCGGTGGCGGTGGAACCCAACGCCTTGCAGACATTCTAGGCTATGGCAAGGCGATGGAGATGGTAATGACCGGAGAGATGGTTGGCTCGGAAGAGGCGCTAAGGCTCGGATTGGTCAACGATGTAGTAGAGCCTGAGGATCTTGAGACTCGCACTATGGAAATGGCGGAAAATATCGCAAGAAAGTCGCCTTACACAATCAAGGTTGCAAAGCGAGCTGTGCGTGCTTCTCTTGATCTCGGAATGTCTGAAGGAATTCTAGCGGAGAGGTCGGAGTTCGTCGCTCTCTTTGACACCGAAGACAAGGAAATTGGTGTTCAGGCCTTCCTTGAGCGGAAGGATGCTGAGTGGAAAGGCAACTGAGAATCACTGATTATTTTTTTTCAACATAACAAACGGGATGCTCCAGATAGCTCCTCCTAAAGCGGCAGCCACGATAAGCGAGAGCCAATAGGAAATTACGTTCAAGGATGGACCTCCAAATGCTGGACCTAAAATTGGAAGAAAGAAGGTCAAGAAGGAGACTGGAATTAGGTGTTTCAAACTTGGATTTACGTTGAATCTTTCAGTGCAGATTTTTTTAATCAAGAATGGTGGAATAAGGATGATTATTAGGAAGCTGAGCATTGCAACTGGGAATGTTCCGAAAACGATGTCATCGGGAATAATGAGTAGTAGAATCATCAGTGTTGCCAGAATTGCACCATTGGCCGCACCAGCAAGTATCAGCGGTACTCGTTCCACAACATTCTGGAATCTAGTTTAGGCATTAAGATAACCCTCTATTTTTCCAATCAGATTATCGGATTTTGTAATGTCCAACACCAACCAGCCATTATTATCCGCCAATCTAACCATCTCATCCTGTATTTCTCGAATTCTTCCGATATGGTCGAGATAATGCCGAACAGGTCTACCGTTGTGCTTGCGCCTACCGACTATCATTCGCACGTGTTCCTCATCGTCTTCAACTGCCAAAACAACGCCACAGGCATTCCCACCTGCTGCTCTCCAGTCATCGATTATACCTAAGTTGGGTATGAAATGAACTCCCTCCATCAACAGGCTCCCTCCTCTTTCCTTCTCTCTATTTACAACCGCTTGTATGGCATCTTTCAGAGGTGCAACCGTCTCCTTCCAATCTCCGATTGCCCCTGCTCCTGCCGGTTGGAAGGATGATCGGTGTAAAGCAGGTGATTCTTCTTTGGAAATTTGAGTGCGGAGAGTTTCTCGAATCGTATCACTAGATACCACCTTATCGATTTCTAGCGAGGCTGCGAGTCTTGCGGTAAGGGTTGACTTTCCAACTCCGCTAGCACCGGTTATGACCAGCAATCTGCCGACCATTCTTTACAACTCCTAACGCTGGATGGCCTTCACTTCAAGGAATTCCTCTAGTCCATGAACCCCAAGTTCACGACCATTACCTGACAACTTGTATCCACCAAATGGAGCGCTGATGTTGAATGCGCCACCATTGATACTGACTTGTCCAGTTCTCATTTGGCGGGCGAATCGCAAGGCTCTGTCTTCATCGCCTGACCAGACGCCGCCAGACAGTCCGTATTCCGAATCGTTGGCAAGTGCAATCGCTTCATCCTCTGTCTCGTAAGTGGTGATTGATAGCACAGGTCCGAAGATTTCCTCGCGGAAAATTGTCATCTCCGGAGATACATCTGCGAACACGGTCGGCTTGACATAGAATCCTGAATCTAGGCCATCTGGCATACCCTCGCCTCCCGCAACAAGGGTGGCTCCTTCGGCTATTCCTGAGGCTATGTAGCCGGCGACCGATTCTTGCTGTCGCGCCGATACCATCGGTCCGCAGCGCATCGATTCATCCATCGGGTCGCCTACTGTATAGCGCGCAATTGTGGCAGAGATTACCTCGACTACCTCATCACGCACTGTTGCTGGTACGATTAGTCGACTTAGGCTCGAGCATTCTTGTCCAGAATTGTTGAAGCAAGCGTAAACCGCCATCTTAGCAGCCTTTTCAATGTCGGCATCATCTAGGATTACATTGGCACTCTTTCCACCCAATTCTAGAGTGACGCGCTTTACTGTCGGCGCTGCGGCTTGTGAGACACTTACTCCAGCGCCGGTTGACCCTGTGAAACTGACCATGTCGACTTCTGGGTGAGCCGAAAGAGTCTCACCGATTTCGCGACCATGTCCTGAGACTAGATTGAATACCCCTGCAGGAAGACCACTCTTGTCGATGATATCAGCTAGCAAGAATGCGTTCAGCGGGGCTTCTTTCGATGGTTTGAGGACCATTGTACAGCCAGCAGCCAGTGCAGGAGCGACCTTGCCGATGATTTGGTGAAGTGGGAAATTCCAAGGAGTAATCATACCGACTACACCAATTGATTCCTTGACGATGAGTGAGTTCCGAACTTCTTCCTCCCACTCAAAGGAATCGAGCATCTTTGCATATAATCTAGAAACCACCCTAGGAGTTCCAACCATCGCCATTCTGCTGTAATTGATTGGAGTTCCAACTTCTGAAGTGATTAATTCGGCGATTTCTTCTCCACGCTCTGCAATCGCCGCTGAAATCGCATTCAGGTAGCCTTGACGCTCTTCGATACTCGATTGCGACCAAGCGGGGAATGCTGCACGAGCTGCTGAGACCGCCGATTCTACATCTGTAGCACTACCAACAGGCACCGAACCGATGCATTGCTCAGTTGCTGGATTGACCACTTCGATGCTGCCTTCGCCACTTGCAGGAATCCACTTCCCGTTGATGTAGATGTTCTCGCGCGCGTGCATGTTATTGGGGCGGCGCGACGCGACTTATCACATTCATGCAGTTCAAAAGTAGAGTCGACACCGCCACATCATGGGAATCGGGGTCGAACGCCATGACGGCGGAGTTGCCGTTGTCACACTCTCCGAAGAGGCGGCAAGAAATGCCTTCTCACGTACTTCTATTCGCGAAATTTCTACTGTCATGGGTGGTTTGTTAGACGACCCTTCTTGCAAGGCAATTGTACTCACTGGAACAGGCCGATTTTTCTGTACCGGAGCGGACATTGATGAGTTCGCAGACTCGATTGATGACGGCACAATCGCAAATCTCGTCGACGAATTGACCAGCGTATTGCACCCACTTGAATTACGACTCCGTCGCAGTTCGACTGTATACGTCGCAGCAATCAACGGATCTGCGGCCGGTGGTGGATTAGGTCTCGCGCTATGCGCTGACTATCGTGTCTGTGTTCCAGATGCTAGGCTTGCAGCCGCCTTTTTTTCACTCGGGTTATCGCCAGATGGAGGCTCAACTTGGCTACTTCCACGATTGGTAGGATACCAACGTGCTCGCCGATTTTTCTTCGATAACGAAGTTTGGACTGGCGATCAAGCCCTCGAATTTGGAGCAGTAGACGAACTCACAGGTTCAGAATCACTAATTGACAGAGCGATCGAGGTTGCAAGAAATTGGAGCTCATGGGCTCAAGCCAGTAAACAAGGTACCAAACAATTACTCGATGCATCATCTACAACCTTCATGGAAACTCAACTTGAGTTCGAAAAGGCCCTAATTACTGCCGCTTCACTTACCCCAGATTTCGCAGAAGGTGTTTCCGCTTTTCTAGAGAAGCGGCCGGCTAATTTTGGCTATTTATCCGAAGAGGAATGAATTACCCACTCTTGTTATGTCTATTCCTCACGCCGTAGTTTCAAGACACCCGCGATTATCGCAAAAATGCAAGACAGAGCGGCTATATTTGCTAGAATCATCGCCACAGATTCAATCATGATTCCGTAAACTAGCCAGATCATAAGTGAGGTTGAAACTAACGTGAAAGTTGGTAGTGAGATTCCATCGTGCTTCTTTTCCGACCACACTCTTCGAATCTGTGGAAACCATGCAATTACACCTAGAAATCCGGCAATGACACCGATCATTTCTACCCAGAGTGGAATCATCTCATCTCCTCCCGATTAGTCACAATGGGAGGTCCTCACGTTCGGACTTGTTACCATTGGTCCAATCGTAAATCCCTCTTCCGCTCTTCTTCCCGAGACTGCCTTCCTCAACCAGTGAATTGAGCAGCTGATGAGGTTGATATGAATCATCGTCGAATGCCTCAGCCAAACTGTTGAGGATATCCCGTCTCACATCCAGTCCGACCAAGTCTGAGAGTTCCAGTGGACCCATTGGGTGTCGATAACCAAGGCGCATCGCGGTATCGATATCCGAAGCGCTGGCAACCCCATCGGCCAGCATTCGAATAGCTTCATTGCCGAGAACTACCCCAAGTCTGCTGGTTGCGAATCCTGGTACATCATTGACTAATATGGTCTCTTTACCCATCGCAGAACCGATTGATTGCGCCGCTGCGATGGTGGCTTCCGAGCACGAATCGTGTCGGACAATCTCAAGCAATTTCATGATTGGAACTGGATTGAAAAAGTGCATTCCAATTACTTTGTCTGGACGGTCTGAGGCCTGTGCGATATTAGAGATTGAAAGTGAGGATGTGTTTGTTGCTAAGATACAATCCTCTTTCGTTTCTATGGAAAGAACATGGAATATTCTTGCTTTTATTTCCATAATTTCAGGAACTGCTTCAATAACCAAATCTACATCTTTGACTGCATTTCTCATGTCAGAGAATGTGTGAATATTTGCTGACCACTCTTCTTTCTGTTCAGGAGTTGTTTTTCCTCGAGCGATTCCATTGTCCCAGAATTCGTTAATGGTATTCATGCCACGTTCCAATCCTTCAGGATAAGCGTCGAATAGGTTGGTTTGCCAACCTGTTTGAGCGCAAACCTGTGCAATTCCTGCGCCCATCGTCCCGGCGCCGATTACGGCGACGGTCCGAACATCCATCGAATCACTCCCTACCAAAAGCAGCAAGGGCTGCTTGGAAAAGTCGCTGTCGCGGCACATCATGCTCGAGGAAGCATGTGAATGGTGCCACGTCTTTTAGCAACTCAATGGCTGAGACATAGGCGCCGTAAATGAATGGGTCAGCAGATTCAGTGCTGGGAATCTCGATTCCCAACTTGCTCAATCCTCTGCGAGAGTCCTCGTCCCAGATGGCGTAGGTGTGGCCGGTGAAGTGGAGGTAGGCGGAAAGTCGTCGCATGTCCGATTTGGCTTTCTCAGTAAAACTCTCTATGAGCAATGTGTCTGGGTACCTGATGGCATATAGCGCCAGCATTACTTCTCTTTGGGTCTCGTCGCGCCAATCGCGCTCGGGCAGACCCATCCAAAGGTCAATCATATCCAGCATCTCAGGAGTATATGGTCGGCGGATGAGGTATAGCAGTTCCTCGTACCCCGCTGCATCTTGCTCAGCGGAGTGATGATGCTCATGGAAGTATTCAGTTAGCTTCTCAAAAAACGGAGCGCAACGCTCCTTGTCGAATGAGGTCAAAGCAACATGCTGCATGCAGAATCCCCCTAGACTCAGTCGCCCTTCCACTCTCGGTACTGAATCCATTCTCCCTTCAAGTACTCGTTGACTAGTTTATCCTCGTCCTCGTCAGTTGGCAGAACCGTTGAGAGGTACTCATCCCAAGCGTTATCATCGCCCTCAAACACCTCTCCGTGGACAGTATAACGCTTACCGGCGTACCTACCAATTTCGCGCTTGAACTTGTCTGACGGGATGTAGAGCTCAGGTTCACCCTCCTTTCGGGCCTTGCTGATCCTAATCATCTCATCTCTGAGTTCTTGGAAGTACAATTCCCTGCTGGCTTCGTTTAGATGCTCTCTATCGGCTGCTTCAGCAGCTTCTCTCTCATCGTATCTACCCTTGACGCCGTAAACATATGCCCACTGAGCACTGGACGAATCATCAGTTCCGAATAAATCGAGTCCTGTACTCACCCACTTGTTGACGTACTTCTGAATCAAAGCGCAGGGAATGACTCCCTGCTTGACAATCCTGCGTAGCCCGTTGGCACCTGTACCGAGATGAAAAGACTCCTCCTTGAGCATTGGACCCATCGAAGCCGCCAGAGGTTTGAACGAAGATGTGCTCAGCATCTTCAACTGGTACTTGCCATCACGATCGATGAAGTGAGTAAACATGAAGAAGTCTAACCAATGGTCTATCGGTTCGTTGAATGAGCCTAGGATACGAGTTCCATCCTGAGCATTCCTCTCGAGTAGTTTAGCAGCTTCACGAACTCCTTGCTCACCAAAGAAAGTGCATAGGAGGTAAGCCATCTGCCAGCCGTGCCGCTGCTCCTCACACATTATCCTAAGAGCCGATTTCTTGTCGTATTCTGTTGGAGCAGATGCCAGAAGGTGATTCTGCTGCTCAACCGAAGCGAACTCGGTATCGCCCTGAACGCTAATCATACTGATGATAGCATCCCTGATGGTTTGCTGTGGGATTTGCATCCTCCGTTCCCACTTTGGTCTGCCTTCGAAATCACCGAACTCAATGCTGTCTCCAGCGGTGTCCCAGTCGAACTTGATGTCGAAGCGGTAGTCACCTAACCAAGAGGGGTCGAAACCGATTCTCGTCTGCCAGTCGTTGAACTCGTCAATCCACGCCTCAAAGTTCTGTGTGTAGTCTCCCACTATCTCTGCGTCTGCCATCATCCATGGGCAGATATAACAGGTATATCAAACGCTGTATCCGAAACCGCACTCTAAAGAGTGCGAATCTCAATTTCCATCAAATTCTGGAACTTCCCTGTTCACATATGCGGCAATACCTTTCTTCGCATCATCGCTCTGGAACAAGTCAGATTGCAACTCTCTCTCGAGTGCTAGGTGGTACTCGAGAGGGATCTCCATACCACTCTGGACACTTCGCTTGATGTTTCCGATCGCCTTGCTTGCCGCATAAGGCAGAGTGAACTGGCCAGCGTAGTCGAGGATATCTTGGCGAAACTCCTCAAGGCTGCCAGCCCAGACGTCATGTACTAGGTCCATCTCCTTGGCCTCCTCGTACGAGAACTTTCGTCCCGTTACCATGATTTCCATCGCCCTCGCCTTACCGACTAGACGGGACAGCCTAGCAGTCCCACCAGTCCCTGCGAGGACTCCCAGTGAGACTTCTGGGAGGCCTACCTGGCCAGAATCCTTGCGGCCGATGCGGATGTCTGCCGACATAGCAATCTCCAGTCCACCACCAACGGCATGTCCGTTCAGGGCGGCAATTACGAGCTTGGGAGTCTGTTCCAGTCTGCTCAGGGTCTCGTTGGCGTGTAGGCAGAAGAAGTACTTGAATCCGGGACTGACCGAATCGAGCATGCTGATACTGGCTCCTGCTGAGAAGAACTTCTCTCCAAAACCAGTGAGTAGAATCACAGTCACGTCATCGTCGAACCGAGCCTTGAGTACTGCCTGGTCTATGTCTCTCATCATCGAGTGAGTGTATGTGTTGACCGGCGTCTTACCTTCAGTTAGGGGTTCTCCAGCAGAATCAGAGCACAGTTCGATGATGGCTATACCGTTATCCGTCGTTCCATAGTTCACAAGGTTGTGCGCCATTGACTGCATGTCAGGCCATGATGTCATAATCTGCCGACCGTAGGTCGGAATATGAATCAAACGGGTGTTTAGTGATGAGAAATTTGCACGTTCAGGTATCGGTTTCAGTGAAGGATATACCTCCACCACCTCGCTGAATTTCCTTCCATTGTTTGCCGATTTCTTCCGCCTGAGAAGTTGGTTCCCAAACGTCTCGAGAG
This sequence comes from Candidatus Thalassarchaeum sp., assembly GCA_022449345.1. Lineage (GTDB taxonomy): Archaea > Thermoplasmatota > Poseidoniia > Poseidoniales > Thalassarchaeaceae > MGIIb-O1. Next base: position 57,591 of record JAKURL010000008.1, on the reverse strand, counting down.
AGTGCCTTTCTGAACGGCATTCTCGATACGGTTCTGCCATCTGCAATCTTCTTTCTTCGAAGCATTCCAAATCTAACAATCGGCCAGATGGCTCTTCGGAAAATCCCCGGTTGATAGACCCATTTCATGAATTCTAGACCGTCTCCTTTGCGAGCTTGGTGTCGCATCCAATAATTCGCCACCATCTTGAATCCACGGTCGCCGATTCGATTCATCAGGAATCGATTTATGGCGCTGGCCCTAATCAATGGAAGCAAGCGACTGCGAATCTGTTTCTCGTAATCATTTGCACCCATTATCGAATTAGCAGCGTATACTCCACTGGTGATGGCATAGCGCATTCCGAAGCCCCACATGAAGTCCTGTAATCCTCCCGCTTCACCAACGTAATAACGTCCTTCGTGAATGTAGCGATCTGGTATGGAGAAGTCCCCTTTACCTCCTACTCGCTTAATCGGCCTTCGATTGAGTTCGTAGTTTTGCTCGTACCAAGCGATGGTTTCGTTTAGGTATCGACTGGACTTCTTTTGCTGTCTCCAAAGACAGGTGCAAATCAACCCAACTCCATCGATGATAATGAGATATGAATAGGCACCCGGAGCCAACTTGTCATTGAGTTGGAATGCGACGATATTCGGATGGTCAGTGTGGAAAATTTCTCCGAAAGCCACAGCGCTAGAATCCTTAGGTCCGGCAGCGATGATATCGCACTCGCTCGGGTCTTTGCGAGTCTCGTAATGGATTTGCGCGCCGGCTGCTAAAGCCATTCTCTTGAATCCTTGATCTATACAATGCTCATCGGTTCCTCTCTCGACAACGCGAAAAGCAATCCCATCGGTTACCGGATTGGTGATTTCGTCGTCGGGGTGAATTAGATCAATAATGCTGAATGGATCGGATTTGAATTCATCTGGGTCGAGCCCCCATTCGCGCATCTCAACAAAGAAATCGACATTACTCGTCCAATTCTCAATACCTTGGAAATCTCCATCAAATCGTGCGCCGGAATCCTTGCGAATTTCATGTACATGTACATCGTATCCTTCACTGGCGAGCAAAGTAGCAGCGGAAAGTCCGGAAAGACCCGCTCCGAGGATGTCGATGCGCCGAGACACATCGAGCCCACCCTAAACCCGTGTTTGAATAGTTCCTCGATTGGGCGAGGCATTGAAGCGCTGTGTAGGGATGGGACTCCATGGCCCGAGTCGTAGTGCGAGTCGAGGAGGAAACCCTCGACCCTGAAGCACTTCGAAGTCTAATCGACACAGAGGGTTGCGGTAGCGTGGTTTCCTTTGTTGGACTGACTAGGGGTGTGGACGATGGAGTCGAGGTTGAGAAATTAGAATTCGATGCTTGGGAAGAGATGTTGCCTTCGATATTGCAAGGACTTGGAATCGAGGCCGTCGAAAAATTCTCTGTTTCCTCCGTAGTAATGGCTCACAGAACTGGAGTTGTACTGCCTGAGGAGCCAATAGTTTGCATTCATGTTGGTAGCCCTCACCGCGCTGAGGGCTTCGAAGCCTGTTCGTGGCTAATCTCTGAGCTGAAATCACAAGCCCCACTATGGAAGAAAGAGGTACGGGCCGACGGTGAGGTTTGGAAGGCGGGCCTCGGCTGAAATCACATAGACTGCGAGATCTGCTGCACGACGTTTGGAACGTTAGATGCAATGCCTTCGACCATCATCCAGCCGTGAGCCTTGACACCATCTCCAACACAGCGGATTCCGTCGACGCCAATATCCATCGGCAATTCAGCCCCTTGTGGCGCTCGGTTACACGGCCAATTGCGATGATATGTGTGAACACAGATTTCCTCGCCATGGTCTGCAAGCCAGGGAATTGCCTCGTATAGGTCTTCACGACCTTTGCTGATTTCTGATTTAACGGAGGCGTCTGGAACATATTGGTGGGTAATCATCAGATGTTTTCCTTCGGGTGCAAGACTAGGGTCAGAGAAGGTTGGAATGACAAAGCCACCAACCCTTTCGAGATTGGGCAACATGGTCACTCCACTACTCCTTACTGGTATGTCATCGTCCAGAGCAAAGCAGAATCCTATTCCTCCAACAGCCTGAGTATTTTCGATTTGAGTTCGCACAACTTCTTCCACTTCGAAATCGTCTGAAAGAGCCTTCAGAAGATTCGGATGTCCTCCATTGTGAATTATCGCATCCGTTCCCACCCAAGTTGCTTCATCTCGTCCGCGTCGCCTAATCCCGACGCAGAATCGATGCTCCTTGGTTTCCTCTTCGGCGGTGCCGGGAAGAATTTCTGTAACTTCGTGACTCAACTTTACACGCGCACCATTTTCTCTCAAATCAGCGCGTAATCCATCGATTACACCCTTGCATCCACCTTTGGGTATGTGGGGTCTATCGGACCAGAATGAGTTTTGTAACATCCGAACAACAGTCGAAGCCGGCATTTGATCGAAGCGAAGACTGATGGCGAAATTGGAGAATGCATCGAGGAAATCAATGAACTCATCAGAGAATCTTCTCTCAAGCCAAGTTCTTCCATCCTCGGTCTCATTTTCCCATGATTTCTTTGCTCCTTTTGCTAGTAAACCTGGGAGATTAACAGTATCTTTAGCCGAAAACCACGGAAGGAGTCCATAGACTGAATTTGCAGATTGAAATTTACCATCCTTCATCCTACATGCAAAATGACTTGTGGGAAGTAAATCTACACCATGCCTTTTCAGATCCAAACCACCCTTGGAACGAGAACCTAGCATGAGTTTTGCAAATGGGCCCTTCTTACCATGAGGAATCATGTGCACCGCCCCTGTTGGAATTTGGAATCCATCATGGTCGTGCTGAGTAAATCGCCCTCCAGCAAATGACATACGTTCGTAAACCGTCACATCGAATTCGCCGGATTGGGCTAATTTTGCAGCCGATCCAAGCCCTCCAACTCCGGCTCCGATCACTATTGCCTTCGGTCTCTCCATAGCAACGTCCTCACTCAGGAGTAGACCAGAGCTCCAGTTGGACACCACAACAAGCATAGAAGGCAATCAGTACAATTTTTCTCGATGACTTCACATAGGCCTTCGACGATCAAGGCATCATCCTTGCATGCCATCAAGCAGTAGGAACAGCCAACACAAAGGTGGTCTATGACTCGAAGTTTCACCCCTTCTTTCGTAGGCCTGTCATGATCCACACCCGCCTCTAATTGCGGTACGACACCCGGTGTCGCCTTGTCCCGGAAGGCCTTGGCCATGGATTGCAGTTCTCCATCGGGTATTTCAGAACAATGATTGTTTGAACTCAAATATATAGTGAATTAGTCTTAATTTATTCTTCTAGCCCTATCCGCACTTCTGAATAAGTACCTTCGTCTCGCAATAGCGGAGACGAGCCCATGGAGGATTCATTCACAGGCATCATCGATGTCGGTTCCAAACCTATAGTCGCGCGCGAGGCGGTTGCAACAGGCCTCCTTCATCTGTCATTAGAGAGTCTAGACATCGTGGCAAATGGTCGATCTCCAAAGGGTGATGTTAGGGAAGCATCAACCGTTGCAGCGATACAAGCAGTCAAGGAAACTCCTCGAACCCTTCCTCATTGTCATCCTATTCCAATCGAAGGCTGTACGGTAGATTGGACGATAGAGGAACAGGCTCTGCGATGCACAGTCTCCGTTAGGACGCACTGGTCAACCGGAGTTGAGATGGAGGCCTTGTGTGGGGTAAACGCTGGACTGCTTTGTGCTTGGGATATGCTAAAATCGGTCGAAAAGGACTCCAAAGGTCAATATCCAACCGCTCATCTCGATGGAGTCCGGGTTGTCAGAAAGAGCAAGGGCGACCCACATGATTGAATGCTGAACGCTATTCGAGGTCTTCATGGCGACCATCGATCTTGAGAGTCATTTCCTCGCCGCCACCGAAGCCGCTGCAATCGCAGCTGCTGCATGGCGTGGAAAAGGAGACCGCAAGGCAGCTGATGGCGCGGCTGTAGAAGCTATGCGAGCGGTATTCGATGAGGTGCCATTTGATGGCAGAGTTGCAATTGGAGAAGGAGAGAGAGACGACGCTCCGATGTTATGGATTGGGGAATCTTTAGGTTCCATGCAAGGCAATCCAGATGCGCCTTCAATCGATATCGCAGTCGACCCTCTTGAGTGCACCAATCACGTGGCGCTTGACCTGCCAAATGCAATGGCAGTTCTCTCCGCTGCTCCAAGAGGAACTCTTCTTCATGCCCCAGATTGTTACATGAACAAAATTGCTGGTCCACCTGAGTTACAGGGTGTAATTTCCCTCGACGCCTCGACCTCATACAATGTCGAGGCTGCAGCTGCGGCCTTAGGAAAGAAGGAATCTGAACTGAATATCGTAGTCATGGATAGACCGCGCCACGAGAAATTAATCTCAGAATTAAATGAGCATAATGTGAATGTGGTTTTGATTGGAGATGGTGATGTTTCCGCAGCACTCAATGCAGCCGATCCAAAATCAGAAATTGATATGCTAATGGGAATCGGGGCAGCGCCGGAAGGAGTAATCACAGCCACTGCGCTAAGGGGACTAGGCGCTCCATTCGAGGGGAGATTAGTGTTCAAGAACGAGGGACATAGAGAACGCGCGGAGAAGATGATTGACGGAGAAATTGAACGACTTTGGGCTCGAGATGAACTGTGCGCAAGCGAAGATGCACTCTTCATCGCAACTGGCGTCTGTCCGGGTAGAACCTTCGGAGTCGAGGAATTATCAGATGGCCGTTATTCGGTACAATCAGAAGTAATTGATGTGGCTAGTGGAGATCACAAATTCGTCGACAACATACGTTCTCCTTGAGCAAAATTCCATACTTTACGGGCAAAGGATTCATCTCCTATTCCCAAGACGTGGGGTTGAGGTTAGTTCATGGACACCGAACTACTTGAGAGAACAGCGAGAGAACTTGTTGCACCAGGGCGAGGAATTCTCGCTGCTGATGAGAGCAATGGAACTATGTCAAACAGGCTTCAAGTTGTAGGGGTTGAACCATCTCCAGAAACCCGTCGAGCCTACCGCTCAAACATATTCGCAACCTCTGGTTACGAGTCCGCAATCAGTGGTGTAATCCTCTTTGATGAGACCATTCGCCAAACTATGGATGATGGCACTCCGATTCCCGATTATCTTGCAAGCCGAGGAGTTCATCCTGGAATTAAGGTCGACACCGGAGCCAAGGAGTTAGCCCACCACTCCGGTGAGAAAGTCACCGAAGGATTGGACGGACTGAGGGAGAGGTGCATGGAATACTTCTCTATGGGCGCCCGCTTCGCAAAATGGCGAGCCGTGATTCGAATTGGTGAGGGCATGCCGAGCGAGGCAAACATATCGACCAACGCACATGCTCTCGCTCGATATGCAGCAATTTGTCAAGAACAGGGTTTGGTTCCAATAATCGAGCCAGAGGTTGTGATGGATGGTGACCACGATGCTCAGACCTGCTACGATGTCACTGCACGAATTCTCGATGCGACCTTTGCTGAGTGTCAGGTTCAGGGAGTACATATTCCAGGGGCTTTACTCAAACCAAACATGGTCCTGCCTGGCAAAGATTGCCCAGATCAAGAAAGTAGGGAACAAGCAGCACAGATGACTGTTGACTGCCTCACCGCTCATGTTCCGCATGACCTTCCTGGAATCGTCTTCCTTTCTGGAGGCCAGTCAGATGAAGATGCTACAGCCCATCTCAATCTGATGAACCACATGGACGTTGAACACCCTTGGCAATTGTCTTACTCATACGGCAGGGCTCTCCTCGCACATGCATTACAGACTTGGGCCAGTGGATCGAACGAAGAAAGCCAGAACGCCTTTGCTCATCGTGCTGCAATGAATAGTCTTGCCAGAAGTGGCGACTGGTCTGTAGAGTTGGAAGTCTGAATTTCAGTACAGTAAACCTTGGAGATTCAGTTCTCGCCGTCGAGAACGCCAGGCCTCAATGTCCAGACACAGATTTCGTAGCGGCCGGAGAGCGCACCGCCGCGCTTTGTTGTAGAGACTTTGAGGATGTCCTTGTCCTTCGATAGAACATTTCCAAGTTGTTGGGGAGTAGTGCCATGTCTCATGGTGGAATTGACATGCTCGAGGATTTCGGTTGTGTTTGCCTCTCCTCTGACGTTTAGGAATTTCTTAATTTTTTGTCGTAGTCTCGTTGTGCGCATTTTCATCTCTCCTTGTTGTGTTCGGACCCTTTTCTCTCGTGATGTTCGACCCAGCTACTGGATGCCCATTCTGATACAGGCGATTCAGATCGTCTCATGCCACTCTTGCGAACAGTCCCGATTCGGGCGATTTGATCGTCCGATTCTAGGATTCTTGTTATGTCCGAAGGGCTGTTTACAGAATCGATTTGACTCGCTAGCCACACAGAAATCTCGATTGTATTTCGCGGCCGCTCTGAGAGGTATTTTCGAATCAGTTCACGCAGGTTCTGCGAGTCCATTTCTGCCTATTCCTCCATGTCAAACCGGCCGCCCATCAAGTCCGTTACCGACAGGACGGCAGGCGTTGATATAACAGTTCTGCACCTTACAGGCTCCCTTTGTTACAAATAGTTGCACAGAAATAGCCTGATTTCACAATAAAAGTCGGTGTAGAAATGAAACTGTTACTTTTTCCATAGGAAATGTGTAATAAAATGTAACTAAAAAGCATAATTTAAGTAGGACAGCCGAACTAATTGAATTAGGAGAGGGCAATTAGTGTCGGATGAACTGCAAATCGCCGATTCATCTTCCGAATCACCAGTTCTCAAGCGGATTCGTAGCGCCCACCGTCGTCGATTGTTAGATCGGTTGACAGACGGTGGAACTACAGTCAGCATCCTCGCCCGCGATGCGGGATTGAGAATTCCTCACGCATCAGCAGAGCTCAGAAGGATGAGAAACGATGGACTGGTAGCCAGTGATCAAGCAGCCGGCGCTCGCGGAGCTCGCCTTCATCTGACACAATCCGGATGGGAAGCAATCCGTTCAGATGAGTTGGCGAGGGCAATGCAGGTGCTACCACTGCCCTCGCCTGCCCACAAATATTGCTTGCTGGCGAGAGATGGAGCAAACATTCTGCTGGGGCTTCTTGCCCCAGTTGACTCTCCTCTAGTCCTAATTCCGGACCGGCCAGCGCGGAGTTTAGGGGTTGATGGAACTTCCACAAGAAGCGAAGGGGTCTCATGGACTTGGACAGTATTAAGAGAAAGGTCTCCGAGATGGTTCGACCTAACCAATCTGGAAATGCTTCCAGAACCCCCCTCAAGTCACAATCCAGAAACCATTTCTTCCTATGTTGGAGAAAATCACACGCTTGGAATAGTTCGAGCCCGATTAGTCGATCCCGACAGGCCAGTATCATTGGCACCTGGCATCTGGTTTGAATCACCAAGCCGTCGCCCAGACCCCCCTCTGCCAGAAGCCAGTCACCATCGCGGAGCTTGGGTTCTAGGTAATTGCCACAACCAATCACCAGAAATTCGCCCCAAGGATCCAGTATCTGCAGTCATGGAAGAGAGGTTGCCACGGAGTATGCTCCTGCGAACCGCAAAGGCAAACGCATTGGTAATCGCAGACTTAGGAGGATTGGATTCGGGCGGTCAAGCATATCCCATTTCTTGTTTGGATTCGTGGATAATTCGAGCCCACCCAAGATTGATTCCATCGGAAAGGCGTCGTCGCCTCAACAGTTTGAGAGAACGCCTCACATCTACTCGAAGGGTGAGAACTGAGGAGTCTACTTGGAGGCGTTTTAGAAAGGATTGGAGCGAGGCCACATTCTCAACCGAAGAAAGAGGTTTGAGATTGTTTGATACACGTGGGTTGGGAGCAATTGCAATTACTTCCCTTATAGAATGGGCTGTATCTGAAGAATCCCGACCCCCCTTAGTTCTAGAAATTCCTGATGCTCTTCCAGATGACGTATTTAGTGCTGTTATTTCCCATCCGAATTTGAGATTGACACTTTCTTCTCAGCCACGTCAACCTCTAGAAATTTTTGACGAGTTAATCGTAGATCCACTTAGACCTCTACCTTGGCTTCGGCTTCGGACTCTTGGTGGTAGAGATATGCCGGTTCGTTTGGTCGACCCTGTACCGACGGCCCCAGACACCATTGATGATGATGAGGTGGCGCCATCCCCATGGGCAATATTAGGTCTTGAGGATGAGATAATTAGCAAAAATATCGAAGATTCCTCAATGATAGGTTCAGCGATAGCTCAATTCCCTGAAGGAAATGAGGATTGGTCGAATATGATGGAGGCGAGTTATCCTATTGCAGCGTGGATAGCCTCTCCACCGAAGACACGTTGGCATCGCTGGCAAAGATTGCGCTCTAGACTAGACCCTGAGTGGATATCGTTGTTAGATTTGGAGTATCTACCACTTGAGCGACTTGCAGAGGTCGCAGACGAAGCTCCGCCACGAGTCTTGGAAATTTTTGGCGAGAAACTTCGCTCACTGCTGCATAATGATTCAGAAATCGCCCTACGAACCCGTCCGGCAACCGATCCAACAAATGCAAGTCAGGGTGCTTCTTGGGTCGCAGCACAACTTCTCAGTAATGCAGCTTGGTTGCCTCAAGATATGCAAGAGGACCTAATCCGCTGGGCATTAGAGGCTTGGCTTGTTCACCCACCTTCCAATTCTCTCTCAGCATTGCAGGCGGTTGACTGGATTTACTCAGGAGAAAACACCGATACTGCCAGCTATGGCCCAGTATTGCAAGGCATTCTTCGTAGGTCAAACGAATTCTCAATAGACCACGACCTGAAGATCTGGTCGCTTCTTGTGGAACGAATTCGTGATGGAAAACAATTGCAGATTGAAGGACTTGAAGCGATTGTCGAAACCCTTCCATTAGATTGGTGGGCCTTATTGGCTCCTGAATTATTGACCAATCTTCTATCTGAGGAGTCTTCTTTCGATTGGTTGCTGGATAACCCAATCCCTTGGAGTGCTGCAATTCTAAGACCCAAAGGAGAACCTAGTAGCGCTCCCGGACTAAGGGATAGATACCATCCGGGGTGTAGTCCGGAAATTCGTAACTCTCTTGCTCGGCGTCTAAGGTCACGTAGCGAGAGAGGAACCCTACCAGATAGCGCAGCCCCACTACTAGATCTGATGGAATCATTGGACATGGTTCTCGAGGGAGGTTCACCGAGTACTGGTCGGACTCATCCAATGGTCGGTTGGCTGGCTCAACCCATCGAGAAATGGCCTCCAATTAGCAATGAAATGGCAATACAAGGTGATTCACACACTGCTGAGAGGATCATATTGCGTCGTTCTGGTTACCATGAGGGGCTATCTGGTGAACAAAGCCAATTATGATTGAAATCGACAAGAAATCGTGAAATTTTGTAAATTTCGCTTGTTTTCACTAATTTCTCGAATGCGAGGGGTTCATGAAGGGACCCCATGACCCGACGATGCCCGACCGGCAACACCGTGCCGACGAAAGCCCCACGCCGGAGTTAGTAGGATGAATCACGGTACCACGGAACGGGATTTGCCGTATGTCGAAGACCGACTTGACCCGCTGCTGGGGAATGATTGTCGGGGCAAAACATGCGGTCGGATTGTGATGGGTCCCCGGACGACCGAGAACGGAAGAGACCGGAATGACTTACGGGACAACCCCACAGTCCAACAGACGTCCCGGGGTGGGTCAGGTGCCCGAGCATCGCGATGAAGGTCACCGTTACGCCCCGGGGCACACACTTATTCCAAAGCCCTCAAGACTTCATACACCGGGTGACTAACGATGCACTCACTAGGATTGGTTGGCGGAACTTTCGACCGCTTTCATGCAGGGCATCGGGCACTTATCGAGCATGGACTCTCAGAGTGTCAAAGGCTTGAGGTCTGGCTTACCAACGACCAGATTGCACAGGCAAAAGATCCTCGAATCGAATCATGGTCTGAAAGGTCGCTGAAAATGGTAGAATCTCTCGATACTGAATCCAACCGAATTTCTGTTGATTTGTTAGAGGATGAAGACGGACCTGCACCATGGCATGAGGAAGCTACAGCCATACTTTGCACACCTGAAACATTGGCGGGTTGTGAGAGGATTAATCGTTCCCGAGAGAGCAATGGCTTGCTACCACTAGAGATCCTCAAGGTCGAACATGTAAATGCTCACGACGGCACTCCAATTTCCAGTTCTAGAATCCGCCAAGGCGAGATTGACAAAGACGGCCAATCCTATCTTCCCGAGGATGCGGGTGAAACCAATCTAATCATGACAAAAGAGGTCGAAGCTAATCTCAAGGATCCATTTGGTCAATTGTTCGAGGGTCCAGAAGATGATACAAGCATTGCAATGCGGGCTATTCTTGAGGAAATATTTGGCAGTCATGGCCCAATAATTGCAGTTGGCGATATCACGGTTAAAGCTCTGCAAGATTTGGGAAGCCCTGCAGACATCGCTCTGATTGATGGTAAGACCAAGCGACAGGAATGGGAAGGTGCTTCGACAATAGATGCCTCCCTATACGATGATAGACGCGCCTGCGAGAACCCACCGGGTCAGCTAAGCACCGATTTGTTCCATGCCTGTGCAGGCGCTATACAGGCTTGGAATGAAAGTGCCCGAACTTGCCTCATCGATGTAGATGGCGAAGAAGACCTAGCCCCTCTGCTGCTTCATCCAATGGCATCACTGGGCGCTGTGGTTCTCTATGGTCAGCCTAGCCGAGGCGTGGTCCTACGTTGGACAGGTTTCGATTCCAAGTCACGCTGCAGAGATCTTCTAGCAGCGATGGATAGGGCTTGAGATAAATCAGCCTCAAGCCTCGGCCTTGTCTAACAAATTCAGGCCGACACCGAACATGAATGGAATTACACTGACAGCGAATACACCTGGATCTACCCATGTGTTGTATTGTGCTGACCAAGCAAGGTAGAAGACGATTGCAAATACAATCATCCAATCGGCAATTGATTTACGGATCCCATCCTCACCCGAAAACAATCCGGAAAGACAACTTGGTAGATTCTTGATTGCTGAAATTGTACCTCCTTCTACCGCCTTCGACATACCCATGTGGCCGATTGCAATTAGCGCGATTCCTAGAATTCCAAAGACGATATCGTCAACAACGATTGAGATTCCATCGTGGTCTACGTATACATCACCTAGAGATCCATTGCTTAGGAATCCGAGCCAAAGGGCCTTGAATCCAGATGAGTAAGCGCCGATGGTAATGTTGACGATTGTGAGCAATAGCACCCATCCTCCAAGCAGCAGCATAACTGTCGAAGTGGTGCGACTCGGGCGAGTCAGAGTCGAGTACCAGTCGGTGTCAGTGAGGGACATCGGGTGCGGCGACCTAAGAACTCGGTTTAACCGTTGAGGCCCTAAAGGGCCTCGATATTTGTAGCATAATCGGTCAAAATCGTCTTCAAGGTGTCGATTTCCTCACAGATGGCCCTGCAATCTGTAGCGACATCGAGCGGCTTCAGCGATTAGTGGGTCGGCCTCACTCATCGTAGTTACGGCATCAACCGTCTTCGGAATTGCAGAATTGACTTGTTTGCTGCGTCCACCTCTTCCCTTGCTGACGTTGCGAGCCATAATCATACCAAGCGTATCCAATTCGTTTAGCAAGGTTGAGATTCTCCTAGGGGTCAATGGCTCGACGTTTACATTTAGACATGCATCGGAGTATGTCCTGTAAACTTCTCCAGTGGAGATATTTCGAAGTCCATTGTCCTCATTGATTCGGATTGCGAATAGAACCAACTTCTGGTGTAGTGGAAGAGTCTGTAGTACCGGCGTTACTTGGTCATGTTCCAATTGTGATTGTGCAAGCCTAACGTGTCTTGGGTCGACCTTGATTTGAGAGCGCTGCTCTGCCTTCTGTACCGATATTCGAAGAAGATCCAAGGCACGACGAGCGTCACCGTGCTCCTGTGCAGCTAGTGCGGCGCAAAGTTGCACCACACCCTGATCGAGTACATCCTCGCGTAGACCGGTCTTGACTCTCTCGGTGAGAATGTCGGTAATTTCTGATGCTCCGTATGGGTGGAAGATGAGGTCTTCTTGACCAAGTCTACCAGAGACCCTCGGGTCGAGTAACTGAGTGAAATGCAAATCATTGCTGATTCCGATTATGCAACATCTCGAGTGTTGTAGGATTGTGTTTAGGCTGGTTAGATTGTACAGCAGGTTATCTCCCGCCCGTTCAACAAGATTGTCGATTTCATCGAGAACAATGATGTGAACTCCACCAGCACGGTCCATCCTTTCTACCAAATGTTCCAGAACTCTATCAGTTGGCCAACCGGTGAATGGAATAGGGACATCCCCTCGTTGAGTCAATTTTGTAGCCAAAGTCTGTACAACTCTGTAACGAGTATCTACGTTTCTGCAGTTAATCTCGTATGTGCGCACAGGTTGACCCATATCCTTGCCTTTTTCTCTGAGTTGCCCCAAGACGAATCTGGTTACCACAGTCTTTCCAGATCCAGGCACACCGTAGAGGAGCATGTTCGAAGGAATATGTCCGTTGAGGGCGTCGACCAGATTTCTCACTAGAGCCTCAACCTCACGATCTCGGTGCGGTAGAGTAGTAGGCTCGAAAGCGTGGTCGAAGGCTTTTCTATCTAGGAAGAGGGAATCTTGCCCCAAAATCTTCTCGAAAATATTTCCTTCCATTTTTTATCACACAACCGCTGGTCTTTCCAAGTCTACTGCCTCGTACTATGTCTGGAGTCGTCGGATGTAAACGCGGATTCTTCACGAGGGCGTTGGAGGTAATGAAAGTTGCCGGACCGATGGTGAAGGAATGACTCATTATGTATGTCCCCGATATGATTATGATTTTGTCATTAGATTGGAAAATTTCTAGCAAAATAACATTTCAGTAGGCCTTTTTTTGTACAATCTCTTGAAACCGGTTTACTTTTTTCACCACAAACATGATGAGAATTATACCTTCAAACAAGATGAATTGCAGATGTGCTAGCGAGTGATGAAAATTTGAATAAGAAAATCGCTAGTTTATTGTAAGATAATGTCTTTTTTTCAATCTCTTTATATTTATAGAAGTTAATTTTACAACACTATTTTCTAACAAGAATATGGCCGCCATTTTCGTCTATTTGTAACTCGTCTCCATCCTCAAGTTGGACAATCCCTTCGTTCAATGTAGGCATTGAAAAACCTCCTTCCTGATCATTAGCATCGGCGTAGTTATGGGTCACCAAAATTGTCGCGTGTGGATGCCGTTGAGATAGTGAATTAACTTGGCTCGGATTGTGGTGGTTAGGGCTTTCTACAAAATCTGGAACTCCCATTTCTATCAGAATTACATCAGCATATGCGGCTCTTTCTTCAATCTCTTGACAAGTGCCGGAGTCGCCACAATGAAGCAGTTTGAATCCACTCTTGTGGCTTAGCATGTAGCCGTGAGGGTCGGTCTCAGGAGTGTGAACAACTTGGAATCTTTCGAAAGTCCAATCTGAGTTTTCTATGTCTCCGGATTCACTCTCAATCCAATTAATGTCATCACTCAAGGCCTCGTCTAAGCTTCTAGGAAAACCAACATGACAGAGGTTTGAGAGAATCTCTCGACCTCTGGGTCTGAGGTAGACATTCAGAGGCTTCTCAGCATTCGCGATGTAGCGCCTCTCAAGAATTAAGAAAGGGAATCCGAACATATGATCTGCATGCCAGTGAGTAAACAATAGGTTCTCGATTTGCTTCGTTGAAACTCCAACACGACGCAATTGCGGGAGCAGAGTTGGCGGTGTGTCAACCAGTGTATGTCCATCGATTAGAATCAACGCGTGCATCCTTCCATGAGGCGAGAAAGCATTCCCCGTCCCGAGGAACTGCACGCGCGGCATGACCCTCCATGTGGCGTTCATGACTTGAGCCATTCGGGTATCAACGCCCGCTACGCGGGCGAACCTTCTCCCCCTTCTTTGATAAACGGACTTCGGCTCGGCGAGACACTGGTGAGTGCTGTGTCCGATTGGAGTGCAAAGAATCCGTTCATCTCGAAGTTAACGGAGAATTACGTCCTCAATAGTGAAGGTTCTCGCAAGGAAACTCGCCACATTGTATTCAATTTGGGAGATTCCGGTCTAGAATACAAGGCCGGAGATGCTCTTGGAGTAATTCCTTGTTGTCCACCAGAATTGGTCGAGGATTTGCTGTCAACCGCTAACTTCAGTGGAGATGAAATGGTTGAAACACACTTCGGTCATACTACACTAAGTGAAGCCCTTACCGACCATCTAGAGATTCATCGAGTATCGAAGAAGTGGATTCAAAATCTAGGCAACCGCATGGGTGATGATGGACCGGTTGAGATTCGAATAGCCCGTAGACATCGAGTATCAACCGAGGATGGAGTGCTACTGGTTGATTGGTCGGGCTCCGGTGAAGGTGAAGATGTTCCAGAAGGCTACGAAGAGATTGGCGCTGCTTGTGACCCTGCTGAAATTCTTTGGAGGAACTTGACAGAAGATGCCGATACTATGGAGGACTACATTTGGTCTCGCGATTACATCGATGCGATGGGGGATTTCGGACACATCGGATTTACCGCACAACAACTCGTCGATGGTATGGACCGACTGAAACCGCGCCTATACTCAATCGCTAGCAGTCCTGAACACGAACCCGGAACCGTTCATTTGACCGTGGCAATTGTTCGATATTCTCACCACGAGCGTGACCGAACCGGCTTGTGTACTGGATTCCTCGCCGATCGTTGTCAGGTCGATGATACCGAAATCGGCGTATTCATGTCACCAACCCGTTCGTTCATCTTACCAGAGGATGGCAATACCGACTGCATAATGGTCGGTCCAGGAACTGGGATAGCACCGTTCAGAGCATATCTTCAACAGCGCGATATCAACGGAGACAAAGGTCGCAATTGGCTATTCTTTGGAGACTGGACCGAGGAAGGAGAATACTACTACCGAGATGAAATGGAGGACTGGAAGGAGAGAGGTGTACTAGATCGGCACGACCTAGCATGGAGTCGGGCTGGAGATGAGAAGGTCTACGTTCAACACCTGATGATTAAACACGGCCAAGAAATTTGGAATTGGATTGACGGTGGAGCTCACTTCTACGTCTGCGGTGACAAGAATTACATGGCCAAGGACGTACACTCAACATTGATTCAGATTTGTGCAGATTTCGGCGGTATGTCAGCCGATGAGGCCAAGGAATTCGTCGAAGTTAGAATGATGAAGACTGACAAGAGATATCTGCGTGACGTTTACTGATTACAGCAATTTTTCTTGCTTTTTTACTGTTCGACCGCCTTCGGCGGTCGCCGAACCCTACATAGGATTCAGCCTATAGCGACCTTCGATGTTCCGCAGGGTGCTGATTGCGAATCGAGGCGAGATAGCCCTACGAATTTTGCGTTCTCTGAGAACCCTCGGAATCGAGGCGGTGATGATTCACGGTCGAGAAGATAGGCTGACAACACCGGTCCGTCTTGCAGACGAAGCAATTCATATTGCCCGAGACGACCCTCTTGCATCTTACCTAGATATAGAGGCGATTGTAGCTGCTGCAAAAGAGGTCGGTGCAGACGCTGTACACCCTGGATATGGCTTTCTCGCGGAGAACCCAATTTTTGCCGATAGGCTGGCCGAAGAGGGTATCATTTTCATCGGTCCAAGCGCAGAGGTATTGAGAATACTCGGTGACAAAATTACCGCTCGAGAAACTATGTCGAAGGCAGGATTGCCGATTGCAAAGGGTTCTCCTGGGCCGGTATCCGATCCCACTGAGGCAGCGGCCATCGCTGCCGATATCGGCTTTCCTGTGATTATCAAGGCGGCTGCTGGAGGTGGCGGAATTGGAATGCAAGAGGTAGATTCAGTCGACGAATTCGAATCGGCTCTGAACCTATGTCAAGGCCGAGCACTTTCTGCCTTCGGTGATGACCGAGTCTTCTTGGAGAAATTCATCGAAGGAGCGCAGCACGTTGAATTCCAAGTTCTCGGTGACGGCGAAAATGCAGTTCACTTCGGTGAGAGATTCTGTTCGATACAACGCCGACACCAGAAGATTCTCGAGGAGGGCCCATGGCTATCTGAGGAGGTTAGAGCCGATATTGGCGCTCGAGTCGTAGCCGGAGCCAAAGCGGTCGGCTACAAGGGACTTGCAACCTTTGAGTTCCTTCGAGACGCTCACGGCGAGTTCTACTTCCTAGAAGTCAACCCTCGAGTTCAGGTCGAGCATACGGTTACCGAGATGATAACTGGTCATGACCTTGTTTCGCTTGGGATTCGTGTCGCATCGGGTGAGAGCCTTCCTGTTAAACAAGAAAAAATCGAGATTTCCGGTCATGCGATTCAGGTGCGAATCAACGCCGAGAACCCGCGAACTTTGGAACCATCTCCGGGTCGACTTTGGGAATGTCATTGGCCAGCGGGTCCAGGCGTTCGCGTCGATACTCATGCCCACACCGGATACGATATGCCGCCCTCCTTCGACTCATTGCTTGCCAAACTAATCGTTTGGGGCAAAGACCGTGAGGAAGCGATTAGGAGACTCGATGCAGCCCTTGCAGAAACCATGATTTTGGGTGTTGAAACATTAATCCCATTGCATCGAGCAATTCTTACAGAACAAGACTTCCGCAACAGAGATGTGTCAATCAGGTATCTCGAAGAGCATCCGAACCTGTTGAATTGAGGTGAGAGTATGGACATGGTAATCGTTGGTTCAATCGGCTACGACGACATCCAAACTCCGGTTGCAAGTGGCTCAGACCTGCTCGGAGGAGCTGCGGTTTACTCAGGACTTGCAGCCTCATTCCATCTACGAACTAAGGACCAAGAGCCAAACAAGGTCGGCTTGGTTGGGGTTGTTGGCGACGATTTCGCAGTTTATGATCAGATGATTCTAGAGAAGGCTGGATTGAATCTAGCCGGTGTAGTAAGGGCAGATGGCGACACCTTCCGCTGGTCAGGAAAGTATGAGGGTGCGATGGAATCAGTGGAGACATTAGCAACCGAGGTAAATGTTCTAGGCGATTTCAAACCTAATTTGCCAGATGTCTGGGATAATCCAGAAGTGCTCTTCTGCGCCAGCACCCATCCGGCTACTCAGGTAGCGGTTCTAGATCAATGTCCAGGTGCTCAATTGACCGTTCTAGACACCTTCATGCTATGGATCGAAACCGAGTTCGAGACCCTAAGCGAGGCGATGCGAAAGGTCGACATCGTGGTAATCAATGAGCAAGAGGTATGTGCAATCGCTGGTGATGAAATTCTTCCACGTGCGATGAAATCAATCATGTCCGGCGATGCTCTTCATGGTGGTTCAGCCGCCGGCCCAGGCCCTCGTTGTTTAATCGCTAAGCGTGGAAGTGGCGGAGTCCTTGCAATGCTCCCTGCTGGTAAACTGTCATTACCTGCTTATCCTACTGATGAGATAGTTGACCCTACTGGGTGTGGGGATTCCTTCGCGGGTTCTCTACTAGCATACCTTGTCGGACGACAAGGGGTGTTGAGTGATGTCAAAGCCATTAGGAATGCATTGGTTCACGCCACAGTTACCTCCTCATTCACATTAGGCGCAATCGGTACAACAGGAATCGTCTCGATAGACCGTGGTGTATATCACGCGCGTGTAGACAGATACCGACGAATAGCCGGAATAAAGTAAAGACTCACTTCAATTGGCGAATTCCAGGTAATCGCCCATCACCTTTCTGACTGGTTGGGCGAAGCTGCGAAAAGCGTAGTTGGTCATTTTCTGAGTTGCTGGTGTTTGTTTTCTCTTCTCCTGACGCTACCCTCGACACGACATTGTCGAGTGCGTCTCTAGCGGAAGAAGGCCCAGAAGCGCTAGTCATTTCTCTGGCTCTTGTAGCAACATCTGCTTGGTGGTCTTGGTCAGAGCGCAACCTGAGAAGTTGACTAGACCTGAATCGTGCCTCAACATTGTGAGCCTCGCCATCTTCGTCGCCATAAACATCGGCGTACTCCCTTCGGTCCTGAGTCGGAGATAGAAGTGAAGCAAGCCAATTTTGTTTCTTTGGCCTACCCACTGAACTTCGAACTCTCCCAGTCGTCATGCTGTTGGCGAGTTTTGAAACCGCTGGGAATTCTTCTCCGAAGTTTTCTGGATCTGTAGTCGGTGCAGCTAAGGCCCTAGTTCTGTTTTCCCTCTGCCATGCTGAGCGTGCCTTAGCTGTCTTTACTATCCCCGGTTTACATTCTTCCCGAACCGCGTTTTCAGTTGGAGTTGGTAGAGCCCAGCTCGGTGTGCCGGTAGGCTGAGTTTGAAGATACCCAGATTGTGCAGAACGAATCATTTGTGAACTCGACAGAGGTCTATTGGGATCCGGTGAATTTGGTGGTGAATAGGAGGTTGTCGATGTTATACCGGTCGTTGTTTGCTGCGGCGTTGCTGGCTTATCATCGAATAGAGAGAAGTCCATACTTGGTTCAGATTCGCTGTAATTTGTTGGGGTTGGGTTTGAGGTAGGAGAATCGACTCCAAACAGACCACCTTCTCCAAACATATCGAATGAACCCATAGCGTCGGAGAAAGCCTCGTCAAGTCTGTCTTCTTGTGTACCAACTGCCTCCTTTTCATGGTACCATTCAGGAGATTCAGGACGCCCCCAAGCTCTTTCGTAAGCAGATCGAGAATCTACTGTTTGACTTGGAGTATGTGAGGTGGTAGGGATTGTAGAAGGACTTGGGTCCAAGGCATCCAGAGAGGCAAAAATACCACCTTCTTGCACATCAGGTTGTGCAAACTGAGGCTCTGCCATCAACGAAGTCAACGGAGTCGGGTTAGTAGTTGCAGGTGGGGAATACACCGAAGAAACCTGTTCAGCCTCAAAGAGGGCTGGTTCTGAATTCTCTATGGTTTCTGGAGCCGTGAGCAGAGCCTTCGGCAGGGTTTCGACGAGGAATCTTTCTCTCTCTTCTTCTAGTTCTCGAAGACCCGCTTTCGCTTCTTTGATTGAACTACCGTGCATAACTCGGTCCACCATCATACACAATCGAAGCAATTCGGGCTGAGTTCCGGTAACGAGGTATTTGTCTCCAGCATTCGTCTCGATTGATAGTACTGGAGTCTTCATTGTCAAATAACCGAATACCGAGAGAGCACCTGCTGCGGCGACTCCCCAGCCTAGTGGTGGAGTCATTACAGTAGCACCTACCCAGGCCCCAACAGCACCGATTGTCAGGAAACTATTCGGCAATCTTGCGAGGTTGATATTGCGAAGGGTTGAGATGTTTGAGAGATTGATTCTGATCCCATAGCCAGAGTAGTCCTCAAAGGTCAGCTGTCGCTCAGTGAGAATTCCGCAAAATCTCCCACTTATGCCGACCAGATCCAGATTGTCGAATAGCTCCGATTCTCCTTCATCCAGTCGGGCATTACGCCCGGCTGAGTACATCCCGCTCGGCCGAGCGCCTCCTTGAGGCTATAACTGCTCGGGAAGCCGAGCCGCCTTAGAAGCGGCTTGCGCGCGCGCGTCGCGAACGCCAAGATGTCAACTCACCATAACGACGTATCGAATTTGAGTTTAGCATGGGTTCATAATCAACTGATAATTTCACATATCATGACTGAGCCGTATGATGAGAGACCTCCAGTGATTAATTTGCAAGATAATTCCAAAGATCGAACCTTAGGAACTCTGTCCCATATTTTGGGTCCATTGGTCGGATTTCTTGCCCCGATTCTAATTTACGCAACGTATCGTGGAGATGACCAATTACTCAAATCGCACTTAATAGAGGCAGCCAATGCGTCGCTAACCTTCCTAATCGCAGCAATTGTTCACAGTCTTCTGATGGCTATACTAATTGGTTGTTTGACATTCCCAGTTCACTGGCTATTGTATATAATTTGGGCAATAAATGGAAATTCAGCCCTTAACGCCGGTCAAGAGTATAGATACCCACTTACGATTAGATTCATATCGTAATCAGTGCATTGCATCGCGTGCCCTTTGCGCTGAATCCCAGAGTTCTTTCTCTTCGTCAGTTGTTGCGGTGAATTGAGGCACTTCGGTTGGGCACATTGACTCATCGATTGCAACCATGAAAAAGAATCCAGAACAAATCTCCTCAGGGTCCCAATCTGAACGTGTCATCCTGCAGGATCGAACTAGTACAGCAACAGTTCTGCGACTGGTCCAAACCACTCTAGCGATTGTTCGAATAACATCTCCTTGGTAGGCTGGTCGCTTGAATTTCAATGCATCAACCGAGACGGTTACGAATTCCTTGTGTGCAAATTGACTAGCGGCCATACCAGCGGCTGTATCCATAATTGACATTAAGCGACCACCAAATAGCGTATCCAACGCATTTGTGTCGCCCGGAAACACTTCATTCAGCAGTACAACAGGTTCGGAGGAGCGCGGTTCAGCCATCTCTCTCGCTTCTATCCGCACACTCCCCCTCCTTCAATCCAACCACCACTGGATAGGCTCTGAGAGCGGTTGTTGAACCGTTGAAGTCAAGCCATGCAGTCGATTCGGGATACTGTGAGCGTATCGAAATTGGTCTGGAATTCGGCGATTTTCGATGACCCGGATGGAGGTAGAGTATTGCTTTGGCCTCACTTACCATGCGTTCGAATGCCAACCGCCCTCAGAACTAGAGAGCATTGGGATGGAATTGCTCTTTTGGCCTCTGAGGAGGAGATTGGTGGATGGCCACATGAGGAAAAGGAAGACCAAGAAAGTCCCGGTGTGCATGTTGCGGCAGCTTTGGCTTCTGGTACAGTGCTTGGCCGTCTACTAGATGACTTGACAATCTACGAAGTCGATGGCCCAGCAATCCCTGATCCTGAACCTATGCGCTTACTTCATCATGCAAATAACGCTCGTGGTGGTATGCCGATTTATGCCCTTGAGCCATCGATGGATGACGACAAATGGGTAGATTGGATGACCCGTGCTGCTGATGAACAGGTTTCCATATTTTCTCTACTTTCTAGTGTCACAGTTGGAAGGCGTTGGAAGAAATTGCGCACCGCAAACGCAAGCCATGTTGAAACCGCCAAAGGAGTTGACGCCGAAATTGGCGCTGCTGCTGCTTCCAGTGCGGCTTGGTGGCATGAGGAAAACAAAGGCCTCAGTGCGGAATTGATGAGACAAAGGTCTTCTCGAATGGTAGCGAGGATTAGGGGTGCTCTTGCAGACCTTAGAGAGGGCAGGGTTGATGACTCCGATACTAGAGGCCCTTCTCTGCTGGTTCCAGTCCACCAACCGCGTTTGCCCTCGCTCGTCGAGGCTTTCAAAGTCTGGCCGGATGTGGAAACCATGCAACCGATGAAAATGCTGGAGGGCTAGTTTTGGAAGAAGATGCCAGAATCAGAGTCAATGTCGAGACTCAGACATTCCGATTCATTCCCGGCCAGCCAATCAATCATAACGACGCGGTTAAACTCGCTAAGGGAATCAAGTCAGGGCCTTGGGTTGTGATTAGTCACAAGGAGCCTAGGGCGACCTTTGTGGTGGAGGAGTCGGGTAGTGTCTTAGTTCATGGGATCGCCAGATTAGAGGTCGCTCGATTGGTAATACAAGAACTCCTTCTCAGTCTGGGAATGTCAGAAGAGGGATTGCACTCGGAAGCCGGAGATATGCTGGTCAGTTTCTCATTCGGTCGAGCCGTTCTGCTTGATTTAGCATCAGCCCGTTTTGCAGATGTAGAGAAAGATGAGCGAGTGGGTTGTATACGAATTGATGCAAATAGGCACAACTGCAACCTTCTGGTGTTCAATAATGGCCATGGAATAGTAATGGGGCAATCCTCCAAACGAGTCGCTGAGATGGCAGTTCGCCATTGGAGCACTCAGTTAGATGAGGAAGGCGCATTGGCATGAGTTACATCGTCGACGGGCGCTGGACAGGTCCAGTCGTCGACCAGCACATCCACCTAGATCGTTCCAACCGTTACCTAGCAGCCATCGAGGAATTTGTTCGGGTTGGCGGAAGCGGTATAATGCTGGTTCACAAGCCGGGTTTTGGTGGAAAGTTACCAGTCGACAAAGATGGCTATCGCCAAGCCTATTCTGAGACAATCTCGATGGCCGAAGAAGTCAGAAAAAAGTTTGGAATTACTGTCGGCGTGGTTCTCGGCCCTCACCCTGTTGCTTGGGAACATCAAATCTCAGACTTGGGCATGAATCGAGCTACTGAATTGCACTTGGAAGCGGTTTACCTCGCTCTTGAGTTTATTGAGCAGAGGCACGCCCATTGCCTCGGAGAAGTGGGAAGGCCACACTACGAAGTTAGCGATGAAACTTGGACTCAAGCCAATCAAAACCTGTTGGAGATAATGGGTGAGGCTTCCAAAGATGGAGTTGCAATTCAATTGCACGTAGAGGATTCTGGAGCCCAGACCTACTCTGAATTATCCCAAATCGCGGGTCAGGCGGGGCTTCCTCTTGAGCAGACAATTAGGCACTATGCCCCCGCAGACGTCTCCTCAGATTTTACCCATGGTCTTGCTTGTACGGTTAGCGTTGGCCGAGAAAGTGTTGAGGCCTTGATTAGGACTCAAGGAAATGCCTCAGCACCATGGGGCATGGAAACTGACTTCCTCGATGATCCTCGTCGCCCCGGTGCAGTTCTTGGCCCCAAGACAATTCCCAAAAGAACCGACGAATTATGCTCAGCCCTATTGGCTGAATATAATCGAGAAGAAGTAGAAAATCTCATCCTGAAAATACACTCAGAATGGCCAAGTAAATTGTATGGTTTACAATTTTGAAATCATTCACTGAATGGAGACCGTAGCTTGGGAGTGAATGTCAAAACTCCTCCCATCACGAAGAATACAAGGAATGCAAAGAACAGTTGTAAATCACCCCAAGGAAGGGTGTGGCCTAGCAACTCCAAGACCATCTTCCAAAGTGGCACATTGATTGGTAGGAAGATGAATAGCATCACTATACCGAGTCGCTGTCTTAGGAGCATGAAGTCGCGACTCGACATTCCTTTTTGAAATTCAGTGGCTCGCGATGCTCACTTATCACACCGAATTGGTCAAAGAGTAGTCCACGGTCGCCGATTCGCGCGTCCGTGGTGTAGGGGTAGCACAAGAGGTTTCCAACCTCTTAGCCCGGGTTCAAATCCCGGCGGACGCACCAACAAATATCTAGATTCTCGTGCAGACCATAGGTCTGCACGACTATGAAGCATTCAAAGACCGAAGACTTGACGGTTTGTTCAATGACACAGGCTATGGCAGCCGGCATCGCCCGAGATTCCTCGGATAAAGAGGACGAGGCACAGATTGTAGGGCGTCAAATTTGGAAAATCGTTCCATATGTCACCCGATACTGGCAAAGAGCAGTCGGGGGGTTATTAGCAAACGTTGCTGCAAGGGCATTCGATTTGATTCCGTTCATAGCAATCGGAATGGCTGCAGATTACTACAATCCGAACAATTCACAATTTACTAATTCGGCAATTGAGAAAATAGTCTCTTCCGATATGATACCTGAAATCGGCCCAATCGGTTCGGTCGAACTTGGTTTTGGTTTGCTCATTTTCATCTGCTTCGCGGCCTTATCAGTCTTCCAAGGTTTAAGCAACCAACTCTGGCAGTCTGTTGCATACAAGGCGCAACACGATATTAGAATGGATGCGACCAAGTCATTGATGGAAATGGAGGCATCATACTTTGAGACTCGACAAACTGGAAATCTGATGTCGGTTCTTTCTGCTGATGTTGCCCAATTAGAGGACATCATATCTGATTCAAGTACCAGTATAATACGAATCATCACTACATTTGGAGCTGCCTTTGCAATTCTGTTTTGGATGTCTCCAACTCTTTCCATCATTCTCTTTGCCCCACTGGTGCTAATTGTCCCAATGGTCATTTGGTTCTCCACTAGAGTACAGAGGAAATATCGCAAACAGCGAGAGAGTACCGGTGGCATTGTGGCAATTCTCGAGAATGTGCTATCTGGAATCACCGTTGTTCAAGCATACAATGCAACAGCATTTGAGAGGGAACGAATCGAGGGTCAAAGTGGTGATTATCGAGATCAAGCAATTCAGGCTGCATTCATTCGAAACCGCTTCATTCCAGGAATTTACGTTGTAGCAGGTATTTCCTTCGGACTATTGGTTTCTGCAGGAGGATGGGTGATGAACTCTGGAGAAATTAGCGTCGGACAATTCGTAACTTTCCTGTTGATTTCTACTAGAATGACGATGCCGATGTTCATTCTGGGTATGTTGCTGAATCAATTACAGAGAGGTGAAGCTGCTTCACGCAGAGTATTCGCAATCATCAACCTAGAGCCATCGATTTCCGATTCAGAGGGTTCTACAGATTTGTCCGAACCGATTACTACAGTATCCTTTGATTCTGTCACATTTGCGTATCCTGGAACTTCAGTCAATGTCCTCAACGACGTATCGTTCAGAGTAGAGTCTGGAGGATTCTTAGGAATAATGGGACACACTGGAGCAGGAAAGTCAACTATTCTTAAACTGGTTGAGAAGTTCTACCAACCACAGTCTGGTCAGGTGAGAATCAACGGCAAAGATATCTCTGACTTCACAATTCATTCTGTTCGCTCGCGTATCGGATTCGTCAGCCAAGATCCATTCCTCTTCTTTGGAACGGTCAGGGACAATGTAGCCTATGCTCGAGATGCCAGCAAAGAAGATGTTCGTATGGCACTTGAGACCGCTGGCGCTTGGGAATTTGTTTCCGAAATGGAGGATGAAATGAACACCATGGTCGGTGACCGAGGAGTTCGCCTATCTGGAGGGCAAAGAGCGAGGATCAGTCTAGCCAGAGCCCTACTGATGAATCCAGATGTTTTGATTCTAGACGAGGCAAGTGCCGCTCTCGACGCCGAGACTGAGAAGCGAATCCAACAATCGCTATTCGGTGGCGGAAACGGTTCCAAAGGCGAGAAGAGAATCACGATTGGTGTAGCACATCGTCTGGCAACAATTCGGAATGCGGATGAGATTATTTCTATGGTCGACGGAGCGATTGTTGAACGTGGTACTCATCAGCAATTAATCGCAAATGACAGCGTTTACGCCTCACAGTGGGCAATTCAGACCGGCCAAATCGAAGCTGGGGACTGAGCATGGTCATCGAATGGTCTCCCGTTACTCCGGGGCGGACCGAAATTGGTAGCGATAACCGCTCTATTTTGTTTGGTGGAATTGGACCAAAACATATGGTGGAGATAAAGTATCGATTTTCGATTACAAAACATCCCATTGGGATTCAAGAGGCTGAGGAATTAATCGAATCCAAAGAAGCTGGATTGGCCAGTGAGTCGGAATGGAAGTTAGCGTTTGACCAAGGTGTGATTCGCGGTAATGACCAACTGGAGAAACTCTCCGATCGTTTCAAAGGAAATTACTGGGGTAAAGCATTGGACGGAAGACCTCAATTGATGGATGATTGGACTTTCCGTATCGCAAAACAATGGTCTTCTGAAAAGCCAAAGACTAGGCTGGTTGCAAGAGGTATTGAAGAGCCTAACTTCGTTCGACTAGTAAAGGTCGAAGAGATATCTGAATACGATCCTTTTCCTCAAACATTACCAACAAATCGAGCCACTACAAGACTGCTGAAGGAAGAGGTAGCAATTGCAGTATTTGTTGGAATAATTCCCTCATTTGTATGGGCATACTTCAACGCAAGCCAGGAATATATCGAAACCGGTTGGCCGGGCCTTGTTTTCGGCGGAATTATTCTAGGCTTAGTTACTGGAATTTTTTGGCGTCCAAAAACCACCTCCTATCGACTAGGAAGGAATTGTGGAAAGGTCAAACCTAACGCCTCAAAAGAAACCTATTTCAGTGTTCTGAAGGCGCCCGAATTCCCAGGTGAACGGAGGAATTAGATGTACAAGTACGAACACACCACAGTCGTAGAGTCAAATATCGAGGCAACATTCGAGTGGTTCGAGCACGAAGGATCTTTTCGCAGACTAATGCCTCCATGGGAAGTTGCAGAAGAAGTCCGAGCTGACGAGACATTAGAAGTAGGTTCACAGAGAATTTTCCGCTTCCCAATGGGCCTCATGAAGATGACTTGGATAGCCGAGCATACTGCATATGATCCACCCCATCATTTTGCAGACAAAATGGTCAAAGGACCATTTTGGCGATGGCATCACAATCACGATCTCAGTGAGGTAAATGGAGTTACCACAGTAACCGACGAAGTCACTTACCAAGTTCCATTTGGTCCGCTCGGAAATCTAGTCGACAGAATTCTTGGCGGCGCACTAGTTCGTAGCAGAATAACTCGCATGTTTACGGCTCGAGAATTACGTCTTCAAAGAGATCTAGAGCAACACGGTCGCTACGCATCACAGCAGAGAAAGAAGGTCTTGGTGGCTGGTTCATCTGGATGTATTGGAACACAACTGGTTGCTTTCCTTGACACCGGTGGACACAATGTCTGGAGATTGGTTCGAAGGCCTGCCAAACAAGGCGCTAAGGAACTAGAATGGTATCCTGAAAGAGGAGAACTCGATTCGAGCATTCTTGAGGGATTCGACGTTGTAATTCACCTAGGTGGAGTTGGAATTGGCGACAAGCGATGGAATAAGCGCAGGAAGCACATGATTCGTGACAGCCGAGTTAATAGTACCAAATTACTCGCAAATGCAATTTCTTCCCTAGAAAACAAACCAGAGTGCTTCATGCTAGCCAGCGCAGTTGGTTGGTATGGTGATAGAGCCGATGAAGAACTAACCGAGGAAAGCAGCCACGGAGAAGGCTTCCTCCCTGATGTTTGCAAGGAATGGGAAGCTGCAGCCTCGGCCGTTGAGGGTGCAGGAATTAGGACAGTATTCATTCGAACAGGAATCGTACTTTCTGCAACTGCCGGAGCTCTCGGCAAGATGCTGCTTCCATTCAAGTTAGGCGCCGGCGGCCCGATCGGAGGGGGTAAGCAATGGATGTCTTGGATTTCTTTAGATGACGAAATCTATGCAATCAACCATCTTATGATGAATGCAGATTCCAAAGGAGTATACAACTTAACTTCACCAAATCCAGTTATTCAGAAAGGATTTGCAAAAACTCTGGGTAAGGTATTGAGAAGGCCAGCTTTTGCTCCACTACCTAAATTCATAGTCAAGATTCTATTCGGTGAGATGGGTGAAAAACTTACCTTGGAGAGTCAGCGTGCTCTCCCTAATCGCCTTACTGCCGAAGGTTACCAATTCGTCCATGAGGATCTTGAATTAGGTCTCAGAGATACCCTCGGATTGTGGAAGTAATTTCACAGACGAGTGTTGAACCCAAGTGCTCGAACTACACACCAGCCAGTTCGAGCCTCGAAGATAGAGAATGCACCACCAGCAAAGACTCCAGCAGGTAGAATCCAAGCAATTTCAGGCGCGCTGATGAGTAAGCAAGCTGCGGCTAATCCAAGAGAAGAAATAACCCCGATAATACCTAGACGCATCCTGACCGCCTGACCTCTGGCGTCGATATTACACTCAAATGCCATGGTTTAACGACAATCACGGTGGATATTAAGTCCTGTATTCAAATAAGGCAGGCTATTTATCCCGAGAGCGGTCATCAATTTGCAACCCTGATCGACCAGAAAGTATTCTCCAATTCCCTCGCAGTACTCCGATTCCGTAATTCCAATGTAGAGTGTATGTAACAATTGATGATAGGAAAATAGTCCATGGACTCTTACTTGGAGAATTTCCTTTCGCTGACCCATACCATGCAATCAGATTGTACAAAATCATCAGAGTCGGTAAAGTATGAGCTGCCAATCTTTCAGATCCCATTGGCACAGTTTCTAGGCTGATGTCCCAGAATTCTGGCCAAGCCAAACCTCCGTTAGCGGCTCCCCAAAAAAACAGGGCAAATGCTGCAATGACAATTGGAGGAAACGCTGCTACCATAGTGTGGGTAAACGCGTGCAATTCAGAATATTGGTTACTCGCTAGGGTTCTGACAAGCCCATAATTTCCTATTTGTTTCTTTACGCGTGCGAGGTTTCTACGCCGATGCCACATTACTGCGGTTCTATCGGTCCACAATTTGTGTCCACCCATACGAATTCGGTGGTCGAGCATTACATCTTCAGCACCAATTGCACCCTCATCGAAGCCGCCGACTTCTTGCAATACAGAGCGGCGATATGCGGAATTGACTCCTGGTAATTGTGCTACTTCTGTTAATTCGGAGTCTCCGACGTTGCCGTAATTTGTCCCTGTTGTAAAGATGGTAGAGCAGAATGCAACATCGATTACACGCTGCCAAAGAGTCGATTCCTCGACGGGAGCGAAATTTGGTCCACCAACTCCTGCAACATCTTCCTTCGCAAACCATCGTACTAATTTCGCGACCCAATCTACTGGCACAATTACATCATCGTCCGTAAAGAAAACCAGATCTGACGAAGTTGCAGCGATTGCGACGTTACAAGCATCTGCTCTGGTTCGTGAGCCAGAATCATCTACAAAGCGAACCTCTTTCTCTTCCGCTACCAACTTTGCAGGGTCATTTCTAGGCCCTACTACCACGATTTCTAGAGGACCGGTGTATGTTTGAGATGCCAATCCATCGAGTGTTGTGGCCAACTCTTCGGAATTCCTGACACTCGGGATGATCACACATACCGAAGGCTCGTTCATGATTTGGCCGAAACCGCCCTCGCTTTCAACCACACTCACAACTCGTCAGTGACGAATATCATCAGGGGTCGTTACTGACACGCGGCGCTAAGAAGTAAGTCCAAGCCGCACCACGTTCGTTAGAGTGCCAAGAAAGTTTCAGAGGATAGCGGTCTTGGAACTCGAGAGTTACCTCCTCTGTCAAGCCGCTAGCCAACTTACGGCTTAGCGGATCTAAGAATTGTAGTGAATAGGTTGACGCAGTTGGCTTTGGAGCAACTAATTCCGACATTTCACCAGCGTCGAAGCGGACATTTACCCCTTCTCCTGCTTCGACGGTAACGGATACTGTCATCTGATTCTTGTCTAGACTCAAATCAACTAACTCTCCGACAAACTTGGCAGCGCGGAGAGCTCTCGATAGTCTCTCCGCGCTGAGAGTAGCCTTGCACTCAAACTCCAATTCGGGCTGGCGCGGCTCGTTAATCGAGCCGGTATCTAGGCCACGCAGAATTCGGTGAACCTCACCGACGCGGACATTGATTGCACCGGTCGCGCCATCGTAGTCTAATTCGACGAGGTCGCTTGGTCCAGCTAGCGTTAGTAGGTCTCGTAACTTACCAAGTTCAATTCCAATTTCTACAGGCTCAACCTCGTAAGTTTCGAAACACTCACTTCCAACGGTAACCGAAAGTAATGCAACATGGGAGCCGTCTACGACGGTCGTGCTCAAGCCATTCTCACCCCAACTGAGTTTCGCTTCTTCAGTAAGCACCGAGAGCAGATCGACGATTTCTCGCATCAGTTGCTGTCTGGCAGTGACTCGAAGCATCCCAACACCTACCTAATCCCCTCCAAAGGGGGGGTTCTTCATGGTTCGCCAATGTATATTCAGACTATTCCAATAGAATACGACCCACGTAGTGGGTCGGTAGAACGATTATTGATATTCACGGAATTTGTGTCCGCAACCCTCGCAAGTGCATATTTTTGTCTCCGGCTCATCGCTGGCCCTAGTCTGTCTTAATTCGACGAAAATGCGGTCACCGTCGCACTTCGGACAACGATAGTCGCCTTCTCTGAGAGTGCCTCGTGCGACCTCTTCCTCAACTACCTCGGTTAGGTGTTTGAGGTCCTTAGCAGAAGACGATGCGGTAGCCTTGGAGAGGTCGACGGTTTCCCCAGTCATTGGGTCGATGAATTCTGCTCCTTTTCCATCAGATCCACTCAGTGGACCTTCGTAGCCACACTTGTAGTCTGTACAGCGTATGCTGCCATCAGGAGACATGAATCCAAGCGTACCACATTCTGGACAGAACACCCGTTTTCCTCCCTTTGCTGTGTCGAAGTGACCTAACAGCGGTCGTTGGATACGTACTTCAACATTCTCAACAGATTATTCCTGTTGAATTATGCGATAATTGAGAAAGATATACGCAATTCAATCCATGCCTTTCATGAGCTGCTTTTGGTTTATTGACCACTTCCTGTCGATTTTCGGTATAGCGCGGGATTCAAGCGGAATGGACTTCCCGCGATAGTCGTGGAACTGCATTATGATTGGAGGATGGCCCGCGTCATCGATGACAATGGAGTCATTCACGATGAGGTGGCTTGGGTGGGTAAGCGCTCAGCAGTTGCAGTTGCAGGCCGTCTTTGGGATTTACAGCGAGGACGTTTGAGTCCTGAGGCTAGGACACTCTCCAAACGGTTTCCCGATGCACAGATAGATGCTCTCGGGGCAATGTCTGACAGCGAATGGCCTGCATTCGATGAAGAAGAATCGAAGTTGTTTGAGGCTGCTGCACCAATGCTCGCCAAGCGAGGAGTTGCAGATGCCGCAGGTGATACCGACCGCCGACTGGATATGCTGGTATCTTCGGCGGCCGAACTACGCGCCTCCTGGACTACCAGCGAGGCGCGTTGTGTAGAATGGACGGGGCTCTTCCTATCGGAAGTAGACTTAGATGCCCAACGAGAGGATATTCCCACCGCAATAGCTGACTCAAACTCAATTGATCACGCTGCGACGGCACTCGGAGTTTCATCGCCTGCTCATTCACCATCAGAGATCGAGTGGCAGGCCTTGTGTAACCATGCGCAAGGTGTGGTGGAGTTGACCGAGCGCCTCGCAGCACACGAGGATGCAATCCGTAATCTCGCCAAGCAACACGTGCCTAGCCTCGCAGCGCTAATCGGACCGCTCGGCGCGGCCCGTATGGTGACCTTGGCCGGCGGAAGAGAGAGATTGGCTCGCATGCCATCTGGATCTCTACAGGTATTGGGTGCTCACGCTGCGATGGCCGCTCATCGACGTGGAGCCGCACCACCTAAGCACGGGGCGATTTTGTTCAGCATGCCTCAGATTTCCCGCTCCCCCAGATGGGTTCGAGGCAAGATAGCCAGATTCCTTGCTGGAAAGGCGTCAATCGCAGTCCGCTGCGACCACTTTGGTGGAGAGCCTTGGGACGAGGAAACGGTCACCGAGATTCACAAAGAGACTGAGGCGATCAAGGCCAAGTTTCCCAAGCCCCCTAAGCGGAAGTGATTGAATTGCCAAAACCCGTCAAGCTCGCTTGGGGTATTCGTCGTGAAGGCAGAAGCCTGTGGACACGTAACTCCGTCAAGGGAGTATCAGTCAGAGGCGAGAGGCGAAAAAGAGACGGCAGAAATGAATGGCGTCTTTGGGACCCCAATCGCTCAAAGGTTGCTGCTAGTATCCTCAAGACCAAAGGTGAAGCTGCCTCTCTATTGCCCGAATCAGGCTCTACATGTCTTTACCTTGGAGCCTCGTCTGGAGGTACAGTAAGTCACATCCACGACAATGTCTGCGGCGCTGGAAATCATCACGATGGCCAGGTTGTGGCGGTAGATATCTCCCCGAGAATGATGCGTGATTTGGTCAAACT
The DNA here is from genome assembly GCA_022449345.1 of Candidatus Thalassarchaeum sp. Classification (GTDB taxonomy): domain Archaea; phylum Thermoplasmatota; class Poseidoniia; order Poseidoniales; family Thalassarchaeaceae; genus MGIIb-O1. The sequence goes on along the minus strand of JAKURL010000008.1, from coordinate 26,080 downwards.
AGCCGAGCGTCGGCAAGGCTTGGTACCAGTCCTAGCCGATGCTCGTAATCCTTTGGCTGTAGCACCGTATATTCGGGGCAAAGCAGATTGGCTGCATCAGGATCTTAGCATCGGTAATCAGGCTGAAACTTTCGTCAAGATGACCTCGGCCTTTCTCGCCGATAGAGGAACTGCTCTTCTTTCGTTGAAAGCCGCCAGCGAGCGGTGGATGGAAGGTGGCGATGATGCTAGATTTGAACACACAAAGAGCATCATCGAAGATTGTCAACACCTAGAATTGATTGAGATAATTGACATATCAGTTTTTGAGGAGCAGCACACGGTTTTCTATTGTATTAGAGCTCCATAGCGATATCCAATACCAACCGAAGCAAGAAAAATCCAAGCGCCAACACTGACAATAGCACGGTTATGATTGCTAAACTTTTGTCAGGATGATCTGAATATTTCGACGTCTCGTTCATTTTGACTGCACCCATGATTAGAGGGATAATTGCTAATGGTTGGCAACAACACAAAGAGATACTTGCAAAGGTTACTGCGACGATAATCATTGCAGATGCACTTGTGGCTACAGGCACACCCTGTCCTTGAGTTACGAAAATTTGTTGCGGAGCTGTTTCGAGTGAATTAGGAATTCCTTGCAAGTTTTCCTCTTCACTACCCCACCAAGTCTCTTCTTCGGACATTTCAAGTCCATCTTCCCCAATCAAGCACTTTCAGCGGCAATTGCTATGATAATTATGAACGCATAAAAGAGAATTAGTAGAATCCAAAGACCTATGCAAATCCATCCAACAATCCTAGCGGCTTGTGCAATCCCGTGGTCTGGGTGACCGGGGTGGCTGCTTGTTACTTGCAATGCTGAACCTGCCATAATTACGCCAGGAATCGCAGTACATAGTCCACACATCACCAATCCGACGATACTCAACACCAATGCAACCACTGCTTGTGTTTGTGGGTACTGGCCAGCCACTCCTGGGGTACCTGCGCCCTGTACGTAAAGCACCTCAGGTTGACCTTCGATAACATTGGTCTGCGGAGGGGAACTGTCGTCTTCCATAGCGAACGGAAGGTAGTGTTTCGTATAAGTAAATCCCAGACGTCGTCTAATTTTCCCAACGGCATCATCATGAATCTTCTTCCTTTGCCAAACCTATGCCCGAGATGCCAGAGGTAGAAACGGTCCGTCGTGGCCTAATTCCTCATTGGGTGGGGCGGCGAATTAGCTTCGTGGATTTACGCCGCCCAGATTTGCGTTTTCCATTTCCTGAAGGCTTCGAAGAAGGTCTTACTGAAGCGAAAGTCGAGGAGATTGGTAGAGCCTCTAAGTATCTCTTAATCCGCCTTGACAACGGTCGCACTTGGCTCAGTCATCTTGGCATGACAGGAGTATGGACAATCGACTCGCCGGGAGACGGAAAACACGACCATGTTTACGTCGAGTTCGATGATGGAGCTCTTACTGCGACTTACTCAGATCACCGTAGATTTGGAATCATGGATTTAATGCAAACTTCTTCCGAGAAGGAGCATAAACTCCTATCTGGATTAGGTCCTGAACCTCTAACTGATGAGTTCACATTGCAATCTCTGAAATTAGGATTACACGGCCGTCGAAGTCCAATCAAGACAGTTTTACTAGACCAGCGCGTAGTGGCAGGATTGGGTAATATCTACGTCAGCGAAATTCTCCATCACTCAGGAATTTCTCCAACTAAAACCGCAGCGGAGGTAGCAGGAAAAAGTCAGAGAATCGTTGGTGCGGTTGAGAGAATTCACAGATATACTAACGAGATAATTTTCGAAGCCATCGAAGCCGGTGGTTCGACTATTTCTGATTTTCGAGGCGTCGACGGCTCGGGTGATTTAGGCTACTTCCCACAGCAGTTTATGGTATTCAACAGGGAGGGTGAAGTCTGCAAACAGGAGGGGTGTGGAGGTACAATTCGACGTATTGTTCAATCAGGTCGTTCGACATTCTACTGCCCACGATGCCAGCGATAATCAGGACATTAATCTCTTTACTACAGCCAACTTCAAACTTACCGGAACCATTCTGTTTGCATAAGGAATCGGTTTGTTTAACCAACCTGGGATAACCTCTCTGCGACCTTTGCGCATGGCTTTGACCGCGGTCTTGGCTACCTTGTCTGCAGAAACCGCTCCAGATAATTCCAATGTACCTAATTTCATCCCCGCGACCTCTTGGAATCCTGTTTCTACAAAGCCCGGACACAAGGCCGTGACTGTAACTCCACTTTTCTTCAACTCTGAATGTAATGCGCGTGTATACGATAAGACGTATGCCTTGGTTGCACAATAGACCGCCATGTTCGGTCCCGGCTGGAATGCTGCGATGGATGCAACATTCAATATTCGCCCAGAACCTTGTTTCTTCATCGTTGCTCCGTAATGACGTGCTAGATGGGTTAGGGCTCTTATGTTGAGGTCAATCATGTTGAGTTGACCTTCTTGATTCAGGCTGATGTGCTTGCCAAGGAAACCAAATCCAGCATTGTTGACGAGAATGTCGATATCTCCAGTTTCGCGAATTACATTCTCGACACCGATCTGTTCGGACAGGTCGGATACGACCACTTTCACATCGATTCCATGCTTCTCAGTCAATTCTTCTGCGAGTGCCTCAAGTTCGCCTCTCCTCCTAGCTGTAATCACAAGATTACACCCTTGTGCACCCAGGACTCTTGCGATCTCTCGGCCTATTCCACTTGACGCCCCGGTGACCAATGCCTTCTCCTTCTCAGACGATAACATGACCTTCGAATAGTGGTCTTAGTAATCAACTGATTCTTCTACTACTCGTCTTGAATTGCTGATGATTCCTCACCAGAAATGAAACTGTTGATATACCCTCAATGCTACTGTATATCTTACCTCCGAGCGGCACCTGCAAGATGGACAATTCAGCTCAGCCCTAAAGGCTGAACGATTGCCCAATGTGAGCCTAAACCGCTTGTTGGATTGACTAATTCGAGATGAGAAATATGGGCACAAATACAATCGGCAGACAAAGCTGGACACTGACTGCGGTGCGCGACTTCAAGTCGTCACTTGACGAAGACATAGAGTGGGAGAGGTTCTCTTACGGAAGAACATCAGATGAACTTGAAGATGAAGGCCGGAGGTCTGCGTTTCTACCATCCGGCATAGTATACCTACTTGTGCGAGCGAATTTGACATCCGAGGCATTAGAGTCGGGTTTCGTTACGGAAATGTGCTCCTATCCTAAAAGTGGAGAAGAATGGGTTTGTTTCGAAAGGATAGTTCTCGGTTCGATACACCCTCCCTTTGGTCCTACTATTGCTCGCTATGCGGTTGAGGATGGAGAGGATTCTGTTGAGATGGTTCAACTAATGTGTGGTGAGTCACTTCCCATGAAACTTTGGCTTCGTGTGGTGGAATTGGATCCGAGTACAATGGCATGGTTGATTGATTCCAACTTATCGCTTGGAAAGCACAAAGGCCAATCAACTCTCGATGATTGGTGCGAGATTGGAGAGGTTACAAGGAATGCAAGAAACAAACCATGGAAGCGTAAACAACTATCTCTACCTGGGCCTCCTAGTAAATCGTATAAATTTCGCTGAGAATGTTGATGGGCGTTCGATTTTCGCAACAAACCATGTCTGAGCACTCGCTACAACACAAACTGATCGCCGAATTCATTGGAACTTTCTTCCTAGCCTTGACGATTTGTACCGCCGCAGTACATGGTTCAGCAGGAGACTATGCACCATTTGCAATCGCTGCCACTCTGATGGTAATGATCTACGGCGTCGGCCATATTTCCGGTGCTCACTTCAATCCTGCAGTCACCGTAGGAGTATGGTTGCGCGGGGCTTGCGAAAAGGACGAAGTAGTCCCGTACATTGCTGTTCAGGTAATCGCTGGAGCATTGGCTGCTCTTGCATCTGAGAATCTATTGTTCGCAGAAACTAGCGTTACCGCCTTGGAAATGGATACCACCCAGGCGGCCGCTGCGGAGTTCCTCTACACCTTTGCTTTGGTCTATGTTATCCTCAACGTCGCCACTAGCGAGGCGACCGCTGGCAACGGCTACTACGGGGCTGCAATCGCTTTCGTGGTTCTCGCTGGCGCATTGACAGTTGGTGGAATCTCCGGTGGTTCGTTTAACCCAGCAGTAACAGGAGCTCTATTTGTTTCCGGTGTTGTTGAGGTTGCCGATTTGTGGGTACATTTGGTGCCTCAATTCGCCGCTGGCTTACTAGCGGCTCAGGCCTTCAAGGCTACTCAATAAGTGATTGATCACATGTTTCGGCGGAATTTCCCACCCGTCTCAAACAAAGCTTGAGTCACTTGTCCTACTGTACAATACTCGACGATGTCCATCATCACTTCGAATAGATTACCACCATCTCTTGCGACCTGCTTCAGTCTTGCAAGACCTTCCTCTGCCTTCTGTTGATATTCTTCCTTGAAGGCTTCGTTTCGCTCGATAACCATTCTCTTTTCGCCCTCGTCTGAGCGAGTAACATCCATGTCGAAGGAGTCCGCTTCATCGGCAGAAAGGCTCACAGCATCGGGATTGGTGAATGTGTTGACTCCAACGATTGGTAGCTCGCCAGAATGCTTTCGATGTTCGTAGACCATCGACTCATCTTGGATTCGGTTACGTTGGTAATTCACTTCCAATGAACCGAGTACACCGCCACGTCGGTGCATCTCTTCGAAAATACGCAGAATTTCTTCCTCGACTTTGTCGGTAAGCCAAGTTGACAGGTGAGATCCCTGCATTGGGTTCTCGTTGGCTAGCAATCCATATTCCTTCGAGAGAATCATCTGGATTGCGATTGAATCACGTACGGTTTCCTCGGTAGGAGTCCCGAATGCTTCGTCACGAGAGTTGGTGTGTAGAGAGTTGGCGTTGTCCGCTAGAGCGTAGAGTGCCTGAAGCGTAGTCCTGTAATCGTTGAAGGTAAATTCCTGAGCGTGCAAACTCCTTCCACTCGATTGGATGTGATATTTCAGTTGCTGACCGCGATGTCCTACGCCGTAGATATCACGCATTGCAACAGCCCAAATTCTTCGAGCGACTCTTCCGATAACGGCGTATTCTGGATCCATACCATTGGAGAAGAACCAACTGAAGTTTCGCAGGAATTTGTCAGGGTCTAAGCCTCTTGCTCGGAATAATTCTACGTAGGTCAAGCCGTTGCTAAGGGTAAGCGCAGCCTGTGTAATTGGGTTAGCCCCAGCTTCAGCAATATGGTAACCAGAGATGGATACGAAGTAGTGGTTGCGGATGCTATTCTGGACATAATATTCCGCTACGTCGCCCATCATTCTCAAAGCCGTATCGAGATTGAAAACTAGGGTATTCTGGCCCATCGATTCCTTCAGTTGGTCTGCCTGAACCGTTCCTCGAACGTTGTTCAAAGCCCATGCTTTGAGTTCTTGACGCTCCTCTTCGTTTGGCTCTCGGCCATTTTCGGCTTCGAATTTACGAACCTGCTGTTTGATTGCTACGTTGAAGAAAGCAGCCAGATGCCACCAATAATTTCCGTTGATTGTCTTAGACGTCGATGTGTTAGGAGCACACAGGTCGAATCCTTCGAATAGCATATCCATCTCATCTAGGGTGCTGATGCTGACACCAGATTCGCAGACCTTACCGAAGATATCCAATCTGGTCTGCGGGTCTCTTCCGTAAAGTGAAGGAGAGTCGAAGGCCGTGCTGAGTCGGTTGAATGGTTGGCCTTCGGAGAGGAAATGGAATCTCTTGTTTGTTCGTTCAGCGCTTCCTTCCCCTGCGAACATTCGCAGCGGGATTTCATCCTCGCGCTTGAACGGAAAAACTCCAGCGGTGAAAGGAAATGTTCCTGGCACATTTTCTGAACGAATCCATTCAATCTTCTCGCCCCAATCCTCGGTATTTGGAAGAGCTACTCGAGGTAGGTCGAGACCACTGAGGGTCTCAGTGGTGGTCTCGACTGGAATCTCCTTTCCCCTCACCGTGTAGGAAGCATTGCCCGAGTGGTAAGCTTCAGCTCGCTCATCGAATTCCTTCAGCATTTCCCAAGCTGCTTCCGGAACTCTCTTTCTGATTTCTTCGGCCTCTGCGGTTAGGTCAGCAGCAGAAGTCAATCTGTTTGACTTGCGCATCTGTTGAGCCGCTGCTTCCAATTGTTGCACTAGCCTCACATTTCGACCAGTCTCCTCAGTTCGAGCGTGGTAATCTCTGACAGATGCAGCAACCTCTGCGAGGTATCCTTGTCTTTCGGGTGGAATCGGTGCGGATCGGTGAGGTAAACCATCGCTTCCAAGTCTAGCCTCACCAGCCTCAAATGATTGACCGTGGTTATCTTTTAGCAATGTAGCCAATTTCTGCCATAGTAGATCAACTCCTGCATCGGCGAATTGGCTTGCAATTGTTGGCACGACAGGTAGATCCTCATTCTTGGCATCCCAGATCTCTCGATTGCGCTTGAATTGTTTTCGAATCTCGGTTAGCGCATCTTCTGCCCCAGGTCGATCGAACTTGTTGAGCACCACTAGGTCAGCGAAATCCAGTGCGGCAAGTTTCTCCAACTGCGAAGGCGCACCGTACTCTCTAGTGGTGACGTACACCGATAGGTCAGCGACCTCGGTTATCGCATCGTTGCCTTGCCCGATGCCACTGGTCTCTACCAAAATTAGGTCGAAGCCTACCGCTTGGCAGGCTTCAATCGCCATACCAATGCAATCTGCGATCTCTCGTCCACTTGCTCTGCTAGCGAATGAACGCATGAACAGATTATCATCTGCTAGGCTATTCATTCGAATTCGGTCACCAAGCAAAGCACCACCGGTTCTCTTGCGAGTTGGGTCCGTGGCGAGCAGAGCAATCTTTGCCCCGGGGTTATCGCGCTGAATTCGTAGCATCAATTCGTCAGTCAAGCTCGACTTCCCAGCACCACCGGTGCCAGTCAATCCAACCACTGGACATCCGGCATCTGCATCTACAGACCGAACCCTTTGTAGAACAGTTCGGAATTCAGAATCGTCTGCATTTTCGGCTAGGGTAAGTAGTTTGGAAACCGCTCCGTGGTCGTCAGCGGTTATCGCCCCGCTTAGTGAATTGAATCTGGACTTCTCAAGTAGGTCGATCTTACTTGCTTCCTCGATTGCGTCTTCCACCATACCGGTTAGTCCCATCTCTCTACCATCGTCTGGTGAATAGATACGTGCAATGCCTTCATCTCTGAGTTTCTTAATTTCCCAAGGCAGGATTGTTCCTCCGCCACCACCGCAGAGGAAAATATGCCCGAATCCAGCCTCATCGAGAATCTGCTTAGTGTGGGTGAACATCTCAACCGCACCACCTTGATAGGAGGTAATCGCAATCGCGTGTGCATCCTCTTGGATTGCAGCCCTAGCAACTTCGTCGGCTCCACGGTCATGTCCGAGGTGAATGACTTCACAACCCATCGATTGGAAGATTCTTCGGAAGATTCCAATCGCAGCATCATGGCCATCAAAGATGGCCGCTGCGGTAACAACTCTCAACGGATTAGCACGAGCAGAATTTCCGCTCTCATCGGACGAAACGCCGCCTTGAGCCTCGCTGGCCATGTATCTGCGACCTACAAACCCCAAATGAAGGCGACGACAGAATATCAGTCCCAAAAGTGCCCTTCACCGGGTGAGTATTGAAGACGTGTAGCACAGTCGAAGAACGATGGCGGGCGATTTTGAAGCATACAAATGCCCCCGTGATGGCTCTCAATTAGTCCCTCCCTCAGCATCCGAGAGATCCGCATACATTCGTAATGGCATACACCACTGTGATTCATGCTCTGGAATGCTACTAAATGCAGATGCAGCAATCTCTTCATTTTGTTCAGAGAAGTTGGAAGAGATGCACGAGGGCTTCATCAAAGAAGGGACACCGATTGACATCGATTGCCCATTCTGCGATTGTCAGATGCGGCTTCGAAATTTCTCCTTCCAGCGTTTAGATGGAAGCCTAACTGATCCGATAGAAATTGACGGCTGCCCAAATTGTACCTCATTTTGGTTAGATGCCGGTGAACTTCACCGCCTTTCACCTCCTTCAAACGGCAATAAGGATGCTAGAGTCGAGGCTAATGCACTCGCCATGGTTCTCGAGATACTTTTGCAATTGCCGGTTGTATTTGTCTAGCTATCACAGTGTTCCGGTGGCTAGCAAGGCTGCGAAGAAGAACATCAGTATGCCCATGGCACCATCGATTAGGTGAGCGCGCGCGCGCAACTTGTCAATCGCTCCGGTATCGGAGAGTACGGTCGCTACTCCGACATACCACGTTCCATCAATTGCAAGACCCAATGTTCCCATTCCAATAAGCGTCTGAGTGCTAGCTCCCGGTTCAATGAACGGTGCATAAATCGCCATCATCCATGCCAGAATCTTTGGATTGAATAGAGCGATGAGGAATCCCTGAACAAATCCCGCTCGCTCGCTGTGGCCGTGCTCATCTAGGTTCAATTCACTAGGAGGTCCGGCTCTAGCGTGTTTCAGAAAGGTGAATCCAAGGTAGATCAACAACAGCATTCCACCCCATCTGAGAATATCTTCAGTTGCGGAATGGGCAGCTAAAGCGATCGACAGACCGGCTGCGGTTGAGAAGGCGTAGATTCCGAAGCCGATTCCATGACCGATCCCGGTAGCAACACCCATCCTCTTTCCACCAGCCATTGTATTGCGAATTACCACAGCCACAGAGGGTCCCGGCGACATTGCGCCTAGCATTAGAATCAGTGCAAGACCAAACCATTGCTCCGGAGTCATCCAGATAGCTCCTGTTGAGGTCAGTCAACCTATGCGTCGGCGTACATCTCTTCGATTATGTGCGCCCAGTTCTCACGAATCTGCTTGCGTCTAATCTTCAGAGTAGGAGTCAATTCACCATGATCTACTGACAAATCTCGAGGTAAGATTGCGAACTTCTTCAGTTGCTCAGGATTACTGAACTGGCCATTCAACTTGTCTACATCGGCCTGAATCTCCGCCCTTACCTCATCGCTATTTGTGAACTCTTCAATCGATGAACCCAGTTCTTCCAACATTGCTAATTGCTCTGCAGGGTCCTTAGGGATGTGGTTTGGGTCCTTACCAAACTTGTCTCGAATTATTGCGCCTGCATCGAGAGTGAATAGAGCGCTACAGTACTTTCGACCATCTCCAACAAGGAAACACTGGGATACGATTGGAATCGACTTCATCGTCTCTTCAATTACCAATGGTGCGATATTCTTTCCAGCGCTTGAGACATAAATTTCCTTCATTCGACCTGTGATGAATAGGTATCCATCGTCATCGATCTTTCCAACATCTCCGGTGTGCAACCAGCCATCGCTATCGATTGTCTCTGCGGTAGCATCTGGATTGTTGTAGTAACCCTTCATCACGTGATCTCCACGCAATAGAATCTCACCGTTGTCGGCAATCCTCATCTCGGTCCCAGGGAAGGCCCTTCCAACGGATCCGATTCGCATTGCTCCGGGTGAATTGAGGGTTGCACCGGCGGTGTCCTCAGTCATTCCATAACCTTCGAAAATCGGGATATCTAGAGAATGGAATAGGCGAAGAATGTCCTGATTAATCGGAGCCGCGCCAGTAATTGCGAAGCGGCAATTTGCGAATCCAATCTTGGCCTTCAGCTTACCTTTGATTCTACCATTGATCACAGGAATCTTCAGTAAGATTCTGATAATTGCCTTAGCGTCCAAGGCCGCCTTGACATTGGAGTAAATCTTCTCGTAAATTCTTGGAACTCCAATGAATAGGTGTGGTTGAACTTCCTTGGCGTAATCGACTGCATGAATTGGTGAGTCGACAATGTGCATGTGCATTGCCTGACGAACACAGTATCCAGAATCAACCAATTGACCGAAGACGTGCGCCAGTGGTAGCCAAGATACATATTTCTCACCTTGATCATATGAGAAAATCTCCGCTACTGCGTCCAATTCAAATTCGAAATTTCGGTGAGTCAACATAACTCCCTTGGGGTTGCCAGTAGTTCCGCTTGTGTAGATTAACGAAGCAACATCTTCACCCTTGATGGCAGCCGCTCTGTCGGTTACAACCGAGTCCGCTAGAGAGTTACCCTTGGAGTAGAACTCAGACCAACTCATCATCTTTGGATGGTCTGGAATATCGACTCCATCGAAGACGATTACGTGCTCGACTGAATCTAGGTTAGCCATGGCTTCGTGGAGTCGGTGAACTGGCATTTTGGCAGGATCGCCGCCGTCCATCGGATTGTCTCCGACGAAAACGATTCTCGAACGGGAGTTTCCAACAACCCACTCTACTTCTTCTGGCGAGCAGGTGTGGTAAACACCGACAACAGCCCCAGCTGCCATTTGCCCACCTGCGTAGCAGGTGTACCACTCAGAACGGTTGTAAGAGTAAATCGACATATTCTCTTGAGGTTCATATCCTAGTGCGATCAAGGACTTTGCAATATTCATCGCGTCAGCATTGTATTCTCCCCAAGTCATAGTTTCCCAATTATCCGCATCATTCTTCCAAGAAATCGCGGGTTCGTTCTCGTATTCTGTAGCATTTTTCATCAAGTGTTGTGGGATGAACATGGTGTAACCTGAAACACCAAGAAAGTGCCCCACTTAAGGAGATTCTCACTCGTTAATTTAGGAGCGATTATTGTCGAATATTTGGCAGTACTACCCTGACGTTGGCTCGCCAGTCCGCACCACCATTTCGATTGGCTAGAGGCGAGGCTGGGCTAGGATGCCAACAGGTTGTAACCTTTACATCGGTATCAGACAGAGCATTCAAGGCTCTTTTCTGTGAATATCGTCCGACACCGATGACTCTCTCAATTTGCATAATTTCGACAACTTCTCTCAGATGTTCATCACATCTTTCCAATAGCGCTCGAGTAGTTGGGCCAGCAATCTTGTCCGGTGTAATATTGGTAGCTCTGTCTCCAGAAAACAGCATCAAAGGACAGTGATTGAGCAAGAAAACCGATTGAAAAATCGACTCAGCGCCTCCGTATTCTTCGGCTAGAAGACTCCATAATCGGGTACCACTGACCTCCTCCTTCGGCCAATCGAGTCCGCTCACCGGCCGCTTCGGATGTGGATTTCTAGGTTGGCCAACTTCTAGGTTACGAATCTTCAACAAGTCTCGAACAACACTGGTGGCAGCGAAAGGAATGCCCATCTGCCCCATTCCATGAGGTCCGGGATTCATTCCGAGCAGGAGGGTCTTGGCGCCTCCGCCAGATGCTAATTCAACGTAGGCGCGATGTGGCTTCCATGCGTATGACAGTGGATTGTAAACTGCATCAACCGAACCTTCACTCACTAATGAATCAGCGAAGGCTTCTACATCATCGCGTAATTTGGAGGAAGCCTCAATCATCCTCGCGACAATCATTCACTCGCCTACTGCTTAACATCGCCAACCGTAGCGCCGGAGAAGTGTAGTAACTCATCCGGCGTGATTGGAAAAACCGTCTGTGCTGAACCTGCTGCACCCCAGACCCTCTCAAATTGGAATAGGTCCTCATCCATCAGCACAGTACAGGGTTTTAGATGGCCGAATGGAGGTACGCCACCCGGAGCGTAGCCAGTATTCTCTTCGATGTACTGCGGGTTTGTCATGCTCGGCTTGTAGCCAAGTAATCGCTTCAACTTTCTCTTGCGATCTACATGGTTGGCTCCACTTGTGATTACCACAACCGCACCATCCTCTCCAGCGAAGACAATCGATTTGGCGATATGAGCCACTTCACAACCCAATTGATCGGCGGCATTTTGGCTTGTCCGAGTGCCTTCTTCATAGAGACGAGCCTTCGGTAAATAGCCAATTTTAGCACACTCGGCCAACCACACATCATGTCCATCCATGACCTTTCATGCAAGCCTTTCGCCTTGATTATTTGCGAACAGCATTGAAGCCCGATTCCTTGCCTTCGACCCGCACAATTCATCAGCAGAAGTCAGTCGAGTGTCGCCATGGAGTGGCCACCGGGCCCGTATGAGTACGCGATGTTTGCGTTACTTGCTATGACAATCCCGATTCAGAGATTCCTAACTCGCGACGAGGTGCACATGCGTGTCCCGCTACGTGGTTTACTTGATGAAATCCGAGACAAGGGATACTGGTGGCACATTGCGCTGTATGCTTTGATGTTCATCTATAAGGCTCTAATCGACCATCATAACGAGCCGATGAAGGCACGAGTTGGTGGCTACACACATTGGATTCACGACATCGAAGGTGACTGGACTCTTTGGGTACAGGAGACCTTCTACAACGACTTACTGACCGACCTTTTGAGCGCCCATTATCTGTTCATGTATCTCTTCATAATCTGGTTCTCTCCGATGTATTACATTTTATCTAGAGACGAGGTAATGGCGGACAAGGCGGCTCTGAATTACTTCGTGATTTATCTTCTAGCAGTACCTCTCTATTTGTTCTTCAATATCGAAGTAACGAGTAGTTTCATCCCAGGAATGGAAGCTCCACTTTACCACGATGATTTCACTTTGGCATTCTTTACCTCTCACGACCCTATGGATAATGCAGTTCCAAGTTTACACATTGGCTTACCAATTTCTCTCTTGATCCTAAACCGACTGCATTGTCGTAGTCTTGGAATCGATATCAAAGATTGGCGACATCGAGAATTTGACTTATTCATATTGGTCAATATAGGAATCTATGCCTTCTCTATACTGTATCTTGGCATCCACTGGGTCGTCGACATAATCCCAGGCATAATTCTTGCAATAGTCTGTGCTGCATTCTGCCATGCTGTTCAACCAATTGTCAGAGAAACAGCACTCGCTGATTGGCGAAATCTACTTCCAGACCGCCAACAAACAATTTTCGCCGCTGTATCTGTTGTGCTATTCAGCGGCGTCCTAATTTTCGGAGCTATAGATGGTCCCGGTGCAGATGAAGATGTACCGAATTATCGCTTGGGTCCAGGCGATTTCATCATTGATACAGTAGAGGTTCACAGCCTCTCTCATCCGGTTTCAGTGGAGATTAGCAATGTAGGGGAGTCTATTCCCGACATGACAGGACCAGCCCCCTCTTGCATCATTGTCAAACGTAGTGATGTCATATATGCATTTGATAGAGGACAATTCAAGGAAGGATACGACTACTACGACTTGGACGACTATTCCATCAATGCAAACCACTACCTAGTTCCTGGGGTTACGTTTGAGGCACAGGTTGAGACCTCGTCAATATTCGATAAACATCTGATAATCTGTCAATCACCAGAGGTAGTTTCCGAACTTCGGATTACGATGCATTATGTCGATGATGAATTAATGTGGAGTGCCCTTTTATCGAGTTGGCCGTCATTCATAATCTTTGGAATTGCGGTAGAGGGTCTAATTTATCGCTCAAAGCAAATTGAAGGCGATGATATTGCCAATGTAGATTCCTGATAGTATACCGCTACCAATCCATAATCCAACCCTAAATGGTGGGAAATGGCTGTTTTGTATGGTAATGGTTCTTCCAATCCAATAGAGGATTACCGGAATCATCCAGACAAAGAAAAGGGCGATTGGAAAATAAGAAATCGTCATGCCCATCCAGATTCCAGCGATCATCTCTGGTTTACGGTCACTAGCTGAATCAGGTAGGAATAGCAAACCTATCGCTAGACAGGCGCTTAGTCCGACAGGCCCCAACAAAGAGGAATCGTCGAAGAATGAGTGGTCGATTAGGTACGGCAGAGCCCCTGTGGTGAGTCCTAATGCCAGTGGACCAAGCCACAGACTCGTTGGCCTCCTCCCGTCCCAATGCATGGTCCTAGGCGACTGAAAGTCCCAAATCAAGGTGCTGAATCTATGCGGAAGGTTTTCTTTAGATTTCAAGACCTCATCAGTTCATGGCGAAGGGCCAGATTGTCGCGGGATGCCTCGCTCCACACCCTCCACACCTTGTTTATGCGGACAATCCACCGCAAAATGAGGCGTATTCAGAAGGAGGCTGGGAAACTCTACGATGGGGCTACCAACGGCTTGCTCGCAAATTGAAGAATATCGACTACGATGCAATTGTTATCTTCACTCCACACTGGCAGACCTACATCGGAACTCATTTCCTCGGTCTTCCTGAATTCAGTTCAAAATCGGTCGATCCTGTTTTCCCAAACCTATTCCGCTATAATTACGATTTGAAGGTCGATGTTGAACTCTCGGAAGCCATGCGAGACGCAGCTTCAGATCAAGGAATCATTACCAAGATGATGCGTAATCCAGATTTCAGAGTCGATTATGGCACAATTACCAGTTGTCATTTGCTAAATCCAGAATGGGATAAGCCGATTGTGACCATCTCAAGTAATCGCAACACTCACTACTACTCGCCTGAAGTAATGGTCGAGCAGGCTACCGCGCTCGGCCACGCTTGCGCAAAGGCAATCGAGGATAGCGGCAAGCGCGTAGTGCTAGTAGCTAGTCACTCACTTTCACACCGCCACTTCGTCGAAGAAGCGCCATTGCCAGAAGACATGAGCCGGGAGCACATATACAATCACAGCCAGTATGTTTGGGATATGAAAATCATTGAGATGATGCGAGACGGCAAGAGCCGAGAAGTAATCGACATCATGCCGGAATTCACCGAGCAAACCATCGCTGAAACAGAGGGCGGTGGCCTTATTTGGATGCTCGGAGCGATGGGATTTCCAGACTTCCCTGCTGAGATTTACGGCTACCAATCTGTAATTGGAACTGGAAATGTAATCGCTTGCTGGGACCCCAACGACGAAACTCGCGAGTATGTTCTATGAGGTGATCTAATGAGCGAATCCAATGAACCCGAGATTCTCTTTGGAATCTACTGTCCACCACATCCTCAGCCCTTGCTGTCTCCTAATGCAAACGAGGGATATGCCAGACTGAGAGCCGCCTATGATGAATGTCGAAAGAGAATTGAGGAAAACGAGGTCGACATCATCCTGGTCTATTCTACCACTTGGCCGAGCATCATTGGACATCAGATCCAAGCCCTAGAAAAGGCAGTATGGACTCACGTCGACGATGATTTCCACTATCTTGGAAGTATGCCTTACGAATTCTGGATGGACACAGAATTCGCCCATACAATGAGAGATAATTGCGAGAAGCGAGGACTAGAAGCTCGAACCGTTGAATACGAGGGATTCCCAATCGATACCGGAGCGGTCGTCGCATTGCAGTTGTTGAATCCAGACAATCGAATCCCCGCTTGCATCATATCGAGCAATATGTACGCCAACCGAGCCGAAACCATCGTTCTGGGCAAGGCTGCCAGAGATACACTAGTAGAACAAGGAAAGAAGGCGGTGGTGGTAGTGGTATCCAGCCTCTCCAATCGTATGTTCACAGAACACATCGACCCAGTCGAGGACAGAATCCACTCTCAGAAAGACGACGATTGGAATCGTAAGATTCTGGAGTTCTTCGGAGATGGAAGATTGGAGGATCTAAGTCAATTGAGCCGAGACATTCACGGGCAGATTCGAGTCCAAAAAGTAGTCGCCTACAAGCCGGCTTGGTGGATGGCAGCAACCATGGGTCAGCACAACAACTACGAAGGTGAAGTATTGGCTTACGAAGCCCTTCACGGAAGTGGAGGAGCGGTAATCACCTTGACTCCATCAAGCGTTTCTGTCGGCGACAAGGAGTTCGACGAGGACGATGTTGAGGTCTACCGAGGAGATCGCAACGTACTCGATAAGGGGATGTTAGAATGACCTCTGAAGAGCCGGAACCGGAAGAAGAAGACATACCTTTCCTACACCGCCTTGAGTTGATTAAGGAATTAATCGAGGCTCCCGATGAAGTCATCGAAGCTCTTTATGACGCCTATGGTAAATCGATGATTTACAGCGCTGGAGGTGCCGCTGGGGCAGCAGCTGGCGTCGTATTAGGTGGCCCAGTTGGCGGCATAGTTGGTGGAGTTGTCGGAAAGAAAACCGCCGGAAAATTCACCAACGACGACGGCCCAATATTTTCAGAAAACGCGCCCACAGCCGTCGGTGCTTATCCGCACGCTCACCGAGTAGGTAACTTGCTCTTCGTCAGCGGAATTGGCCCTCGTCAGGCAGGAACTGACGAGATTCCAGGCGGACCTATTCGTGACGCTGATGGTAATCTTCTCGATTATGATATTCGAGCCCAAACTAGAGCCGTAATCGAGAACATCAAGGCAATCTTGGAAGACGCAGGTTCGTCACTAGACAATGTCGTAGATTGCCTTTCATTCCTAATCAATATGGATCAGGACTTTGCAGGATACAACGAAGTCTATGCTGAGTACTTCTCAGAGATTCAATGCGCTCGCACCACAGTAGCGGTACGAGCCTTGCCGACTCCAATCGCGGTCGAGTTGAAAGTGGTCGCCAAGATTTGATTCTAGGAACCAATCAATTGGTAATCATCACTTAGAGGAGTAGCACCAGTCTCACTCAAGATGAGTTTGCCGTCCTTGAAGCGATTGAAGGTCAACACAGCCTCTGAAGTCGAGCCGTTTGCGAAGTGAGCGATTCCGTGCTCGATACCGACCTCGTCATTCTCAAACAGGATACGATGGTTCTCCATAGTCACTCCACCACTACCTGCGATGGCGATCATGTCGCTCTTGCCCATCACCATTCCACCAACATGTGGAATGAACTGATAGTCGTCATGAATCAAGTCTTCTAGGGCCTTGGAATCTCCGGATTCGAATGCGGCTTGTATTGCGGCTACTTTGCTCATGGTCCAAAGATGGGGTAGACGCGTAAGAGGTTTACCTGTATGGGTAAATTATTGCTATCTGCATAGAATCAGGAAGCCACACTGATTCGTTCTGCTGTGCATCCCGGCGGAGCAGTTACAGGGTTACAGGCAACAGGACCGTTGGGAACTTGAACCCAGTAATCGATTCCATCCACCTTTGCTGGGTAGTCGGTTGAGATTGAATGCGCACCGACTGCAAAGGCAGCGTTTCGGCGCGCAGTATCGTTGTTGTCCGCCTCACCGTCTTCGGCATCATCCGCTCGACTCCTTACGATGTAGCCCTCCTCAACAAGTCGAGTAATCTCCGAGCCCATTCCAATTGGATCGGTCTCGGAGTAGAATGCAGCAGTTTCGCTGGCCTCATCGTTCATGGTAAACATCAGCGAGCCATTCAATCCAGGAAAGGTCTCGACATAGGCCTCACGAACTTCATCCTCGGCTAGGAGAATGAACATGGCCTTACCGCGCGAGTCATCGAGTAATGGCCAGCCATTTGTCGTGACAGCCTCTCTAAGAGTTGCGGCATCACCCTTGACATCGTCAGGTGTGATGGTTTTGTCTCGTGGCCACCATTGGCCAATTTCAGTCTCGATTTTATCTAACATCTCTTGCAATTCGACAACTACGGTCTCGTCGGTACTCGACCGAACCCATTCCTTTGGCTCGACCCAAATCATCAGTGGAACGTGGTTTGGATTTTCGTTTGACCAAGTTAGCAAAGTGGTGAGGCAATCCTCGAAGGTAGCGCAATTACTCCTGAAGTCGTATTGGTTGTGGTAGACATACAACTGTCCACGAGGATCCCACCAAACGTCTAACTCAAACTGCCTAACGCCAAACTCACCGGCCTGAACATCCAATGGCTCGTGTGTGTAATCGTAGGCTCTAATCGTCGGTCCAAATGGCTTGATGTGGTAGGAATTGTGAGTTCCGAGAACTTGGATATGATTGATTCTCAACGGTTCAGGTTCATCGAATACACCATCACCGGAGCGCAGCGAATCGAAACAACCTGCTAGTGGAGTCGCAAGCATCAGGCAACACAGAGCGAGAGCGGTGGTCCTCATCGTCGACCCCTGAGCAAGGCTTCGGTGGATGAACGATTCGCCGATTCAGTGGTGATGTCCGCCAGGTCCATGGACATGGCCGTGAGCGATTTCCTCAGGAGCCGCCTCGCGAACTTCTACGACCTCCACGCTGAATCGCAGAGTCTTACCTGCCATCTGGTGGTTGAAATCAACGGTTACGATGTCATCTGAGATGTCTGTAATGGTGAACGGAAGAGGGCCTTGTTCTGTCTGAGCGGCCATCATTGTTCCAATTTCAAGAGGCATATCCGCAGG
Source organism: Candidatus Thalassarchaeum sp. (assembly GCA_022449345.1). Lineage (GTDB taxonomy): Archaea > Thermoplasmatota > Poseidoniia > Poseidoniales > Thalassarchaeaceae > MGIIb-O1. Next base: position 7,955 of record JAKURL010000008.1, on the reverse strand, counting down.
GAATTGGTCGCGTGGAACTTGCTGAATTGCACCATCATCGCGCTCTCCGTATGCACGGTCTGGGGTGAGGGTGAATTCTCTCTTTTCACCGACTGCAGCGCCCATCATCTCCTCTTCAAAGCCTAAAATCATCTGCCGATGTCCAACTAAGAATACAAGAGGATCTTTTCCTTCACTGCTGTCGAATACTTCTCCATCAGGGAAGGTTCCTGTATAGTGAACTGCTGCTACAGTGTCTTTGTCAATCACGTTTGCCATGACCATCTCGCGTAGCGGCCCCTTTCTAACCCTGCGGGTATGCATTGGTCAGATACAGAGCAGAAAAATATCGAGGGAATGTTCAACATAGGTTGTTGTTTCGACAGCAACATGGTGAACAGGAGTCCGAAGGACTTAGGGGGCATAGTTCTCCAACCTATCGACAAGTTTTCAGGCACTCTTGAGAGGCGACTTGGTCTATTTTCTGTAATAGTAATCTCACTTTCTGCGATGATTGGTAGTGGCCTGTTTGTACTTCCTTCTCTTGCATACGCAGAGGTAGGAGGTGGTGCTTGGCTGGCCTATGTAATCGCAGCACTGGTCGTCATCCCAGGTGCGATTAGCAAAAGTGAATTAGCCTCTGCAATGCCTACTTCTGGAGGTTCATATGTCTACATTGAAAGAGTATTCGGGCCATTATTTGGGACTATGATGGGTCTGGCCCTTTGGGCATCATTTCTTCTGAAAGCAGCTTTCGCTTTGATAGGATTCTCAGCCTACTTGATGTTCGTTCAGGCAGAATATGGAGAATATGTGACTTCACTTGAGGCTGCACTTGGTATGCTTGTCATTATCTCAATAGTGAATATCTTAGGAATCAAGCGGGTAAAAGTTGTACAAACACCAATTGTTGCTGTGGCGTTGATATTTCTGATTGGTCTAACAATTATGGCGGTAATCAATGGAGATGCTGATTGGTCGCGTATTGAACCAACTCTTGAGACATCTTCCGATTGGATTGACATGGGAGAAACCGCGGCTCTAGTTTTGGTATCTTATGCTGGCGTAACTAAAGTCGCGGCTATTGGAGGAGAAATTAAGGATCCAGGTCGAAATTTACCTGGTGGAATTTTGACCTCATTAGCTATTGGAGCAACGTTGTATGCCTTGATTGTCGCTGCGATGATTGCAGTAATTCCGGATAGTAGTTTCTTTGATTCAAGTGGTCATGCAATAGAAGATCCAGTGCGAGTATTTGCATACGAAGTTGGAGGTCATAATGTTTCAATTCTTGCCGCAATAGTTGCAATTTTAACAATGACATCAATGTCTCTAGCAGGGATACTTGCCGCATCTCGGTATCTATTCGCAATGTCGCGGGATTATTTGCTTCCCGAAGCACTGGAGAAAGTTCATGAAAAATACGAAACGCCTCATCTGGCGATTATTTTGACTGCGATTATGATGGCTTTTGCATTGATAACTATTGATGTACATGCAGTTGCAGAATATGCTTCAGGATTCCAGATTATGGCTTATGTTTTGATGTGTATTAGTGTTATGGTAATGAGGAAAGCAACCTCTTCTCACGCATGGTATCAACCCAGTTATTCTTCACCATTCTATCCGTTACTGCAACTCTTCGGAATCGCTTCAGGTTGTTCACTATTGTATTTCATGGGTTTAGAGGCATTTTACGGAGCAACTACAGCTTTCATTGTTGGCGGTATCCTGTATTTTGGATATGGTAAGAATCGCATTAATCCACAAATCACTCCTTGGGAAACCTTTGGCTTGCAATATACCGATCCAGAGGAGGTAGAGACCCGACGAAGACTAACTGCATTTTATGCAGCTGATATCGATGGTAATGGTGAATTGAATTTGGCCCAATATTTCTCAGCTATGGAAGCGCTAGGCTATTCTTCTGACTCTCAGCGTGAATTGCGAGCCGTATTCGATGAGGCTGACACAGATGGAAACGGCATCATCGACATGAAGGAGTTCGTCGCAAGCGTTGCTAAGCACGAGTCTTTGGATTGATTCTGAAAGCCTAGATTAATCGCTTTCGTCGACGAATTACACCGTCGGTTGATTGAAGGCTACAACCACGCTCGCAAATCCCCGAGTGGTGAGTAGATGGCTATCGCAAGTCGCGCCAAGAAGGTCACGACACACACCCTGCAAGAGATGAAACAAGCCGGTGAGAAAATCACTATGCTGACCTCTTACGATTACTCATTAGCAAGGTTGGTTGATGCAGCAGGCATCGATGTGATACTGGTTGGTGATTCTGCCTCAAATGTCATGGCAGGCAACGAAACCACCGTTCCAATTACCCTCGACCACATGATCTACCACGCTCAATGTGTGGTCAATGGTGTAAACCGAGCTTTGGTAGTGGTCGACATGCCATTCGGCAGTTACCAAGGCGACTCAAAGACCGCGCTGGACTCAGCAATCCGCATCATGAAGGAATCCGGAGGCCATGCGGTTAAACTAGAGGGCGGGGAAGAGGTAGCTGAGTCAATCGAGAGGATTGTCAGCGCCGGAATACCAGTTCAGGGCCACCTCGGTTTGACTCCTCAATCAATCTACAAGTTTGGGACCTACAGTGTTCGTGCCAAGGAGGAGGAGGAAGCCGCTCAACTTCTCAAGGATGCAAAGGCTATCGAAGCGGCTGGATGCTTTTCTATCGTCTTTGAGAAAATCCCAGCCGATCTGGCCGCTAAGATCAGTTCTGAATTGTCGATTCCAACAATTGGAATCGGAGCCGGTCCAGATTGTGACGGGCAGGTCTTGGTTCTGCATGACATGCTTGGAATCACTAAGGATTTCAGTCCAAGATTCCTACGACGTTACGCCAACTTGGGCGAGTCTATCGATGGAGCGGTGAAACAATACATCACAGATGTACGAAGCGGGGAATTCCCCAATGCCGACGAGTCGTATTGATGCCTCCAAGCATATCGGAGGGAACCTTCAAGGACACCCGACGCGGGATGCTGAGGGACGACCATGAGCGAGATGTGGGTTGAGCGACACCGTCCGCGTACTGTTGCCGACATCAAAGGCCAGAAAGCGGTTGTAGATCGACTCAAGGCTTACGCCGAGAAACAAACTTTCCCGCACCTGCTTTTCGCTGGTCCTCCGGGCACTGGAAAGACGACGGCGGCTCTTGCACTAACCCGCGATGTATTCGGTGAAAGTTTCCGCATGAATCTGCTTGAGATGAACGCAAGTGATGAGCGTAAACTAGAGTCGATTCGAACCAAGGTCAAGGGATTCGCCAAGACCGCTCCAGTTCCTGGTACTTCGTTCAAGGTAATCTTCCTCGACGAAGCCGATGCTCTTACTCCCGACGCGCAAGGAGCGCTTCGTCGAATAATGGAACAAAATTCTCAGACTTGTAGATTCATTCTATCCTGTAATTACTCGTCGAAGATTATCGAGGCGATTCAATCTCGGTGTGCGGTATTCAGATTCCGTCCCCTAGCCGATGACCAAGTGGATGAAATGATTCGAAGTGTTTCAGCTTCCGAGAATATCTCGCTAGAAGACGAGGCTGCTGAAGCGATTGTTCACGTCAGTTTAGGCGACCTAAGAAAAGCGATTACTGCTCTACAGGTCGCCGCCTCGCTTTCGCCAACTGTAACTCGCGATCTCATCTACGAAACCACAGCAACAGCCCCGCCTGAGGAGTTGCATGGCTTCTTGCTAGCCTGTCGAGAGGATGGCTTCCAACCTGCTCGTCGCAGACTAAAGGGACTGTTGGACAAATATGGGTTAGCTGGTACAGATATGGTAAACCAACTACACCGTGGATTAGGTGATGTTGCCTTCCTCGATGAGAAGCAAAAGTTGGCTATTACCGAAGCCATGGCCGAGACCGATTTCCGAATGGTCGAGGGGGGCGGTGAAGCATTGCAACTAGACGCGATGACGGCAACAATCTGCTCTATTTTACGGGGTTGAAACTTTGAGGGATACTTACCACGACAACGCAATTCACCTAGCAAGTGTGGAAATCGATGATCTAGAGGTAACCTATAGGCACACCAAGCAATCGTTGCGAGGAGTTACCGATTACGACAAAGATGGAAATTATGCTTGGAATGATGGTAGGTATGCTCCCAGTTCATATCGATATAGTTCCAAAGCTTGGCCGCATAGACACACGAGGAAATACTCTGGATTACTTCATGGAGAGCACATAGTACCAATCCACATGGTCACCAAAAAATGGTTTGACATGATTCGAGATGGATACTCCAAAAAGGCGCAACGTGAATTCCTAGACTTGCATCTTGAGGTAATTTGGATTACTATAGATGAGATGAAGAAGTTGAATCAGGCATAATTATCCCGAAAAATGCCACAGGATTGGGATTGGGGAGATGATGTACTCAGTCGATTAAATTCAGTTGACATAGACGTGCATGAAGGATAATCAAGCGGTTGCAACTTGGATGATTTCAATCTTGTACGTCCTCTCCCAGACGTTCTCTTCCCAAGGATTTCCAACTTCGCTCAGCCGGATTTTGATTTCGTGCTCACCTGGACTCAAGGTTCCCAAATCCCAAGCTAAACCAATGTCTTCTGAGTGTTGGATTACCTTCGGTTCACCATTCTTGTCAAGCCTCTTCCAAGATTCAACCGCATCGAATTCAGCGTGAGCATCGGTTAGGCCCGATGCGCTTCCATTTGCAAGTTCGCTGACCATAGTTCCGTAGTACCAATGGCTAATCTCAACTTGAGCAACTTTAGCGTCAACATTGTCGCGCACAGCCATTCCTATCACGACATCGACGGTTGGCTGATTCAGGGCAATTGTGTAGGTCCCATCCTCCCAAGCGATTCCAACCACACCTTCGGTTTCCTCGATGTCGATGCCATCAGCAAGGGTAGGAGGGGCGATATCGGCAAGTGGTGGGTTAACCAGTAGGAATGTGATTGCTAGCCAAGAGAAGATGTAAAGGAAACTAGCTCGAAACCAATTTCCATTATCGTAGCGGTCAGACCACTTGTTTGGAATGATGACCTTGTGCATAGTCGGCAAAATGGCGACTAGAAGCAATGGCAGAACCCAGAGGATCTTTTCCGGTTGAGTAAGAGTAGGCATTATCCCATAGCGCATCAAAATTCCAATAGACAATCCAAAGAAGATTACTAACCACATCGAAAACGCATCTGCCTTTTCTTTCTCGAATGCATCTTCGGGTTGGAAAGGCTCGATTTTACGGCTCTTCTTTTCCTCTTTCTCACCGTCGGAGACCTTTCCGCGTTTCTTGCCGGAATATGCGCTTGCGCGCAGGGCGGAATCGACGTCGACCACGATTGTCCGACGCCTCGCTATTCATCAAGGGTATGGGCGGCGATGATTGATTTCAGAATCTGTGAATTAACAATAACGATATGCAGCGGACCTCATCAGAGCCCATGGAAAGCCGACCCCGGTTGATTACGCCAGTATTAGTCGTCGGCTGTCTAATAGTACTGGTTGGATTCGCAATCCGAGCCTCTTTCGGGGTTTTCCAAATTCCAATTGAGGAGGAGTTCAGTTGGCCAAGAACTGAGTTCAGCCTAGCAATTGCAATCCAAAATCTGGCTTGGGGATTCGGTGCTCCATTCTTCGGTGCATTCGCAGAAAAACTGGGTGACAGAAAGGCGATTATCCTTGGAGCAGTACTCTACGCTCTAGGTTTAGTATTGACAACTGGAGCCACCTCTCCTCTTGCGATTCAGTTCTACGAAATCTTGGTTGGATTCGGAATCGCAGGTACTGGATTTGGCGTGATACTTGCTGTAGTAGGACGTGCAAGCGCGCCTGAGCACCGAGCCATGAGTCTCGCAATAGCCACCGCATCCGGCTCGGCCGGTCAGATAGTTGGGCCAACGGTTGCAGTATTCCTGCTCCAGAGCATGGCTTGGCAATCGGTCTTCATGATATTCGCAGTATCGATTCTTGCAGTCTTAGTACTGCTTCCATTCATGCGCGCACCCGAGGCCGCGGCAAAGGAAGAGATTGAGGAGAGCCTTGGCGAGATTCTGCGAATCGCCTTCAAGGACCCATCTTACATGATGATTTTTGTCGGCTTCTTTTCATGCGGTTACCAATTGGCTTTCATCACCGCTCACTTCCCTGCATTAGTGACAGAAATGACATTCGCTGAATCGATAGAAACCAGTGGTTGGTGCGGCGACCTCGGAATTGAGACAACCGCCGCACTCGGTGGACTAGCGATTTCAGTAATCGGGGCGGCCAATATCGTTGGAACTCTGATGGCTGGTTGGGCCGGCAAGAGATTCGGAAAGAAGTGGCTATTGTCCGGAATTTATGCCGGCCGTTCAGTCGCCGCCGCTTGGTTCATCATGACTCCAATCACTGCTAATTCCGTGATTATTTTCTCCTTCGCAATGGGATTCCTTTGGCTAGCCACAGTTCCACTGACAAGTGGCCTTGTAGCCCACATTTACGGACTCAAATACATGGCAACCTTGTATGGTATAGTCTTCTTTTCCCACCAATTAGGAAGTTTCGTCGGAGTCTATCTCGGCGGAGTATTGTACGATATGTACGGTAGTTACACGACCGTTTGGTGGATAGGTATTGCAGTGGGCGTATTCTCATCTCTAATTCATCTGCCCGTCAAGGAAGAGTTCAGACTAGCGAACCCAGAACCATCTCCAGCATGACTGTAATGCTCAAATGGGGTAGTCAGTTGGCGCAGGATATTGCCGGGGTGGCGTAGTTGGTAGCGCGTCGGACTCATAGGGTACAGTTGACGGGATTTTTCCTGTCGACACGATCGATGAGCGCACAAGCCTAACCGAAAATGTCTGAGACATCCGAAGGTCGCGGGTTCAAGTCCCGCTCCCGGCACCACTATTCTTCAGGCTCGATTTCCTTGGAGAATTGAGACACAAAATTCCAAGCAATACCATTGGTATCTACTGTGCCTTGATTGCCAGGGAAAACAAAGTAGCTTTCCTCATACGGATTGTGATCCGCCGCATACAATGTCACGAGTGACACTTCAGTGCCATTATCACAATTTGTAAACGACTGAACCGAATAGAAAACGGATGGTGTATTGGAGTTCGGTAGATCGCCTTCGCAACCATTCATTTCCGCCCAAAGTAGTAGATTCTGGATTGCTCCATGCTCCTGCGCCTCCACGTTAGGGAGGTGCATTGCATCATTGGAGTAAAGGATGATTTGATCCAAAAGTCCGTGGATTTCCATGATTGGAATTGGCGAATAATCAGCGAGGGGGTCATCGAGTAGATAGTAGGACATACAGGCGATTGCAGCAAATCTATCGCTGTGTTCATTCGCTAGCTTTTGGCTCAGAGCACAACCATTTGACCATCCAGTCAGGTAAATCCGATTCTCGTCAACCGAGTGGTTAGCCACCACTTTGTCCACTATCTCAAGTATCAGTCCAGTGTCGTTCAGTTGAAGTTCTCCTGCTGAACTGCAACAATAGCCAGCATTCCAAGAGTTGTCAAATCCCTGAGGCCATACCGCAATCACGCCGTTTTCCTCGGCAATTTCGTCAAATTCAGAGAGATCTCTTTGATTTTCCATTGTCAGAGTGTTGCCGTGCAGATCAATTATCATTGGAACATTTTCGGACAAATTAACTGTCTTTGGAACAAATACATTCCAACACCTCTCAAGGTCTTCATGAACCATACATTCGACGTAATCGAGACCTTCGAATTCCTCATCGATTAGGTCATCATCTGTCGCACCAGATGAATCACCATCGCCTCCGGCGATGCATCCACTGAAGGCTACCGCAACTAGCAGCAGCGAAAATAGAGAGGCAACGGCTCTCCTTCCCATGTGCTTCGGATTGGGGATTTACCGATTAATCTGACCTATATCATTCGACAGAAATTACTGGAGTGAAACTGTAGAGTATTGTGATTGTGACATCGGTATCCTCCCAAAAGTTCGCCATATGTAA
>JAKURL010000007.1:18180-88175 GCA_022449345.1 Candidatus Thalassarchaeum sp. | reverse complement strand
CCGTAGTGCCAGTCGCAGAAATCACCAGTTGTGGGGTAGAGTTCTGACGACTGCATCGGAGCGTAATCGGTCATCTGGCCCATGACGTTGCCGTGGTAGACTAGGTACTCATCGTCGGGGGTGTAGCAGTTGGTGCAGTGACCCCATGGCCAGAGGACTAGTTCGGAGAACGAGTGCCAAGTCAGTGTGACCTTGAAGTCGGAAGCACCATCGCCGTCGTCGTCATTCATCTCGGTCATGTCTTGTATGAACTTTGTCTCCGGCTCGCTGTTTCCACCCATCCAGTCCTCATCCACCTGACCGTCTGCATCGTCGTCCTTGCCGTCGACGTGGTCCTCGTTGACCAGCCCGTCGCCGTCGTTGTCCTCGTAGTTCACCGGACCGTTGTAGACGTCGTTGTTCGCCCCATCCGCGTAGCACATCCCTGGGAAAAGAGGCCCCGTGGCGCCCAGAGGAGCCCCCCATTCGAACTGGTAGTTGCGATTCAGATCCACCCCGTCACAGCCCTCATCGACCTCCTCGTCGACATCCGGAATCGGCGTGACACCGGTTACGGTATTGTCACGTAGGTTCTTCCTCCAGCCGCTGCGGTAGCAGTTTTCCCAGGCCGTCTCACCGCAGTATTCCTCTCTGTCGTAGCGGTTTCCATCTGTGTTTAGCATAGGGATTAGGTAGATCTCACGGGTGTTGACCATATCTGTGATGAATTGCTCGGAGAAGTCCTCGTCGACCCCCAAGTCACCGGGTCCACATGGGATGCCGTCACCATTGCTATCTTGATTGGTCGCGTTCAGCAGCGAGCAGTCGCCATCGTTATCGATGCCATCCCAACCATCCTCGTCAACCAGGCCATCACCGTCATTGTCGATACCTGCCTTACCATAGTAGTAAGCGATAGTCTCGAGGAAGAACATCGGCACCTCGTAAGACATCCACTCACGAGCGTGGTGGTTCCCAACTAGCATGACATCTGGGCGGTCAGCGTAATTGCCGTCGTCGTCGTTGAAGTCGTTGTAATCGCCTCCCTGAACGTTGCCAGTAATCTTCATCCATGGGCTCGAGTGCTTGTAGTACCATCCCTCGTAGTCCTCGGAGGTCATCTCGTCGCCGCGGGCGTTAACACCGCCGAGAAGGCCTTCGTGGTACTGCAAGAAGTCAGGGTAGTACGCAGCTAGAGTTTGCATCCTCTCCTTCATCGAGAAGTAGTCATGGTACTCACGGAACTGGAGTTGGTCGAAATTGCCATGTGGGCCCCATGGGAAGATCTGGAACGCGTACTCCTCCGACCAGATGTCTTCGGGAGCGTAGCCCGGGTCGGCATCCTGGGCCTCAACTGGGGCCACCATGGCAATAGGAGCAGCCACCGAAAGCAGAAGCGGCAAAATCAGTGCTACAGCAGGGATTCTACGGGCTCGATATACCTCTTGAGAGGCCGAAGTTGAATTGCTAACCGCCATGGGAACGCCTCCTCGACACCATAGGTGGTCTTCAATACCTCGCAATATCGGTCCAAAGGACCGACGGCGTATTTATCAAAGGGAAGTTGTCGGCAGAGCCATGCAAGATGGTGAGGAGACTGTCTCTTCTGATGTCGGATTTCTGACTGAAATGTTGAATGAAATAATGGCAGGAGACGAGATTTTACTGGGATTTTCAGGCGGTACAATCGCCATAGTAATCGGTTTGATTGCCATATCGGTCATTGGTGGAATTATCTCTAGAAGATTCCTATTCCCGAAAATTATGGACCTAATTTCAAAATCTGATAGGATTGATGGAAGAACCTTGCTCGCTCCAAAATCAGTTGGTTGGATGATGGGATTCCTGATTTTCTCCGAATTGATGTCCTGGCTAGACGTTAACTGTGAGCCTGTTTGGGACTCTTCAATCACTGAGAATGTAATTGAATGGTCGTTTACATTATTCTTGCTCGGTATGTTGCTTGCAGCCTATCGCCTAGTCGACTACCTAGATGCATTCATCGTAGTCGAGGGAGAAGAGAATGCTGCCAGCCGACGCTCACTTGCAAGTGTGGCTGAATCTATTGGACATCTAGTTGTAGCACTAATTGCTGCATTCGTGGTTGCTGGGTTATTCGGTCTGAATTTGAATGGCCTAATCGCTGGGCTTGGAATCACTGGTCTAGCACTGGCTCTGGCTGCTAGGGACAGTGTAGCAAATATCTTCGGTGCAATCTCCATAATCATTGATCAGCCATTCAATGTTGGAGATTGGATTCTAGTCGATGATATCGAAGGTGAGGTAGTTCAGATTGGTCTGCGAACAACTTTGATTCGTTCCTCCGCGGACACACTCATTACCGTGCCAAATTCAAATTTGGTCAATTCACCGGTTGAGAATTTCAGTCAGCGACGATTCCGAAGAATCCAGCCAAGTTTTGAGTTCGAGGCGGACTCTGACCCAGATGCTCTGAAGAATTTCTGTGATAAACTACTGGCGAAGGTCAAGGAAGATGTTCGTGCCGTGAAGGAAGATGATTCATGGGTCAAGGTAAATGCATTCGGGCCTTCGCTGGTAACCGTGTCTTGCAACTTCTATTCCGTACAATCATCTGCTTCACAGCGAGAGATGACGGAGGATATTCTCCTACTTGCTAGGGGAATTGCAGCTGATTGTGGACTAACATTCCATGAACCACGCCTGCGTCGCTGAGATTGAGAGGCACGCTTCATGACCGAACTCGTCCTAATTAGGCACGGCCAATCTGTATGGAATGCAGCCAATCGGTTCACCGGATGGACCGATGTTGAACTCTCTGAGAAAGGAGAGATTGAGGCCGCGACCGCTGGAGAGCAATTGGCCGATGTTCGCTTTGACGTAGTTCACACAAGCGCGCTGATTCGAGCTCAGCGAACCGCTGAGATTGTTATGAGTAATAATCGTGTGTCGGGTGAAATACCGACGCGAAAAGACGAGCGCCTCAACGAGAGACATTACGGTGATTTGCAAGGTCTAAACAAGGCTGAGACTGCTGAAATCCACGGGACTGAACAGGTTCACATCTGGAGGCGCTCTTTCGATGTTCCACCTCCCAGCGGTGAATCTTTGGAGATGACCGCCGACAGAACGATTCCGTATTTTGTCGAGGAAATCATCCCCGATCTTGAGTCAGGGATGAATGTCCTAGTAGCAGCTCATGGAAACTCACTACGTTCAATCGTAATGCACATCGAAGGAATTTCACCTGAAGATATCACCAGTCTTGAGATTCCAACCGGTATTCCATTGCATTACGAATTTGACAATGGTGAAATCATCCGCGTCGAGTAATCAATGAATTGGCTGTTCTGCTGGTGGCGCTGCTGAACGATATCGATGACGAAGGAACAAGGCGATTGCAATTAGGATGATTGGAGTAGATGGGAAGATTAGTTCGCCGTTGATTGCAAGTCTAAGCCAATTGGCCAAACCCATTCCACCCAATATGCCAGACATAATTGAACAAGCGGAGAGTATTCTAGAATTGAAAAGAGACGTTTGTAACAATGGAACTTTCTCGATTAGAGACACTGCGGGCTCCGGCCTACCTGATTGATGTGATACCGCTTCAACTACGTCAAGCAAAGCCTGTTCATACTCCCAAATTACCACGCCACCAGTGTGTGCACTCAAGGAGCGGTTGTTGCACCATTTTGCAGGAGCTGTTGAGGACCAGCCTTTGATTAACGCGGTCCTCAATTGGCTAAGGTCTAGCTCGGTTTCTGAGTGGTAGTGTATGTAAGATAAGTCATGCAATAGGCTTGCTAAATCACGAATTGCAGGAAGATCCAGATTAGTCTCAATAAGTCCGTGAGCAAGCCTCGAAGGTCCAAGTCTAATGGTCATCTTTCCAGTTTCATCTTCTGAAAACATGCCGAACCTAACATTGCCTAGGCTGAGTGTTGCTGGAGCACCGCGAGTAAATGGAGCTCTCCAAAGAGCGGATGCTTTCAGACGCTGTTCAATCTCTCCAAATCGCTCGTTCCATCTCTTCTGATCGGGTGGATTTACCCATTCTTTTTCTGCTGCTGCGTGGTAATCGCCCAATTTAGCGCCGCAGCGATGGATTAGAGTTATTGCAGATTCTAAATCGTCGCGCTGAAGATGATCCAATAACACTGAGTTTGCATCGGTAGTTGATCCGTATTTTCTGCGTAGGATAATCAAGTCGACTTCTTCGTATTGGTATCCTCCACAAGGGACGTTCGAACCTTCAGGTGCTATCCGTGAACGGGGCCTGATGTTTGGTCCACCCCATGGTTGAACCTCGGCTAACCATGAACCGTCTATGGCCTGAATATGATACACTGGGCCTCTGTCTGTTGACTGCACCTCGATATTGGTAATTCCTTCCGGAACTTCGCCCCAAGCCTCTAGATCTTTGGTGGCCTTTTTCCAACCATCACGTGAAGCAAATGATTCATCAGGTTCTAACAAGTTAAGCCTGAAGCGCATTCCGCGCATTAGGTGGGCAGTGAAGCCTACTGGAGGTTCTCTATCGGTGTCAACTTCAACCATTGCGGCAGGACGCCATGCACTGTTGAGCGCTGAATCAGACTGCGACACGACCGACCGAAGGCCGATGAGGGCTTGATGGAATCGGTTGGCAGGCTTCTGCACATTCCAAAGGCTTGAATCGGGGCGGGTTAGACGATTGACTATGATGGAGACACCGGTTGAGATGCCTTTGGCCGTCGATATGGATGGTACTTTGATTCTCACCGACATGAGCGTGATGAGCGCAAAACGCGTGTTTCTGCGCAAGCCTTGGACTATTTTCTCGACTATTTTTCTAGAATTAACTGGAAAACGAGCGAAGTGGAAAAAGAACCTCGCTCGCCAACTGAAATTTGACCCCGCCGAATTACAATATCACGAGGCTTTCGTTGACTGGTTGACTGGAGAAAGTGCAAGAGGTCGAAAACTCATCTTAGCTACTGCATCCGACCGATTGGTCGCGGAGGTAATCGCTGCACATATCGGCCTCTTCGACGATGTAATTGGCTCGGATGGTGTCATCAACCTGAGAGATCACAAGAAAGCCGAGACATTGATTGCACGATATGGTGAGAAAGGCTTTGGATACGCTGGAAATAGCGTTCATGATATTCCTGTTTGGAACCATGCTGGACAGGTTATCGTAGTCAATCCTGAGCGAGGTCTTCTGGACAAAGTCGGAGATGCGGCCGACCTTGTATTCGAGTGATTTCTCCCACTCTAAATCAGAACCATTGCCGCCGACGACCTTTAGCGCAGTTGACATTTGGTTTACTCATGGGACGAACCCCCAGTGCAATAGGGCGTAGAATAGACGCTCTGGCTCATTGGCTATTGCGGTGGCGAATCATTGCCGCTCCTGCGAAATGGCTGGCCAATTCTCGGCTAGCGTGGAGCTTCATCTCTCGTACAGATAGAATACGAAGAAATCGTCTGCGTGATCGAGTGATTTCCGCAGGTCCGGAAATGATGCCTAAACATATCTCGATGATTATGGATGGAAATCGCAGGTTTGCTTGGAATCGTTCAATGCAAACCGAAGCAGGACATTCTGCTGGGAAGCAGAAACTCAAGGAAGTCATGCGTTGGGTTCTCGACCTTGAGATTCCTTACCTGACGGTCTATGCTTTGTCGACCGAGAACCTCTCCTCACGCGATCAATCAGAGCTTGAGACTCTATTCGACTTGTATGTCTCGGGTCTTGAGGAAATATCCCAAGACCCGCTAATTCACGACAATAAGGTTCGAGTTAAGGTTGTCGGGAGGAAGGATTTGCTACCGGAAAGGGTTCGAAATGTTATCGTCAAGGCGGAGGAAGCAACCTCAGAGTACAGCGATTTCCTATTCACAATCTGTCTAGCATACGGCGGACGAGAAGAAATCGTAGATGCGGTAAAGGAAATCGCTGAGGCACATGCTTCTGGGTCGATAGACCTCGATTCAATCGACCCATCAGCAATCTCTACTCGACTCTACACAGCGGACTTACCAGATCCAGATTTGGTCATTAGAACCTCTGGTGAAGAAAGGATTTCGAATTTCTTATTGTGGCAGATCGCTTACTCTGAACTCTACTTCTCCGATGTGCACTGGCCGTCTTTCAGACGCAGAGACCTATACGAGGCAATCGAAGATTACCAAATGAGGAGGAGACGCTATGGGGGCTGAATCTAACTCAAACAGTTGTCCAGAATGTGGTAGAGATGGTTACCATAGCCCATCGGTAACCGTTGATGCTGTAGCAGCGAGGGAAACTGAAAACGGTCTAGAATTGCTGATGATTGAACGCGGGCCAGATCCTGCTGTATGGGAAGGAATGTGGGCCTTCCCGGGCGGTTTTGTCGATTATGGCGAAGACCCTGAAGATGCTGTTCTTAGGGAAATGTTTGAAGAAACTGGAGTCAAGGGCAAAAATCCTCGAGTTTTGCACATTTTGGGAGCACCTGGACGAGATCCTCGCAAGCATTGCGTCGGTCTATTCTATCTGGTTGACGCGGCTTTAGATACCGAGCCGCGAGGTGCTGATGATGCTGTATCTGCGGCTTGGGTGCCAATCGATGATTTGAATGAAGAAACCGTCGCAGCCGATCACTTGGATATAGTAGAATTACTCAGGGAATGAGGAAGGAATAACCCTATCATCCGAGTTGGACTGGTATGGTCATGAGTAAGAAGCAACCAATTTATGCAGGCGTAAAACCGATGTTCCCCTACAATCCATGTATGGTAGTAGGTGACGATATTTGGGTCGCTGGTCAAATCGGTATAGATGGTGGAGATTCTATGACTGAACAGGCCACCAGTGCACTGGCAAAAATCGAGGTATTGCTAGGTGAAGCTGGAGCGGGAAAGGGCGATCTCGTGATGGTCATGGTACTGCTTGAGAACATGGCTGAATTCGGCGAATTCAACGATGTATACGCCGCTTGGTTGGAGGGTACTGTTCTTCCCGCTCGCGCCGCTTACGGAGTGAAGGAACTGCCTGCCGGTGCAAAGGTCGAAGTCGTAGCGCGGGCAGTCCGTGGTTCAGGTTCAAATTGAGCCTCAAGACTCGATTTTCCAATTGCCATAGCCACGATGGGATGATGAAGGCCGAGCGCTTCGACTGACTCATGAGTGTGTTCAAGGCTTACGATATTCGCGGCCTTGCCGGCAGCCAATTGGATGCCGAGTTTGCCCAAAGATTGGGGGCTGCATTGGTTACTCATCTCGACGCAAAATGCGTAGCAGTAGCTCGAGATATCCGTGAGTCTGGTCCAGAATTGCACAATGCATTCCTACAAGGTATGACTAGAGCTGGGGCTGACGTAATCGACCTTGGAATTACTACTACAGGAGTGTTATATCGAGCCACTGTGGACTTGTCGGTCGATGCTGCAGTGGCCATTACTGCAAGTCACAATCCTCCTGAGTATAATGGATTCAAGATTTGTCGAGGCACATTACCAATGGCTGGTGAAGAATTGCAGGATCTCAAGGCTACATTTGATGCAGGAGAATTCCGTAGCGGTTCGGGAAGCATTACTGAAATGCCAAACTTTGAGGAACAGGTAGTAGAGACAATCGTCGAAAATGCTGGCAAGCCTCAGCGTTCTATCCGAATTGCCATCGACTGTGGAAATGCAGTACCTGGCCCATTGACTGTCAAACTCATGAAACGACTTGATGTTGACTTAGTGCCTATTCATTGTGAATGGGACAATACCTTCCCCAACCATCCACCAGACCCAACCCGTCAGAAGAATATGACAGATCTGTCTGTGGCGGTAGTGGAGAATGGATGTGAATTGGGTATAGGGATGGATGGAGACGGAGATCGAATTGGAGTCGTGGATGAGCAAGGTCGATTTATCCATCCAGACCGTTTGATGGCTCTTATCGCGGCTGATGTCTTGGTCGATCGCCGCGATGGAACAGAGGCTGAACGCACCGTTTTCTTCGATGTCAAATGCAGTATGGCACTAGAGGAAGCGATCCTTGCCAGCGGCGGTATTCCGAGAATGGTTAGAACTGGTCACTCATTCATGAAGCGAGAATTGCGAAATAATCCAGAAGCGGTGATGGCCGGAGAGATGTCAGGCCACTTTTTCCTTCACGATAGGTGGCCGGGCTTCGATTGCTCGCTCTACAATGCAGCTCGATTGTTGGAAATTGTTGGTCGGGAATCCGCGCCGAATGCTGGCGGCATAAGTTTCTCTCAAAGATTCTCCAACCTCCCAGACTATCCTTCCACAGACGAAACAAAAATCCCTCTAATTGACGGTCGCGAGGAGACTATGGCTGCAGTAGAACAGGCTTTTGCAGATATGGAAAAGTCGACTGAAGACGGAATTAGGGTTCGCTACTCAGACGGTTGGTACCTCTGCAGGCCATCAAACACCGAACCAATTTTGGTTATGCGAGCAGAGGCGCGAAATCAGGAATTACTAAACTCGATTATTGAGGATGTGAATTCAAGAATTGGACATATTCTAGATCTTAGCGAATTGTGTTGATTACTTCTTCTCCTAAATGTCTAATCTTCCTTACTTTGGTTTACTTGACCGCCGAAAAAACCATTCCAGCCAAATACCGCAATAAATACTGGAATGAGGATTAGTTTGCAGATGAAATCACCGAAGAAAATCCCTTGATTCTCTTCACCCCATTCAGTGGTTTGAGTTATGATTACAATGAGTGCTAACATTACCCCGAGGAAGCCTACGAAAATCAAAGGACTGGTGAAGCCACTCTCTCCTCTCTCTTCATCCGTCATACTACTTCTTCTTCGGTTATGACGATAAAGAAATGGGCGCCCTCGCGCTCGAAGTTCGTCTCAAGAGAACTTCTTTGCGGAGTGCTTGAGGGCGTCTATTACTGGCATCTTGTCACCACAGAGCATCTGCAAACAGGCTCCTCCGCCGGTGCTATTGTGTGATACTTTGTCTGCAACCCCTCTGGAGTTGACTAAGGCACTAGTATGCCCACCACCTACTATTGTCATGGCCTTTGTTTCAGTGCACATATTGAGAATTTCAATCGTACCGAAGGCGAAGGCTGGTTTCTCAAAATAACTGGCCGGTCCATTCCATAGGACGCATTCTGCATTCATCAATACCGGCCTCAATCTCATCAGAGTCTCTACCCCAATATCGTAAATCGGATGCGGTACCGGTAGTTCATCGACTCTTTTTGCAACTCGCTCTTCGTCGATTTCGACGGCAACATCACTGGGAACTAGGAGTAGGTCTGAATGATTCTCTACCAATGATTGGGCCATTTCCCACGCTATTTCAAAATCATCCGCAAGAGTACCTCTGATGAATTCCTTATTGCCATCTCCAATGTCAACGCCCTGAACCCAAAGCACCATGTTTCCAACGACTCCAACAAATGCAACTGTATCGACGACTCCTCTATTGATGAGGTTCTGAGCTACTCGGAAGGAATCGTCAGCCTTAGCCCCCCCTAGGATTGCAACGTAAGGGCGTGGGGGGTTGGTCACAGCTGTTTGAAGGGCACTAATCTCTCGTTGCATTAAGCGTCCTGCAATGCAAGGTAAATCATCAGCAAATCCCGTCAGAGTTGCTGAATTTCGATGTGCTGCGGCGAAGGCATCGGTGACATATGCGTCGAATTCAGGCGCTAGATTGCTTACGATCTGGGAAAGTCGTAATTCGTCTAATTCGGCCTTCTTTAGTGAAATTTCTTCCGAATGCATTCTGACGTTATCCAAACAAAGAATCTCTCCATTGTTCAAACTCCGAATCGCCTCTATCGCCTTATCTCCACAAACGTCCGGAACGAAGCGGATTAGACGGCCAAGAATTCTTCCTAGGCGTTCAGCATGACCTGATAGGTTGGTGAAATCATCTCGACCTGGTCTCGACTGATGTCCAAGAATCACAACCTTTGAGTCAGAGAGATCAGCAAGAGTGGGAAGAATCGCCCTAAGTCTTCCATCATCTAGGAAGGCTCCAGTCTCTGGATGAAGAGGTGAATTGATGTCAACCCGATACAGCACACGCTTACCGCTAAGTCGAATGTCGTCCAACGACAGAACGCTGGGCACGATGCGAGCCACCGGCAGGCGTCTTTTGATAATGATGGATATAGGACGGGTCAGAATTCTCCCCCAATGCCTTTGTGTCCTTGACGTAGTGGCGGGTTGATGGCGTGGGATGCGGAGCGGCTTACAGGCCCCGATGGTGAAGACTGGCGGGTTCCGGTCAGTGAATTGGAACAGCGCCGCAATCGTATGTCTTCTGCGCTGGCAGAAGCAAACATTGAGTCTGCCTTAATCGATGACCCAGTAGAACTCTACTGGCTGACCGGCGGTAGGCAAAACGGTATGATGCTCATCGGTGCGGAGGGCTCGGGAATACAGAATACTCATTGGGTTCGCAAATCGCTGAAAAGAGCAAGATTTGAATCAGGCGGTGATGATGCTCCAGACCCAATTTCAGCACAACCTAGAATGAGGCATATGACCGATGCTTTCCGTTCTCTTGGAGCAAACTCGGCCCCAGCAATGTTAGCTGGAAAAATGCCTCATGACCGCTGGCAATATTTCTCTCGAAGGCTATCCGCTCTCGGCGAAATGGAAGACTGTACCTACATGATGTACGGATTGCGTGAAACAAAATCAGCATGGGAAATTGAGATGCATAGAGAGAGCGGACGAATCAATCGAGAGATGTTTGAAGCCGTTCGAGAAGTTGGTGGGGAAGGACGCAGCGAATTAGAGATGGCAGCGGCTGCTGACGAAGTTAGTCGCGCAGCAGGATTCGGAGGTCGCATCCGAATGAGGCGATGGCCGATGGATTGCGACCGTGTTGTAATTGCTACAGGAAGGTCGGGAGCAATCCCCTCATACTTCGATTCGGCTATCGGTGGGCTCGGGGCAAGTCCAATCTCTTCACTTGGTGCTGGCCACGCAAAAGTGGTGGCTGGAGAGCCTGTGATTGTCGATATAGTTCACCTACATCGCGGATATGTCTCGGATTGTACGCGAATGTTCTGTGCTGGCTCCCTCGATGAGGAATCAATCGGTCGGCTTGATGATATGGCAGAAATTCGCGACGCTATTGTTGCAAGCCTCGGAAGTGGAGATAATTGCTCAGAGGCTTGGCGAATTGGCAATGGTATGGCCGGTGAAATGGGATACTCTGAGCATCTGATGGGAATGAGTCCTGAACAAGCGGCTTTCCTAGGTCATTCCGTTGGATTAGAACTCGATGAAACACCGGTAATCGCCGAGCGATTTGACAGAGAACTTCCTGTTGGAGGGACTATGGCGATTGAACCAAAGGTCATCTATGACTCAGGCGCCATAGGTACTGAGGACACCTTCACACGTACTGCCGATGGCATGGAATGTTTGACCATGGGAGATTCATGGGGTCTGCTCACGGAGTGGGATGAATGAGCCGCGTCAAAGTAAGTGCTCAGAAGCGCCTTGCAAGATTACTGCGAGGAAGAACCGAACCTCATGGGATAGAAATCACTGATGAATCCATTCTGAAAGGGGTCGAGGTTGATGAGGCAGGAATAGTTCAGTTGTGGATTCGGCCAAGAAGAGCACATTGCCCTTGTTGTATCAATGACCTAATCGAACTACGCTCCGAAATCAAGCAACAAAAGGGCGTGTTGGCTTGCCACATCGAAGTTGTAGGTGTGCCGCAAGCGGATAGATGGACCGCAGCAATCAATGAATAAGCAATCAAATCCAGACATCATTATCGGCGGTGAGTTCACTATCGGCTTCGCCGGTGTTCACTACACCGCGTGGTTCTACTAGCATAACCTTGCATTCAGATTCGGCATACGGTTTGTGTTCAACACCTTTGGGTACGACTATCATCTCACCTTCGTTCAACTCGATTGTCTCATTTTCGAACTCGATTTTCATGCTCCCTTCGATGACGATGAAAACCTCATCGGTGTCTGGGTGATTGTGCCAGACGAATTCACCCTGGATTTTGACTAACTTGAATTGGTAATCATTCATTTCAGCGATGACCTTGGGTGTCCAATGATCAGAAAATTTACCTAATTTTTCCTTTAGATTGATTGTATCCATTATTCTTCACTCTCCTCACTAATTTGATGCTTCCATCTTCGTGCTTTGCGCTCCTCGACCTCTACTAGTTTTGCACGTAAGCGCGTGTAGAGAAACCAAACCCCGATGCCAACTCCAACAATATTGAAGATCAATAGGAAAAATAATTCGTCGTTTTCCATTAAATCACTTCACAAAGGCGGAATCACATCGATATCGCAGACTCCCGCAGCCTGCATACAGCATGATAGGACTCCTCCGTCCTCGACTAAGGATTTGTCGAGGCCCGGAGGTAAGGGGTCTGGATAGTCAATTTCACCGCTCTTTAGTCGCACCAAACATGTGCCGCAGTTGCCCGAAGTACAATTGGTTGGAATCTCTACTCCAGCCTTCTCAGCCACCTCAACCAAAGGTTGGTCTTCCTCTGCCTCTGCTACCCCGAGCAGTAGAGCCCCCCGGAAGAAACGGACTATCGCCACGACGCTCCGACTTGATTATTCGTCTTGAAATCGACCGGCGAACTCAGTCTTTGGTCCAGCGAGTCCACTGGCCTGTCTGCTTGTTGAAGACAAGACCAGCTTTCTTCATCCACTTATTGAACTTGGTAGCACCAGCACCAGTAGCGAGGATGAAATCCTCTCGGTGCTCTTGAGCTTGGATATAGCCCTTGGCAGCAAGTGTCTGATCGATCCATTCGTCGATGCTCATCAAGCCGCCTGTCAAGTCGCTAGCCTCGACCGCAGCGGCCATCTCCTCAGCAGATGCTCCGGTTGCCTCCAAATCCTTCATCATCAAATCCTTGATTGTATCAGCCGACTTCTTCTTCGGTTTTCTGTAGACCTTTTCTCGTGGCTTCATCTTAGGATTGATTTTGATTCGTGAGCCGTTGTTTAGTTGCTCATCGACGTAGTTTGCCATCGGAGCGTGGAATTCGTCCTCACATTCCCAGCAAACGAAGGAAAAATCGGTTGGGTCTTCGATTACGTTGCCACCTCGTGGGTCCATCTCCTCCCCACACTCTGGGCAGGCATACATGCACAATTTAGGAGCAAGTTTTCGGCGGAAATCTACGATGTCTTGTGGTGTTCCGACCAATTCTAGCATCTCGTGGTCTCTGGCCGCTTCTAAGCCGCGAGTCTCGAGTTGATCTCGCAGTTTGGTTCGCTGTTCGCGCTTTGATTCATCATCGAATGAATTCTCTAATTTGACGATGAGTTCGATTGTCTTTCCGAGGCGATTCATCACCAATTTCTTGGAGCGGAACGCCTCGACCTTTGCTATACGTAGTTCCTCTTTCTTCTCATTAAGTTCTGAGACGATATCCTTCTGCTCACGTTTGAAGCGCTGCTCCTCGATTTTGTCGACTTTCTTTTTCTTGTCCTTCGACAATACATCTGCCAGATATCGCTGCTTTGCAGCGGTTCTAGGGCCTGATTTTACCGCCTCAAGGACCGATTTTGCAATCTCCTTCTTGAGGCCGTAATTGTTGCGAAGTTTCTCTTCATCGAGTTTCTTCAAGTCGCCGACTTTGACACCAGAGTCAGCGAGGAGTTGAGCAGTATTCTCATCGATTCCTCTGCGCAGAAGCGCAAGATAAGTGTCCTTCTTGGCCATCTAAGCAACTCCCTTCCCAGCGAGACCCCCACAGACTCCGCTGTTGCCCCCGAACCTACAGTGGGCTTTGAAGGCGTGGTTCTCCAGTTCTCATTATGGTTCAAACTTGGCTCATCGAGGCGATTAACGATACCCAATCTTCCGAAGTTAGATTCTCAGGCCGGAGGTCTAGGGTCTTGGCTGGTATTGCTTCGATTGCCGTTTGCCAACGGGAGCGATGCCAACCGGAGATTCTGCTGAGGCGCTTTGGGGGTTTTTTCAGAGATGTGCGGAGTTTTCGTCGTCGATGAGCAAAAGATTCGGCGATTACCATCCTGAAAAGACGGCGGTCAATCGATTGCGCCGAATTCCGCTCAACCGGTATTAGATTGGTTAAGCGAGAATGCACACGGGGAGATGGACTGAATGAATGAGGTGCTACCTTTGCATCCCGTTCCACATCGAAGTCAAGCCACAGTGAGTGCCCAAGAGGGCCGCGTGTTGCATGACCCTTATTCATCGCCATCCGCTCTGCAAATTCCTCCTGAACAAGCAATGAGATTCCTTGCAATTGGTTGTTCGAATGGTGTTTCTGAATAATCTCTAACACTGGACTAGAAATCTGGTAAGGAAGATTGGATACGATATGTGTAATGTCTTGCGGCCAATCGATTTCAAGAACATCTGCGTGTAATACTTCCAACCTTCCATCTGTGCTGTTGAAAACCCTAGATAGATGAGAAACCGCTTCCTGATCTAATTCAACAGCGGTTACTTTTGCACCGGTTCGCAATAATTCCAATGTAAGCGAACCGGGACCTGGGCCAATCTCCAGTACATGGCTTTCCTCGGTAATTGGTTGATTCTTTGAGGCGAGTTCGACCGCCCTCGCGATTACCGCTTCGTCGAGCAGGAAATGCTGCCCGAGCGAGCGATCTGGAGTCATTCGGTCTCGTAGCAATTCGACCAGCAATCTGACATCGAGGTCGTCCATACGCCCACCCCGATTAGGCGCTGACCCTAACCAGTAATTCTAGCAAGCTTGGAATCTCTGTTGGGTCTTGCAATTCCTTGACGTAGCGCTCGGCGAGCAAATCCACTGCATCGATGCCGAGTTTTTCGCTAACCTCGTCTAAGTCGACCCAGCCGTTGTATCCACGAATCTCAACCCAGGACTTGGCTGTTGAACTACCAACACCAGGCAGTAATTGGAAGGCGTGAACCTTCAGTGAGATGTTGTTTGCACGGTTGTAGAAACCCAAGTGTGGGTCTGGATTGACTTTGATGGATTTTGCAACCACCTCCTGTAAAGCCGAGTTGGCCTCTCCAGATAGGTCTTGAAAGCGTAGTTGGGACAATGGTCCGGTCTTACCTGAATCGAGGGAAAGGTGATCTCCTAACTCAGATGTGAACCCATCATTCAATCTAACTCGAACGATGTGAAGGCCTGGTTCTGAAATAGCATGAATTTCCCAGCCGGTCGGCCTTCTCTCCAGCACATCGAGGACTCTAACATGGGTCTCAGAGGCAAATGGCCCATCGGCTGTGTCGCCATCCACATTGCCATTCGGCTGCATTTTCCTCAGTCCTCGGAAGTCGGTTATCCCTCATGAATGGATGGTTATAGCAGAATTTACGAAATTTCAGGAAAATGCTGACTTCAATGCAGAAAATTCCTCATTTCAACTCAGAGAATGTGTTGTCGCACAGTGGTGATGATTTCCTCAATCTCGTCTGTGTCCATTGCAATTCTCTTGGAAGCGATGATGACGCGAACGTCTTCGACCTTTATTGGAGCGAGTTCGGCAATCTTTGCACATACCTCTGGGTGCTGGTTCAATTTCTCAGTCTTAGCGAGGTCCTCGAAGAGGTTGGTGAATACCTCTGGACTGGTTTTGATTCCACCTCGGTTCTCGCTAGCAGCCCACTCAGCGTGCTGTAGGGCAACCTTCTGCTCATAGGACAACTCACCGCGTCTCTCTCGAGCATCCAAAAGCAAATTGCGGACGGTAGCGAAGTCAACAAACTCTCTCTTGCTCATTTCAATCACTCCACCGGAAGAAGGTGCTCTGGGCGAGCTACAACGGTCTTGGCCATGTTCTTGTCGTGTAGGGCTACGACCCATGCACGACCTTGCTTGGCTTCGATGACGCCTGTGGCGCCTTGGAATCGACGATGAGGCATTCCCTTTTGCTGGGAGCCATCAAGCACAACAGCGACCCTGTCACCAATCTCGTATTGATGCATAACTCGGGCGATATCGATGCGACCCTGCTGTATTTTGGAACGGCGTAGGATACTGCGAGTTCCTTGACGAGTACCGTGACTTCTGCGCATGATTTTCACCTCTAAAACATAGGTTGTGCGAGCGGTCGACCTAGCACCCATTCTTAAGCCCATCTGAGCCCTTCGGGCTTCAGTCAGCGTGGATATCCTCCACATCCAGCCAAATTACTTCACACGGACTCTCCAAAACACCAGCGATTGAAGGTACGGTTCTACCTTCGTCGGAATGCACGAGTTCCTTGACGTAAGTTCCCGCCTCGCAACGGACGGAAAATTGCACCTCTTTGCCTTCGACAAACACATTGTCGATTGAAACTACCTTGCGCTTGCGCTTCCTATCGGCTCTCCTGTGAGATACTCGCTTCGGTGTCTGTTGTTCCAGAGTGACTCCGGATAGGTTTGAGATCGATTCGATAATGGCTGATTCCTCTGGAGGTTCTTCGACTGAGAATCGGATTGTGTAGGACTTATCAGCTCGGGTTTCTTTCACCCTACTGACCTCACTTCGGTTTGACCAACGCAAATCGCTAATCTCGATTTTACCCGCACCGTTTGTGTTGACGGTCTGCATTAACTCTTCCAATTCAGTACGGCGTATCTTTGGACGCTTAACTTCCAGCACAAAGGGACGGCCTCGTCCTAGACAGCGGACGTCTATGTCTTCACGACCCATTCCGTGGAATGAGGTGAAATTCGCTGACAAGGCTAGCCGGAACGGCTCGCCGATTAGATCCTGCACTGAATCAGGATACTGCAAGCCTGAGCCTTCGCAGGCCTCGCAGCCTTCTGCACGGCCGCGACAGGCTCGACAAGGCCAGCGAGTCTGAGGTATTCCACGATCCAACTTTCGGTAGCGGCCGTAGATGAATACCGGACGAATGTCGACATCGACTCGCAGCGTTAAGCAGTCGATTAGAATCATCAAATCCGGCCGTTCTTTGACGAATTCGACGCCATCCATTCGGGCTACGACACCAGTCTGCACGGCTTCTGAAAAGGCTGCCTTCAGCGGCCTAGAGCCAGTTGCTCCATGCTTAGTACGAATTTGATCTTCTGCCTGAATCAGATCCTTTGGAACATGAACACCAATCTGTAAAGAACCGTGATCCAATTCACCGGTTTGTTGGACTATTCTCTCAACGATGTTGTCTACATCTTCGAATAGATTCTCGCAGAGTGGACATAGGTCGGGCGTCTCAAATGATTCCAACTCTTTGTCACGAGCCAAGGCTTCTGAGCGAAGTGATGCACCTCCTGCCTCTCCAGCCTCATCGGTTCGACGTCCGCCGACTCGGTGCAAACAATGGTCGCAGGTACCAAGGCGAATCATGTGAGCGATACCTAGTGGAGTGGGACATGGTGGAAAGTCCCAATCGAGGGTTTGACCATTGGTTTCGAAATCGTCGCCATCGAACCATTCCTCTTCTTCCTCGTCTTCATCTTCAATCTCGACTAGGTCGTCCCATGGGTCTTCTGCTGCAGCATAACCAGCGCTAGCATAGAGTTGCCACTCCTCCTCTTCTGGCGGAGTTGCATCAGCCTCTGGCTCATCTCGGGTCATTGAATCACCCACCGCAGCGAGGGAGGGAATCCCACATTGCGATGCCCTGCCGAATCGAGGGTTACCTTTGAGCGCTTCTATCTGAATTTGACTATATAAACAAGGAATGAATAGAAAGTTAGACTCGAGTCTAGGTGAGAAAATGATAACAAAAGGATACCCGAAAAGATGCTTGCGATGCGATCAAATGATATGGATGCAGATATGCTGGGATTCTAGTTGGAAACCATTCGATTTTCCTAGTGAAACTAGTACCGGAAATTGGGAATTACACACATGTAAAAATATAGTTTAAATACTCTCAATGACATAAAAGGGTGTGCGTAGCACACCCTTAGCCGGAGAAGGAAGTGATAAAATGACAATTATAGAGATGAAGAAATATGACGACACAACGACAAACGAAATGTCCACGGTAGCTGACAGGCTACCCCCTCTAGACGAGGAGGAAATGCAGTGGGCAACCAGTCACCATTACCGTCAGTACGCTCATGGTTTCATGGCAGACCATAAGGATGGGCAAGCGACCTTCTTTCACAAGTTAGGGGTCAACTTCCAGCGTGTCGACGAGACTATGGTCAGGTGCGTTTCGGTTGTAGACCACCCCTTCTGTTTTACTCGCTTGGCGAGCATGAAAGTAACCTTTGAGTCGGCTGGTATCGAGGTCCAACTAGACCCATACACGGTGGTCATACCCTACGAGGAGCCGCCGGAAGAAGAGCCCCAGGAAGAGGTCGTAGGCGTGGAGGTGGCCTAAATGTGGGTTTTCACTAAGTACGGCTTCATCAGCGTGGTGCAGCACAACTCCCTACCTGACAGCTTCCAGGTAAAGTCTAGGGTCATCGACCCACTGGAGGTCCTTTGGCCCGAATATGAGATTGAGGTAATTGACTGGGCTGACTATAGGTTCAGAATTACCATGCTTAAGAGCGAGGCAATACCGGTTCTCTTAGACCAAATATCATCTGTTAAATATACCAGTTTCAAGGACGAGTGCAGGATGGACGAGGACTACCACTACGCCCTGACTAAGGTTTGGTCAATCATGTACAATTACCAACAGAGGATGGAGTAGTTCAAGGCAATGAGGTTCCTTTGTCTTCTGCTACCTTTCGTAGTAGAGGAAAAGAATAGATGCCACTAGAACAGCCACTAGGCCATGAAAATCTCAAGCCATAGCGGCCTACCAACTCGGCCTTTGGCTTGTCTAATCGAAGCCGCATTACTTCTTCACGGAATTCGATAATTCGTTGCTCATTTTCCTGACGAGGACCACACTTTGCACAAGGACAAGACTGCCTGATGTCAAGGTATTCAACTCGGAAGGCCTGACCATCAGCGAATCGCAGAACACAGTCCTCTTTGCCTCTCTCTAGGTCGGTGAGAGTCTCTGAGTCATCCATCCTGCTCATCCAGCCGTCAAGCCCCAACTGCTTCAACCTGCTGAGAGTCTTGGCTCCTAGTACGGGACATCACCCCAAGCATTGCAGGTGTAACTACTAGGCTGGCGAATAAGGAAAGCCCAATCATGGCAGCACAGAACAATCCGAAGCTTGCGAAGAAACCCATGGCTGAGCGATTGATAATTAGAAATCCAGTCACATCGGAGACTGCGGATCCAAACAAGGCAAGGCCCGCAGCGCCACCAATCGCCTTGATGCTGGTCTCTACACCAGCACCGGTCGCTCGCTCCTCTCGATACCTCTCTACGACGTGGATAACGTAGTCGATTCCGACCCCCAAACTCATCGCTGCAATTGCAACTGTGACCATGTTCAATCCATATCCAGCAGCAGCGATAATTGCGTACAACCAAATTATTACAATTACAATTGGAATGGTGGTAAAGATGGCAGTTGAGAGCGACCTTGTGCCCCAATATCCAGCGCCTATGATGAGAAGAATTGCAATTACAATAGCAAGATTTACGCTAACTGTCAGGTAAACATAGCCAGTTATCCCAATTATTACTGGAGAAGATATCACAAGGTCTCGAAGCGAATAATCATCAAATCCATACTCGACCTTTCGGAATCCCCACCACAGAGTAATTAGACAGAATAGAACACCGAGGACTAGGGTTCCTTGCATTTGATTCTGCATACTAGAAGCGGCCACGTAGCGTGTGACTGGATCGCCGGTAGCGATAGCCCAAGTTACAGGATATTCCTCGCTAGCCGACTCGATATCTGACCTTTCCGAGAGGTCTTGAGCTGCCAGTTCTTGGAAAGGTTGCATATCCAATTCCAATTCTGCAAGAACCTGTTCTACGACGATGAACTGCTCTGGGTTTGCAATTCCCCAGCGCAGAGTCATGCGATTGTATTCCGGAATGCTTCCATCTTTGCATAGATGCACCAATTCAGGGTCTAACTCACAGGTTGGAACAATATGGAGGGCGGCCAGAGATTCTGGAATTGCCGGAAAGTATCCTCCGGCTGGGACCCCATACACGTAGACGAATCCATACATGAATCTCAGACAATCACGGTCAGTTTCGTCTGGTAGGCCATTTGCTAGCCTCTGACAATCGAGGCTCGCGGATTCCCAACCCGCCTCAACAAAGGATGTATTGTTGGAAAACATGCTCGCCTTTGCGGCCCAAATCAATTCGTCCACACCATGCATTTCAGGTGTCCCTAAAGGCATTTTAGTGTATTTTCCAGGGTCATTTGGGCTTGGGTCTGCCATATTATCTCTAGTGGCTTGAATCGCAGCGTAGACTCTCGGGTCTAGCATATCGCCTTCTATAATGACTGCAGCCGGCTCTCCCTCATCGCTGAACCTAGTATTGACTAATTCTACAGCCTGTGCGAAATCCGATTCCTCATCTAGAAAATCTTTGACTTTGAAATCACCCTCAAGACTCTGCATCATTGGAATGGCGATTGCTGTGATAATTAGAATTAACACCAGTAGCAGGGAGGAGTTTTTCGATGAATTATTCGCAATGGAAACTAGACGCTGTTCTCGAATCATGTGAACTATGCCGGTTTCCTCTTCTGGCAAGTTTCCTTGTTTGGCCAGACGCTTATCCCAATCCATGCGAATCAATGGTGCCCAAATTCCGGTTAGGATGAATGCCGCTGCAACACCTAGAGACGCTTCGACACCGAATGAACGCAGGGCGGCGATATCTGAAGTCAGATTGGCCGCGAATGCAGACATAGTAGTGAATGATGTCAACATAATCGCTCTGCCAACTCTAGACAATGAAGCATGAGCAGATTCCTCCGGAGAGCGCCCTTTTCTCCTTTCCTCCTTGTATCTGTGTAGAGCGTGCAGACTGTCGTCTATTCCCAAAGCAATAACCAAGATTGGAAGTAGGGTGGAAAATTGACTCTTGCTGATTATCTTGAATCCATACTTCTCTCCAAGGATTATCATCCAGCCGATTGAGCCTTGCATCCACAATAGAGCAAAAATCAAGGTGGCCCCGACTATTACCACGTCAGAGGTCCTCCGTAGACTGAACCAAAGTAGCACGGTAATGGCCAGTGCCATGGCGATTAGTAGCAAGCTAGATTCTAGCAATTCGCGGTTCAGTTCAACGTTTATTCCCTCATTTACTGAGAAAGTGACAACGAGTTGGTCGGTTGTTCTCATCTGCTTTTCGAGGTCGAGCATTGCCCATTCAAAACTGCAAAGTTCTTCCCCCTTTTGAAGGGCGTTTCTACAGTCCTCTAAGTTGTAATCCGGGGGAGTCGTAACTAAATTGAACCCGTCGAACCGATATCCTTCTGGTTCATTTCTTGCATCCTCCCAGGAATGGGTAATTCCATTCTCCTGCAACTCTGTGCGACTGAGTTGAATTAGAATCCAAGTTGTAGATGCTGACCACCTTCCAGGGCCCCAAATTACATCGTCGTCGAACGTTCCATCTTCACGAATAGTTCCCCCAACTGGCCCCATTAGAGAGCTGGTCTCATCAAAGGTGAATCCTCTATCGGTTGAGAACCAGCGTAGCATAGCTCCGTTTGAATACATAATCATCCTATGTGAGGCTAGGTCAACATGGGCCTGAGTAAGGTTAGGATCATCATAGGTGAGACATTCCAATACTCCACAATCTTCCCAGTTTGTTCTTGCCGGTTCTAGCAATCCGAGGACATTAATTGTGGGTTTAGTTAGCAGAGATTCTCCTGCCATGAAGGCTCGGAGAAGGTCAGGCAGAGACATCGGACCAAAGAATCCTGTACTGGTTAATTCGGTAACCAAAGGCCTTGCGAAGTCAGAGATATAATGTGAACTTGCAATGGCGGTTTTGTTCTCTATCTCTCTGAGTATCGTAAGATTAAGGACTCCTCCAGTAGGAATATCTTCACCCACTAAACCCGCACTTTTTCCTTGATATCCAACCCTCTCAGAAGAATGGGGCAAGTTGGCGTAATCTATTTCGCCATCAATGGTATAATGAGGGGCTGAATCAGATGTTAGGATAGATTTCCTATCTCTCACCGAGATGGCGAATCCATGCGTTTTTTCCGCAGCTTCAAAATCTTCGTTAACAACCTGATTCGCTGTTAATTCTGGCGATTCCATGTCATATGATTGGACATCGATTGGTGTCAGGCTTGCAAG
Source organism: Candidatus Thalassarchaeum sp. (assembly GCA_022449345.1). GTDB lineage: Archaea > Thermoplasmatota > Poseidoniia > Poseidoniales > Thalassarchaeaceae > MGIIb-O1. The sequence continues at coordinate 66,117 of JAKURL010000007.1, read as the reverse complement.
CAAGCCTGGAATCATCAGGAGGCTGATGAAGAGCACCGCAGTGTGAAGTTTGAAACTTTGGGGAAGAAGAAAATTGGCAACCTTACCGAAGTCCCTAACTTCTCTCATAGTCGGTGCCTTTGTATCGTGTTTTTTAATCCATGTTTAGTCAAAGTCCTGAATCTCTGAGCCGATCAAGTGCCTCTTTCTGTTTCTTACTCACTTGCTCCGGCTCTGCGAGTATGAATTCGATATCCAGCGGTCCGCCGTCGTGCCCATGTCCTGCAAGACGGCGACGATCACCAATCCGAGTGCCTTCAGCTACTTCGATTTGTACTCGCTTTCCTGCTGGAGTGCGGATACGAACCGCGCCTCCTAACATCAGAGTCGAGTACGGAACGGCAACCTCCTGAATCAGTCTGCTGCCCTCCCATCGACGACCTTCTTCGGCATCTAGTCGAATGTTGATGAGTAAATCTCCAGGCTCTCCTTGGGGATGTTCATGACCCATTTTTTTCAGGCGAAGTTGCTGGCCGTGCTGAGCACCTGAAGGCACTCTGACGGTAATCGTCGAAGAACGAGATTCGACTCCCTTTCCGGAACATTTTGAACAAGGCTTTCTCGAATTGAACGATGTTCCTTCACAGCGTTCACAGATTCGTAATCTACGGTGCCCGAACTCAATTTTCGTACCATTTAGAGCCTGTTCTAAAGTGATGTCAATACCCGCTTCGATATCCGGACCGCGCTGAACAGGAGGCGGTTGAGGAGGACGCGTTTGTTGTCTGGGCTGTTGCTGAAATTGAGCCTCAGCACCACCCCTTCCGCCCATGAATTGGTTTAGGATATCTGAGAAATCGAAGCCTTGGCCGCTGCTAAATCCTCCTGTTCGAAAGCCACCACCACCACTAAATCCAGAGAATGGATTGCTACCTCGAGCAAACATTTCCTCAATTCTTCTCTGTTGGTCATACTCCTTGCGAGCGGCGGCAGTTCCAATCTGATCATACGCCGCTTGGATTGCCTTGAATCTCTCCTCAGCGGCGGCATCGTCTGGATTTCTATCTGGATGATGTTGCCTTGCCAACTTGCGGTAAGCCCGCTTTATCTCCGCGTCTGTGGCGTCTTTTGAAACTCCCAGAACGTGGTAGGGGTCATCGGCCATCGATGGGATTCGGACAACGCACCCCCTTGAATCCTCGCGACGAAATCGAAGGTTAGCCCACCGTATCGCTCAAGGCCGGTTGCCTGCACGATTGGAACATGGGACTAGGATGGTGCTGTTTCAGGAATTACGCCGCGCACGCAGAAGAGATTGGTGGAGATATCTCAGAAGAATACCCTAGATTCTTCCTAAAGCCGGCAAGCGCCCATATTGAGGCTGATGAAAATGGAAACAATGTCATCGAGCTGATGAACGAGGAAGACCACATTGACCACGAAGCAGAACTAGTAGTTCGATTGGGGGATGACTTGCGCCCAGAAGCAATGTGTATCGGTTGTGATACAACCAATCGAACAAGACAAACAATTGCCAAGAATAAGCGATGGCCATGGACCGAGGGTAAGGCCTTCCGAGGAAGTGGTGTTTTAGGAACTTGGACACCCTACCAAGAAGGAGTCATGCAGGTTACGATGAAGATTAATGGCGAGACTAGACAAGATGCCCCCACTTCTCTAATGATTCATTCAGTTGACGAATTAGTCGAGCACCTATCGAGTTGGTACGAGCTTTCTCCAGGAGATTTCGTCTGGACTGGCACTCCATCAGGAGTTGGTCGGATGTATACCGGAGATGTCGTTGAAGCATATTTGACCAATGAAGAAGGTGAAGTGCTCAGTACCTTGGATGCTATATGTCGAGTGGGTTGAAAAAACAGATTATATGACCAATTCTTCTAATTGAGGTCGCTGACAAAGTTGAGATGCGATAGCCGTTGGCGAGATTATGGATATTGGTGACCGCCGGTACACCAATGCTTGGCTGATGGATCATGATTGTAGCCTTCAGCATGGAGATTTCATTCTGCATGAAAATGGTTCGTGGTCGGCTAGTAATGGTGACGAAGATGTTCTCGAGATTATTGATGGAACAGGTCGAATCATCACTCGTTCTTTCCAAAATTGGCACACCCACCTCGCGATGATTCTCAATCGAGGAATGGGTGAAGGATTGCCTCTGATGGAGTGGCTTGAAACTGCGATTTTCCCCGTTGAGAAGAAACTGACAAAAGAACTCGTGGAGATTGGAACTAGGGCTGCTGCGGCAGAGATGATTGCCACCGGAACAACCTACGCTTGTGACATGTATTTCCACACCCAAACCATCGGTGAGACCCTTGCGGAGACGGGGGTTAGGGCTACGCTTTGTGGACCGATAACCGATGGTTTGACTCCCAATTTCAAGTCCGGTTCGGGAGATGCATTACGTCATGTCGAAGGTCTGATTACCGGCACCTCACCAAGACCAGGGAGGATAGATTACGGAGTCGGAACACACTCGGTTTACGTCTGTGACGAAGAGATTCTTCTGAAGGGCTCCGACCTAGCAAAAAGAACCGGTTGCACCCTACAAATCCACACTTCTGAGACTCGTAAGGAAGTTGCTGACTGCCACGAAGCAACCGGGATGTATCCTGTAGAGTACCTAGATTCTCTAGATTATTTCACCGACGGAACAACCGTCTGTGCTCATTGTGGTTGGCTGACCAAGAAGGAAATGAGGATACTAGCCGGACACGGAGCTCATGCAGTCCACTGTCCGACCTCCAACCAGAAGTTGGGCTGTGGTGGAACTATGTCCTACCCTGCGATGAAAGAAGCAGAGGTTGATGTTCGCTTGGGAACCGATGGTTCAGCCAGCAATAATTCACTGGACATGCGAGCCGAAGCAAAGGCGGCAAGCCTGGTTCAGAAGCACGACCATTGGAATGCCCGAGTTCTAGGACCAGAGGAGACATGGCAATTAGCCACCAAGGGTTCGAATGATTGGATAACTTGGGACCTCAATGACATTCGAATGTCGCCTATCGGTAAAGATGGAAGACGACTCCTTCCAAATCTCCTATATTCAGGTGGTCGAGTGCTCGATGTCTTTGTCGATGGGGAAGCACTGAGGCAGGATGGAATTACACTAACCGTGGATGAGAATAGTGCTAGAGAAGCGCTGAATGAGGCGGTAATCGAATACTACGCTGAACTCTGAATCAGAGGGTACCCTTTGATTCACGGATGGAGAAGGAAAGCAGCACCCAGAACAACATAGGTTCCAAGCAACAGTGCACCTTCGAGCCAATTCGATTTACCATCAGATGCGATAGCATTCACAATCAAAACTGCAAGGAAGACTGAGACGGTTTCTAGCATTCCGAACTCAAAGGTTAGCGGGACGTTCAATGCCCAAGCGATGATAATCATCAATGGAGCAACAAATACTGCAATCTGAGTTGAGGAACCCATCGAGATAGCAAATGAAAGGTCCATCTTGTCCTTGCCCGCAACTGTGACGGCGGTGAAGTGCTCAGCCGCGTTACCGAAGAGCGGTAGCAGAATTATACCGATGAATAGGTGAGGTAATCCCATATCGTCAGCAGCGTATTCTACCGAGTGAACAAGAATTTCGGCCATCCAAGATACCAAAACCGTTGCCGCAATTAGTAGGATTATTGCGTCTCTCTGGCTCATTTCCGGCTTCTCATGATCGTGGGTCTCGGTAGCGAACAAGTCTACGTGCGATTTGAATTGGAAATACAGGAATAATCCGTAAAGAGCGAGTAGAACAATTGCAGCAATGTGACTTAGATTTGCCACACCCTCCGCACCCTCGGAGCCACCTACTGTTGAATTGAATACGGCTGGAATAATTAACACAATCATTGCCAACAACATCAAAGAGCCGTTGGAACTAACCTGAGTTTGAGAGAATTTCTGCTCGGCGTAGTGGATTCCGCCCCAGACGAATGCCAGACCCATGACGAGCAGTAAGTTACCCAGAATACTACCTATCAGGCTAGCTTGAACTAGGTTGACCATGAGTTCCTCTGTTGCAATTCCTTCTACTGTGGATGTGTCTGCCTGAGATGCAGCATAGATTGCCAGTAGAGCGATTATCATCTCAGCCGCATTGCCAAAAGTCGCATTCAGCAGACCACCAAGAGATTCTGATGTTCGAAGGGCGATTTCCTCCGTTGCTCGACCCATCAAGAAAGCCAGAGGCATTATTGCGACTAGAGAGGAAAAGAAGGCCATCGATTCATCGTGTGCTACGTATGCGAAATAGCAGGTTGCTGGAAGTGCGAGTAGCAGAATATTGAGTTTATTTTCCGCCGGCGAAAAGGCTCCAAGTACGCTTACATGTCCGGTCTCAGCATCACTCATGGAAGGTCGCAGGCGCTTTCGATGGGTCAATGTTGCGCCCCCGACACGGAGCGTTCATGGGTTCATCACCCACCCGTGATTACGTGGAAGGCACCTTCAGGCTAGCCCTATCCGGTACCCCTGGCACCGGTAAATCGACTGTTGCGGACTTACTTGCTCAGCAGGGTTTGAATGTCTCAACAATCGAGGAATTGGCTGAACAAGCCGGCGCACTCGGTGAGTTAGATCCATCTGATGGTGCACATCCAGTCGATATGGAAATTCTGTTACAAAACATCGCTGAAGCTTGGGAGTCGGCTCCTTTGGAGCCGGAACTTATCGACGGCCACCTTTCCCACAACCTTCCAGTCGATGCGGTTGTGGTTCTACGATGCAACCCAGATGTTCTACGCCAGCGTCTCAACGAACGTGGTTATTCCGAAACAAAAGTCGAGGCAAATGTCGAGTGGGAATTACTCGGTGGTGCGTGGAATGAGCGCGAGAATGATTCGCCCTGGGCAGAGTTCGATACTTCGGGCGATGGATCTGAAGAAATTGTTTCCAATATTCTCTACTGGATTTCAGATGGCTTCAAACCGGCCAGCCCTGAGGCAGTAATTGATTGGGTGGGCTGATGTTCGAGAAAATGCGCGACAGCTGGACAAAGATGGTACAACCTCTAGTCGTTAGAATGGGAGACCTTGATCCTAGTGTGCTAACTTGGACATCCTTAGCCATCTCAATCGTCTCATTTTACCTAATCGCAGTCGCTGAGGGCAATAGCGAAGGAGCGATGATGATTACTGGAGCGGTTGTGCTTGTCCTAATCGCTGGTGTATTTGATGCTCTAGATGGGGCGCTAGCGCGACATCAAGGAACGGCTGGACCGTACGGAGATTTCCTTGACCACACTATCGATCGTGTGGTCGATGTTGGATTGGTAGTCGCCATCGGTTACAACTCGGTTTTCGTTGTCGACCCGATGGCGGGTTGGGCTGCTGCGCTTCTTACGCTACTGGGCTCATACATGGGGACACAAGCTCAGTCTGTTGGACTTGGTCGACTGTACGGTGGTTTCAGCCGAGCCGACCGATTGGTGGTTACTCTCGGCGGCCTTCTGTGGGCTGCTTGGCAGGCTAGCTCAGGCGGTTCTGGGCTGGACATATCCTCATTCCACGAATATGCTCATTGGGCTTTGCTAGGTAATGCAGAATTGAATGGAATGACGTTGGCTCTGGCAGTTTCCTTCTGGGGTGGACTATACACATTCGTAGTTCGGTTCATAGAAACTAGAAAGCAACTTATGGCAAACTGAGCAGGGGCCCTCAATGGGCCCAAAGGGCCCAATCGCTACGGCAAGCATTATCCTTGCTTGGAGTGCCAGCGTTGCGTATGAAGCACCTTATCAACCGTGTATTGGAGCTTCAGGATGGGGAAGAATCACCGGCGGCGCCGGTTGTGACGGAGACTGATCCTGAACTGAAAACGCTACTGAAATCACTACAACCACGAATCCGTGTATTCGGTTGTGGTGGCTGCGGTTCAAACACCGTGGCTAGATTGGAAAGGGAGGGTCTGTTCGATGGCGAATATGTCCGTGGACTGGCCATCAACACTGACGCCCAACACCTACTGAGAGTCGGCGTCGACAACAAGGTGCTAATCGGGCGAAGCGCCAGAGGACGAGGTGCAGGCGGCGACCCAGAGAAGGGGGAGCAAGCCGCTTTCGAATCTGAGAAGGCTCTCATGAAAGAGGTCGAGAATTGTGACCTCGCTTTCATCACCGCCGGATTGGGTGGTGGAACAGGAACCGGTTCTGCTCATGTTATCGCTCGCTTGGCCCAAGCAGAAGGTGCCCTGACGATTGCCGTCGTAAGTTACCCATTCCTCTCCGAAGGTGCTCTTCGCAGACAGAATGCAGAATGGGGGTTGGAGAGATTGCGCGAAGTTTGCGACACCGTCGTCGTGCTACCAAACGAGAGATTGCTAGAGGTTGATGGCGTACGCGATCTGCCTTTGGATGCGGCATTCAGAGTCGCGGATGAATTACTCATGAGATCCATTGCCGGAGTCTCCGAGATGATTTCCAAGGAAGGAGTGGTCAATCTCGACTTCCAAGACCTCAGGTCAGTCATGGAAAATGGCGGAGGCGTGGCAATGATCGGTCTTGGAGAAGCAAGAGGCGAGGACTGTGCCGAGAAGGCGACTGACGAGGCGCTAGAATCGCCGCTGTTGGATATCGATATATCGGATGCTAGAGGCGCTCTTGTCAACGTAGTTGGAGGACCGACTCTGTCATTGGGAGACGCGGAGAAATGTGCCCAGTTGATTCGCGATAGAATAAATCCGTATGCTCGAATCATTTGGGGTGCAACGACAGATCAATCGATGGGAGATGAAATCCGAGTGCTGCTAGTACTGACCGGAGTGAAATCCGAGCAGATTCACGGCGCAGCACTGCATACACAAATGCGAAACCTACGAACTAGAACTGTTGAATTCGTCAACTGAACCTATTCGATGCGGTTGGACTATTGCAATTCGAACCCTTTGGGGTTCGCCCGTCGTGCTTAAAGAGGGATGGTCGGTCGCCGAGTCGCAATTGAGGAAGAGCCATGGCTATCGAGAACTCTGATGTTGGTCCTATCGAGCAAACTGCACAGAAATTACAGGATGACATAGAAGAGAGATTACGCCGAGTACAAACCGGCTCTATGGCTCGAATCCTAAAGATGGCCAGAAAACCTTCCAAGCAAGAATTCCGCCAGACCGTAATCGTCTGTGGAATTGGGATGTTTATTCTGGGTGCAATCGGATTCCTGATGCTTTGGTTGATGGATAACGCACTACCTGTGTTCTTCGATTGGCTAACCAACTCCTGAGGTGAGATAGATGTCCGATGCATACGTAGTCTACATTCGCCACGGCGAGAAGGTCCTAATCATGCAGCGAGCCGACGAGGTCGCTGATTTTCCCGGTGCTTGGGATGGAATATATGGTATAGGAGATCCGGAGGATATCGATGCGGTTACCACTAGAGTCACCGAGTGCACAGGAATCCCTGCTGAGTCACTTCAGTACGTTCGCTCAGGTCCTGCACGAGGTCTTGCTTTTGGAAACCGTCTAAACGATGTTACTCCACTATTGTTCATTTCCGAGAGCGATGAAGCCACCCCTCGAACCATCTACAAGAATCACAGCTGGGTCGATCCAGCATACATTGGAAATTACGAATCAAAATCAAATGAAGGAATCGGTGCTGAGCGATTTGCAATTCCACAAATCGATGCGATGTATGGTGACGTCGCTGCTTTCCTTTACATCCTCAAGACCAGCATCGGTCAGGAAGAGAATGTAGCCAAGGAAATTCGCGCTCGACTTTCCGGTACCGGTTCGCTAAAAGCCATTCAAGAGGAGATCTTCGGAGTATTGGTTCCGGGCCACGTTCGTGGCTATATCTTCGTCGAGGCTTCAGCACTTCACCACGTCGAGAAATTGATTGGAATGGTCGGCATGACCACAACCCGTCTGAAGAACTGCCGAAAGGTACTTCCAGGAGTATCACCACTCGAAAACACACTTTCCTATCTTGAGCCTAAGGCGGCAACTGCCGGCATTGAGGAAGGTTGTATCATCGAAATTAGCGGCGGCGCATTCAAGGGTCAGGCAGCTCGCGTTATCCGTGTTACAGAATCAAAGGAAGAGGTCACGGTCGAACTCTTCGAAGCGGCTGTACCAGTCGCTCTGACCGTGCGCGCTGACCAAGTTCGAGTAACTCAGCGCGTCGAGTGAGTAGAATTAGGAGAAATTGGAGGTCCGTCATCACGCTCAAATAGGGAGAGCAGGTCGGCGGGGCACTTCTGTAGGAGGTTACAAGCATGTCAGCACGCAATGAGACACCTCACGTGATTCTGCAGACCCTAGGTCAGAAGAAGTGCAATGGAAGTTGGGATGCTTCCACTGAGAACCTATCCATGGACCAAGTCAAGCAGGTTGCTGAGAAACAAAAGGACCGCTTGACCGGTACAACACTATACGCGCGCTCACGCGAGGTCATGGGGACCTGCGTAGCAATGCGCGTTAAGGTCGAAGGCATGGAGCCAAAGACCGCATTACAAGAAATGAAAGAAGGGAGATTCGACGAGCATTTTGAGTGATAAAACACGAATTGCGGGAGAGGGGAACCTCGCTGACCGCAGAGGTGAGAAATATGAGAGAAAATATCCAAACAGCGATTGAAGAAGCTCTGAACAGCGCTCCCGAGCGTAAGTTCATCGAGACCGTCGAGTTTTCATTTAACTTGAAGGACATTGACCTGAAGAATCCTGCAAACCGTATCCAAGAGGAGATTCGTCTTCCTGCTGGTCGCGGAAAACCGGTCAAGATAGCCATGTTCGCCGGTGGCGAAATGGCAACCAAAGCTAGAGCAGCTGGAATCAATATCATCGACCCAGCAACAATCGAGGACCTAGGTGGCAACCGCCAACAGGCTCGTAAGTTGGCAAATAGCGTCGATTTCTTCCTCGCAGAGATTCCTCACATGGGAACCGTTGGTCGATTCCTCGGTGTTGTTCTCGGTCCTCGTGGTAAGATGCCACGTCCAGTGCCACCTACCCTTGACCCTGCAATGGTTGCAGCCGGTCTGAAGGACACAGCGATTGTACGCTCACGAGACAAGATGACTTTCCACAGCCCAGTAGGTTCTCGAGAGCAAAGTCTCGACGACCTAACCAACAACGCAATGGCAATCTGGACTCGAGTTACAGGCAAGCTAGAGCGTGGAACTGGAAATATCCGATCTTGCTACATCAAGACCTCAATGGGTCCTTCGATTAAGGTCGAGGTGATTGAATGATTGAGCCAAAGGTAGCTTCATGGAAGCGTGACCGTGTTGGCGAACTCGTTGCAATCCTAACCTCCGATGGAGTTCTTGGGATTGTGGACATTGGTGGAGTTCCTGCAAAGAATATGCTCAGCATGCGCCATGATTTGCGTAGCAATATGTCAATTACAATGGCAAAGAAGACCTTGATGCGCCTTGCTTGGGAGCAATCTGGCCGACCGATAGACGAACTAGAAGCACTTCTCGAAGGAGCCGTACAGCCAGCGATTGTTCACACAAGTTCCATGAACGCCTTCCAACTATACTCTGAATTAGAGAAGACAAAACAGGGCCGTGCTGCAAAGGAAGGCGAAGTAGCCCCAATAGACATCATCATCGAGAAGGGGCCAACTGAGTTCGGCCCTGGTCCAATCGTTGGTGAGTTCAACGCTGTTGGAATCCCTGCAAAAATCGACAAGGGCAAGGTTGCGATTCAGAAGACCACCACTGTCGTCAACAAGGGTGAGCAGATTTCTGCTGACCTCGGAATCATGCTTGCAAAACTGAACATCAATCCAATCGAGATTGGAATTATCCTAACTGGAGCGATTGAGGACGGTTTCCTATTCGAATCCGACTCCCTAGACCTAGACACAGATGGATTCCGCTCAGATATCATTACCGCGACTTCAGGCGCGTTCAATCTTGCCTGCAATATTCGCTGGTTCTCTTCACAGACTATGTCAACCCTACTTGCTAAGGCGAGTGGTGAGGCTACATCTGTGGCTGTGGAAGCGGGTATCGCCAACGATGTAACAATTCCACTATTCGTATCGCGTGCTAACGCGCGCGCACTGGCCTTAGCTGGCCAGCTAGATTCCTCTGCGCTTGATGACGAGTTGGCAGCAGCACTCGGTGCTGCTGCTAGCGCTACTACAAGCGCTCCTACTGCAACCTCCGATGCAGCAGAATCCGCCGAGGAAACCTCGGCTGATGAGGAAGAGGAGGAAGAAGAAGACGCTGGGTTCGATGGACTCGGTGATCTCTTCGGCTGAAAAAAATAGGTGAGAAAAATGGAATATGTATATGCTGCAATGCTTCTGCACTCCGCAGAGAAGGATATCGATGAAGACGGCGTTAGCTCAGTATTGAGCGCTGCTGGTGTTGAGGTCGACGGTGCCCGAGTAAAGGCGCTAGTCACATCCCTCGGCGATGTTGACATCGGGGAGGCGATGGCTACTGCCGTCGCAGCGCCTGTTGCTGCTGCTCCAGCTACTGCTGGTGGCGGCGGTGGTAAGGATGCTCCTGCTGCTGAGGAAGCCCCAGCTGAGGAAGAGGAAGAGGACGATGCCGCTGGCTTCGAAGGCCTCGGATCTCTTTTCGGCTGAAGCCCAAAAGCAAGTTAGAACACACCCTGCAAGCACCGTCTAGCGGTGGCTATCGAGTCATGCGGATGCTAGCCGCTTCAACGGGCGGACGCTGAGAGACAGCTCACCCTTCTCTCGTCCAGACTGCACGAATGACTCACGACTTGGCGTGAATTCGAATCACGTCGCCGTTCTGGACTTCGTGATCAGCCCCAATTACACGTCCACTACGTGCATCTGTAGCTCGGATGAATCCGTCCCCGAGGTCTGTGTGGACTGCGTAGGCCAAGCCCTTCGCAGTGGTCTCTTCGGGGATGAGAATAGCATCAGGTAGGACATTGCCCTCGCCATCAACCCAATGAGTTTCATCCTGTACTGGATAGGCAACCCTTCTGTCGAGTCTATCGAAAACGATGTCTCCGACCAAACCAACAAGACCTCCTCCTGACCACCTTGAGAGTGATTTGTCAATTGAGGAAAGAGCCGTTCTCTGGGCTTCTGACAACTTAGACTCGCCATCTTCTGTGATGGTGAATCCCTCTCTGCCGGGCCTATGTTGAATCAATCCTGCTGCACTTGCTCTACTGAGGGCAAGTTCGGCCTCTGCACTGGTAGGTACTAGTATTCCTCCAGATGAAGTGACTAAATCTGCGAGTTGCTTCCAAGATCCATCCTCTGCTCGATCGGCCTTATTCGCAGCAACGCAAATGGGGAACAGAGCTGCTCTGACCGTCTTCGCAAGAGTCGACAACTCCTCGATACCCCAGGACCAAGGAACTCCAGCATCTGGATGTTCAGAGGAAACTGCAGCAAGGCCAACGGAGACGTGGGTTTCGTCTGCGCCGATACCACTCAATTGGTCCAAGACATACGTAAGAAGGGCCTTGTCACCCTCTGATTGAACACGACGGGCTCCTCGTTGCCAACTTGATTCGATTATTCCACGAATCCAAGCATCCAACTCTCCGAGAAGGAACTCATGCTCCTCGACGGGATTGGAACCCCCTTCTCCAACCGGATTACCCTCAAGGTCGGTTGAACCTGATACGTCTACGACTTGGATTAGAGCATCACATCGTGCGAGGTCGGAAAGGAATTGGTTACCTCGACCGCGTCCCTCGTGAGCGCCTGGAACCAATCCCGCAACATCCACCATGGTTACAGGAATCAATCGGTTGTGTTCGACACAAGATCCAGTATTTGGAGAACAAATGCTACCCTTTCGAGGATCATCATCAGTAGTTGGTTCAAGCCTTCCAGCCGCTTCACGCTTTGCCCTTAGTGCCGAGCAGGCACACGGTTGCCGAAGAGGGATCCATGCTACACCTACATTTGGCTCAATAGTTGTAAACGGATAATTTGCTATATCTACGGGTGTTTGAGTTAGGGCCGAGAATGTCGTTGATTTACCGACATTCGGCTTGCCGACCAGCCCTATCCTCATGTCATCCCCTTCACTCAACTAGGGTGGTTAGCCCTCAACTTGACGGTGGCGGCTTTGCCCTGATTATCTTACAAATCAGTTGCTGAGCCTTTCTCGTCTGATTCGCCTACTGGCACTACCACTGTATCCATACCTGCACCAGAGGTAAGAATGCGTGAGACTGTGGTGGCCGAAGCCAGATTGTAGGTGTCGGCCTCAATACTCGAAGCAACTTCAGTACCCTCTCCGATAATATCTCCGCGGAACAGACCGCTAACCATGTTGAGACAGTGGAGAATCATGGCAACTACGGCGAAGTAGAAGATTACCGAGCCCGCTACAGCAAGTTCGTGGGATAGGCTCGATGGATCTTCGACACCAGCGTCTAATAGAGCCATGTCGATAGCGCTGGAAGTTAAGTTGAGCATCAATCCGAGTAAAACCGCTCCTGACATTAGCCAAAAGGCAGTTCGAGCGCGGCTAGCTGATGCCAATTGTCGTCCGGTAATCGAAGGGTAGAGAGCCAATACTGAACCCAAAGATAGTGGCACCATTACCGCCCAGCGACTCATCTCTTCAATCGTCCAAGAAAGACCTGAAATCGCATCGGTTCCGGATACTGCATCGGTTTGAACGAATAGAGAACCGATGAAGACTGGAATCATTGCCATTACTCCAAAGTTAATCTCAACCAAACCAGCACCACTAGGATTAGCTCCTGAAGAATTGCCACCTCTCATGGTCAGCATGGTGTTCGCAGACAAGGCAATGACCGGTACAGATGCGAGGGCCATTAGGAAGGTAACAATGACCGTGTCATTGGATGACATACCCATTTCGCCTGCATCGATACCAAACAAATCTGCAACTAGAGTTCCATGATTCGCTCCAAATGGATTCAATGTGAACAAACCTCCGAGCAGTGTTGCTCCGACTAGAGTACGAGACCAAAGGGCATTGCCAGAGGCCACACTAGATGCGTATAGTACAACACCGGCCAATGAAAGGAAGAAGAATCCGCTTCCCTGTAATCTGTACATCAACCACTGGCCATCACCATCGTTGATAGCACCGGTAGAAATGCCAGCGATTAGATTGAATGATTCAGCCATCAATCCTAACAAAATTAGCCATGCTGGCATAGGAATCGAGCCGACTCGGCTGGCTACGGTGAGTAATTGATTTATGACGACGGCGGTCATTGCCAGAACGTGGATTCCTGTTCCTACTACCATAACCTTGACTCCTAGAATTAATGGATCATGTGAGCCAACCAAAGTAACGAATACCCCTCCGGAATAGAGGAAAGAGACCAATGCCCCATTTCTCTCACTGGCCAAACTTGTGCCCAATAAATTAGGCAATATATGCAAGCCACAGCCGACCAGTGCCATGGTTATTCCACCAAAGGCTGTGGCCGCCTTACCTGTGGCGGCTAGGGTATCAGCGGTAGGGTCGTATCCCCAAGCGCTGAGTGAATGCAGAGCGGTCGGCTCATGTGCAAGCCACATACCCTCGAAGGTAAACAGCCCACCAATCATCAACCACAGGGCTGACTGCATTATCCATGCTCGTGCCGCAGAACCTGTACGGCCCTCGACCAAATCTATACCCGGACCAAGGGCCTTCTCAAGCATGAACATCCCCATGGTTCGTGCTACGTCTGAGAAGATCCAGAGCCCCCTGTGGACTAGAACATAGAATACGAAAGCACAGAGCCAAAAGACGGCTAGAGTAGTGAAAATCTCAGACATCACAACCACCTCACTCGCGAGTTGCCTCCGTAATCATCGTGGCGATAATTGAGAACATTCCCAAGACCGCTCCAAGGATGAAGAACCAAATTCCGCCGGTCAAAGAACCGAAGGTCTCGAAATCAGATAAAACCGGATAATCCTGTCCAGGATAGAGGATGCTGTAGACAACCATGAAGATTAGCGCGGAGACTAATGCCCCAACTAACACTACCTTCGAAGCACCAGGTTCGTTCTCGCCTTGTAGGAATCCGTCATCATTCGTCATTGAGACACCACTTGTCCACAACACTTCGTGGATAGGTGGACCACAGAAGATTCGCCCTTAAGCGTTAGGCGAGGGACGTAGTCCCTCACATCAAGGAGCGCGCATCAAATCAACGCGGTTGCCTCGACGATCTCGGCCGGTGCCAAGAGGCGTTGGGAGAGACGAGTCAGAGGATACTTCCGAGCTCCAAACCGCCTTACATTCGCATTCTAATCCTTTGAACTCAGCTAGGTTTCGAGAAACTGAGTATCGCTCTATGGCGGCGACCACGTGTTTGTCGCAGAAACCGCAATTGTGGGCGCCGCGAATCTTTCCTCCAGCGGTAGGATGGACGATGATTCGAGCATCGTGCTCAGCTGTTTCGTCGTGGGTGCGTTGAACCATCTCGACGAGCGACCAAAGCCAAGGAGGTCGATACTCTCTATTCCTAAACAGCCGGTCGACGATTGTACGATTCTGTATGTTCATCGGATTTATCGAGACCTCATCGGAAAGTGGAGCGACGTCGACCAGCCACTTCGATGTGTGGTTCAATGCGTCGCCCTCACTCATGAATGGCGGTTTGAAAATTAGGTAAGTTTTGACTCGAAGACCGTTGCTTCGAAGATCATCTACGGCCTTTCGCCAAGTCTTCGTCGAGAATCCCTTATTGACGTGAAATTGTAGTACTGCGTCGTCGTATGCCTCAAGCCCAATCGCTACTGTACAACCCGGATGGTGTTTTGCGAGGAATTCCAATTTCTCTGGCTTACACATGTGGGCTTGAGCCTCGACTACTAGGTGGAGTCCCATTTTGTGTGTCTCGGTGAGAATGTGTTGTTGCCATTCGACTGGATTCTCCTGATCTTCAAAGAATGTACCAGAGGTATACACCTTAACCATCGAACAACCTTCAAAATCATTAGTCTGTCTTTTTGCTTCCTGCCACTGAGCGAATAGGTCGTTCGCAGTTACATCATCGCGCACGTCGTTGAAGTAGCCACAAAATGTACAACCAGATTTCCACCACCAAGCACACCCACGAGTTCGGAGGATTACCGTCACAGCTTGACAGGGTGTGCCGTCAGGCATTCGCTCGGGGGTGACGTAGACGGTTGCAGGCTTCTGAGCGTCCCAAGATTCGCGACGGGCGATTGACTCTGCGGTGTTTTCTGGCGCCTTGACCAGATGGTGAATTTTCACCGCTGGTGAACCGTCACCCAACATACCACAGGCCTGAGCCATATCATTTCGGCAGTCAGACCTGTCTTGATTCTGCCGACAGGCCAAAATTGATGACTGAAAGACCGGAACCGAAGGCGGGGTGTGCACCTGAAGTCGTTTGAGATAGTTCAGAATTTTCTCACATTTCTCGTCATTCCATTCCTTGGTATAGTTGTGGGAATTGCCTCAGTGCCGGGCGTTTGGCTATTCCTTGAGTCAAGGGATTACCTCGTTGAGCAGGAATATTGGATGGAGTTACTCGGAACAGGAATCGCACTTGGGTTGGCTTGTGTAGTCTGGGGTATCACCCTTGTAATGATCTCCGGATTGCTCGGAGGATTGTTTCGACCTCGTCTTGAACCCGGCCGCTACCCTCTACGGTCATTCATTACAATCCAATGGGCTTGGTCTATGATTTTCCACAGAGTGGCGATTCTATTCCTCCCTGTTCTAGTTCCTTCATTCATCGGGACGATTTACTACCGTATGGCAGGTGCAAAGATAGGTTCTGGTTGCCAGATTAACACACCCCACCTAAATGATGCTGGATCGGTTGTTTTGGGGGATGGTGCCGTAATTGGAGGAAATGCCATCATAAATGCTCATTTAGTGGAGCGAGGTGAATTGGTTATGGCCCCAGTAACCATTGGTGAGGACGCCTTGATCGGAGGAAATTCTACCGTTCAGCCAGGTTGCACAATAGGAGCTGGAGCAGTCGTCGCTAACCGCGCTGTACTACCTAAATGGACCAATATCCCAGCCGGAGAAATTTGGGGTGGTGTGCCAGCAAAATGCATTCGACTCGCGGACGGTTCTAAGCCAGAATGAGATAGAAATTCTCACTCGTCGTCGACTTCTTCCTCGGCTTCGTCAGCGGCTTCTTCGGCCATTTCTTCAGCCGTATCTGCTGCTGCTTCTAGAACCTCATCCATGCGCTCGCGGAATGTTTCTTGCTTGAGTTCCTGCTCGCGAATCGCCTCAATCGCAGCATCGATCATGTCATAGCGGGTTTGAATCGCTTGACTGAGGTCCTCAAAGAGCCTCATGTGTTGAGCGTACCAATCATCCCTAGAGGTCAATTGCGCCTTTGCAACACCTAGGGCTTCGTCTAGGTCTTCAGCAACCTCGAATACCCTTCCAAGACGAGCCGATTCGCGAGTGTACATCTCTTCCATCTTCTGCAATTCGGGTTCTAGGTGCTTGACTCGCTGTGAGTTCTTCGCTCCATCTAATTCGAGGTCTCTAATTCGGTTGTCCTTGTCTGAGAGAAGTTCCTCAAGACCCTCCATCTCAATCTCTTTGTCAATCATCTGACGCTCTAGAACATCGATTGTTGCATCCTTCTCATCGGATGAATCTTTGAGGGTTGTGTAACCTGCGTATAGCTTCTCAAGTCGGTCCTTCTCCTTGGCCAAATCTTCTTCCAATTGGCGGATTCGAAGATCAGGGGATACGGGGGAGTCTTCTTCGCTCATCAGCGCACCTCGTCACCTTCGAGACTCGGCCCTGCTTTAACTGCGGCGGACTGATTTTCATAGCGAACCACAGTTAGAAAGTCAAAACAGAGTTTACGACATACTACATATTTCATATTCAAACTCACTCACAAATGGCTGCAACAGCGGCGGCCAGTGCAACGTTCAGCCGCTTAGAATGAGGGATGTGCAACTTTTCATCAGGACCGTGTGCATTGTTGCCGGGACCTGCTGAGCCGGTACATAGGAAGCAGGCATCGGGATATTTGCCCTGAATCATCGCCATGAACGGGATTGTTCCACCGACCCAAGTTGCCATGGGTGGATGTCCAGTTAGGTGGCGGCTTGCCGAGTCTAGCGCTGCCGCAACTCCTTCATTCAACGGAGGGGCGTGGAATCCGTCGGCGGGTTCGGTTGTGCGATAGGTTACTTCCGCGCCGTAAGGAGGATTTGCCTCGAGTACTTCTTTGACAATGTCTTGAACTACCTCAGCCTTCACCCCGGGTGGGATTCGGAAGCTGAGTTTCAAGTCGGTATTTGTTCGCAGAACATTACCTGCAGTTTGCACCGGAGGTATACCGTCTGCTCCGATTACAGAAAGGGCCGGTCTCCAATTGATGTCCAAAAGCATCTCACTCGGCTCTTTTGACTGTGCTTCAAGAGTATCAACGACCGGTAGAGACTTCCAAAGTTCGTCGCCAAGTATACCTCCAAGAGTAGCTGCCTCCTGCTTGATTTTGTCAGAAATTTCTACGTGCATTTCTGGGATGAGGACCTCTCCGGTCTGCGAATTCTCAACTCTATCCAGGAGCATTCGCTGAATCCTAAATGAAGAGGGAATGGCGCCTCCTGACATTCCAGAATGAACTCCTTCGTGTGATACTCTAACACTCAGGTTTCCAGCAACAAGGCCACGCAGTGCCTCGGTTACCCAGATGTGGTCATAACTTGGACCACCACTGTCGAGAACGACGATTAGATCGGGATTACCCAAATCGTCTGTTAGTGCATCGAGGTAAGGAGGGAGGTCGAATGAACCCGATTCCTCACAGGTCTCGATTAGGAAGGTAGCCTTCGGATGAGCGATTCCAGCCTCTTGTAGAAGCTTAATCGCCGCGACACAAAGATATCCGCCGTAGCCGTCGTCAACCGAGCCTCGACCGAATAGGAATGGATCTCGGCGTACACCCTTCAGAGGGTGTAGCCCTTCGGACCAGAGGTGAGGTCGGCTAGGTTGCTTGTCTAGATGAGAATAGAACAGAACCTCACCGCTTCCAGTTCCTTCGATTGTTACCAATAGAACTGGGGAATGCTCTCCAATTCGGTGGACTTCGTAATTCATGCCCTCAATGCCTTGTTCATCCAACCATGAACAGAATAAATCGATAGTAGCCTGCAATTCTCCCAATTCGTCCCAATTTGGTTCAAACATTGGCGATAGGGCATGAATCTCGATAAATTCGCCAAGACTGGGGAGAATTGACTCCTCCCAAATTCTCTCGGCATTCTCTGCCATGCTATCTAGGTCTACTGTCATGAGTGTGGGTTATCGATTAGGCAAATGGATTCTTCCCCGCAAAAGGCTCGCAATAATGTTCAAGATTGAAGGTTAAGGAGTCAGTTCTTCAAGAGGACCACAAATTGGTAAATCCCCTCTACTGAACGGACATATGGCGCAGATATGAGCTTCGGAAGCAGGGCGTCTCTGGAAATCCGCTAGAGGTAATTCTGTAGCTAATTCCATTCCTGCTGCAGTCGTGAGGATATCATCTAGTTCGGATTGCGCTGCGGCGAACATATCCTCTGGATAAATCACCAAGCGGCCCGAAACGCCGACTAGGATTGCGGGCCTCTCTACACGACGTTGCTGACCTTCAGGCCGCCTCGCTTCCATCATCTCCAATGCTCGATGATATAGGGTCAATTGCAATCGGTGATGTTGTAGCATTTCGAGCTCTGCATCATTTGCAGGATCTGTTGAAGTATTTCCGTAGGCATCCAATAAGCCCCCAGAGCCTGTCAAGATGCTCGTGGACTGTTCAGTTTTCAGATCAATTGGACGTATCGAAGAGGAGCCGTCCTCGTGACTCGAGCAAAGTGCAAGGTCGATCGAACCGTCCATATCGACAAATGCGTTCTCAATGTAAGAGAGGGTTTCCTCACCATCTGGCGTCCACCTAGTCCGAGATACCGCCTCAAAGGAGACTGCATTTGAGATGGTGAATGGGTACTCAGTGCGCAAACCCTCAACCCTCTCACCGTCGATGATTTCCGCGTTTGTTAATCGGCCAACGATGCCTTCTTCGATTCTATACATCATTGCTGTGACTATCTCAGAGGTTCTCTCAACGTCTACACCTCTAGGAAGTAATTCTGCAAATACTTCCTCCATCATATCGGTATCTAATAAGCGACTATTGACAGGAGTGGACCAGATTTCTGGAAGCGGCATAGAAGGCTGATTTTTTGCTGGCCCGGGATTACCTATGCCGACCTCAAACATTCTGTGGACGATTAATCCCAATTCTGTCGGAGATGGGAGCTCTTCATCTTCATGTTCAACATTTGGCTCATCCATTTGTCTCGACGAACGAGGGTCGATATCTTCGTCGAGGATTTGCTCCGATGAAGAAATAGGATCGGGTTTCAATCCGCCTCTTGTCTCAAACCAATGTCGACGAGAACAGGCGTCAATCTTCGATAAACGATGAGGTGCGAGTCGGATTCTTGCTCCCGTCTCCAATCTCGAGGTGAGTTCAACCTCAGAGATCCTTTCATCTGTTGCTGCTTGGTGAAGCATAGTTTGTCGGACCAGGGGAGAATAGAGTATGTTCTCGTTTGGATTATCGCTTCTTAGGCAGTTGGGATGATGGTATACATTGAGGCCCATTTTCGGATGCCCTGTTTCTTCAGCCCGAAGCCATCCATCGAAGCGAAGTGTGCTAGGATTGAGGAATCTATCGGGTCCTCGCCCAGAGTTAAGTGGGTGAGGTTGATTGTCATCTTCGTGAGATACCCATGGAGAATCTTGCGAGTGTTCACCCCGACGATGAGAGGCTTGTCTCAACGATTCTACCCACATTTGACCGAGTGTGGTTTCAGATGCTGAATACCTCCACTGTAGTCTCAAACCTGCATCTTCCTGCCAACTCGTTTCCTTGGGTGAACCGACGATTACAAGATGCTCCTCAGCTCTTGTCGCAGCGACGTAAAGCAAGCGTCTAGCCTCGGCATTCTTACGCTTTTGAGCGATTTTTCGGGAGTGTTCCCACATAGCCGAGTATGGATATTTATCGCCGGGCCAAGGAGCGGGGTGTCCGGCGAAGAATTCTGGATTGACAATCAATCTTGATTGAGACTCATTGGTTAGCGTGACCTGCTTAGTGCTAAACAGATCTGCTACAAAGACAACTTTCGACTCTAGCCCCTTTGAATTGTGTATAGACATCAATTGAACAGCATCTCTCTCCGGTGTATTCTTGCCCTCTAGAGCACGGCCTACTTGTTCTCGCAGGTCGCGCAAACGGTCGGCGATAACAATCGGGTCACCACCAACGGATTCCGAAATCAAACGGACTTCCTCAACGAATCGCTCGACGTCCTGAACTGAACCTTCTTCACAATGAGCGATTAGCAAATCCGATTGATCGATAGTCTCCTCGAGCAAGTTGATTATTCTTCCAGAGGCTGAAAGGCCAATCCATCTTTGAACCATAGCTCGCTGTCTTGGTGTTGAGCAATAATCGAGGAGTCTATGAAGCAAATTCTCATCCTGTCTCGCAGCAAGGAATGATTGCAATTCTGAATCGTTCATTCCAATCAATGGTGAGCGAGCGACCCAAGCAGCAGCAAATCTGCTATTGGGTCGAGCAATGAATTGTATCAATCCATCGAGTTCAGCTACTACTGGTCGAAGCATCAAGCCGCCCTCTCGGTCGGCTTGCACCGGAATATTGTGATCCCTTAGTTGACGAATCAGAGCATCTCGAATTTTCGAGCGGCTTGCCATTAGCACCATGATGTCATTATACCGAACCGGTTCATCAGCCGGCGGTATTGTTGACCATTCTCCATTGGCTTGCAGCACCCGAGTTTCTCGACATTGAGTCAGAGACTGTATGCGCTTTGCAATCATCATCGCTTGTCTTTCTGCAGAGTCCGCTTTGCCGGGCCCGAATGGATCGATATAGGTGGTTAATTCAGCCGGAGGATCATCCTCCCCATCATCCAAAACTGGACAAATCCATTCTAGCACACCCCGCTTATGCTGATTGTCTGGTGATGGTAACAATCGCTGTGCTGAGGCATAGTAATCTGCATCAGGGAAGAAGCGATGTCGGTCGGAGAAAATATCATCCCACCATTCATTCATCACGTGTAGTAGATCTCCGTCCGTTCGATAATTCGTGGTAAGCGAGATCTCACCCTCAGAACGAGCAGAAACCTCAGCAGGACTCAACGAGGATGTACCTTCTGTGGTCTCGAAATGTACCCAACCTGTCAGATTACGTACATTTTCCTCTACAAGTTCAGATGCCCGAACAATCTGTCTTTCGTGAGAGAATCTTGGATCTCGACTCTGGATCTCACTCCTAAGCACTGGTTCTCGAGTTAACTCAGAGAGATTCTCATACTCATGTCGATTAATTGAACGAAGTCGATGAGCGAATTGTCTGAATCCAGCGACTTCGGCTTGACGGAAGGCGTAGATTGATTGTTTCATATCGCCGACATAGCAGACTGTTGGTTGCCAGTCCGTGTCGGGTTCCTCTAGGTGGTCGCTTGAATTGAATTCTCGTGGTCCCCAGAGTCTTGAGAGAATTCTCCACTGAAGCGGTGAGTTGTCTTGAGCCTCGTCGATTATGAATGCTCGATACCTTCGCCTAATCTGACGTAACAAGCCATATCGGTGGTCGAGGTCTCGGCGAATTTCTCCTAGCCTTGACGCTGCATCTCCTGCTAAATCTGGATTTGCCTCCATATCTTCCAAGACATCAAATGCTCGATGAATGTGGTCATCACGCCAAGTGTTATCCCCAATGGAATCTAGAGCAGCGATGATTGCTTCTGGGTAAAATGATCGGCAAAATCGTGGACAGGAATCCAACAGAAGGTCGCCTGCAAGTAATGCTATGTCTCGATGTTCGTGAACCTCTTCCCTCTCTTTCAGAACATTCACTATTCCAGCCAAACCTCGTAGAATGGTTCTGATATCATCGAGGTTTCGGGCTTCAGCTGCCATATTGAAAGAATATGCCTGAGGGCTCATTCCAACTGGAAGACGTTCTGGTAAATCCGCAGGAAGGTGAGCCAAATTAAATGGAGCATTTATCGGAATCAATAACTCTTCACGAGAGTCTAGAATTAGTGCTAGAAGTGAGTGATGTTTCACCCTTTGACCGACCTCGGAAAATAGTAAGTCGTTCGCACGTGATTGACAATCCGCCCAAGTATCCTTGACATTAGTTCTGTAGGGTTCATCCAGTGCTGTGTAGGATAATATTCCAGAGGGCCAAGGATTGCTTGGGTGGTTTGGCAGAGTGGTCCTCGGGAAAGGTTTCCAATCATCTTTGTCGAGAAGGCCTGAACCTGTTATACACATGAACACCCTGCTGAGCCAGATTAAACAATCCCAAGGTTCAGCCGGCGGACCTTCATCTGAGAGTGTAGAAAGAATATGAATTCGTGTTCCGGCTTCCCATCCTTTAGGCGCTAATCCTGAGTAACTGCGAACGCAGTCTACGTAATCATCGATAATTGAATGGATACCTATTGTGACTTCTTCAATATCTTCTGTCCTAATGGATGACATCAGTCGTTGTTGCAGCAATTCGGGGTCTATTCTCTGATCTCGACCCAACAGACCTCTTTCACCTACTGAAATGAATATCGACTTGGAAATCAGAGGACTGAGGATTTTAGTTGCTCGGTTTCTTCCCGAATAGTGTTGAGATAATCTGTCTCGGGCTGCCAGAACCGCTTCAACTTCGGGAGAAGGAATTCCGGCATCGACTGCATCTCCAAACAAGTTGGGAGCATTAGGCAGTCTCCAGAGAGTGTTGATGCTTTGTTCAACTATGCGCAATATCTCAGAGTCGGTTACAACATCATCACCGAAATCATCACCAAGATAGCTTCGATATGGGGCAACTAATTGATTGAAGAATGAGTCGATGGTGCCGATTGGAGCATCTTCTAACAACATCAACAATTGTTCAGGGAAGCCTTCGTGAGTAATTCTGGGATCTGCATTATCTTCGCTTGATGCTGTGAAAGAACCAGGCCGCAATCGAGCGATTTTTTCCCTTAATTTATCTCTCATTTGGTCGGCAGCAGCTACTGTGAAGGTGAGAAGGACGACCTCCGAGGGAAGCAAGCCTCCCCATTCTTCCAAATTCATCCGTTGAGTGAGTGGCGATACCAGAGTCCCACCTTCAAGTTGTCTGGGTCGCTCTGGTCTCGGAAGGATGCGTGTGGCTCTTTGATCCTCCTCGAGATAGTGTTGGACAACACGCTCTACGATTGTCATCGTTTTGCCAGTGCCCGCACCAGCGTCGATGACAATGTGAGAGTCGAGGTTGAGTGCTAGCCGCTGGCCAGTGTTGAGGGTGACAGTTTCAGAATTGTCCTCTCCATTACTCATCTATCATCACCCTTGTACCTAACATCGCAAACCGAAGTTACCGGACAGAATTTGCAGGCGTCCTTGCTAGGGGTTGGATGGACTCGTCCGCTAGCTGCACCCGCGGCTGTTGCTAGAGCGGTTGTAAGACGCTGAGCCAACCATGCCCTGAATGAGTCACTGGCCTCTTCGGGTTCTTCATCAGGGAATCGATGCAAATTCGTAGTCTGTTGATGGCTGACATCACCTATCTCAATCAAAGGGGAATACGTTGGAACGAAGCCTGAGACTTCTAGGAAATGGTCGGTATTGTGACCGATGACGCTGATGCCAGCGGCGACTACCAGATCACCAGGATGTGCTACCTCCCATGCTCTAGCATAAAGCGCGAGTTGCAATTCCTCAAGCAAACCGATTCGATGTCGCTTGAGTGGTTCACTTTCGCTGGTTTTGATATCACGGATGATAATCATTCTACGAGGCTTCCAATCCCCATCCTTGAATCTGATTGGTGCTACCGATGTTGACCCTGATTCATCCTCAAAAATAGACTTCTCAGAGTCGAAGGGAAGCAAATCAACTCGATCTATCTCTCCTCGTAACCTCAATGCAGGTAACGCTCCGTCCCCATGGCTTGACAACTCTTCGGGAAGTGAAATTTCTATTCCATCTTCATCGAAAGAAAGTGCCTCCCATTCTATGGCGATTGGTATTGCGCCTCGTAATGTACGCTCGGCGGTAACCATTCGACCAATTCGGCCGGCTAACGGGGTTGGGCCGCCGTCCCTAAGCCAATCCAACCATTCATCCCGAGAGAATCCTGTCAGCATCCTTAGACGAGAATTGGATACTGCGTCTGTCCTCTCTAACCACGGCGCTAAATCAGCGAGAATTTCCAGTGCCATTGAATGCAATTCAGTATCGCTCAGGCTTGCAGTTGCAATATTCAGCGGTAGGCCGCTGTTACGCATTTGTTCGAGGGTGCGTTCACTATTCTCCTTGACACCTAAGATTCGTTCAATCAGTTGATGGTGGACCTTGTGCAGTAAATTGCCTTGAACTCTAGAATCGAGGTCCTCTCTCTGGCGCTCCTCTTCCTCAGCATACAAACCTCGAGTTAGCCAACCTCGTCGAGGACAGGAGAGCCATTGTTTGAGGCGACTCGCTGACCAGATTGGAACAGTCTGTTCAGCCCCTGCAGTATGACCGTGCCTAGAGTCAAAAGGAGCTGAACCGGTTGCTTCGGGACTAAGCGGTCTAGGGTCGATTGAGGCTCTTCGTGGTCCACCAACAACTGGCCAGCGAGATGCCATTCTCGGGCTGGTGCTTTTTTTGGGGGATTTGCGAAGTAAGAGGCTATTTTCGATGGCCCAGATGTGTGGAGTTGCGGATTCTAATAGATATCCTTCTCCATCGACTCTGCGAGGTTGTCTGCGCTCTCTATCCTCCTGAATCTCAACATCGAGTGGGATTGAAACCGCTGAAGGATTGAGAGCTACTCGAGATGGTGCTTGCACATTTCGCAAGGAGTTACCATCTTGCCATCTCTGATTACTAGAATCATTTTCTCTGCCTGGCGATTCCTCAAGGATAAGCGAATTTGAGTCGGGGCTATTCTCCCTAATCCATTCGCGAATGGGGGCAGCGACTGGAGTGGATTTGTCTTGGCTGGGATCTAGAATTACAATCTCAGAATTAGCCGCACTGAGCAAATGGTAGAGATGATGGCGAGCTTGCCGAATCGGAGTGTCGGGCCGAAGGATTCCTTGTCTGTGACGTTCCTCGTCTCCAAGTAAAGGGATCTTCTGAACTCGTAAATCCCAAGATGCGCTTGAGACGTTTGCAAGGATGACGAGGTCAGCAGTGCAACCCAAAGCACCCTCTGGTGTTGTCAGACGGACCTTACCTCGAGAATTGCCACCACCACTTCTTACCGTAGTTGAGGAGAGAATTGTTTCCAACTCTACAACCCATTCTACACCGCCTTGAGAGATGGGTTGGCCTGTTGTAAGCTGCATCTTGCGAAGCCTAGAATGGGCATCAACGAGGCTCTGCACAACTGCTGCTGGAAGAGAATTTGAACCATCTGCCGACTCAATTCCTGATTCTAAATCAACTCTAGATAGCGCTGCAGTAAGCCATTCATCGCCATTAGACTTAGCCTTTAATTGTGGCAGATGTTGGCCGCTATGACAACCACGCCATAGGTCGCGGTTGGATAGTGCCCCTCGATCAAAATCTGCGAGAAGTGGACTATTACTTTGTGCTAGCGAAAGTAGCCACCATTGGGTTGCCTCCTTAGTTGGGCCTTTGTGAATGTCTGGCTCTTCCCTAGCGAGAGTTACTAACCATCTCTCAAGGGCACCAGCACCGCCAAGGATGTGGTCACTTCGGGCCAATTCTGAAAGTAAATCAGCGCTTGCCTGTGGGAGAATTTCCTCGTGTGTAGGATGAGCATTTAGCTTAGAGAATAAACTCAGAGAGCCCTGTAGAGAAAGCGCTCGCAAGGAATCGAGAGACCATGCGTTTGGCCCGTGGCAAACTCCAGCAAGGGCTGAAAGCCAATGGCCAAGAGGCTTGCTAGAAGCCATTGAGTGAGAATTTGGCAAAGATATGCCAAGATCTGATAAAGCTCGAATCCATTGGTGAGTATCCTCCTCAGAAGTAGGATCGATGAGTAAAATGCTAGAGGCAGGATTAGTCCCCAATTGCTCGGCAATCAATCTCGTTGTCAGTGGGATTGAATGGGTTTCTCTCTGAAGTCTAAATCGGCGATAATTGGAGGTTTCAATTCCATCCGAGAAATCGGCCACTTCATGCAAAGGAAGCCAATCAGGTAGGTTTTCTGATTCCTTAATTGGGTATTGGTCTTCTAGAAGGAAACCATGAATTCCCTGTCTGAAATTACCAGGATAAACCAATTGATGAATTGGCCTATGCTGCGATATTGTCCGCAATAACTCAGTTCGCTGTGAGGGCAGTACTGGAGAATGGTCAAGCATTACAATCCCGTCAACTTCAGATAGACTGAAAGGACATGAATCAGAATCTAAGTTTCTTTGTAGGCCATCGATTACTCGACCTGTAACAAAGTCGGGGTGGGTTCCACCCAATCGATTTTCCAAATCGCGAAGGACGCGGGAGAAGCCATCTATTCCGGCTCCATCCCATTCCTCTAGTCGACCCTCGCGAGCCAATACCGAATGTAAGGCTGTTAGCGAGCGAGTCTTGTTTCGATTCCACTCGAATTGAGGGATTGGATGAAGAATTGGGAAGTGTAAATTCGCCGCTGCCTGAGCACAGGCTACGTTGAGAAGCAGATTCCAACCTCCTGACAAAGACAGAATCCTAGGCATCCGTAAATCAGCAAGAAGAGATTTTTCCAGTGAATCAATGGTGTGGTGAAGTGTCCTGTCGATTACCAGACCTTCGTCAGCTAGGCGCTCTAGATTCTCTCGCCTAGCCTCTTCTCCTGGATACAAAATTAGAATTCTTGAAGGGCCACCTTTGGAGCGCGGGAGAGAGTCGAAACTCTGACGTCTAATATGGTCAAGTAACCATGCAGGAAGTGGCCCCGGTTGAACCTCCTCATTGGTAACCGAGAGTGTCTGTTCCAGAACCATGACCTCACCGAGCGTCTACGATGCTTTGAGGGGGTTCTTGAACCCGCCGATGGATGAGACTCAAGATTGTCATCAATGTTGCCGACTTCTTACTAGTGGAGCTGCGGCTAGGAGAGAAAATAGGCTGGCAACGCCAATCCCTGGTAGATTGCCAAAAATGTCTCGGCCTTGGTCTTGTTCTACTTCCCAGTCGATTAGTAGTACTGCGTTCATGTCCTCTCCATCCCAAGCGGAAGGAACGTCGATTGTTTCTGTGCCGTTGAACCCGGACAACTGAACGGCTGCGTGGTTAACGTGTATGTACTCTTCCAAATTGTTTGAGCCGTCCTCAAATCTTGCTGAGTCCTCGACAAATAGAACCCAAGGGGTTGTGGTTTGGGTTGGGCAATCGTCTGCGCAGGAGGAGACCAGATTATCGAAGTTCCACGAAAAACTCGCTACCGAGTCGGAAAAACTCACTGAGAAGTCAATCGTTCCATCCATGAACCAAGCTCGATTTCCTACTTGCAGAGATTGAGAATAATCGTCTAGCAGAGAAATTCCTTTTGCTGTCGAACCAGTGTGCATACGTTGGCCATCAATAACTGAAGTTGGAGCGGCTCTCTTGCTACCAATCGCCTCCTTTGAAGCATCTCCGTAAACGCCTTCCCAACGCTCCTCAGTACTGTCTGAACCAAATGGATCCTCTATTTCGTACCACACCCGATGGTAGTGGATTAAGACTGCATCGATGCCCTCGACTGCATTCTTCATCGTGTGCTCAGAGGTAACGCAATTCATGCACCAAGTTGCAGTATAAACCTCGACAATATTCGGCAATTCGTTGTAATCTGAACTGGTGCTAGCATCTACCGTGCCATTGCCCATTGACAACGTTAAGCCGCCAAAGGTTCCAGCATCCTGCTGACCTCTAGCATCGACCCAAATAGTTCCACTCTCTGCTAGAGCACCCATTGGTGCTAGCAATAGGGCGGTGAGTGAGACTGCCAGAAGGGTTCGCATCGATTTGCGGAAATCGCTTTGATGATGAAGGGTTCGCCCTCATTGCGTCGCAGCAAAGGCTGCAATCGTCCGATCAATATCCTCATCGGTAATATGCAGATGGACAACTGCTCTGACTGTCGAGACATCTCCGTAATCTACTCCCTGTTCGAGATCAAGAACATCTACTCCCTGATCCGCCAACTTGTCGACCAGAATCTTCGCCGCGCCCTTCTCACAGTTGATGTATACCATGTTGGACTGCACCGCTCCAAGGTCGATTGAGAACGCCTCCATTGCGTCGACAGCCTCGGCGAGGCGTCGGGCTCGGGCATGGTCTTCGGCGAGCCTGTCGATGTTGTTATCCAAAGCGTAGAGACCTGCGGCTGCGAGCATTCCGGCCTGCCTCATTCCGCCTCCGAACATCTTGCGCCACCTGTGAGCCTCAGCAATCGTCGCAGAGTCACCGACCAATACCGAGCCGACGGGTGCTCCCAGACCCTTGGAAAGGCAAATCGAGATGGTGTCGAAGTCCCTGACCATCCTCGCTGGATCGATTCCGCTGGCGATGACCGCATTGAACATCCTCGCGCCGTCCAGATGGGCGCGGCAGTCGTTTCTGTGGGCAACCTCGCAGATTGCGTCTAGGGTCTCCTGCTCGTAGATCGACCCACCTCCTACATTGGCTGTGTTCTCTACACAAATCAGGGTGCACTCAGGGTAGTGGGAGTCGCTTCCGGCGACCTTGCGGATAGCCATCTGGACGTCTTTCGGAGACATCAATCCACGATACCCCTCAACCAGTGATATCGAGCAACCTGAGAGCATCGCGTACCCACCAGCCTCGTACATGTAGATGTGACTCTTACGATGGGCGACGATCTCATCTCCCGGTCTGGTCTGGGTCTTGATTGCAACGGCATTGGACATCGTTCCCGAAGGAACGAACAGGGCGGCCTCCTTGCCAAGCATCTCAGCAACGCGGTTCTGGAGCTCAATCACAGTGGGATCGTCTCCCAGAACGTCGTCGCCGACCACTGCGGCAGCCATGGCCTCGCGCATTGCCTGCGTGGGTTGAGTGACCGTGTCACTGCGAAGGTCGATCCTATCAGACGGATACTCGCGCATGATTATGCCGACTCGGACTCACATTTCAAGAGAACCGAGAAGGTTGTTCTTCAGTGAAAGCAGCCTAGTGCGTGATATTCGACGAAAGTAAAGCCGAAAATTATTCACGAATCAATCTTCTTCTTTTTTCGCCTCTGTGGCCTCATTTGGCCTAGGTTTACGAGCTCCTTCTGGTCGCTTTTTCCTGCGCCTCGCGCCTTTAGGAGGCTTTCTTCTTCTGTCTTTAGGGGCGGGTTCACTCTTTCCTTTAGTCATTAGGAATCCACCTATTGCAAGGACGACTATTACCGCTCCAGCAATTGCCAAAATTGGAAGTGAATCATCCTCATTTTTGATACAGGATGATTGCCCTTCTTCGGGTTGAGATTCTCCTGAAGGACAACGTGTTTGTTTGGAAGAACCTGCGGATTCAACGAAGTAGTCAACGCTGGCTATGATACAACTATCCCGGCCAAACATTGGTTGGTAAGTTCCGGATGAACATGGGGTTTGCTCACCTGAGCCAGCAGCCGATACCATGTGGCCGGGTTCGGCTGGCTTACACTCGCCTTGTCCTGCAAGATTCTGAAAACTTCCAACTTCACATGGAACCTGTTCAGTTGCTCCAAAATCGTCTACGTAATATCCTGGATCAGCATCTAAACAAGAGGCTTGACCAGTATCTGGCTGATATGTGCCTGGGTCACAATTGTCTACGGTTGATGAACCACTGTCTGCAGAATATTTTCCTGGCGGAGATTCCAAACAATCGGTTTGGCCGTAGTCCCATTGGTAGGTGCCTGGAAGGCATGCTTTCTGATCTATGGCGGCAGTTGAATCGACATAATATCCGGGAGCCGCTGCAACACAATCGGTAGTTCCCGAGTCGGCTTGATAGGTTCCTTGCATACATGATTCCTGCCCAGAGGAGCCGTCGAATCTAACGATGTGTCCCGGGTCTGCGTCTTTACATGATGAGGAGCCTTCCTCTGAAGTATAGGTCCCCGCCAGACATTCAAATTCCACATTTGAGCCGGTGCTTGGAACGTGGTAACCGAGTGATGCATCGGTACAGGTAATAACAGCATTTTCAGAAGAATATGTACCGACTGGACATTCGGTCTGACTAATTGAACCTGTATCTGGAACGTGGTATCCCGGCTGTGATGGATTACAAGATGTGCTTCCCATTTGATCTTGGAAATATCCTTGCTCACAGGGAACCATATCAGGTGAACCTGAAGCTGGATTGTAGTGTCCCGCGTCAGTAATTTGACAACTGTCCTGACCCGAGAGCGGTTGGTATTGACCGGGAGGGCAGGCTGACTGACTTACTGAAAGGTTGGTGGCTACGTAATGGCCTGGGTCAGCATCTTTACACTCAGCCAAACCTCGCACGTCAGCATAGGTTCCCGGTTGGCAGTCTGCTTGTTCCGTGGCACCTTCCTGACTCACATAATAGCCTACATTGGCTCGCCAACAATGGTCCATTCCAGTTCCGGGTTGGTAGGTCCCGGCTTCACAGGCGGTCTGTTCAGCCTGACCCTCGATTGGAACATAGTGACCAGCATCGCTATTTTGACAATTCGACTGACCCGTCAATGGTTGATAATTACCTACATCACATGGGATTGGGTCTATTGAGCCTTCAAAGTCTGAATAATGTCCAGCAGGTGTAGCAATACAGGATGTTTGTCCTGTTTGATTTTGATATGACCCAATAGGGCAAATTTCAGCGCTAATCGCGGCATTGAATTCAACATAAAATCCAGGCGCTGCTTCGTAGCAGAAAGACTGCCCAGAATTTGGTTGGAAAGTTCCGGCAAGACACTCCAATTCATAGGTCATGTTGGAGTTTGGGACATAATGTCCTGGCGCCGCTTCGTAACATTTCTCTTCGGCTGGAACTATGTATTCGCCCGGAGGGCAAATTGGAGGCCCATAGGGTGTGGGATCGAATATAGAGAGAAGTCCGTCGCCATCATGATCTCGATTACTCATCGATACAGTGTCTGTAGCAAAACCTCGAGAAATATTTACCCACGCTGGAACATCGCTATCATAGGGCCATCCGGTAACATCGCCACCGAGACCCAGTTGTCCATTGTCATGCTGGCCCCAGCACCAAACAGAGGCATTGGTTGCTACAGCACAGGTATGGTAAGCGCCGGCCGAGATTGAGGCAAACTCAAGTCCTGGTACACTGATCTCTATGGGTGTTGAACTGTTCGTAGTGGTGCCATCACCGAGCTGTCCGTGGTTGTTCCTGCCCCAACACCAAGTGCTGTGATCATCTAAGATAGCACAGTTGTGATAAAAGCCAGAATCAATCGAAATCGCGGTTCTACCTGCAGGTAGAGATACATATTGAGGAGTGGTTACGGCGGAGTCCCCGTCGTCACCATATGTTCCATTACCGATTTGCCCGTGATTGTTCCCCCCCCAGCAAACAACGCTACCATTGTCAAGAATAGCGCAAACGTGGAGTTGACCTGTGGAAATTGCCGCCAAACTCCGGTTCTGCGGAAGTATAGTGATAGGTTCTGGAGCTGGATTCGACCAAGAAGCGTTTGCACCATGGCCTGTGGAGACTCCGTTTCCAAGTTGCCCGTTAGTGTTAGAACCCCAGCACATTCCGCTACGGTCCTCTAGAATAATGCACCAGAAGTTGGTGCCTCCCGCGAGAGCGATAACGCTCTGGTTATTAGGAATGGGGATGTGCATTGGGACGGACACCTCGTCACCGGTCGAGTTGTTGTTACCTACCTGTCCAAATGGGTCGTTTCGACCCCAGCACCAAAGGGATTGGTCATCCATCACAGCACAACTAGTTTGCATGCCTGTTTCAGCATGTAGTGCCGTTCTGCCAAAAGGCATTGATACCGGCTTGGGGCTGTTGTGTTGTCCACCGTAGTGGCCATGTCCGAGTTGCCCCCAGCCGTCGTGCCCCCAAGCCTGTAGAGTGCCGTCTGTCATTCGAGCAATCGTGTGTTGTCCAAAGGAACCGTGGGAGTAAGCGTATGGAGGCCCTCCTTCTGCTCCAAGGAGTACAAACGTAGCGTTGTATCTGTCACCGGACCACCCATCTCCAATCTGACCTTGGTGACCGTGCCCCCAACACTTCATTCTGTTGTTGGCCATATTCACGCAAGTGTAGCTAATTGAGGCAGTGAGACTCGTATTTGAAAATATAGAGCCCGATTGGAATCCCATAATACTCTGATTTGAAAGGTGTCTAGTCTCTACAACAACGTCCTCTGCTAATTCCTCCTTTACGCTTGAGTCCACAGAGAATGATGCGGACATCCCTAGGAGTAGCACGGTAAGAACTAGGGCGAGGCAGAATTGGCGTCTATCGGGTCGGCTCATGGAAGCCTGACAGTACTAAACGAACTTAACGCTTTGTTAGGCATATACTTGCTATTGGAAAGTAGGACGGTCAAACTCATTTGTGTGCAGCCTCACGGAGGTGTGTGACTGGGGGAACGGACATAGACGGGAGTTCAGAACAAGCAATGACTGGGCAAGTGGAATCTTTTCTCTCCGACAACTGTCCGCCTATGGGAATTTACGAGACGCTTTACGCTTTCAGAGACACCTTTGGAAGCTTCATGGGAACTGAAGGAACTCATTCCTGGTCTCAGGGTTTCCCACTAACAACTCCACTAGAGAAATTCGGTGGACCACCTCTTCCAGATAGTGTCGATGTGACTTGGGAAGATCGATTTTATCCGAAGGCTTGGGGTCATCCAAAATTGCGTGAGGCAATCGTCGATTTTTACAACTCAAGGTATGGCTCAACAATCACTCCAGAGAACGTCATGGTCTTCGCCGGAGGACGGCCAGGAATTTACACTGTGATGGCCTTCCTCAAAGATCACATCAAGGTTAGAATCGGCAATATAGAGTGGCCAGCTTATCTCGATATTCTAACTCAAACAAATACCGAATACGAAATTGTTCCATTCAACAAAGAGAATAATTTTCACCCACACAATTCAGAGTATTACGACCGTTCTGGAGTCAGCGAAGGAATTGGTCTAATGCCAGTAATTTCGAATCCGCAAAATCCCTCTGGACAAACTCGCTCAGGTGAAGAGTTACGAGAACTCATTGAGATGGCGGAACAGTCCGGCAATGGTATTCTCCTCGACGAAGCATACGAGATGTTTCACTCGCCATCGGTAAGTGGAATCGAGTTTGTCCAAGACCTCAACAATAGCAATGTCTTCCTTGCCGGCGCTTGCACCAAAGGATTGCAATCGCCTGGAATCCGTATCGGCTGGATTATCTCCAGCAAAACCAATATCGAAACGATGTCGAATTACTCTAGTTTTGGAATGGGAGGGGTCAGCCACCCTTCGCAGCACTATGCGGTTATGCTTCTCGAGCCAAGTCGAGTGAAGAAGGCGAGGGCAGCTGTCGAGCAACATTACAATTGGCAACGAGAACGGTACGGAAAGGCGTTCGCAGAAATGGGCCTAGGTGTTTACACCGGTAAGGGTGGCTTCTACCATTGGTTGGAATTACCCCAAGGAATGACCAGTGACGAATTGAACAAACGATTGTTCAAACGTGGAGCTGCAATTCTTTGTGCCAAAGATTGTGATATGGCTAGACCCCATTCAAAGAATCCAAGTTACCAAACACCGTATTATCGATTCTTCAGATTCTCTTTCGGACCTTTGCTACCTGAGACTTTCGAATCGGACATCCAATTGTTCCGAGAAGTGTATGAGGAATACAAACGAGATGCTGGAATCGCTTGAAATCCCGCGATTGAAATTCGACCGCTACGCGGTCGGCTCGGAAGCCGGTGCGTATATGTTGTAAGCGTACAGAGGGGGAGTGTAGACGTGCACATTTATGAGTTCTGAATCCGAGTCATTAGAAACACGGTGAATGTCAGGTTCCTCAGCTGCACATACTTCCCCAGGTTGGTATGTGCGGACCTCAACTGGGAAAGCAAGGCCTTCGTCATTCAATTTGTAAATCGTCTCTGTAGAGACGCCGTCAGCGATTAGGAAAGCACAGTCAGAACCGACGTGATCGTGAATTGGAGTATCTTGACCCGGTGTCCAGCAAATTGCGACGAGTTCGTAGAACTCGGATTTCTTGATTACGTTGCGCTGGTATCCGTCATCGGCGTAGCCGATGCATTCTCGAAGCGCATCGAGGTTGACGTCCATACCTCTGAGGTGTACATCGAGTTCAGCTAGTCCTGGACGTCGATCAATCGCATCCAACCAATCGACCAGGCCTGAAAGGCCTGAGCACTCAGAAAGCAGGCTATTTCGAACCTCAGGGTCGAGTTCAACCTGCACCACCATAGGTGGTGAGGGGTGGTTGGGATTATTGACGGTTCCCGAATCGGTGCAGAGCACCGAATTGTTTAGGCAACACTCGATATCATCTGCGTTATCAGGTGTTCTCAGCAACACCGGCGTTCGGAAAAATGTGCTAAATCCACTCTATTTTGGGGGTTTCAAGCAACATTGATTATATACTCACCGAAAGACCCACAACTACTCGCTTAGGCGAGGAGGAAATAATATGGAAATGGATTGGAAAACGAACATGGCAGAACTTGGTGGCGCTTTCGCGGTGTCACTACTGGTTCTCGGTGAAGACAACATGGTGATGATGGGTGTACTACTCGCTGTCGTCATGGCGGCTATGGCAGGAGCACACGTTCTGCCTATGTTCACCTGGATCAGTGCAATGACTGGTGACCTACAGGACACAGATGCGTGGATCGGAAACGGTATGCGCTTGCTGTTCCAAGTACTCGGTGCAGCGCTTGCGTTGCTACTGATGGCTGAGGCTGGCGACGTAACAGCGGCAGACTCAGAAATGTGGGGCGTCGACGTATGGGGTGCTGAAGACAACGCTATGGATGGCGCTGTAATGATGTTGGCTGCTGGTGCACTTATTGGTGCAATTGCAGGCAGGTGCGATGGCTGGATGACTGCTTTCGCAGTTGTTGCCCTTGCTGGCTCCCTAGGAGCTGGTGTAGGCGGTGCTGACATGATGGCAAGTGAGCTTGTTGGCGGCGGCAACATCGTCGAAGGTCTAAGCAACTGGGTAATGGACGGAGTCATAATTGGACTCGGTGCAATGCTTGGTGGCTTGATCGATGACGCAATTTGATCTGAATCAGTAATTTAGGATTCTGAAACACGTAAGGCAGACTGGGGGACTTCGGTCCCCCAGTCTAGCCGATTCTCAAAACCCCCCACAGAGCATTCGCTCTGTGGGGTTTCTTTGGTTTCGGGTGCTTATCCGACTAATTGCAGGTCGCCGGTTATCTTGTCTATGTCAGACCTAAGGCCCGGTCCTATACCAACAACAGTTACGGTACCTGGTGGAATCTCAGTGTGGCCTGCATCTTTGACTAGGTAGCAAACTAGTCCTGCTTTCTTTGCCTGTGTCAGTATCTTTCGAAGTGATTCTTCATCCGCTGCTTTGCAGACTATCTTCCTCGCTCCTTCTCTGCGGTATTTATCTAGGGCTCGTGGAGTTTGTTTCTTCGCTCGTAGAGCACACTCCATGACGGCATGGCCGCATTGTGCAGCTAACTTGCCTTTGGATAGCTTGAGGTCGGCTCGGGTCACCAAGACCATTGTGATTTCATCTGTTTGTGACAACTTCACTCACCGATTGGCTACTAGGCTCTACCCTGTGACGTAGCATAATCTCGCCCAACGGGTTGGCGAGCCAAGCGACGAAGACTAGGTTGCCGACGGCGTGGTAGAGATCGAATAGCAAGCCGTTG
Organism: Candidatus Thalassarchaeum sp.; assembly: GCA_022449345.1. Lineage (GTDB taxonomy): Archaea > Thermoplasmatota > Poseidoniia > Poseidoniales > Thalassarchaeaceae > MGIIb-O1. The sequence continues at coordinate 30,362 of JAKURL010000007.1, read as the reverse complement.
AGAAGATATGGTGCTAGCATCGAGACATCGGTCTTGAGGAGGATACTCGATGAGACTACCCAATCGAAGGCGAAGGCTGAGATTATTGCTAGTCCGGCCAATCTATTCAATTGAAGGCGGCCGTCCTTCAGAAGGTGGTCAGCGAAGAAAGCGCCTGCGAAGCCGACCAGCCCCCAACCTGCGACTTGGAATAGTGTCCAAGGTCCGTGACCGAGTACAGCGAAATTAGAGGCTAGTGCGATTATGCCTGCGAGAGCAACAGCACGAGGAGCGCCGTAGTAAATTCCCGCAAGTAATACGATTACGGTGACTGGCTGGAAGTTAGGAATTGGATCGAGAAGAATTCGGCCGGCAATTCCGAAAATAGCCAAGACACCAAGCATTGCAATTGGGTTATAATCATCCAATCTTCGCTCGCTACGGAGCACAGCGAAGACGATTACGGAGAGGATGCAAATGTTCAGCAATAGGCTCTGTGTAGGAGTCAATGCGACGTTGTGGAAGTCGTACATGGCTGAACCCCGTTCTATCTGGATGTCTAGTCGCACTTGATGGTTGCTGAGTATCCCCTCTCACCATGTGGCAATCTGCCACAATAGAACATCGCCTTCTGAGAGAATTATATCACTGATTCCAACCAAAGATGTCCCCCCGTTGTGGTAGAGAGCCCAGTAAGCGCCCGATGAGTCAGAACACTCGGTAGCATCGCATGGTTCGATGCCCCCTATCGAGTCAATTTGTAAGCCGAATGAGAATTCTGTCAAGTTGTAAACTAAGTCAGTGCCAGAGGAATTCACTGCAGCGTCCATCAAATCTAACCCATTCTCAAAACCTGAGAAACCCCCCGCACAAGCGCCTGTGCCGTTGTACTCTGAGTTTGTTCCGAGTGTCGAACCATCCTGCTCAATCATAGTAACTCCAGATGTAAACTTGGGATGAGAAGTTTGGTCTGGGAATAGAACACAGAAGACTTGCGTATCATTCCATGACTCCGGTAAACCATCGTGTGAGGATTCGCTATCATCGACATAAGTCGCTGCTTCTTCTCTCAAAGCATCTCGAATTGCAGGGGCTAGGATAATCAATGCAATTACTGCAATTACAGATAGCGGTTTGAGATTATCCGACATGGAGTTTTTTGGTGTTGAGTTGGGTCTAAGAAGTTAGTTGATGAGGGCTGTAAAAATCTAGGCTCAATCTTCAATCAGTTCACTGATTTTCTGTTTCAAAACCTCGCTGACTACCTTTCCGTCTGCTGCCCCACCTAACTTGCCCATGACCACACCCATCAGAGGTCCAATCGCGCCCAAGCCACGCTCTGCAACGAAGTCGGCGCGATCTGCGAGAATTTCGTCAACCGCGTCTTCGACCGCCGATGAGTCGGCTGGAGTGTATCCGTCCGCCTCAGCTTTCTCGCTGAACCATTTGAGGCGCTCAGGGAATTCAGCTTCTTTGTAAGATGGTCCTTCAATCAAAAGACTGCGGGCCATCGGCACAAGTCCTTCGCGAGTGATGATGCCTTCCTCGCGCGCGTGAAGAGATAAGGTGAGGATTGGCATGGGGATATTTTCCGCACTGAATTCTGTGCTTTCGGAGATCTCCTCTCTGGTATTGTCTAGAAGAGCTGAGGCCATCGCCTTGGCAGGTATGCCCGGTGTTCCGCATGGACCACCCTCGATAGCAATCACAAGTATGTCATCCAATTCTGCGCCGATTAATGCCTCTATTTGATTGTCCGAAATGTCGTATGAACTCAGGCGCTCTATTCTCTGGATTCGATTTAACGGAAGTTCATCGCTGATTGAAGACCATCGATCTTCATCTAACGGTACCACAGGAATGTCGGTCTCGGGATACATTCGAGCGCCGCCAGGAAGTGGTCTCATGGCAGTGGTTGTTCCATCCTCCGGCGCGCCCTTGCGGATTACGACATTACGAACCTCTTTCGGGATTCGATGGTATGCCTTGCGAGCACGTTCGATGACCGATTCAAGAGCCAAGTCGGCTTGCCATTCTGGTGCGACGCAGAGGACGAATGCATCGTTTTCTTCGATTTCAAGGCTTGACCTAACCGAATCTACGAGATTTTGGTCGATACCATACGCTGGCAATTCATCGGAGTGGAAAATGCCGGCAACACCTGCTAATTTGGCCGCGCCGGCCAATTCTCTTCCTAACCTTGGTAGTTGAGAGTCTTCCTCATCCATCTGCTTGGTGCCAATCTTTCCGGAAAATCTAGGCAAGATTGTTGCCTTGACAAGTGATCCTCGGGTGAGAGCTCGTTCAACCATTGTAGAGGTGCAACCATCGAAAATGGTGGTCATATCGTGAAGTTGCATCGGTATTCTGCTCTCGACCGCTCTAGCAACTCGATTCTCAACCGGAATCTGGTCGTCCCTACGGTCGGGTGGTAATGCTGGTAGGCCAGCCTCTTCTCGCAATTCGTTGGCAAGGCGATACATATGCAACTGGCGAGACATCTCGAGGCGGATGATTCGTGGAATCCAATCCAAATCCTGACAGCCCTTGATTTCGACACGATCGCCGCAGGCGATACTTACATTCAGATCTTGACGGATTGAACCGAGACCACGGCGCACCATCCGAGTATCTCGAAGGAAAGTTCCGAGAGCTAGGGCCGTCTCCTTTGCGTGTTCTGGTGTTTGTACATCAGGGGCGGTCGCAATCTCGACTAGGGGGACTCCTAGTCTGTCGAGTGTGTAAATCACCACCTCACCGGAATCTGTGGATTGGGTATCGAGCTTCCTCGCTGAGTCCTCCTCAAGACAGATGACATCGATACCGACGTCTCCCGAAGGGGTTTGGATTACTCCGTCTGTAGCGATTAATGTGGTACGCTGAAAACCACTGGTGTTGGAGCCGTCGACAACTGTTTTCCGCATCGCTTGGAGGAATGGAACAGGCTTTGCGTCCATCATTGCACTAATCGTCAAGGCTGCTTTGACCGCCGAATCATCATGTGATAATGGCGGGGCTTCATCGAGTTCGATTAAGCCAGAATTAGGTGATTGAACATAGACAAATGAGCGATTCCTACGAGCCTCAAAGCGAGCGGCGACATCGACTTTTCCGCCTTCTCCTTGAGCCGCTCTTAGCCTTCTACCCTCACGCTTCCAATCGTCTGGAATTTCTTCGATTCCCACTTCATACAGTATGCTCGGCATCCTAGAATGCAACTTACCTGTGTTCAGTTGCTGGTGGACTTCAAGACCGCACATGAAGCCAAGACCTGATGGATCTAACTCAGAGGCATTTGCGACCTCTCCATGCGGCTCGCTGGTGCTCACGTTATCAAGCGGGCGGTCATCGCTCATAGGCTCAACGGGCGAAGGAATACCGCTCATGTGAAATCTCGAATAATTCGCCGCCTTGCAGCATTCTTGAAAGGACTTCTTCGACTTGGTATTCCTTAACTCCACGAGTCTCACAGCGATTGAGAATCTCAGTTAACTCTGCAACGCCCTTGTCGCTACACAAATCTCGGATAACTGACCTTACCATATTACCTGCATTTCTTTGGCTGACGGATACACCCGAAACCAATTCCGAATCGTCCTCAATTCCTGCTTCTTCACGCCAATGCCTGAAGATTGCAAGTGCCATCTTTGCATCGTCTGCAAGGGCTACTTCTCGAAGATGCATTCTAGCATGGGCTTCTGTCAATCGAATTAGTGCCTCTAAGGCACGAGGAGTAATCGGAATTACATCCGTCTCTGTGTATTGTTGCTGATCTCGGCCGAATGACTGCCTTTCCTTGGTATAGTACTCGAGAATCATTGCCTTAGCATCGTCGCTTAGGTCTGGATTGATACTTCTCTTTGCGTAGGCGATGTACTTTCTGAGGAACTCAATAGTGAGGTGCTGAGAGCCATCAACACCTTCTGCAAAGATTTCTCCTTCTTCCGCTTCTCGAAGATCAAACTCCATCACTTCATCGAGCTTGGTCTCGCTAACCCCTTGGGTTCTGACTTCCAGAATATGGCGAGCGATGCGTTCATCGTCGTCTACTCTGACCTCATCGCGCATCATCCAAATAATGTCGAATCGGGATGCAAGAGGAGGTGGAAGTCCGGTTTCGTTGTAGGAGTGCATGACGCTTTCATTTGCTCCGCGCCTGGTGAATCGCCCCTCTTTCGGGTTGGCTGCTGCAAGGATTGCGCATCGGGTATTCAGGGTAGCCTTGACACCCCCCTTTGAGACATCTAGGCGCTGTTGTTCCATCGCTGGATGCATGGTTCTCCTATCTTCTTCACCGATTTTGTCGAACTCATCAATTGCAGCCATTCCTCGGTCGGATAATGGAAGGATGCCCGCTTCCAAAGCGAATCGTCCACCGCCGCTGAACTCATCTCGTACCGCGGCGGCTGTAAGTCCAGCACCAGATACACCGCCACCAGTAGCGAACATTCCTCGTGGCGATAGTTTTGACATGTAATTGAGAAGCTGTGACTTTGCAACACCGGGGTCTCCCATCAGAAGGATATGAATGTCACCTCGAGAACGGGTTGCGTCCTTGTTTACTCGAGAAACGCCGCCGAATAGTTGCAAGGCTAGGCTTCTCTTGACATAATGAACTACTCCGGTTGCGTAAACCGAGGGTGCGATTGAGCGCTGCATCAATTGCAAGAGGTCTGGCCTTGCACAGATGTCGATAATCGCTTGGCGATCTTCATCGGAGATTTTGATTTCAGTGAATGGAGTACTCTCGTGTTCGGAACTAACAAGGTGGTAGATGATATCGAACATCGGTGTCTTCTTGTTTCTCTTTACCTCAGAATGAACTACTGGAATGACGTTGATCACAACTCTCTGACCTGGCAGATGTTTGTTGACGAGGTCACCCTCAACGAGAACTTGACCTCGAGATGGTTGGGCACCGCTAGGCACGTTCTCAGGAACCTCCTGAACCTCAATCCACTGGTTGTTGACCATGCGAGAGACGTTCATTACGAGATTGAAGCGAGTTCCGCCTGAACGCCCGGCAGACTCTCCACAACCAGTTTCCTCGGGGCACTTTAGCGGTTCTTTCAATTCTCTTTCATTGTCTTGAATCATCTCGACGGAATGACCACAGTTCTCACATTGGAATACCGCTCGATGAATTCTAGGCTTGATTTCGCTGATTTTTGTAACTATGATTTCTGCACTTCGGAGAGTTTCGATGTCTCGGCTGCCCATATCTCTCAGATCACGGCGGCTATCCTTAGGCAACTCCCCAACACGAATTAGGCAGTCAAGGTCTTCACCGCGCTCCCGACAAATTTCAGTTAGGGTATTTCGACCGTTGTTGATAATCTTGCGAGGGTTGCTAAGAACGTCTTCAGCGAACTCAGGGTCAAATGCCTGAAGTTCGTGGAAAGTAATGTCAAGCACAGCATTTTCAGACTGCTTCGACAGAAGTGGAACTATCTCCGCCTCTTTAGCTTCGGTGAAGAAAGTCCGCCACCTAGCCGAGGAGTCATGTGCTGCCATCGTCATAGATTTCACCGCCGGGCAAGGGAAGTGATAATCCGTAGTCTATGAACAAAGCGGATGATTCACTCGACCCCCCTTCTTCCACTGGAAGTTTTGACCGCTACACGTCGCCAGAATGTGGGCCTGAGCGCTTCCACTGCAGGAAAAACGTTAGTTTGTCGACACCCAGAGGAAGCGCACCCTGGGATTGATTCAAGCACGGGAACTCGGTCGCCCACTTATGGAATTTATTCGCGAGGGTGATGATGTGATTTTGAGGCTCGATCCTGGGGAAGAGATTCACGCCTCAATTCAGAGTTTGGCCGAACATGGGATCGAATGTGCTGCAATCACCAGTGGTATCGGAAGAGTACGAGACATCCGTATGGGATATCTTGATTCGGACGGAGTTTACCAAACCCTAGACCATGCTGGACCAATGGAACTGCTGTCAACTCAAGGCAATTTAATTCCCAGCCCAGATGGGCCATTCACCCACATTCACACTTTGATGTCTGACAATGGACATGTGGTTCATGGCGGACACCTATTCCACGCAACAATTCACGTCGTCGGCGAGATTCATCTGCGAGCGATGGATGCTGAATCGATGCGCAGAGAGCCGACTGGAACCGACTTCGTGGCCCTGAAGTTTTGTCATTTGGAGTGATTCTGTGAAGGTCCTCTGGGCTCACGGCTTAGAGGGAAGTCCAAATGGCTCGAAGCCGACATGGATTGCTGAGAATTTAGGCTGGGAAGTTGTTTCTCCGGCGATGAGTGACAGGGGTTGGAGCATTGCCGACCAAACCGAAGTAGTCGCTGAAGCAATTTCAAACAATAATGACTTGGATGTGATAATGGGTTCATCATATGGGGGGCTTGCAATCGCCAATGCTTCGCATAGATTCTCTGACCGCGAGCTTCGCATCGTTCTGATGGCACCAGCATTCGGTCTGGCGGAGAATTTTCGCTCAATGATTGGCGAGGAAGGCTTGCGAGAATGGCAAAAACTCGACTCGCACTCTTACTTCCACCATGGATTCGGTCATGAGGTGAAATTTGGTTGGGACTTCATCACAACTGCAGATGAGATGTCTTGGCCGAGCCTCTACCATCCTACAGTGATCATTCACGGCAACCAAGACGATATCGTGCCTATCGAATCTTCACGAAAGGTCTCGACCTCGAATCCGATTGTCGAACTCATCGAGGTCGAAGATGGACATAGGTTGGCAGAATCTCTGCATTTCATCCCTCTTGCAGTGCATAGAGTTCTGGCTCGCTAAGCATTCAATGAGAGCCGAGGAAATACTCGCCGATTTCAGGATCAGTAAGGATGTGTTGAGCATCTCCTGTGTGCACTACCTTTCCACTTGCGAAAATGTATCCTCGATCGGACCTAGCAAGGCTTAATCTAGCGTTTTGTTCGACAATTAAGACTGTAATTCCCTCTTCACGCAAAGCATCAATTCGCTCGATAATTTGCTGCTGATAGAGAGGCGAAAGTGCAGCCGTAGGTTCGTCTAGCAATAGGAAAGTTGGGTCAGAAATTAACGCACGAGAGATTGCTAGCATCTGACGCTCACCACCGGAGAGCGAAGCAGCGAGGTCATGAGTGCGCTGTTGCAAATCTGGGAACATATTCAACGCGCGATCGATTCTTTCTGCAAGCACACTTGTTGGTAACATGTTGCCACCCATTTGCAGATTTTCATGCACAGTCAACGAAGGGAAGACGTTGTTCACCTGTGGAACATAGGCTATTCCTCGATTGACTAACTGGTCTGTTCTCCATCCAGAGACCTCCTCGCTCTTGTGTTGGACACTGCCGGAATAGTGAGTAGCGATTCCGAATATTGTCTTGATTAGAGTTGATTTTCCACAACCATTCGGACCGATGATGGTAACAAATTCGCCCTTATCGACATAGATCTCGATATCGTAAAGAATCTGAACTGAGCCATAACCGCTATTCAGTCCATTGATTTCTAGAACTCTCTCGCTCATTCTTCCTCACCTCCCGAATCGTCTCCAGCAGCACCGAGGTAGGCTTCGATGACCTCTCGGTTGCTGCGGACTTCATCCGGAGTTCCGACCATCAGAATCTCTCCTTCATTCATTACGACGATTCTGTCTACTCCTTGTCGTAAAATGAAATCCATGTTGTGTTCGATGATTAGAACAGAAATTCCAGTATCATCGACGATTTGCCTAAGGTTGTTGAATATCTTTAGTGCCAAAGGCCCTGCGACACCAGCTACCGGCTCGTCGAGCAGTAGCAACTTTGGGTCACCCATCATCGAGCGGCCTATGTCGACCAATTTCGATTGGCCACCGGAAAGTTCGCTGGCCAAATTGTGAGCCATGTGTGGAACTTCCAATTGGTCTAGCACATCATAGGCCCGAGTCAATCTTTCCTTCTCTTCGGGTCGCGATGAGGATTGCAAAATTGCCTTCAGTGGATTCGGTTTGAATTGTTCACGAGGAGGAACGAGGAGATTTTCGATTACTGTCATTTGCCGCCATAGTCGTGTATGCTGGAAAGTTCTGGTAAATCCTAGATTCTGTATTTGATCGGGTCGCATCGTTGATGCGTCCTTGCCGAAAATCTCCACGGTTCCAGTAGTTTGATCCAATAGTCCACTAATACAGTTGAATGTGGTTGACTTCCCGCATCCATTCGGACCGATTAATCCAACGAATTCACCTGGCCCGACTTCGAAAGATACATCCTTGACAGCTACAAGACCGCCAAACTCCTTTCGGAGATTTTCGACCTTCAAAACAGGTTCACTCAACAGCCTCACCTCCGTTAGGTCGCTCAGGTCGGACCGGAACTTCAGGTAGTAGACCCTTGGAGTTGAACTTGAGTGAGAATAGCATCAAACAACCGATTAGGAAGAGTTTGAAGTAAAGCATGTCAGCACTTACGACCCCTCCAAAGAACGACTCTTCGATTGAACGCTGGCCAAGAACGACTGCGGTGAATGAGAAGACCGCGACCCCGGCCAAGCCGATTTCGAGGATTCTTTCTGAGCGAATAGCGAAACCGACAAATGCTGCTCCTAGGAATAGGCTAACAACTTCCCATGGGCTTAGGATTAGCCATTCAAACAACTGATCTATACGCCCCGCTGTGGTGTGTAGAGGAAGGTCTGAGGAACCTTGGCCAGCGACTAGCACGTTGAATACGAACTCCATCAATACGATGATGAATGCACCGACAACCATTCCTTTGTTATTCGAAGTCCCACCAATAATGAATGCCGCCCATACAAGGAAGGTTGAGCGCGCAGGAGACATGAAGCTGGGTTCAAATCCGGTTAGCTTCCAAGCCCAGAAGGCTCCTGCCAAAGCCGCAATTGAGGCACCTAGAGCTAGGCTAGCGGCTTTGTGAGTTAGAACATCATGACCGTGGTGCTGAGCAACGTCCTCATCCTCTCTAATCCCCTTGAGGATTCTACCCCAAGGGGAAGAAAGAATTCTGTTCAATAAAATCCAGACGAGGATGACTGCAACTACTGACATAATCATCAGTGCGAACAGATAGGGTGCTGGTTCGCCCAAATTCAGCCAATCTCCAATCAAATATGCAGGTGTATCAGTTAGATTCGGATCATCACGACAGGCGTCTGGACTAACCCATTGGGTGTCTAGGCCAGAAGTCTCTGAACCACAGAACCACCAGTTCTCAAGTGGTAATGGATACGATGAAATCCCAATTGCGTTCCCTACTGCACCAACCCTGAGTAATGGCTCACCAGCAAGCAGAACTCTTACTATCTCGCCGAGTGAAATCGTTACAATTGCGAAATAATCTGTTCTCAGACGAGCGGTTGGATATGCTAGTGTCCAGCCGAAGGCTGCAGCCAGAAGAAGTGCAATAATCAGCGCCGGTAGAATCGCCCAATCATAGCCGTGAAGATATTCCGGTGCAGTCAAAATTCCGACAGTTATCGTCCCTATGGCAACGAAGAAGATAACACCGAAGTTAACCATCCCTGTGTATCCTGTGTGAAGATTTAGTGAGAAGGACATCAATACGAAGATTGAGAGAGTTAACAGAACGTTGGATACCTGTAGAATCTTCTTGAATCTGAAATTATCCGACTCGGCAATTGGCAACCAGGCCAAGAACAATATGAGGATGAACATCAGTAGGCCAAAGAGAAGCCAAGAACCGATTGGGCTCTCTCTTCCATAACTTCGCAGGTTCTGCTTATCGTCCGTTGAACCTATTGGCAGTTTATCGAGGATTGTTGAGTATAACTTTCCAGATTCTGTACTTACCCTTGAGGTTATGCCGCTAGAGGATTCAGAGATGCGTTGCTTAATCCGCTTGACAAATTGGTCATGGTTCCTATCAAATTCCAACCAACGAATTCGTAATTGAGTATTCAGTTGCCTAATTCGAATAGAGAGTGGAGAAATAATATCGTTGAACTTCGATGAAAGTGGTTGAGTTCCCTTAGTTTCGTAATTCCCTTGCAAGATGGAAATTCCTTCGTAGATTGAGTACAACCATAGTAGGATGAATGCCCAAGGCCAAATGATATCACCGAGGTCGACGATTAAATTGACCAAATCTATCTCAAAGTTCATCATATTAAACCAAGATTCATGCATATCTGCAACTGATTTTGCTACCCATTCATCCGATTCAGCAGGGGTCAAATCATTTGGAGGGGATATCTGTCCTAAGAGATCGGATTCATCCAATGGGGAGTCTTCGATTAGTAACGTCCCGTCATTTCTTCCCGTTAGGACTGCAAGATTGGTGTCTACAAATTCATCACTCTGACAAGAATCTGAACATGACCCATCAGCAAATGAATTTCTTCCAACAAAGTCACTAAAGCGATGGAAGGCATATGCTGATATTGCGATAGCTGAAAAATTCTGCATTTTGTCAGATCGATTTCTCCACCAATGATGTAATCCAAATATACCCGTTGGCAATATAGCTAGGGCAGCAGTAATTTTTCCTGACTTTTCTGGGTCGTATTCTTTGCGATCTCTCAGACGATCAATCTTCCATTTCTCGTAAGTATCTCCTAAACCCTCGGGCATAATCATCAAAATCGCTACTAAAAAGATGTACGGCATTACTCCATCAAGAGCCGAGTAATTCGAGCGGCCTAGAGGTGAACCGATACCAATCAGCACCGGCGAAGATAATGCACGCACGAATCCTACAACCAATGAACCAACGATAGCTCCTGGAATCGAGCCTATGGTTCCTAAAACAATTATCGCGAAGGAGGGGAGAAGAAGAGTAAATGCAGTTTCCGGATTGAATCTGAGCGTCAGCGCGAAGATCGCTCCACCCATTCCAGATATTCCTGCGGAAAGGAATGCACTGGTCATGTGCACACGCTCGACATTTATTCCACTGCTAGCGGCCAATTCGGGGTTATCTGCAACCGCCCTCATTCTCCTGCCAAGTCGGGTCTTGTTGAGTAGCAGCAGTAGTAGCAAAACAGAGGAGAACATTACAATAGGGACTGCACCCTTGTAGTAGGCATAATTGGTTGTAGCTTGGGTAACACAATCCGCAGTGGTATCGTATATTTCGAAAGCGGGTTTAGAAGTCTCACTAACGATTCGAGTAAGAATTGGTTCTCCTGTAGTTTCATCTACACCTGTTTGTTCACAGGTCCATTGAGTGTAGGTGTTTCCCTCATCTAGACCTCTATCTCCAAGATTGAACCGCATCTTTGTTGTTGGTAGTTCCCATCGAAGATTTGGCATTCTCCAATCTCCCTCTGGCTCAAACATGTTTCTCCCCGCGCCAAATCTCATGTAGGTCAAGGCGCGGAGAATTAACGCTACCCCAAGCGATGCAATCATCATCACCTGAGGGCTTGCTTGGGTTTTGCGGAATCCTTTGTAGACGAGTCGATCAATGATAATTCCAGCAAATCCAGTTAGTATGAAAGCAGCGAGTAAAGTGAAAATCAATACGGACCAAGTCAGGACTCCTTCTTTGGTGGTCGATAGACTCGTCATCGGGAAGAAATAATCACTCCAAATCATAATCATCGATAGATACATTCCAATCATGAATAATTCAGATTGGGCGAAGTTTCCGTATCTCTGTACTTTGTAGGTCAGTGTCAAACCAATGGCGATAGCCAAGTAAGTCGAAGACCAAGTCAGAGTCCCGGTAGTAATTGATACCAAATCAAGGGTGAATCCGGCGCTTGTACCAAGTCCTTGGAGTAGTAAATCGAGAGTATAGAACGTGACTGCTACCATGAAAAGTGGCGACAACAGTAGTGCCAGTGTTCTTGCATGACTACTAGGAACATCATCGAATAGCACCTTGATTACTAAGAAACCTGCTGAGATTGCCTCGATGACCTGAATTAACCAGACCAAATCATTTGGCAGGCCGCCTCCCAATATACTGTCTAGGATATTGAGAAAACCGACACCATTCAGAGTTCCCAAGTAGTTGGCATCGATGAATAGCAAGGCTGCGAAAATAATTCTTCGAACCCCTCGAGGCAATTTTGAGAATTTGGTTCTGGCCTCGTGCAGCATACTACTACACGTACCCTTGGCTCATAGGAATAAAAAGTTGGGGCAGTGCGGCGGGGCCACCCCCCCCCCCAGCGGTACGATGTTGGTTAGAATAAAACGGAAGGTAATAAGGTGTAAGGCTGCCACCGAAAGGGGAACGCGGGCGGCTAAGGGGGGACGCC
>JAKURL010000007.1:0-18170 GCA_022449345.1 Candidatus Thalassarchaeum sp. | reverse complement strand
GAATTTTTGATTTTTGGGGTGGGGCTTCTTGCACTATAATATTACCCTTCCGTTGGTCTCTTTTCAATAAAATGTTGGGGTTTGGCGGGGGCAAAAGCCGGGGGCACTGCTTTACGTTGTGGTTCCAATTCAAGCGGAAGTTATTCCGTTGACTGGATCCCAGCTTCGTGTACAGTCGTACGATACTGAGTCGTCGCTTGCGTCATGTGAGAATTCACCGACACAGAAGCCAGCTGCAGGAACGTCTCCGTTCCCCAAGAAGCTTAGCGTTCCACTAGCGCCGTTCCATCCTTGACCGACTGCCATTACCGCTGACTCAGCAGGTAGACCAGGTGTGGTCAGTGCTGTGAAAGCAGCGAATGCCATGATCGTTATCGCATCGAATGCTTCAGCGGTATAGATACCGCCAGCACAATCTGGGCTCAGCGAACATAGGTATGCGAAGGTCAGTGCGACTTCTCCAGGCGCTCCAGCCGCGGCAGGCTTAGTAGCGATTATTCCGTCGACTAGGGACTTGTCAGTCATGTCTGCAGCAAGTCCTTCCTCTGCAATTCCGTCAGCACCATAGATGGCTCCAGCGTATCCCTGAGTTGCCATCTCTTCAATCAAAGCTGCTCCGTCAGTAGCGTAGGATACCATCATTACAGATGTGCATCCATCGTTTATGACCGAGGCTACAATACCAGAGAAGTCAGTTGTTGCCTCTTCGTATCCGGCTTGTGAACAAATATCGCTCGCATCCATGTTGTCTACGAAAGCGTCAGCTAGACCTGAACCGTATGCGTTAGTCATGTGGATTACTGCAACATTGTCCATTCCGTCAGTCTGCATTACCTGAGCAACTACTGCACCTTGGAACGCGTCGCTAGGTACGACACGGAAGAATCCAGGGTATGCGGTTTCGTCAGTCAATGCTGGGCTAGTGCTAGCGTACGAAATCTGAGGGATACCTGCAGCGGACAATACCGCGTTAGCACCCATCGATGCACCGGAACAAGCTGCTCCTACTGCACCCCATACACCTGCGTCGACTAGGGCCTGAGCGGCCGAGCCTCCCATTGTTTGGTCACAGCCAGAGTCCGCGTATACAAGTTCGAACTGAACACCGCTGCTGTATCCGATTGTGTTGGCTAGGCCAATAGCAATCTGAGATGCTGCAACGAATCCAGGTCCATATACTGCGATTGGTCCGGTTGCGTCGTTCAAGAATCCAATCTTGACTGTTGTACCAGCAAATGGTGCGGCAGTTACTCCATCTGTAGCGCCCCACATTCGGTCGCAGTTGAAGTACTGGCCGTATGTTGGTACGTGGTGGAAAGTACAGACATCGTAGCCTGATCCACCGACATCACCGTTGGCGAGGAAGGAGTGTGTGCCACTCTCTCCAGCATAGCCGTCGCCTACCATAGCGATATGGTTAGACATGTCGGCTCCGGCGGCGTGCATTGCTGCATGACCAATCATCATAACTGCGTCATACGCTTCAGATTGGTAGATTCCAGTGGAACAGACTGAGTCTGCTGCACAAGCGTCAGTGAAAGCGGTTGAACCGCCAGCTGCGACTGCTCGAGGTCGTGTGACCTGAATGCCGTTTGCTGCTGCAGGCTGTGTGTAGTCGTTCAGTGCTGCTTCTCCAGCCATACCGTCTGCGCTGAAGATTGGGATTCCTGCTCCCATTACAGCCATTGTCTCGACGATCATTGCACCGTCAGAGGAGTACGATCCTAGGAATACTGAGTCACATCCAGCATCCACAACTGCCTGAACGGCAGCTTGGAAGTCGGTTGTAGTCTCTTCGTATCCGGACTGTAGACAGACGCTGTCTGCACCTAGGTTAGCTGCAACTGCGTCTGCTAGACCTGCACCGTATGCGTTAGTCATGTGAACAATAGCGGTGTTGGATACTCCGCTTCCTGCAATCATGTCAGCTGCGGCTTGGCCCTGTAGTGCGTCACTTGGTACGATTCTGAAGAAGTGAGGGTGTGCAGTGGCGTCGCTTAGTGCTGGCGATGTGCTAGCGTAGGACACCATTGGGATTCCAGCAGCCGAAAGGACTGCGTTTGCACCCATTGATGCTCCAGAGCAAGCTGCACCAGCTACTGCAACAACTCCAGCGTCCACAAGGGACTGAGCTGCTGATCCAGCCATTGTACCGTCACATCCGGAATCTGCCTCAATAACCTCGAAGGTGTAGTCATCTCCCATTGCGTTGAGGTCAGCCATTGCTGCTCCCCACGCAAAGGTGAACGGAGCTGCGAACTGGGAAATTGGACCAGATGCATCGTTTAGGAATCCTAGCTTGATATTAACAGCAGGGGTTCCCTCGAACATCGGGTTATCAGTTCCCATGTAGTGTGCTGCGATCTCATCAACTAGTGCGTTAGCAATGTCGACATCGAATCCGACTGCATTTCCGTTCTCATCGAGATTCTCGAATGGAGGGTATGCAGTGTCGGAACAGAACTTCAAGGAACCAGCCTCTAGAGCGGCAGTAAGATCTGAGCCCTCTGATAGAGTTGGGTACTCTGTAGCGGTGTTTGCATCGCGGTCATCGGTTAGGACGACTGCTCCGTCGAACCACTCGCCAAAGATAGCGTCGTACTCACCAGAGTCAACAATCGCAGTAATTGCGACGTTGAGCGCGTCTTCAAGTTCATCTGAGTCTTCACGTATTGCGATTCCAAAGGTCTCGTCAGAGAACGTGGTCATCAGGTCACCGGATAGCGCTAGCACAGGTGAGTCACCCATAGCGTAGTCTGCGTCGCCGTTTGCTACAGCTGCTGTAACCGAGGGGAAATCCTCGTAAGCAACTATGGTAGCAGAAGCCAAGTTATCCTGAGCATAAAGATCGGAAGTAGTTCCTGACTGTACAGCGATGGTTGTACCCGCCGCGTTCAATTCAGAGACATCCGAGATTGACGCTGCACCAGCTGCACCGATTACACCTTGGCTACTTGTGTAGTAACCACGAGTGAAGTCGACAACTTGGTCGCGCACTTCCGTCTTTGTCATAGCTGAGATAATGGCATCACACATCTCACCTTCGTTCAAGTTTGGTATAATTGGGTCCCATGCGGAAGTAACGATATCCGCGGACATATCGTCCGCTGGATCCGCTT
Organism: Candidatus Thalassarchaeum sp.; assembly: GCA_022449345.1. Lineage (GTDB taxonomy): Archaea > Thermoplasmatota > Poseidoniia > Poseidoniales > Thalassarchaeaceae > MGIIb-O1. The sequence continues at coordinate 15,051 of JAKURL010000007.1, read as the reverse complement.
CCCAATCATCCCCACCCAGACAACCTGCGAATGATGCCGCAAGCATACTGAGTGTCATCAGCATTGCAATCATTTTCTTATCTAACATGGCGTATCTCACGCTCCTTAGCCCTCCCCCGTGGTTATGTTTTTGTTATAGTAGTTCGCCAATACGATTCGAAAGAATAGGTTTGAGGCAGTTTAGAGAAAATGATTGACTACTCGCCATTTCTGTTAAATTTCAAAGATTTGAGTCCGAAATCTGAAAAAAATAACACTTTCGCCCATACGAAGTATGGAAATCGAATCAAGGAATTGTAGCTTTTCTAGAATCCGGCAGTTTTCGCCGCCGATTGAATCATGAAGTTCGGGCCATGCGTCAGAGTGTGGCCGACACCCCGATGGATTACGTCAGCAGTGGTGTCGACATTGATGCCGAAGGGGCTGCGATTGCCAGTCTGATTGAATCCCTCAGTGGTTCGGTGAGAAGACCCGGTACTCGAGGAGCTCCTGTACCTCTACCCGGAGGATTCGGAGGGATAATTGAATTCGGAGATTCACGTTTAGCCCTTGCAACCGATGGTGTCGGATCTAAACTACAATTGGCAAATCAACTAGGTCGTTACCAAGGGGTCGGAATTGACTGTGTAGCGATGAATGTCAACGATCTCTTGTGTGTAGGAGCAGAGCCTCTGGCTTTCGTAGATTACATAGCTGTGCCAGAAACAGATCCTGAAACCCACTCGGTGATTGGTGGCTCCCTCGCCGAAGCCTGTCAGCGAGCTCGAATCACCCTCGCTGGAGGCGAGACCGCCACCCTGCCTGGAATCGTAACCGAATTAGACCTCTCTGGTACTGCTCTAGGTTGGTTTCCTGCCGGCCAAGCAATTACCGGTGAAAATTTAGAGGCTGGTGATGTTGTAATCGGATTGCCGAGCAGTGGAGTGCATTCCAATGGCTACACACTGCTGCGAGCAATCGTCGACAAGTCTGGACTATCACTAAGTGATCCTGCACCATTTGATGCCGCACACGAAGGAAGAGAAATCGAAGGTGCGAGCGAGGCCGGTGCTACACTTGGAGAGGTGTTGTTGAATCCCACGAGAATCTATGTCGAACCGATTATCGATTTGATTGATTCTTGTCGTGATGAGTCCGGACCTTGTGAGAGCAAGGACCTCAAGGCAATTGCACATATTACCGGTGGCGGGCTCTCTAATCTATTGCGTTTGCACGATAGTTTGGGATGGCATATTTCAGACCCCTTGCCCGTTCCACCGGAATTCGCTTGGATGGCTGAAACGGGACCGGTTGAGAAATTGGAAATGCACAAAGTCTTCAACATGGGCATGGGAATGTGTATTGCAGTATCCGCAGGTGTCGCGGAAGCCGTCGAAAAGTGGCTGGCTGAGAGGTTGTCCGGAAGTCGGATTGTTGGGGTTGTCAGCGATGCTGGGCATCGAGTAACTCACGCTGATTCTGAGATTGTTTTCGAACACTACTGAACCACATCCTAGAGTAGTCAAGCCAATGTGTGATAGCGTATCCGCGTGGTCGTGGAAGAGAATCGACCGCCTGATTGGCCCGGCCTTGTTCATAGAGAAGGACGGACGCTAACGAGGGTGTCCAGTTTGCCTGATTCAAACAGTAAAGGCCCAAGTTCCAAGAGCGTTGGTTGTGTATTTCACAATCCAGCAATGGCCGGTTCACGAACACGCAGTGTGATGTTGATAGCTCACGCAATTGAATCGGGTATGCTGGGTAAATCTGAGGTAAGGGCCCTCGATGGATTGAGCGCTTCTGGTTTGAGAGCCCGACGCTGGCTGAATGAATTACCGGCAGAAAGCGCCTCTCGTCTCATTGCTACCGTCGGTGACATGACCCAAACGGCGTTGGATTGGGCAATGGCGACCGAGGCAGATTTCCCTGCGCAACAGGGTGAGTTACATCCTCTGTTAGGTGACTTACGGACCAGCGTATTGTCCCAAGGATGGCATTGGATAGACATCGACCCATTCGGTTCGCCTGTTCCATTCCTAGACACTGCAATCCAAGCCCTCGCCCGTAGGGGAGTATTGGAAGTTAGTGCGACAGATACCGCAGCACTGAGCGGCTCCTCAAAGAATCCATTGATGAGGCGATACGGAGCGAGGGTGAGACTTGACAAACTCAAGCACGATTCTGGTCTGCGAGTTCTGATGGCTACTGTTGCTCGCGCGGCTGCGCGCCACGATCGTAGCGTCGAACCATTGCTTTCTATCTGGGATTCGCACCATCTGCGAGTATCGGTTCGTGTACGCAGGGTGATGGAAGGTGCGAATGATGTCGAGGCATCACTAGGCTGGAGGGTTTACTCACCGAATCAAGCCGAAGTAGAGGCAGCGATTGCTGCAGGACTCTTACCAGCAAGCGATGCAGATGAGTTGCCGATTCGTTGTTTCCTACCATTATCGCACCCAGTAGCTCGTGAAGATTTGAGAATTTCTGGACCGATGTGGATTGGGCCAATGGGTGATGTGGAAACTATGGCTTCGATGACAGAAGAACGAGTTTTGCAGATGTGTGCTCCAACCTATGAAGAAGGGGATTTGGCAGAATGGTCTGAGAAGGATTTCGAGGCTGAGAGACGAAGGGTTGTGAGAGCTATTCGCCATATCGCTGGGGAATCAACAGCAATTTCTGCACATCACCTAATCGCTGTAGATGAATTAGCAAGTTGGCAGGAAAAGGGTTCACCACCCAGCCCCAGAAGAATGGTCGAACTATTGAGAGAAAAAGGATACAATGCAGCGCTTTCACACTATGCCGAGCCTTCATTTAGAACTGATGCACCGTGGTCTGAAATTATCGATTCAATGAAGAAGATTTCAGCCACCGATGTATGACATTTCTATTCTTGGGAGAGCCGAAGTTTCCTCTGATCGCAACTCTGAGTACCGATCTGAGCGGCGTTGCCAAATCGCGGCAATCGCCGCAGTAAGGTCGCCACCGTTAGCATCGTGAATTAATGCCCTTAGATCGTGGCCTCCTGAAGCGAAGAGGCAGGTGAATAGGCGGCCATCAGCAGAAATTCTCGCCCTAACACAATCTCCACAGAATGGTTCGCTTACGGATGAAATCAAACCAATTTCTCCTGAATCATCTGAGTGCCCCCAACGGGCCGCGACATCTGAGGACCTTTCTGACTCAAGCGGGAGCAAATCGAATTCTGTCTGAAGATAGTTTAGGAGGGCCGCACTCGGAATTACTTCACTTAACGTCCACCCGTTGGTACGGCCAACGTCCATGAATTCGATAAAACGAACAATCACTCCTGTGCCTCGGAAGTGTCGAACGAGTTTGGCCGCTTGCTCCTCATTCACTCCTCTTTTGATAACACAATTCACCTTGATTGGGGAAAGGCCTACCTCTATCGCGGCGTCTATTCCATCGAGAATCTCAGCCACAGTAACCGAAGAGTCGCTCATCTTCTGATGTACTTCTTCGTCAATAGCATCGAGACTGATGGTCACTCTCTTCAGCCCCGCCGATGATAGGGCATCTGCATGACGGCGAAGAAGTGAGCCATTTGTGGTTAGGGCAAGATCTACTCCGAGGTCTGAGAGACGCGATACTAACTCTGCAAGACCTGGTCTGAGCAAAGGTTCGCCACCAGTCAGCCTCACCTTATCTAATCCGAGAGGGAGGCAGGCTCTGACCACTTTCTCGATTTCTTCAAACGACAGAAAAGCTCGTCTGGGAAGGAAGGTATGGTCTTCTCCAAATCGCTCTCGCGGCATACAATATGGACAACGAAAGTTGCATCTGTCGGTTACCGATATACGCAGGTCTCGAAGTTGCCGCCCTAGTCGGTCGGTAACCTCCTCCTGCACCATGACTTACCCTCATGCGTAATGAGTCAAAGGCTTGCTGATGAGGAGAGGAGACTTTGGTCGTGGAAATCCGCTTCAGTTTCAGCCCGTTTAGAGACGCCCCGCCCGCAGGTTGAAGACGGATGGGTGTCTGAAAGGGTCGAAGGACATGCTATCCATCACCCCGAAAGCGCGAGAGATGCTCGACTCATTTGCTGAGCAGTCCGAGCAGGAACAGTTGTCCCTCCGTGTAGAAATCGTTGGCCGCGGCCTCAAAGGATTCCAGTATGATTTACAATTCGTTGGCGCTGACGGAGGCGCACAAGACGATTACATCAACGAAGTCGACGGGATTACAGTTCGAATTGCAGCTCGGAGCGCGCAGTATCTTGACGGTTCTACTCTTGACTTCAAGGAGACTCTAATGGGTGGTGGGTTCTCTTTCGATAATCCAAATCCACTTTGGGTTGACGAATTATCCCAGAAGGTCGCTGACATCATCAACAACGAAGTCAATCCTGCCGTTGCCAGCCACGGAGGCGTTGTCGAACTTGTAGGAGTTGATGATAACAAGGCCATAATCGCCTTTGGAGGAGGATGCCAAGGTTGCGGTATGGCCGATGTAACTCTCAAGCAGGGTGTTGAGGTGATGATTAAAGAGAAGATTCCTGAGATTATCGAGGTCATCGATTCAACAGATCACGCTGCTGGAACCAATCCATTCTACTGATTTTGATTCAATCAGTAGACCATTCTGACTTCGTCGTCATCGTCTTGGTCTTCAGGTGCGGGTAGAGCATTTGCCTGCGCCCGCTCAAATGCTTCACGGACTCTCTCTTCTATCGCACGGGCATCCTCAAGCAGTCCTTTGACTGGAATTTCCATGTCTAGGAGATCGCATATCCCCTCTATTGCGAGTAGAGCCGCTCGCGCATCGGGGTACATTGGATTGCATTCGGCGAGAAGTGCAGTTACATCGAGACCTCTGCGTTCGCCTTCTGCAATCAGGTAGCCAGAGATCCCAGAGACAATACCTTGTTGGATTCGCTGGATGCCTGAGTTATCCAGTGCATCTCGACCGATTGTGGTAGAAGACACGCCCCAAAGGTCGCTCTCCTCCTTGATACCCAAGTCATTGCTGACAACTCCGTCGATTACAATCAATCTATCAAAACCGCCTTTGGTGAACCACTCTAGGACGGTCTCACCAAAGTGGACATCGTTCTGAGGTGGAAATTGAATTTCCGCGATGAATATGCCAAGTCCATCGCCCTGATAGACTCGGACTGGGTGTTTGGGAACCGATTCATGGATTAGGGCAATAGCTGGAAACTCTGGATGAAGAACGGTTCCCATCGGGTCAAGCTCGAGAGTCTGAATGATGTGAGACATTGCGATTACTCCGACTGAACCAACGGTGGAGAAGCCGCAAATTGCCGTACCACCAAGGGTTGTAGGGTCTGCAGATGAATGCAGAACCAACGGATAACCCGAGTTGTCGTGTGAGGCCATCGAACATTGGCCGAAGTCAATGAGTCTTGAATCAAACGGTTGCAAGAGATAGGTTCGAGTTAATCTAAACCCACAAGTGAAATTGATATTATTTGGAGGTTGATTTTATCAATTAACAACTAATCGACGACTTGGTAGCATGTCAGAGGGAGATAACGGCAACATTGGAAGAATCTGGATTAAGGTCGGTTCAACTGAGGTAGATTTGACTGGTTCGGCCCGAGAAGTAAACGATTCTTGGCTGAAACTCAAAGAACAGGATACTTGGGCGTCTGCCTTATCAAAAATTAGAACGGCAAGACAAGATGCAATCGAAGCGGCTCGACAATCCCTCAGCAAGACTGGAATCCCAGAGCGCGGTTCAGCTTTCCGTAGACTGATTGACAATTGCAATGTTTACAGGACAGGAGATGTCATTCTTGCAGCAATTCATTATCTTCGCTCGGTCGAGAAAGAAGACAACACACCGCCTCGCGAAGTCAAGAAACTGATAACTGATTCAGGTCGCTGGACTGACGAAGAACTGGAGAAGTGGAACGTTTCACTTTACATCAATAGAATGCTGGATGATTCATCTTCAAGGGGGAGACCAGCATTACTTACCTTCCCTTCTGGCACAGATAAGAACAGATTCGTGATTCTTACAGACGCAGGCAGAGATTACCTAGAGAGGCTATCGTCGTGAGCGACGAAAATGCGGATGAGGAAGCAGAAGGGCCGAAGGATTGGTCTTTCACTTCTCACGTAGAAGCTGACTTACGGAAAATCGACCTTTCTGGTGCTAACCTTCGAAGAGCGGTATTCGACGGGGCGGATCTAGAAGGAGCAGACTTGTCTGGCGCGGATCTTCGAAAGGCTTCCTTCAAGCGTGCTAATCTGATGAAAGCTGCATTCGATGATGCGGATATGCGGGGCGCGATTTTTGTCAAAGCGCGAATGAACCTGTCAAACTTCCAACGGTGTCGGCTCGATGGGGCAGACCTACGTGGGATTCGTGGGCGCTATGCGATTTGGAGAGATGCAAATTGGTGGGATGCCACTATGGATGAAGGTCTGCGTAATGCTCTAGAAAAAAAGTGGCCGAAACCCTGACTGGAATTAGTTAGGAGTCATCTTGGAAAGGCCTTCACGCATCCAATCTGGAACCGAGACCTTGCTCTTGATATCGCTCATTTCTACACAAACAGTTACCTGATCAGCGGTCCAACAAAGAGTTCCGTCTTGGTTTCTGAACTCGATTCTCCAAGTAATTGATGACTCACCTATTCGGGGTACAGTAATCGTGCAATCTACAGTGTCTCCGTAGGCCAGCGGGTGACGAAAATTCGCTTCGGAATGAACAAGGGGGAATCCTATCTTGTGCTTGCTTAGTATCTCGTTGTAATGCATGCCACAGGAAAATTCCCAAGATTCTTCATAGAATCTGTGAGCCAAGTCCCAAAATTGAGGATAGTAGACAATCTTGGCCATATCGACCATCGGGAAGTCGATTCGCCGACTCGAAGTAAAGACCATGAGAGGGCATCGAGCCAAATCAGATGAAGATGCCGGATTGCTTTAGTTGCAATTATTGGTCTCTGACGTGAGAAAGCATCCATTCCATTATTGTCTGATTAGAGTAGATTGTAAACCAACCACCGTGCTCTCCACCAACTACTGTTTGGAATTCTATTTCCGCACCGAGATTGGTTAGGTTCTCTGCCATCTGTGCTGCCATATCGTAGGAGGATGTGCTGTCATTTGTACCGTGACTCATCCAAACAGGCAAGTGTGCTATGTCTTCCGCCAATGGGAGGTAAGAGTACGGCTCATGATGAGGAGTCAGTGGCATTATCGCTGCAAAATAATCAGGAAGTGCTGCGGCGACAATGAAAGTTCCTCGACCACCCATGCTCAAACCGGTTAGGTAGACCCTATCATCGTCGACATTCAGATTTGCCTTGACGTCTTCAAGCACGTCTAATGCCTTCTTTGCATCCCAGTCAGACTCCAATTTTGATGGTCGTACGATGATATATTTGTCATCCTCAGGAACATAGAAATTGTTTGTCATCATGTTGTTGAAAAATACAGAATCTAGTAATTGTCCGTGAAGATATAGGAATAGAGGATATTCGTTGCTGGCATTATATCCCGCTGGAACTTTCACAGAATATGTGTATCCACACTCGTAATCAAGGCGGTCATCTACAACAACTTCAGACTCGCTGTCTAATTCTATGGAGGCGTATGAAACATCTGTCAAACCGTCGACTGCGAGCCATTGTCCACTTTGCATCTCTGGCCAATCAGATGGGTTGGCTGTCGGGTTCAGACCCTCTGATGCTATTACATTGCATGGAGGGATATAAACCGGTCCTGTTTCTTCTTCTGGACGTTCTTCCTCAAAGGAACATTCTCCGGTTCCCTCAATCCAAGTTCCACCTCTTTCCTCACAGTCCTCTGATGTAATGGTCATGGGCTCATCGGTCTCTTCTCGGATTTCTTCTGGGCGTTCTTCCTCGAAGGAGCATTCTCCGGTATCGTCATCCCAAGTCCCACCTCTTTCCTGCTCACAAACCCACAACTCGCCCCGCGACTGCTCATAGGTGCAACCTGCAAAACTGCAAGTTAGCAATAGAAGGACGAGAGCAATCGCTAGACTTCGCATATACAGAACGTGAATAATTTCCGTTATGTAGTATTGTATTGTGGAAAGTTCCCACATTTCGGAAAAATGGCGGACCCACCGCGATTCGAACACGGGTTTGAGGCTCCGCAAGCCCCAGTGATATCCAGGCTACACTATGGGTCCAGCGAGTTTTCGACCAGCAACTTCTGTATAACCCCGACGGTGATTCAAATCACATCGAAAGGGGGAGTACGGTCTTCCAGCGAGGCTCTGCGAGTTTCTTCGCATTGGGTGCAATCCTCGTGTTCTTGGTCTTGTGAGTCAAAATTCCATGCATCCCGTCTACGGAGAATTTTACCCTTAATTCGACCATTCGGTCGCGTTCTGCGGCGTTCATTTGCTCGTCGTCTAGGTCGATGCTTCCGCCAGCATCAGCGCCTGCATTTGTGATGCTCAAACTGTTACCATCCATGCTCGCTCGAGGAGAGAAATCAAAGTCGTCTGGATCGTTCATGAAGACGTCTACATCGACGATTAGACGGGCTCGGACCGAGGCTTTCTTGACTTCAATCGAACGTACCATCGAAGTCTTCCACCGGCTCTGAGTTGAAAGGCCTTATCCACCGACTATGAGTGATTAGACTGAGACTTCACTGACCCTTGGAATCAGGACGATGTAATCTATCGTCAATGACCAATCATTTCCGGTGTCTGGATCTACTTCGTCGATTAGAATATCCGGATCGCATTCATCAGCTGTAATTACCCAAATCCACTCACCTTGACCGAACCTAGCTCCCGCCTCGTTGAGAAGTGATTGGACGAGACTTTCCGAGGTGTCTGCGCTGACCGTATATCCGCTTTCAGGCCATGGATTCATGTCTCCCCTGTCTATGTTGGCAGTTGCATTGAGTGTGACATTATCTTGAGATGTCTGAGCACTTGTCGTCCAGCCAGTCATAGGTATGTTGAGTCTGAGTGTAAAGTTGTCTTCCGGCCATTGAATCGGAAGTAAGTCTCGGTCGAGAACCAATGTCGCATTCACCTGCATTATGCGGGCACCATCTCTAGGAATATGCTCGTGTGTAGTACTCTCGCCCTGTTCGGTATAACCAGACCATTCGTAGGTTATGTGTTGTTCTTCCCAAACCACGTTGAACATTCGCTTTACCACCATCAAACTCCAGATTTCTGTGGTTGTGGCCCCGTTATCGTCGACAACGGTTAAGGAACCTGTTTGGTTACCTGAATCTGCATACATGACTTCAACAGAGGAGGAGGTAGAATCGGCATCATTTGCTGGGTCGCCGTCTCCATTCCTGTCGAATCCAAGGGCGAGATCCCAGATGAATTCGACATTCCCTCCTTCTGAATCGTAGGATGCTGAGGCGTCGATAACTGCAGATTGGTTAGTTCGAACGTAGCCTGGTTTGTCGATGACGATGGTGGGTGGTGAATTGACGAAGATAGTAATCGAAGCTCTATCGCTTTCTCCTCGGTCGTTGAAGACTTCAACTTCGACATCGTGGTTTCCAGATTGGGTGAAGGTATGGAAGGCGATGCCTGTGGTCGTGGTCCTTTCCTCACCATCACCAAAGTCCCAAACGTATTCGTCAATTATCGTCGGTGATGGTGCACTCGAATCTCTAGCATCAAAATTGACCGTTTCTCCGACATTTATCGCGGTTCGATCTGCGGTAATCTCTGCAATTGGAGTCGTAGATGCCAAACCGGTGCACCCTCCTAGAGCGGTTAGGAAGAGCAGTATCGATAATGAGACGGCTCGACCGGCTTGCAACCTCATCATACAAATCGTGTAAAGAGACGCAAATAGGTATGACGGGTTCAATTATCTCGCCGATGAAGTTCAAGGAGGGTCTCTTACCCGTGCAGTCATGGTCGAGGGGATGCTAACCGGATTCAGAGTTCTCGGCTTCGACCTAGAGACTACCGGTTTGGACTATCGAAGCGACCGGATTGTGCAATATGCATTGATAGGTAGCGACGAGGATGGATCTCACATCAACCAAACGGCGCTGGTAAATCCTCGACGTTCTATTCCTCCCGAATCGTCTAGAGTGCATGGAATAACCGATGAGGATGTCAAAGGAGAAAGTGAATTCTCGGAACATCTGCCAGAGTTGAGTAGATTGATTTCTGGTGCGGTAATTGTCGGACATAATGTTTCAAGATTTGACTGGCGATTCCTCGAGTTGGAGTGTATGAGAGCGGGATACGAAGTTCCTGTACCTCGGGCAATTATCGACACCCTAACCTTAGCTAGAAAACTAAGGATTCCTGGTCGGCACGCCTTGGAACCTCTTTGCGCGCGTTACGACATCAATATCTCGCGCGCTCATCGTGCCGACGCAGATGCAGGAGCAACCCTGCTGTTACTTTGGTCGATGATGCAGAGTCATCCAAAGGAATTCAGAGGAGGCCTCGATGAACTGCAGGACATGCTCTCTGGTAATCGAGACACTAGCAATCGATTGGGGCCAGGTATGGCGGACTTGGAACCTGTCGAAGGTACGAATGGAAGACTGCGCCATTCCGACCAAGGTGTCGTAATTGCGTTTGGAAAACACAGAGGTAGGACATTGATGGAATTAGAACGGATTGACAAGCGCTACTTGGACTGGTTGTCGTCACCGTCCTCGCCAATCCCTTCGAAAATCGTATCAGAATTGGTTCGTAACCAGCGGGAATGATCGTGCGCGTGGCCTTCGTTGATTGGATTCCAAGGTAATACCTCGCACCAATCTCCAAGATGAGCAATGCGGCCATCCATTCTAGCGCTACCGAGAAAGATTGCTCCATTATGTCCGGAATCAAGTAATTCTGACATCTGTACTAGGGATTGATCACGTAGAACAGCACCGAATTTGTGGTCCGATGGGGCTAATTCTCCCTCATCACCAATCGGTGGCATACGCTGGAAAAGGGCTGCTCCTGCCTCTCGGTCAAAGCGTACCACCTGAACCACCTCGTCGCGGAACATATGGCCGGGTGAGAGTGTCCCATCACGGCGAGCGGCCCACCAAATTGGACACCAAGCTTTCCACTCACACCATCCACACTGTTGTTCTCCTGGGGTCGCGGGAAGAGGAGTGGTTGAGGGGCGCATCCCTTCCCACGCCTCTATTGCTGAATCCAATACATCTGGGCCGTCTGCTTGATGGACGGTCTGATTTGCTGAATACCAACCCTCGGCGACTACAGTCGGATGGTCTGGATTATTCTGTTTCAACAAATCTCGATAGAATCTCAATTGGCGACTGACCTTCTCATTCAGAGTTGGTGAGGGTGGTTTTCCTGTCTTCAAGTCGGCGACTATCCAACCGCGTGATTCGCCATTCTCATCGATGTCGGCAACCAATAGATCGAGTCTTCCCATCAGCCGACCGCATTCCGAAACCAGAGTTCCTTCATTTGCTAAAACGATTGACTGAACCTCTTTCCAAGTTGCAATGGTCACTTCTGATAAGTTCTGAATTTCAACATTAGATTTACTGAATAGGATGTTCAAGGCTCCGATGAGTCCATCGTGAGCCTTGGTGATTTGTTCGCCCTTCCAGCGTGGATGCCGAGGGGTTTCGAGGAAGTTGTCTTTCTCGATTTTCCAGTGGCGATCTAGTACCGCCTTGGCAGTTGCTGGAAGCCAGTCGGATTCATCATCTTCACGGCCGGACAAATCGAGATTGCAGAGATCTTCAACCGAATTGTGGACAGCATTACCCAAGGCCGCAGGCATGCTAGCCTTTCGGGGTAGGCCTTGACGAGAAAGCCAGTATTTTCGAGGACATTCTTCGTATCTATTCCACGAAGATGGAGAGAGTTGGTGAGCACGGAAACCGTCTTCGGGTTTTGGTGTTGAGCCGCTCTCCTCGCTCGGAGATTCGCCTTCGTCTACGTCCGACACGCTATATCTGGAGAGGCCAATGATTAACAGTATCTCGGTCGGTAACGGTTCAATGAGCGGAGCACCCGTAGTCGCGGTCGATGATGGATTGAATGCCGAGGACGCCTTGGTTGTGACCTGTTTTCCCTCGGCTGGCTTCGTTAGCAGTATTGTTGCACACTACCTAGTCGACAGGCTTGGACTCGGTTTTGTTGGAGGAGCCAGAGGCTCTGGTCTTCCTCCGGTTTGTCTAGTACAGGAAGGAAAGCCCCTGCCACCATTGAGATTCTATGCCGGCGAGCCAATCTGTCACATGGATAGGTGTGACAAGGTTGTGCTAATCGCCTCTGAAATCCAAGTTAGTCCAGATTTGACTCTTGCACTTGCGGATTCCATACTAGACTGGGTAGAGGCGAGTGGGGCGGCGCAGATGATGATGATCGATTCCTTCTCACATGGCCCCGACCAAGCACATTCTATCTTTGATGATGATGATTCAGATGAGTCGATGTTAGGTATAGGGTCTACAGATTTAGCACAGGCTACCCTCGAACAACTAGGAGTTCCAAAGCTCAAACACGGGGTTGTTGGAGGAATGAGTGGGGTTATGCTCGGTGAATGTAGAAGAAGAAGGATTGACGCAATGGCCATTCTTGCAGAATCTGGTGGGGATTTAGCAAATGGTGCAATTCCGGATGCTCGAGCCGCAGCTAGAATTATCGAAAGACTCGATGGTCTGCTTCCTGCAATAAAGTTGGACTCAGACCCACTTCTAGAAGAAGCCAAGCGAATTGAAGATAAAATCCGAGAGATGATGGCAACTCAATTGAACCAAATGAAAATGGACAAAACCGGATCCGAAAGTTCAGGAATGTACGGCTGATTGCACCTCAGTAATCGCCTAGAGACATCTGTTGTGGACCAGAATCACCAATGATTTCACCTGAGTCATTGGGCATTGAAGCATCATCTTCACTAGATATGAGTGATTCTAACTCAGACTCATTCAATACGGTGATTGCAAGCCTGTTTGCCTTGTCCAACTTAGAACCTACAGACTCGCCGGCGACTAGAAAATCCAACTTTCCTGATATCGAGGAAACGACCTTTCCGCCGGCTGCCTTAATCATCAAAGCAATCTCCTTTCGTGGTCTGCTCAAACTTCCTGTAATGCAGAATGTCAGTCCAGTCAGAGACCCCTCTGATTTCTGTTTGGCTTCCTCGGCGGTGATTTCTATCGCCGCCGCTAATCCTTCTACCATTTCCCTTCGCTCTGCTAGGCCTTCTAGGAAGGAGCGAGCAACCGTTTCTCCGACTCCTTCCAAGGAAACCAATCGAGGAATGGCGGCATCATGATCTTCAAGCAAATTGAACATCGTCTCAGAATCTCCTAACTCTTTAGCGAATCCAGTCGCTAACTCTGGCCCAATCCCCGGCAATCCTAGGGCTGAGAGAAAGGCTGAGAGGCTGAGTGACCTAGTTGAGTCCAATTGTGAAATTATGTTTGTAGCAGATTTCTCACCCATTCTTTCTAGTCCGACGATGTCGGAATGAGTCAAGGAGTAAAGGTCGGGCAGACCATTGACAAGCCCCTCATCGCACAATTGTTCAGCCAACTTCTCGCCAATACCATCCATCTCAAGGAATCGACACCAGTACAGTATTGCCCGTTCGAGGCGAGAAGGGCAATTGAGATTGAAGCAGCGAATGAATGCTCCATCTTGTTGTAGCTGGGTTTCACACCTAGGGCATTGCTCAGGGATTACAACCGCTTCACGCTTGGGTAAAAAATCGTTGAACAGAGTGCCATCGGCATGAACTCTATTCTGTAAGTCGGAAGTGTTGGCCTCGCCAAGTACCTCGATAATCTTCGGAATAACATCGCCTCGGCGAACGATCCTGACTCTATCGCCAATTCTGATACCTAGTCTCTCAATCTCCCCTGTATTGTGCAGAGTAGTGTTCTCAACAGTAACCCCTGAGACCGTTACCGGTGCTACCCTAGCCACAGGAGTTACCGTTCCGGTTCTACCAGTCTGCCAATCCACACCCATCAGCACAGTCGAGGCTTCTTCCGGAGGGAATTTCCAAGCCAAAGCCCAACGAGGGTGATGGGCGGTCTGGCCGAGAAGTTCTCGCTTTGCTAAATCATCGAGTTTGATGACTACTCCGTCTATCTCCCATTGTGCGCTATCACGACCCTTTGTCAAGCGCTCGGTAACTGCTAGGATTGCCTGTGTAACAGTATCGTCATCCTCACCTTCGACAACTTCGTTCCCAGCCGCAGCAATCGAATTGGACTCGAGCCAATCGATTGCCTCTGAGTCGTTTGTGAAGGCTGGTGGTTCTGGGCTGTCTGGATGTCGATGTTCAGGCCCAGGGAACATCACACTGTAGGCATAGAAGGTCAAATCTGCCGCATCTCCCTTGCCTGCATCAGCGGTTTTCTGACGTAGGCTTCCAGCCGCTAGGTTTCGTGGGTTTGGAGCAATTTCAGAATATTTCGACCTGAATACATCCAATGGCATTACCACTTCTCCTCGGACGTGTGCATCGCCATCCCAATCTAGGGTCTCGGGTATGTTTGGTATTCTGCGAGCATTAGCAGTGACATCTTCGCCTCGCTCGCCATTACCGCGTGTGGCGGCACGAACCAAACGACCTCGGCGATATTCTAGTGATAGTGCGGAGCCGTCCAATTTTGGCTGACAAACAAAACGGCGACCGTGGGCTGTAGTCTCAGCGACAAAATGCGCGACTTCCTCGTCCTCTGTCGCCTTGTCGAGACTTCTCATAGGGAATAAATGGTCTACTTTCTCAGAACCAGGAGATGGATCAAAACCGACTTTGGAAAGTTGAGGATGATCGGGTGCAAGATGCTTCAATTGGTCAAATAGAGCGTCATACTCAGCGTCTGTTATCTCGGGAGAAGCCTCGTTGTAATAGAGATTAGAATGGTGTGCGAGGAGCCCTGCCAACTCCTGGATGCGGTCGGTGTTCGCCCACTCATCCATGCCCTCCGGAATCATGTTCTGCGAAGTGCGGCAGACCCCTAAAAGGTGCCCTTTTTGGGACTTAAAGAGGGCAAAAAATGACTATCGCTTGCAAGAAAAGGGTGGGCCTGCCAGGATTTGAACCTGGGTCGCGCGACCCCCCGCCGCGCAGTATAGGCCAAGCTACCCTACCGGCCCCGGGGG
>JAKURL010000006.1 GCA_022449345.1 Candidatus Thalassarchaeum sp. | reverse complement strand
GACCCGCTGTCGTTGGTGTACTCAAGGGTCATTGTCTGAACTCATGACTCATCATCGTAGGTAATCACAGGCTCGGCATCGGCAGGCATCTCGCTGGACATGTCGCTAATATCGCCAGTAGGAAGATTGAGTCCCATCTCGCCTCCGGCTTCTCCTGCATCAGACACACTCACCAGCGAGGAGATAGTCTCCATGACGTCGGGGGTCGCATCCCTACTCTGGTACGAGCCCGTTCCGGCGCCGGGGCCGCCAAACCTGCCGCCCACCTGCCATCATCCCGCCCGAAATGTAGTGGACGTTGACGATCTCACCGACTTGGACCTGGGTGTACTCGTAGACGAGTAAAGGCACGATCGACATGCCCATCTTGACATACACCGAATCGGTATCCAAATCGGCCATCACCATCTCTTCGATGACTGTGTCCATCTGCATGTTCATGTCGGTATTAAATTCGCTCGATGAAATTGTCATTGAGTATCCCGCGCGCGGAATAATTTCGAGCATCGCATCTATCTCCATCTGATCTGTCATGGCGGCCATGAAAGCCTCCATCGAGGCTAGGTAGATACAGTCGCTCAACAGTTCTGCTGTGGCGTTCTCGTCATAGTTCTCGGCATTCTCGTCCATACATCCAAGAATATCATCAACGATTTCTTCGATTTCAGGGCTAGAGGTGCATCCGGCCAAGGGAGTAGCTATCAGTAATAGGCTTGCGAGTAGAGCATATGCTCGGGTCATGGTAGATTCATACCTTGAGATGTTTATCAACAATGGGGCGGCGTAGATTAGTCCCAATTTCCGGTAATATCACTCCACATCAACAGGGCTAGGGCATTGAGCCCAGTTTGCATTCCTGCCTCAAGGCTTCCACGCCCGCCGGCTAAGGTATACAAGACATCGACTCTGTCACTAGGGGCGTGTTTGGGAGACTGCTCACAGGTATCATCCTCTTCTTGCAGATATTCATGCATTCCTCGAAACCATGTCGCTGGCCAGCCTCTTGAAATGAAATTGTAGTGGTCGGAGTTACCCTTCGTATCATCCAGAACCACAACCCATTCAGTAGGGTAGTTTAGCTGGTCGTGAAGCACCAAACCCAGTCTGTCCTGCAGTTGTTCTGCTTCCTCGCGCATATCGTCGGTGACATTCAGACCCCTATCCTCGTAGTACGACCAATCATCGACGGGTGAAGTGAATAGATACAGGTGATAGTAATCCTCGTCACAGCCAGTGAGTTGGCTTGCCAACTGGGTCTCAACTGGCCAATTGAGCCCATACATATCGAGATTGATATATGTGGCAATCTCTACGCCCTCAGGTAGCGTAGTGACGAAGGTCTCGCTACCGTATCCTGCGCCTTCTGGAGAACCACTGCCCTGCCATTCTTCGTAATCCCAAGCGGCGAATTTCCATGTGTGTTGAGGTTTGAGTTCTACACCGAATGCATCCCAAGCAAGTTGTTGCCACTCCTTCATCAGTCTGGCTAATTCTAGCACGGATGCAGTGCCTGTGGCATCGTCATATGCCCCCTCAGAAGTACATCCAGGATACTCTATGCCGATGATAAACTGCTGACTATAACAGATTGCATCATAGTGCCCTCCAACGACTATCCACGAGTCTGGATTTTCACCCTCCATGGTCGCGACATAGTTGCGGCAGTCATCGCAAAGTTCCGTTGTGAAACTCTGAATCTCAACCTCGTAACCGAGGTCCTCGAACCTAAATTGGATGAAGTCGCCGGCATTGGCGTGAGCAACGGTGTCGATCTTTCGATAACCGAAATCAGCGAGTGATTCGATATCATCTACTACTAATGTGGCGTTTGGCCAAGTTGGATTTGGAGTATTCTTCAATTCTTCTTCTCGTAATTGTTCTCCGTAATCATCTATCCAATAGAAAAAAACTGTCACGATGCTGGCCAAAATGAAGGCAACAACAACAATTATCGAAAAAATTGCCATTTTATGACGGGACTCAAATTTGAATCCCGATATCGTGTCTTCCACGGCTATCGGTAGGGGCACCTTGCATTATGGCTTCTGTGTTATGAAAAAGTGGTGCAGGGGACAGGATTTGAACCTGCGAAGCACTACGCACTGGGACCTAAACCCAGCCCCTTTGACCGCTCGGGAACCCCTGCTTAACCCTCGGCCGCAAACTCGACATCAAGAATCCAACGGTAGTCAGTTCTCGCCCCAAAGGGGTCATAACGGGTGCATTAGGCGAAGTGATTCTGGGGTGCACATGGCTCGCATAGGTATTCTTGGCCTTGGCAACTGGGGTACTGCCCTTGCAAAGATCTGGTGTGAAGACGGCCACAACGTCATGGGTTGGACAATCGAATCAGAAGTATACGAGTCTTTGATGACTACGAATATCAATGAAAAGTACCTTCCAGAACACGAGATTCCTAATCTTGATTCTACAATGGAATTATCTGACCTGACCGATACCTGTGAGATTCTTGTCCTAGCACTTCCAAGCAGCGTTATTCTATCTGTCGTGAATGACCTAATTCCGCTTCTTCGCCCTTCACATGTTCTAATCGACTTAGCCAAAGGATTGGCTCCGACCGCTGAGAGTGAATCTGGAATGATTTCTCAAGAGATTGAGTCTAGACTATCTGCTAATGGAAAGGCAAATCCTGTTGTGGTATTGACCGGACCAACAATCGCTCCCGAAGTCGCTCGAGGTGTTATGACAACAGCTCTGGTTGCCTGCCATGACCGATCGGTAGCAGATAGAATCGCAGAGCGACTCTCGACGGAAACTTTGGTACTAACTGCAACCAACGACGTTGAAGGTGCAGAATTATGGGGGGCTTACAAGAATACAGTAGCCCTTGCTTGTGGTCTAGTCGATGGTTTGAGAGATGGAATCGGTGGTGACAATCTCAAGGCGGCTTTGGTTCTAGCAGGATTCTCTGAAGGACTCGTTCTGCTAGATGCAATGGGCGCAAACGCCGGCACTGCTTTCGGACCTGCTGGTATTGGTGACCTATATGTTACAGCAACCAGCCCACGCTCGAGAAACCGAACTCTAGGGGAGAAGCTTGGCTCTGGAAAATCCCTCGAACAAGCACTTTCAGAGATGCACATGGTGGCTGAGGGTGTTAGGGCTACCAGAATGTTCCTCAACCGAGCCAGTAGGTTGGAAATCGATGTTCCATTCATTATGGCCCTAGGCGATTTACTTGAAGGGAAAGAAGAGGTCTCTAGTGCTATTCGCCGAATGGTGGAAGCATATGAAGCCTAATTACTCAATGTAACTCAATGCTTTTATCGCCCTTGACTTTGACATTCTCAAATCTCACAACAACCTCTAGTTGGCAACTAAACTGACAAATCTGGTATCCATTTTCATAAATTAAGATTGATTCAGAAAGCGACCAGACTAGATTATCATCAACGATGATACAAGGGGATATTTTCACCAAATTTGGATCGTTTATTGCAGCGATTGAATCTCCTGCCAACCAAGATGCAATGAAGGTGATGTGGCGAGATTCGTCCTCTTGATTGTAATAACTCAGAAATTGAATCTTGTAAATTGTGGAACCGTCATCAACGATGTATATCTGGTCAAGTGATTCTACCCTATGCGTAGATATATCATATTCATACCAATTCAAACCCTCTGAATTTTCATCGCTAACATTACCCTCAGGAACTTCACTCAACTGATTATATTCTATATCTTCAACAACAAACCAAGACAAATGGTCTGCAAGAAAAATATCGGTTTTGGAAAAACGTAGTGAAAAATTTGAGGTTGTCGATTCACTCATGGTGTCTAGTGAAAATTTAGTGAAGGAAGTTTCAGATGTTGCATCAACCAATAGTGTGAATGTTTGACTGTCTGCATTCAATTTGCTTTGCACTTTCCCGCTTTGTTGCTGAACAGATGTCAGACCGCCCAATGTACAATCATGCACATTGCTACCTTGAGAAATCGAGACTGTAGTATAAGTCCATTCGAGTTGGTCAAACCCACTATCAAACTCCAGAAATAACAAGCTATCATTGGTGGCATTTGATACTGAAGATTCAGCATCTCTGATTACAAAGGTGTTCGTTGTTCCTAATT
The DNA here is from genome assembly GCA_022449345.1 of Candidatus Thalassarchaeum sp. GTDB lineage: Archaea > Thermoplasmatota > Poseidoniia > Poseidoniales > Thalassarchaeaceae > MGIIb-O1. The sequence continues at coordinate 91,083 of JAKURL010000006.1, read as the reverse complement.
CCGACTCATAAGAAGTTACCAGGTGATACCAATATCCCGAACCAAGAATAGTTGCACACACGATGGCTACGAGTACTTTTTTCCAACGATTCAATTTCGCACCTCTCGAATCTTGAAGAATGGTATTATATCGCGCCAACGAGCTCTTTGTGGGTGTGTTTCTCCGTCCATGAATCGTTGTCGAATACTCAAGGAAATCTGATCAATAATAACAACGACAACGAACATGACGATAATTAAGGCCAGAACCTTGTCGTAGAGTTGGAATGGTGAAAGATAGTGGTTCATGTACCAGCCAATTCCACCTGCACCTACCAATCCGATTACTGAGCCATGACGTACATTGTATTCGAACATGAATAGTGCTTGACTAATCAGAGCATTGCTAGCCTCTGGTATTGCGAAAAAACGTGCCACCTGCCAACGTGGCAAACCCATTGCACGAGCGACTTCCAATGGCTCTTTGCTGACTCCCTCTAAGGCCTCGTACTGCAATTTACCCAAATATCCAACCGTATACATGGTCATTGCAAGAACTCCTGCAAGTGGTCCTATACCCACAACAATGACGAATATCAAAGCCCAAATTAGCGATGGAAGCACCCTCATCGCAGCGAGTAATTGTCTAACAGATTGAGATAACCAATATGGAGAGAGATTGGAAGCAGCCATAGCAGCAAGTGGAAGTGAGAGCAACATTCCGAAGACTGTTGAAAGGAATGCTATCTCAAGCGTCTGAGTCATGCCGACTACCGCTGGGCTACACAAAACATCTGATTCGAAAGTGCAAGGTGGATGAGTCCATCCTGCCCTTTCAGTTAGTACTGTAAAGTCAGGTGGAAATGCTTCTGATCCCAACTTTTGCAGATTGTTCCAACCATCGAGTAATTTCCAAATGGTTATCTGTAGATGATTAGTCACTATAACCGTGATAATTCCTAGCAATATCAACTTCCTAAGTATTGGTCGACGGATAATTTGTCTAATCGTATTGGAGAATCTATCATTCAAGCAGATGCCTCCCCAATTACAGGAAGTGCTGGAGACGATTGCTCTTCTTCGAACGGAATTAATCGCCTTCCTCTCAATTGGTATACTCTGTCGCAGAAGGTTTTGGCTCGAACCGGATTGTGGTCGACAATTAGTATAGCCATATTGTGGTCCTTGGCCATGTGTTGGAATAATTCGATGATTCCTCTCGCGGTTTCTGCGTCCAATTCTCCAAGACACTCGTCGGCAAGTAGCAAATCTGGTTCTTGCAACATCGCTCGAGCGATTGCAACTCTCCTCTGTTGCCCACCAGATAGTCGATTGACAGATTCCATGGTTTTGTCAGCCAAACCCACCTCTTCTATTACCGAACGTGTTTCCTCTCTCATCTTCTTACTCGGAAGTGAGAGAGCGGTCTGAAGTAAGTTAGCTTCTGCTAAAGCTCCCATCAAGACATTGTAGCCAACGGTTTGATGCTGAACCAATCCCAACCTCTGTGGTATCAGACCAATTGCCCCCTTCTCAGCCCTAGTATCGGCCGTACAGCAGCATTCAACCGAGCCCGAAAGTGGACGCACTAGGCCAGCTGCAGTACGAAGAAGTGTTGTCTTTCCAATTCCAGATCTTCCGGTTAGGCCAACGATTTCTCCCGCTCTTATTTCTAAGTCTACACATTCGATAAGAGGTTCTTCTTGGTTGAAACCAATCGTAACATTTGCCATATTTAGGCGGACTGGGGGTTGAGTTGTCATTTCATCTCCCCTATCCAGAATTTGTTCTACTTACGAACTGTACTTGTCGTCGAAGTATGCAGCGATTCCTGGAATTGCCCCGATTGCATCACTATATGAACCAAGGTGTTCCTCGGTATCTACCTGAGAAATAGCTGGTGTATTCAGAATATTTTCTAAAATTTCACCACCACAGGAGTCCTTTGTAATTGTATTGTTAAGTTCGTGTGTTTGAGTATTGTAACAGCCTGTGAAAGTTTGACCACCCATAGAATAATTTTCTACCCACATTTCATTATTCATTTCTAAAAATGAGGAAATGATTACATCTATCACTTCCTGACTTGTTGTTTCCTTGTTGACCATTACAGGATGACTTGGAACTTGTCCAAAAGCAGGTTCTAGTGGCCGATAGCTTTCTCTCTCTAGGCACCAATCATTACCCTCACAATGGTCTTCGTAGGACGTCGACTTTCCAAATGCAACATCTCCTACCCCTTCAGTCATGCAACGGAAGGCCCCACTGTAACTGTAATACAAATCTCCCTTCTCTGGAATGGAAGCATCCCCAAAATGTGCTTCGATTGTAGTTCTAAGTGAAGAAATATCATTTTCATCACCTGAAACCTCTACGATTCCGTTGTTAATCATGTAGCCCATCGGCATAAGCATACCTGCAGATTTCAACCACCCAGTGTGGCAGGAATCTTTTCCTTCGAGATCTTCAAGTGTTTGAATTTCAGAATCAGCAAGAACCCATGCCTGCGCGGTATAGAATGTGCTACCATCGTCTTTCTGATCTGCAATTATAGCGTCTAGGCCATGCTGCTTCCATGCTATCCAAGCCGAACCTCCGTCAAGGAATGCAATGTCGGCATGGCCAAAGCGTAATGCCTCGATTGCTGCAATATCTGAGTCTATTGGATATAGTTCAACTTTGTATCCAGATTTGTCTGCAATATAATCAGCCAAAATTTGTGGATTTACTGCAGGATTTTCATAATCATCCTGTGTTTTGAAAGCGATTTTTATCACCTTTTCATCTTCTTCCGACTCCAAACAACCTGCCAAGGTTGAAAAGAGTATAATTCCAATCAGTGTGCTTGCTATTAGCTTGTTCCTCGTCATTTTTAGGCTTCCCTAAACTTTCCGGGAGTAGTCTCCCTTATCTATTTTAGGTTGCCCTAAATTCCGAATGTTTACTAGTGTCTAAATGAGGTATTTTCTAGAAAAATAGCGATATTTGTTCCGCCGATAGCAATATCGTGTGAGGCCTTTTCGACTATCGTAATGAGTCGGGAAGGCGCACTACGAATCGCTGTGCTGATGACTATGTTTGCAATGATGATTTCTTGGATGCCAATTAGTAGTCACGAAGGTGGTCTAGATGAATCTCAGGAGCGACGAGAACAGCTTGGCCCAGATGGTCCTACTCTGGAGGAACAATGTAGCACGATAACATTTGAAGATATGTTCGAATATACCCGAGCGATATTCAATATTCATGTTGCGAATGATTGGGCTTCAGCCGAAGTACAAGCGGTAGCATGGGTCAATGAAACCCTTGCGGATGATGTCAGACATAGCCTAGATGAATACATCGCAGCGGTTTACCCCAGCGGTGATGATGAATGGATTTCCACCGACGAGAGAGAAGGAGTCAGAGCCATCGCTTCCGAGTGCGTACAATATACTCTGACAAGAATGGGGATGCGCGATGGTAGTCCTCACAGAGGTGGAGAGGGGACAGATTGGAAGAATATCACTTGGACTGAGGATGAAGTTCTAGTCGAAGAATGGAATCTAGTGCCACCTCGACATTCACAATCCAGAGAGTGTTCAGGTATTGGTAGTAGCAGCGATTGCTACGAGGTACCAGTATACCCTAACAATGAACGAGATTGTGATACAGAAGTTGATGCCTCAAGTGGACAAGATGAGTGTCGGTTGATACTCTGGCTTAATGCGACCTTGACAATCTCAAACATCAATGATCCTAGCGAGTTCACCTTCACCTACAACGCCTCTAACATGAGTGGTGCTGAGTACCACATAATATTCCCGATTACCGAGGGATTGCGTCTAGATATGTGGGAAGAATGTGAGGGACGAGATGTGCAGGCGGATATGGGTGATTTTGCTGGTGTTGCCCCACTACGAGGTAGTTGCGTTGGAGACGGTTCTAGCACTTACGAAATCATTGAGAATGAAGATGGTAGCCTGACTTACTCCTTCTATCCAGACATGCCTCAATGGCCGATCGGTGAAGATTTGTTCGCCGACTTTACCACTGCTCCAATTCCTGTAGATGAGCCACCAGTATGGACTGAAAACGCCCCTGCTGATGGTGCATGGTTTCCTCGCGCGAGCGGAGGCTCACAGATAATTGCAAACTGGAATGATATCCAAAATTGGTTTGTCGACGAGGCGGGAGTCTCGAGTCTTGATGTCAATTGTCGAGGTGACGCTGGATTAGTCATCGCATATTCAGAACGAGAACTATCAATGGATGTTCCAAGGGGTCAAGCAGGAGAAGTCACCTGTGAGGCTATTGACAGTGCTGGTCAATCGTCGGGTAATAGAACTTGGAATATTGGTGTGCCATTCCAAATTTCAACAACTTCGACCGATTTATTAGACCCTCATCCAATTACAATCTCTCCAACCGCTGGCTGGCCAGAATTATCCGTAGAAATAGGATTTACCTCAACCTTCGGCAATGCGGGAACATACTCTGGCTCATACACGCTTCAAGACTCCGAAATAACTCAAGATGTTGCGGCATTAGGTGTTGTTCCTGGTCCTGCTTACGTTGCGGTTAGAATTACCGGAGACGGAGTTTACACTTTGCAAACAACCTACGATTTAGGAATCCAAAAGGCTAGCAGTGCGCCGATAATGACCGTTAACTCAGAAGGATGGGATGGAGATACATGGTCGATGAGCGGACAATTCTCCGACCCCGATGGCGAAGCGGTTAGTTTCAGCCTAATGATAGACGGTTCGTCGGTTGGTAGCATTACAGTCTCCGGTAATATGTGGTCTACACCACCAATCGATTTCTCAGTCTGGGCAGAAGGATCTCACATTGTTGAAGTTCGAGGTTGCGATGAGTCGGAACTCTGTGTAAGTCAACAGCGCAGTGTAGACAACTCTCACCTATTTGTTGAGCCTGAACCTGAGCCTCAACCACCTAGTGATAACTCGTCAATCCTACCCTCAATGGGATTGACTGGACTGATTCTTGCAGCATCTGCGGCACTCATATACTCGGGCCGACGCGGCTGATTCTATGAGCTTCTCAGGGACAGTCGAGAGGGAGTCGCATGAAGGTGGACTCCTAGTTGCCTTTGAGGGGCGTGCGCCAAGGCTTGGGGCTACTTTACGAATAATCGGTGGAAAGCCAATCGGCAAGGTGAATTCTGTAATTGGCGCAGTAGATCGAGCCCTGATTCACATCCATCCAATCCCTGAGGAAATAGAATCCTCGAATGCAATAGGTTCACCGGTTGAAATCGCCCCCAGAGAGCGATGGAAAAACCAAGGTAGAGGAAGGGATAGAGAAAGACGCTCACCCAGAGATGACCGGCGTAATGATCGACGTGGAAGACAAGATGGGAATAAAGGCGAGGATTGGACTTGCCCTAAGTGCAAAAATTCCAATTTTGCCTTCCGCAATAAGTGCAATCGCTGTGAAGCCGACCGGCCCCGGGGCGGTGGAGGAAGAAACGAAAGAAATTCAAATGGGAGAGGCAATACTGGGCAGAAGGCTGGAGACTGGGACTGCCCCAAGTGCAAAAATTCAAACTTCGCGTTCCGTAAAAAATGCCATCGATGCGAAACCGACCGACCGCAAGGCAGTCGAGGAGGCGGACGGCGAAATGAACGCCGCTCAGATGGAAGAGACGGCGGGGGGAAGAAACCGGGAGACTGGAACTGCCCCAAGTGTAAAAATTCGAATTTCGCCTTCCGCGACAAGTGTAACAAGTGTAAAGCCGACAAGCCTAGTTCTGATGCTAAGTCCAGAACTAAAAGTGGATTCGGGGGTCGAAATTCTAGATCACAAGTTGGTCGTTCTGAACGAGGACGAGGTCGGGCACCAGGAAGTGCCAGCCGACCACACAGATCTGGATTCAGAGGCACTGGGCGTGGCGGTCCGAGAAGTAACCGACCCGGAAGAGGTAGTGGAAGGCGCTGAGTTTGGGCCACCCCAGCATTCTTCTTGTCTAAACCCGAGCACGACCTATGGCGAGCAAGGCGGCTATGCTCTGGGATGAAGTTCTAGAGCATGAAGAGGCAGGGGAGAGGGAAGAAGCCCTCAATTTGTGCCGCCAAATTACCCGAATGGAGCCTAACCATGCGGCGGCTTGGAAAATGACCGCTAGGATGGTTCTGCCAGTAGCTCGAAGAGGCGTTCAGGATATGCCCACTCTCGCCCAAGCAGCAAGTGCTTACGCTGCACTACAGAGTGTCGTCAGACTAGAACCGGATGACACAGAATCTTGGGCACTGGGAGGAATCCTCCTCGTGGACCATCTCGGTATGCTAGAAGAAGCCCTCGAATGGTGGCAGCAAATGAGGGCGGTCAACCCTACAGATGTAACACCATTAATTGAACAAATTGCCATTCTGGTCCGTCTAGGCATGTACGCTGAGGCGAGTGAACTATTGGAAGTAATGTTCGACCCCGAGATGGAAAAACCCGACAGAAGGCAACTTGCGAATATGGATCGGGTTAGGCAGATGGTTGACAAGGCGGCAAAAATGGAAAAAGAAGAGGTTTTCAGGCCACAGAATCCCAAGGATCCTCGTTGGGAAATAATTGGTCGGATGAAAGGACGTAAACCGCTTTCTGAGACATTCTTCCTATTCACTTTTGTAGCACCAATAGTTTTCCTAATCGGAACCGTAGCGATGCAATTGCTGGGTGGAACTCAATTCGGATTCATCTTGGTTTTCTTGATTATTCTAGGATTATTCATGGGGGTAAGTCGAGTAGGTGCTGGTTTACTACAATCCCTGAATCGACACGCACTTGACCTAGAACGGGCAATCGATGTCGAGAGTACTTCAGGAAAGGTCTGCGTACCATCGGACATTCGAGAGAGTAAACTCTACAATCATACGATTGGTAAACGCACAGAAGCCTTCAGAGACAGGCATGATAGGATTGTAGAAGCAGAAGAAGTGCTCGGGCAAAAATGGAAGCCCATTATTCCTGACTTCTCTAAGTCAGAGAACTGGTGGGGCGAGAAAGAAGAATCTGAGGATTGACCAAATGAGATGCTCATGTACCGGCTGAATAATCTTCTAGATAGGCAATTTGGTCTTCGGTTAGGGTGTCAATCTCAATTCCCTCGGCAGTAAGTTTCAATCCCGCTAATCCTCTATCTTGCTCCGCACTAATATCGTAAACGATATTTTGGTATCCTTCACCAACTGTAGCCAAGTCGCAAAGTGCTAGGAATTGATTAGCGAATGACATATCCATTACTTCACTGGGATGTCCTTCTGCCGCTGCTAGATTAACTAACCTTCCACGAGCGAGCAGGTGGATGGTGCGTCCATCCTTGAGTTGAAAGGCTTCGTTATCATCTCTAATCGTGTAGATATTGTCAGACCTTTCTTCAAGGTCTGGGATATTGATTTCACAATCGTAGTGTCCTGTATTGCAGACGATTGCTCCTTCTTTCATCAAGTCGAAATGGCGACCGACGATGACGTCTTTCATTCCGGTCGCGGTACAGAAAATATCTCCAATCTTTGCTGCGTCATCCATCTGCATTACTCGGTAACCGTCCATGACTGCTTTCAGTGCAGCTATTGGATCGACTTCTGTAACGATTACATTCGCACCCATTCCACGTGCACGATTTGCCAGCCCCTTCCCACAGTGGCCATATCCAGCAACAACAAACGACTTGCCCGCTAGCAAAACACTAGTTGCTCGGATGATTCCATCAATAGTCGATTGACCAGTTCCGTGCACATTATCGAAATCCCATTTGGTGGATGCGTCGTTGACTGCAATTACCGGATAGAGCAGTTCTCCGGCTTCACCCATGGCTCTTAGTCGGTGTACACCAGTGGTAGTTTCCTCAGTTCCACCAATGATACCTTCTGCGAGTTCTGGGAATTTACTGTGAACTCGATAAATTAGGTCTGCACCATCGTCGAGAGTCAGCGTCGGTTTAATCTGCAGAGTGCGATCAATCGATTGATAGAACTCCTCTGTATTTTGACCATACCAAGCATGGATATCGTATCCCTCAGATGCGAGCCAGGCTGCCACATCGTTCTGAGTAGAAAGAGGATTACAACCAGACCATGACACCTTGCCCCCAGCAGCCTCTATTGTCTCGATTAATACCGCAGTCTCTTTCGTAACATGTAGGCAACCAGCAATTCTCTGGCCTGCTAATGGTTGGTCTTTCTCCGCTTCGGCACGCAATGCGGCAAGAGCCGGCATCCTACTTCGAGCCCAAGCTACCTTAGACCCACCAGCCTCTGCTAAAGAGAGGTCAGCCACAGTGTATGTGTCGCCTTCGTCCACAGTCTACGACGGGCAACGCTGGGTCTTCAAGGTGCGTTTTGAGCAACCCCCTCACGGGGGTCTACTCAACTGCCGCCACCTTCGTCTTGCTGAGCGTAATATGCTGCGTAATACTGCTCGGCATATTCCCTCGCAGTAGCCTCGTCATAACCTTGACCAACCATCTGTTGGACGTAGGCTTCGACCGGGTCCATCTGTTCAACACCACCGAACTGTTGTACTGTATCATCTGTGTCGTCTGACTTACCCTTTGATCGGACTACAACTAAGGTAACTCCAACTATTGCTAGAATCAAGATAACTCCGATAGCAGCGATCATGATCAACTGCGTATTTCCGCTATCCGACTCACAACCCTCAGCTGAAGGGTTCAGTGCACATGGATCGCTTGGTCGAGGAAGTAAGTCGATTGTGAACTGGTTATCCAATGTGTATCGGCTTCCGTCACCTTCAACCACTCTCCAGTAAACTGTGACTTGAACTCCAGTAGTTTCTGAGTAAAGATTTGCAATGTTCAAGGTCAAAGTGAATGAATCCCCATCACCGAGTGGGGCTGGGCCGGTTGAGTTGTAATTACCAAGTGCCTTCTGGGTAGCCTTTGGTGATGGTGTCCAATCTAACACTTCGACATCCAAAGCAACCTCAATCTCCACACCATTCTCAGCACCTGAGTTAACTACTCCATTTATGGTTACCAAATCCTGACTCTGTGAATCTGTGGAACGAGGTGAGGTTATCTCTACGTCTGGTGGGTCGTCTCCAAAGTCCTCACCGACTACGATGAAGTAAATTCTAGCCTTCTCTGATTGTTTTCCGGCTCTGTCGTAGACAATGAGTTCCAGCCTAATCTGATTCTCGAGTGTTCCATCACTGGTCATGTTTCGGAATACGTAATTCCACAAGTCTCCACCAGCCGCGTTTGGAACTTGGTAGGTGTGCCCCTCTAGAGTTGGGTTGGAAGAATCTACTGGGTAATCGAAGAATACACGATATTCAAACATCTCAATTCCTCTCTCTCCCTCTGGAGCGTCTGCATCAGAACTGGCCGAGGAATCAAAGGACAAACTGATGTCACCGCTGTCCGTCAATCGTACACGATATATCGGCCAGTCGACACCACCGACCGTCTTGCTTCCCTCTAGAGTAACGTAATCGTCAGTGACTGTATCTTCAACCAACTGCAGATCTGCAGTCGGTCTAAACTCGTCTGCCAATGTAAAATAGCTTACTAGATGGATGTAGGTGATCCGTGTGTGTCCGTCCTCATCATGTAGATACAGAGTTAGAAGCCACTCTGCACCTATTCGACATCCAGTCGAGGAACTTGTATCCCCAACGCAGAAGTTTCCAAGAGTTGGGATGCTCGGGCTATCCTGACGAATGTGGCTAATCTCACCATAATCGATAATCTCGCCTTCCCATCCTGTAACTGATTCGTTCATGTCGGTCGATTGTAGCGTCCAATCGGCTATGATGCTATCAGCAAGCGATGTATCTGAGGTCAAGAAGGAGAAGTCGAGTTCTGAGTTTGACTTGATGTACATGGTTGCGTAGGCACCTGTTACTGTGTCAATCGAAGGTGCCTCGCCATTAACTGTCAAGTCAAAGCCATCACCGGCGATGCCAAAGTTTGCTGGATATGGAGAAACTTGGTATCCCAGCATGTTGGATAGAAGTGGCATCGATGTGCCACCGAATGGTTGAGAGAAGCTTGGATTCTCGACGTCTAAGGTCGAGACAATCATTCCACCAGCACCTCGGTTACAAATCGAAAGCAATGACTGAGAATCGAATGACTCACTGCGCATCAGGGTGTGGAATGTTCCCGTTGGGTCACTAATTCGACCACCACAAACCTGTGGGATTTGGTCAAATTGAACCTGTGCTGTGTCAAGTCCCGCTAGGGCGACGTATGAACCACCGTGCACACCTGCGAATGCTGCTGTGTCAACGTTCTCAAGCAATGGATGATATGCATCAACAACAACGAGGTCATCGTTTGTGACAGTGTTATTCCATTGATTCCGCATAGCGATATCCATTCCGAAAGGTAGTCTGTTTGGCTGGTAATCGTTGCGATATGGACCTAGGTGGATCTGCACTGTTCCACCATTGACCATGTAGGCCTCTAGGACTTCGGTGACCGAAAGGCCATCAGATTCTCGAGTAGCTGCGAGAGTTTCGTAGTATTCTCCGTATTCTACGTTGTAATCAGTTTGCCATGGGAGTAGAATCTTCTCGTAATGTGCCATCCAATTCTCTGTTGCATAACGCTCCCAGTCATCGACCAATAATTGAGTGTAGATCATTCCCATCTCTTCAAGGTCCTGCTTTACTCTCTGCAAGCGATTCTGGTCGGTTGGGTTTGATAGAATCACGACATCTACAGTGTCGAAGAATTCAATCTCGAAGAATCGGTCGTTACCGGATGGTTCGCCATCCTCGGTCAAGATTGCATAGAAGCTAATATTGTACTCATGTCCATCGTACCAGCCGTTGTATGGAGCGGTCCAGTTAGCAAAGTCACGGGCGTGTGGATCTAAGTCAAACGGCCCATTATCCGCGGGTTGTTCATAGACAGTTTGACCGGTCGTCATATCTACAATCTTCATCGAAACCTCGTACTCTCCGGCGATTACACCGTTTAGCAGAGGTACGGAGAATGAATGCTGAGATACCGAGTCAAATGTATATACACACTTGTAGGTGATATCGGATACACAATCGAGTACGTTAGGTTGCATCAATGTGATGTCCGCGCTTGCGATACTGAAGATAATCTGAGTGTGATTATTTGCAGTAGTAATCTCAGTTTGGTTGAACCAAGATGTACCTTCAATCGTGTTGTTGAATAGCGTGGTGGCATCGATTCGGTAAATTCCCGATTGGAAATCATGCGTCGCCACCATTAACTCCTGGCGTTCGGATGCATCAAGTCCAGTTACATCGTTGATGTACTTTCCATCATTTTCGAAAGTGAACTCGTCGATGCGGATATTGTCTACACCCATTCCAGCAAGACCCGCATTACCGTTAACCCCGTCATCGTTCGATTGGAATCTCCAGGTCAAAGTTACCTCAGAACCTGAAAGATCGGTGCACTCAGTCCTCCAATCGAAGGTGTCATTGGATGTTTGGTTGAGCAGAGTGATGTGGGTCATGTCAATGATGACTGACTTAACCAAACTCTCAGAATCAAACCAAACTACAGACTCGTAGCGATCGGAGTGGTCTCCCATGTATTCGACCTCATCATACCGACCATTGTTATCGAAATCCTCACAGGCGTCGAATGGTCTAATTCCGTTTTCGTTTAGATCTGTCCAGCTTCCCCAAACAGTTCCACGGAATATCTCCCCTCCCTTTGACCACTCAATTTCTAGGCCTGCAGCATCACGAATTGCTAGGATGTTACCATCGCTATCCGAAAGGAAATCTCCCTCTGCGAAGTAATCGAAAGAGAGGTAGGTGAAATCGGTTCCACCAGATGCGACTGGGAATGGATCCAAAGTTAGTGTTTCATCCCAATTATCACCATATCCGGTATCTGGATCTCCCAACCAATATGCAAAGGAGTTGAACACACCTCTACTCTGTGGGAGCATTGGGTGGTCGCCATTAGTGTCATCTAGGCGGCTACCATTTTCATTTCCATCGTCTTCCCAAATAGGTTCTAATCCAGAGAAATCCTCGATAGCAATTAGGTCGGGTTGAGCATTCTTGACTACCGTTTCCAATTGGAAATCAGTTACCGTGTTTCCAAAATTCTGAACTTTGATTTCTATATCTCTGTCACCCGATGCATATCTCAAGCCGTTCTCAAGACTAATCCAAGGTTCCTCTGCAACACCAGGGTCGAAGAGATTTTTGACAGTAATTTGGAATTTTACTTCGTCATTTGTTGCGTCTGCATTGTCAAATCCGGTTGGATTGGTTAGAGACGTCTTGATGTAGTAGGTACGGTTGTCTATGAAGTCGGCGGTTAGCGACACTTCCTCAGTTGCACCAGCGGCAAAATCGGAGAAAGTAAGGGTCTGGCTAACAACTTCCTCGGTTCCGAACTGAACGTCGGTTTTGCGAATCGAAATATTGTCGAACGCAAATCCATCAAGCTCGGTTTCCTGAGATGAACCGTCAGGTCCAACACTTCCCATCAATCCACTGCGGAAACGGAAGCGGATATCGATAACTTCACCCGCATAGCGAGTTAGATCAATCGCATCATCACCAGAAAAACTTACCCAAGGGAAGACGGTGTTTTGGTTGAAGTTTCCATTGTAAGTATTGTATTCAGGATCATAACCTAAGGTATAAAGTCGGAAGAATCTCTCATTATCCCAACCTCCGGTAAAGAACACTTGTTCCCAACCATTTCCATCACTCCAAACCTCGATACTACAAGAGTCCTCATACAACCATCGCTCAACAACTGCGTATTGCTCAGCGAGATACAACTCAAAGAAAGCAGTGCTGCAAAATAGATCCAAATCGAGATATGCAGCATCAGAGCCAGTCAAATCGACATTCTCGATGATGAATGCTTCATCCATATTGTTGTAATAACCCGACTGGTTATCCTCACCATTGTGGTCCATTCCAGCCCACATGTAGGTTGTTGGGTTGGTGTCAGCCTCGTACCAATCATCGGTCGCAGAACCGTTAGAATCGGTAGATGCATTCCATTCCTCGTGCCAAGATGATGCGCCGTCCCCGTACTCACCTGTGTAGGACTTCAATTGGATTGTGCAAGCAAGACAATTGGTATTGTCGATGTTGCCTTCGAAGTCATTGGAATATACTAGGGTGTCAATTCCATCAATTACTTCCTTAACCTCTAGGTCGACATCAATTGAACCAGAAATTGGGTTTAGACCAGTGTTCTTTACTGTCAAATTGACGAATCTGGTACCCTCACCAATTCTAGCAGCTCCAGTCGCTGGGTCATATGCTGCGGGTGCAATTGTAACCTCGGTAATCCCCACATCCTCGTTATCGAGACTAAGAACGGAAAGGAAATCTCCTGCTCCCGCCCATCCTTGAGTATCTAGCCACATAGCGCTATTTGCGAATCTGTAAGATCGGTCTCGCTGACCTATGGCAATTTCGTAAGCGCTGTTATCTCCGCCAGCCAGTTGACCTGGAACAGCCATTGTTGGACGGCGACCCACATCGAAGGATAGTGAGGAAAGATACCCGGTACCGGTCGGATTAGAAAGTATGATTTCGACAGTATTGATCTCTCTTAGGTTATCGACAAGTAGGTAGGTTTGGTTCTGAGAGGTTGAATCTTGCAGACGAGTTAGGGTAACTTCAGTTGGAACGAAGAAGTCCATATTCCCATCTCGGTTAACGTCGGCGATTGTTATTGATGCACCAAGGTAATCACCCAGCATCACATAATTCTGAGTGTTCCATGAAGAACCAGATCGGGTTGCATAGGATATATTTCCAGTAATTCCATCAACAGCCGCGATTAGGTCAATCTCTCCATCATCGTTAGTGTCAGAAATATCGATTCCATATAGAGGGTAGTTGTGCTCTGCATCCAGTTTGAAATTGTGGACACCGTTGGCTGTTGCATCTAGTGGATTTGGATATGTTCCGAGAGTACAATCGTATTCGAGTACAGTCATGTTGTCATAGTGCCCTCGCGAGTACCCTACTCCTACGTTGTAAGGAGGTGTTCGAAGTAGCCAAATGTCCAGATCTTCGCAATCACCCAAAGAACCACCAATACCTCCACCGAGTACATCCTCTCCCCAATGACCTAGCATCACGTTGGAGTATTGTCCGTTAGTCAATGGTACAGGTATGGTTTGTTGGTTGGTAATTTGTGCGGGATCAGGCCCTTTGAAGATCATCAGGTAGTTGTTAGTTGCAGTCGCATCGATGACATTCATGACGATGTCAGCATTTCCATCGTCATTGATATCTGCAACATCCATATCGGTCAGATATGGGTTGTTGACCGTTATTGGATTTGAGGGATTCCAGTTGTTGATTCTCTCATTACAGTCCCCCCAAAGAACGGTTAGGTTGCCTGGAACGTGTGGCCCTCCAACGAATCGGATATTCTGTTGATAATACACAACATCGTTGACGTCGTCCCCGTTGACGTCAGCGACGTAGACTCTTGTTCCATCCGCTGTATCCCTGAATCCAGCGCGGTGTGAGTCATTGTTGGAGATGAAGACGTCCTGCCGATCTCCGAAGCCTCCCATTCCATCGTTGTAGAGGGCGGTGATGAAGTGACCCATGGAACTGGCTGAAACGATATCATTGTCGTTATCGCAGTCAATATCACCTATGGTAATGAATGCAGGATCTCTTTGGACTGCATATTGTGTAATATGCGATGCTGAGGTGGATGGAACCAGCGATAACATCGGTGAACTTAGCATCAACAATACCAAGAAAATCGCAATTCGACCCCCTTTGGTTTGGTTTCGGGCGTTCTTTGACGGGGGCATCATGACTTCGCGGAATTTCGCTTCTCTCTTATGCCTTCGCCCGTTATGTATTCAGCAACTCCGTAGGAGTTGGAGAAAAATTCAACGAAATCAGCTGGCTTCCAGCCAACTAGGATTAGGTGCATATTGAGTTTCGGCGCCACCGTGGATACGCTCTAGTTTTCCGAGCAACCAAAGCCTATCTAGGAACATTTGTAACTCTACTCCAGAGCGGTTTATTCGCTCTCCCAATAGGCTCTCAATAGAGCCAACCGAAAGCGAGGTATGGCCGTGTTCACGGACAACCAAGGTCATAACAAGTTGAATCCAAGACTCAGCCATTGGATCACCGGAGATATTGTCTGACAATGGCTCTGGATTTTCCTCTAATTCTTCCAGAAATAAACTGATTTCTGCTAGGTTTGGTTCGCTTCGTTCTGGGACTCCTAATTCAGCGATACCAGCGTCGATATCGAGGTCACCGATTACCCTCACTATGGAAGGCAAGCGGCTTGGATCTGGAGGAGGACCTGGTAATTCTCTTGTAGCCTTAGATTCTGTCGCTCCTTCAGAAGATTCGGAGCTTGAATCGATAACCGATTGGGTGTATCCAATATCGCCTTCAAGGCCTATTCGCTCACGGTATAGGTTGACCCAAGAAGGAGGTCCTTGGATTACAACTTCCACATCATGCTCATTTGATCGGAAGGAGAAGCGGATGTTTTCCTCGTCGGCCATGTAATCACCGGTTGGGTAGTTAGATTTCAATTCAAGCCTTTGCCAGATTACGCAATACGGTCTGAAGGATGCCTCCATTTCGGTAGTAATCTACCTCAACTGGAGTGTCCAATCTGACGACTGCATCGAACTGAATTACCTCGCCACTTTCCTTTGTTGCGGTGACCGTTATTGAGGAAAGTGGCACCAAATCGGCACTGGCTGGAATATCGAAAGTTTCAGTCCCGTCCAATCCCAATGAATCTGCATCTTCACCTTCAGGGAATGTCAGCGCCAATACACCCATTCCGACGAGATTTGATCGATGGATACGCTCGAATGAAGTTGCAATCACCGCCTTGATTCCCAGAAGCAGTGTGCCCTTGGCGGCCCAATCTCTGCTACTGCCCGTACCGTACTCAGTCCCGGCTAAAACCACTAGAGGAGTCCCTTCGGCTTGGTATCTCATACTGGCATCGAATACTGAGACTACTTCGTTGGTCGGGAAATGAGTGGTGAAACCTCCTTCTGTTCCGGAGGCAATTTGGTTACGGATTCGAACATTGGCAAAGGTACCGCGCATCATAACTTCATGATTGCCTCGGCGGCTACCAAAGGAGTTGAAATCACGAGGTTCAACCCCTTTTGAGATTAGGTATTGACCGGCTGGGCCGTGATGGGGGAATGCCCCAGCCGGACTGATGTGATCTGTAGTGACAGAATCCCCAAGTTTCAGCAGAACCTTTGCCCCGTGAATCGGTTCGATTGGAGTCGGTTGAGGCTGGATTCCTTCAAAGAAAGAAGGTAGTCGAACATAGGTTGAATCATCCGCCCAAGGATACTGTGCGGATTGTGAAGTGCTAATCGCATCCCATCGCGGCTCTTGCAGGACATCTGCGTAGCGCTTTCTGAACATTTCTGGATCGATTGAAGACGCGATAGTTTGCTTTATCTCTTCATCACTTGGCCAGATGTCGGCCAACATGACAGGGCCGTCTTGGCCATGACCTATTGGATCGGTCTCAAAATTAATTCCAAGAGTTCCCGCAATCGCATAAGCAACTACCAAAGGAGGGCTTGCTAGATAGTTCGCCTTGACCTTCTGGTGAATACGGCCTTCGAAATTTCGATTTCCAGATAGCACACTTCCAACAATCAGGTCAGCCTCATCGATTGCAGCATCTATGTCAGCATCAAGAGGACCGGAGTTGCCGATACATGTTGTGCATCCGTATCCCACAACGCTGAATCCCAAAGCATCGAGGTCCACGGTAAGTCCTGCGGCGTCAAAATACTCGGTAACAACCCTAGAACCGGGGGCTAAACTTGGTTTGACGCTAGGCGCGATTGACAGGCCGGCCTGTCTGGCTTTGCGAGCAAGTAGGCCGGCTGCAATCATAACACTAGGATTGCTAGTGTTTGTACAACTGGTAATTGCGGCGATGACGATATCGCCGTGCTTTAGGTCGATGCCTCTCGAACCAACTTCTGCTGAGGCATCGTTTCTACTTGCATCAATGCCGTGACCGCTATGGCCAACGGGAGCATTGAGGCTAGTTATCCAATGCTCCTTCATCGCAGACAAATCGACCCTGTCCTGAGGGCGCTTTGGTCCGGCGAGGGCGGGTTCGACTGTCGAAAGATCGAGGGAGAGTGAACTTGTGAAAGCAGGTGTGGGGGTTTGCGAAGTGTGGAACATTCCTTGGGCCGATAGATAGCGTTTGACATCCTCTATATGGGGCTCTTCTCTACCTGAGAGTCGCATGTAATCCAAAGTAGTTTCATCGACTGGGAAGAAGCCACATGTAGCGCCATATTCAGGAGCCATATTGGCGATTGTCGCTCTGTCTGGAAGACTTAGATTAGCAAGCCCTGAACCATGGAACTCGACGAACTTTCCAACTACACCATGCTCCCTCAACATCTGAACGATTCTTAGTGTCATGTCTGTGGCGGTTACTCCGGGTCTCAAAGAGCCCGTCAACTCGAAGCCACAAACCTCTGGCAGTAGCATGTAAATCGGCTGACCAAGCATTACTGCCTCTGCCTCAATTCCTCCGACGCCCCAACCTAAAACGCCTAGGCCATTGATCATCGTAGTGTGGCTATCTGTACCGACAAGGGTGTCCGGTAACCATACGCCCTCATCTTCCCTTGCAACACTGGCAATCCATTCAAGATTTACTTGATGGACAATTCCTCGACCAGGCGGGACTGCTCGGAAATTATCCAAACTTTGCTGACCCCACTTGAGGAATTGATATCGTTCCATATTACGTTGGTATTCAATCTCCAAATTACGCTCTCTAGCATCGGGGAAGAGGCCCGAAACATCAACCTGAACCGAGTGGTCGATTACCAAATCGACTGGAACCTGTGGATTAACTCGATTAGGGTCTCCGCCTAACTCAACCATCGCATCTCTTAGGGCTGCGATATCAACAACCGCAGGAACTCCTGTGAAATCCTGTAAAATTACTCGACTTGGTGAAAATGGTATCTCTTCTGGGGTCATTGTTGGAGTCCAAGATGCGATGCGCTCGACATCTTTGCGAGTGACAAGAAATCCATCGCACTTTCGGAGTGCTGCTTCCAACAATAATCGAATGGTGAAAGGTAGAGAATTGAGGTCGCAAAGACCCAATTCTTGCAGATGGGAAAGCGCGTGATAGTCGGCCTCGGAGCCGTCAGATTTGATGAATGAACGAATTGAATCAAAGCCGTCTCCGTCGCCCATTTCAATGCCCCTCGATTTATTGGGCTAGTGAACCCTCCATGAATGTGACTATGATTACAGTCTAGCAAGTGGCTGGTGGCTGCTCAAGGTTCAACTTCTGTAAGCCTGTATTAGACGGACATCATCGACCGGTTTGTCGTTATTACCTGTTTCGACCTCGCTTATCGCATCTACATGATCCATGCCTGAAATCACCATTCCGTATACAGTGTGACATGAACTAGAACTGCAATCCTTACCCGGTTCGTAGTCCAACCAAGTTGGATTAGAATCACTAGGTACAATGTAGAATTGGCTTCCATCAGTGTTCAATCCTGCGTGAGCAGCTGCAAGAGCACCGGGCTCGTGCTTTAGGGAAGATTGCTCATGCTCCCCTGGAAGCGACCAATCTTGTAAATTGCAAGTTTCCTGAGTATAAGCAGTGCCGTTTGGGGCCTTTGTTTGTCCGTTACAGTATCCATACCATTTGCCAGCATAGCCGCCGGCGCCGTTTAGAGCCTCAATATCTCCGCCTTGAATCATGAATCCACCAATAATTCGATGGAAGGTGGTGAGGTCATACATTCCATTGTCGACCAAATAGAGGAAATTCTCTACGTGCTTGGGTGCTTCTGAGGCGTATAATTCGATGACAATTTCTCCCTCAACGCGGGTGTTAGGATCATCAGGGTGAATGTATGATACTAATAGGGTAACTTCGGTATTTTCTGCTTGCTGCTCTAATCCCTCGCCTACAAATTTGAAGGCCACCAAGAAGACCACGATTGCAACAAATGCGGCAGCAAGTCCTACTGGCGTAGGGTTGCCATCATCGAACATTTGCCAGCCTTTACCGAGCGAAATTGCTTGCTCATCCATCATTGATGCCAACTTATTCTGAGCACGGCGAACATCTTTGTTCGATGGTTCCAATTTCGAGGCGCGCTGGTAACTATTGTAGGCATCCTGCCAATGTACCCTGCGATTTGCCATATCGATGTCGCCTTTGGCAATCTTTGCCTCGGCCGCTAAGGAAATCACTTGCACCTTGTGCGAATTACTCTCGGCACCGTCCCATGCCTCAGTTCTAAGGAGTTCTAAAGCATCATCTATGTCACCTGAATCAATCATCGATTGAGCCCGAGATAGGACTGCCTTCAGGGCACTCGGCATAGGGGGCATGGGGCGGCCGACCACACACCCCTTGAAAACCGCAACGGATGGAAATTCAAACGGGTTGGGAGTGATTATGACCGCTTGTTCCCTATCTTGCTAAGGAATTACGGAACGGGAACGGCTAATACCGAACTTAACACGGGGCACGCTGCGCAAGCATACCGCAGGTGCACCCAGACCCCCCCGGAGACCCCGATGAGGATGGCAAAAACCGTCAACGATTTCACAATCAATATCGCCACAGCAAATGGAACAGGGTCGCAGTCTGCGAACCTGATTCTTCTCCACTCAATGTTCGAGATGGGGGTTCCAGTAAGTGGAAAGAATCTATTCCCTAGCAACATCTCTGGCTTGCCGACATGGTTTATCATCAGAGCCAGCGATGAAGGTTATCAAGCCCCTGGCGATACCACCCACGTTCAAGTTGTAATGAACAAGGACACTTGGCTAGCAGATGTCGAGAAGGCTGAGGCTGGTACAATTATCATTCACAACATGGATGTCAAACTACCAGTTGAGCGAGACGATTGTGTTGTCCTTGGAATGCCGATGACCAAGATGGCTCGTTCGATTAATCCTAGGCTTGCGAGAATGATTGCTAACATGTATTACGTCGGAGCACTAGCTGAAACTCTTGGAATCGACCAAAACGCGATTAACTCCGCGGTCGCTCAACAATTCAAGGGCAAGGACAAAGCAATCGAGTTGAACCTTCAGGCAATTTCTGAGGGTCGCGAATATGCTAGAGAAAATTGGGATTGCGATATCGGCTACGCCATCGAGGCACGAGATAAAGATCCAAACACATTCCTAATCGAAGGGAACGAAGCCGCGGCTCTAGGGTGTATTTTCGGCGGTATAAATATGCTATCTTGGTATCCAATTACTCCTTCTTCTTCCCTAGCAGAAGCCCTCATCGCTTGGCTCCCAAAACTTCGTCAAGCTGACGACGGAGGTGCTACATGCGCGGTCATCCAAGCCGAAGATGAACTTGCAGCGGCTGGAATGGTTGTTGGAGCCGGATGGGCTGGTGGACGAGGAATGACCTGCACCAGCGGGCCCGGAATCTCACTGATGTCCGAATTCATTGGTTTGGCTTACTTCGCGGAAGTACCAGGAGTAATTTGGGACATCAACCGTGTAGGCCCTTCAACCGGTCTACCAACTAGAACTCAGCAAGGAGACCTGAATCTTCTCTATGAAGCCAGCCATGGCGATACCCAGCACATCGTTCTGATTCCAGGAACTGTCGATGAGTGCTTCGAATTTGGCTGGCGTGCTTTCGATGTGGCTGAACAATTCCAAACCCTTGTCTTCGGATTCTCTGACCTAGATTTGGGTATGAATCGATGGGCCACTGCCGGATTCGAATATCCTGACCAGAAATTGGACAGAGGAAAGGTCATCCGAACTCAAGAACAACTCGATGCCATTGAAAATTTCGGACGCTACCGAGATGTCGATGGAGATGGAATCCCATACCGAACTTTACCCGGTAGTGGATTAGAACCGATTCTATACAGAGGAACAGGACACGATGAAGATGGAATATACTCCGAAGACCCTGGGATATACGCTGCAACCGTGGCTCGCTTGAAGCGAAAGATAGAGGGTGCTCGCGACCTACTTCCAGCTCCGATACTCCGTGAAGAAAACGATAAGCAGGTTGGAATAATCTACTACGGATCAGTTGAGAATACGATTACTGAGATTGATGATATTCTTGAATCTACCACCGGACTGAAGGTTAGTACATGTAGAGTTAGAGCACTTCCATATCATTCGGAAGTAGAACGCTTCGTAGCAGAGTACGACAAGGTAATCGTATTGGAAATTAACAGAGATGGTCAACTTTACGGAATCCTCCGCAAGGAGTTACCAGTTGAGCACCTTAGCAAATTGCATTCTGTCGCCTTCAGTGATGGAATACCTCCGCGCGCACGCGTGTACGCTGAGATGATATTGAAGACCTTGACTAGCGATACAACAGAGGTGATTGCATGAGCATGAGACAGATTCAACTCAATGTAATCGATCTACCAAAGGCGGACTACACTGGAGGACCATCCTCTCTTTGCCCAGGATGTGGGCACGACCAAATTTCCAACGTTATCATTCAGGCTGCTTGGGAAAACGGAATTGCACCCGAAACAATTGCCAAGATGTCAGGTATTGGATGTTCTTCCAAGACTCCGGCCTACTTCCTAGGCAAGTCGCATGGATTCAACACTGTACACGGAAGGATGCCCTCGGTTACCACGGGAGCAAACATGGTCAACAAGGACCTGGCCTTTCTTGGTGTATCCGGTGATGGAGACACCGCTTCGATTGGAATCGGCCAATTCGTCCACGCCATCCGACGTAATCTGAATATGGTTTACATCATCGAAAACAATGGTGTTTACGGATTGACTAAAGGACAGTATTCGGCAACCGTTGAGAGAGGTTCGAAGAAAAAGAAGGGAGAGGTTAATGAGAATCCACCAATCGATCTCTGCAAGATGGCTATCAATCTCGGATGTGGTTTTGTAGCTAGGTCTTTCTCCGGCTCGAAGAAGCAGCTAACCGCACTACTGCGAGCCGCTTTATCACATAGAGGTATGGCGGTAATCGATGTCATTTCACCTTGCGTAACTTTCGCAAATAATGACGAATCCTACCGTTCTTACAATTATGTTAAGACAAATGAAGAGGAATTGCACGCTGTAGATTACATCCCCCACTTTACACCGATTGAAGAGGTTGAAATTCCAGAAGGAGAATTCGACGACATCGAACTATTCGATGGTTCAACACTCCGGTTGGAAACGCTTGGCGGAGATCATGACCCAAGCGATGCTGTTGCCGCATTGGCTGCAGTACATGACGCTGAGCAGAATGACAAGCACGTGACTGGGCTTCTCTACTACGACTCGAAGATGAAGACTGCAGACGAGGCATTAGGATTGACTGAGACTCCACTGGTTGACCTACCTGAGGAGCAACTCAGGCCGAGTAAGGTTGCCCTAGATGAACTCAACCAATCCTTTAGAACATGAGCTTTGGACTCGATTATCTATCCAGTGGTTTTGTTGAAATATGCGACACGACTCGGCAAATCGCTAGTCCCTTAGTGTAGCGGTCCATCATATGGCACTCTGGATGCCATGACCCTGGTTCAAATCCGGGAGGGACTACCAAACTCATAGTCTCATGAAGAGTGCTGATATTGCAATTATTCTTCCTCACTATCTTCTTTAATCATAGCTTGTGCCCAAACTTCTTTCTCAAATTCTTCATGTTTTCCGAATGAGACACCACCAATAGGTTTCCAACCATCTTTGATTCGAATTTGTACCTGCTCAATTAAGCAAGGTCTGTCCCAAGTATGGTGATTAAATACAGCATATTTTTCCGGTTTGTTCATATTTTCTGCAATAACTATTGTATATTTCATAACACTAAATATTTCTGTTCTAATATTTAAATCTTACTATACATTTAATCCTATTTTCCCTATGAATTATACTCGAATTACAGGGCACGATTTAGAATCCTAGATGCGAAAGATATCATCAGGATTATCATGAACCAACCGATTGCATACTTCGCCCATGGAGTCTCCTTTATTGGCTCAGGAAAAGGGTTGATTCCCGATTCAATCGCTTCTGCGAAAAGAGCCAATTCTTCTTCGATAGTCTCGGGGTCCCTCATGGAAATCCCTCAAGGCTCAGCAGTAGGATTCCAGCCAGAAACATAGGCTTCTTCCATCGAATTGAAAATGGATTTCGTACCGCCGAGATCGACCTTCAAACTTGCAATATTCTCATCGATTCTACCTGGATTACTTGACTTGGGGATTGTAATTGCACCGGTGTCGTAAACCCACTTTATTGCTGCCTGTGCTGGGGTGCAACCAACTGATTCTGCAATCTTTACGAGATTGCTACATCCTACTTTGTGGCCTCTTGCCAATGGTGAGTAAGCCATCACCTTAGCTCCAATTGCTTCGATTGCTGCTCGAAGTGCAGGGCGCTGATTCCAAGGGTGAAGTTCAACCTGATTTACCGCTGGTAAAATCTTGGCATATGCTCGCATATCATCTAGATGATGAGCCCCATAATTGCTAACTCCAATCGACCTAGCCCAACCTCGAGCAAGACATTCTTCCATACCTTTCCAAACGCCTGCTCTAGCATCGATATCTTCTGGTGGAGCGTGTACAAGATACAGATCTATGCAATCCAAACCGAGCATATCGAGGCTACTTCGACAATGCTCTAGGGCTGCTTCGTAACTTGTTGCATGAGGTTGGCGTAGTTTTGTAACGACGAATATCTCCTCTCTCGCAACGCCACTATCTCGAATCGCCGCCCCAGTCTCAGTTTCATTTGCATAGGAACGCGCCGTATCGATTAGACGGTAACCGCTACTAATTGCATGCTGCACAGCGTTGCGGCATTCCCCTCCTTCGGACATTTGCCAAACACCGAGGCCGAACCTTGGCATCTCAACCTCGTGCTCTCTCTGACCAGTGGCCGTGTTGGTGTGCCCAATGGTAATGCTGTCAAACCCGGCAGTGCTCATGGCATCTCCTAACAGATGCTAAACTTGAGCCTGCCGAGAGGCAGGGCTCGGGGCTGGATTGAAGCGGTCGACCCCCTCGTTGAGTCATGGCTGAGTTGCCAGAGGGGGTCGAGTTGTCCTCCGCAGAAGTCGTAAAACCACGTCAATCTGCGGCTGCAGTAATCAGCCGATTCGATGGCGATGAATTACAGATTCTTCTTTGCCATAGAGTCTCAGAAGTACCGAACTTTCCAGATTTCTGGGCTTTTCCAGGCGGCGGAGTTAGTAGAGTGGACAGATTCACCGCAGAAACTAATCCAACTTGGTTTTCGGCCAGAGAAGACCGCACATCTTTGATTGCCCTGTTGAGAGAAATGGTGGAGGAAATAGGCATTGCACCAGATGGTTTAGGTGGATTCCTTAGCGTGGCTAAAGATGTTAGAAAACAAGTAAACAGCGGAAAAAATGAGTGGGCAAAATATGTCGAAGCCGGCGATCTACAAATCGATGGCTTTGAGGCTATTCTAATCACCGAACGGACCACTCCGCCGATTGCACCCGTCCGCTTTGCCAACAGATTCTATCACATTTCTTTGGGAGAATCTGCAGTAGAGCCGACCCTACCAGATGGACTCTCTGAATTCGATGAATTCCAATGGTGGAAACCTGATGACCTTCTCGCTGCATGGCTTTCTCACGAGGTTAAAATGCCACCTCCGCAAGTCACCCTAGTTCGTGACATAGTAGAACGTGGGATGCAAGACCTAGCCGCTGAGCCACCTTCCGGTTACCATATCATCGAATTCGCTCCAGGTGTTGAATTGGTTGCAATTCCGACTATTACCATCCCACCAGCAACCCACACAGATTGCTACGTCATCGGCTACGCTGGTGGACCACGAATTATTGTCGATCCCGCTGCTAAGTCTACTGAGGCTCTGGAGATTCTTAAGGCCAAAGTTGCGGAAGTTCAGGCCTCAGGAAGCGAGATTATCGCTACAGTGTTTACTCACAAACATCCTGATCATATCGGTGACTTGTCGGCCATCTCAAAAATCTACCAAGCACCAATTTTCGCAAGTCGAGAGACATTGTCAGTGATCCCTCAGTGTGACACTGACAGAATTCTTTTCGAAGGAGATGAAATCGACCTAGGTGAAGAAAAATGGACTGTTTTGGAAACTCCTGGACACTGCCCCGGCCACATCTGCTTAGTAGGTCGGGCTGGAATAGTCAGCGGAGACAATGCAGTGGTGTTTGGAACGATTCTAGTGCCATCCGCAGATGGCGACATGAATGAATATCTATCTGGATTGGAACGGCTTCGAGATCTTAATCCCCGCCTACTATTCCCTGGACACGGTCCGATGGTTGCGAATCCTACGAGATTACTGAATAATTATCTCAATCATCGAAAAGCACGACACTCCAGAGTTCTAAAAGCGGTCAAATCGGGCAAAGGCGGCCTAGATGCAATCACCAGTGAAGCCTACGCAGACACTCCTGATGCGCATCCAAATCTAGCCAACGACCAAACCCTTTCTCACTTAATCGCGCTTGAGAAATCAGGGGAAATTAAGAAGCATAACGGAAATTGGCGGGCCTGCTAAAGGGGAAATGTAATGCAGTCGGAATTGTGGCAAGAAATTCCAGAATTTGAAGGGGCTTCGGTAGAACAACATTGGATTGAAGCAAATTCGGGATTTCATCTTAGAGTACTACACTGGACACCGGAACAGGAGCAAGCCAAACAGGCTCGAACTTTGGTGATGATTCCGGGTTGGAATTCTGTTCCGGAAGGCTGGTTTCCAATTCTATCTGAGTGGGTTAAACACCGGCCAGTAGTTTACATAGAAACTCGTGAGAAAGGTAGCTGTCGAATCGATTCGGCAATTTCAAAGGAAATTTTCTTAGTCCCGAACATCGCTTCTGATCTACCGATTATTCTGCAAAAAATGCAACTCAATCCTGCAGAATGTGACGCCATTGGTTCATCGCTAGGAGCTACACTACTGCTTGAAGGCTTGAGAGAGGACACCTTGGTATTTCGAAGTCTCGTGGTGCTATCTCCTAATCTAGCCTTTATTCCTCCTCTATGGGCTAGACCGCTAATTCCTGCGCCGTTATTCATGTACAACGCGCTGGTTCGATTTGTAATTTGGTATCTTGAAAAGATATTGAAAGAAGAAGGACAGAGAATACGCTATCGGCGAACCTTACTCGCTGCGCCAATCGATAGACTGAGACTATGTTCTATGGTTTTCAAGAATTACAAAATGGACTTATATTTCACGGGTAGCAGTGCCCCAGTGGGAGTCCTCCGGGCTTCTTCTGACACGCTTCACGATCATTCTGATGCCGGGATTCTCAGCAAACAGATTCCAAACTGTACACTAATTGATATCGAGAGCAATCAATTTGCTCATGAGGCTGCTGCAATACCGGTAATCGAGCAATTCATGGAAAGTTTTGGTTGAATCTCAAGCCAATGAGGTGAATGGGTCGTCACCGCCCCATGGGTCAATCGTCCCGTCGTCGTAACGCCCTAGGCAGTCGTAGAGATTCTCAATGATGGCATAGGGCCAATCTGGATTTGTTGGGCCATATCTTTCAGCCATCCTATTGGCCTCGCCGCCGTGGAAGTGCATCGGAACCTCAAGGCGGCGTAGCATTCCATCTGGAACACCTCCCATAGCAAAGAGATGCTCGGAACCACTTCGACCAAGCACTCTGTCGGGGATTGAGTCCTCATCTTCAGGTAAACCACAGGCATCGACAATCGAGTCGATTAGTGCGTCATATGCCGCATCTAGTCCACCTTCGTGGGTTATTGCCTCGATTGCCGGTATGATTCCAAGAGGATCTAGTTCTCCAGTCAAAATTTGCAACCATGTGTGGTGTGACAAACAATTGAATTTCCAAGGGTCAGCAGCAACGTATCGCCATCCTGCGTATGGTCCGCGTGTGCGATCCCCTGGTTCAGGAAGTAAGCCATGCTCGATGAATGCGTCCTTCAGCCCACCAAGTCTAGTCTGATCCATTACGATGTGAGCATTGGCTAAGGTTTCCTCAGTCAACAACCACCATTCTGGTCCTTCACGCCGGGTGGAAATGGAGTCATGTAATTCTTCGTAATCACCAAAATTTGCTGGTAAAGCACCGGTTTGAGCGTGGGTTCGCATAACATGAGAGGTAATTCCTGAATCAAACCGGTGATGGAAATACTCGTGGTCAAATCCGAAAATGAAAGCCAAATCTAACGCCAACACCTCTGCATCCTCAATCCCATCAGCATTCATTCGATTTGCAATTACAGCTGCTTGCTCGGCCAATGCATCTGCATTGCAGTGAATTCCCCAATCGAGGTCTACATCCACTTCAATCGAATTGCGAAGAAGCATTGGCCGATACCAAAATGCTCTGAGACCAACATCGGCCTCTCCCATCGTTTCCGGACCATGCACGAAGGGCACACCATCGTCCATGCGCAGCCCTCCCATGCCAGTCATTGTCATCGAGCCCGAGCCGTCAGATATCAAGCGATTGTCTGATGAAGGGCGTGCTTGCCCTCGTAATGAGAGCCATGCGCGCGCAGTCTTCCTCATTCGATGTCGCCCGCATGGTCAGAGAGTTGCGTGGAATAATTGGAACCCGTGCACGTAAAGCCTACCAGCCGCATCACGAGCAAGTTGTTTTGAGACTCAATCCGAAAGGTGAACCCTCGGTGGATTTGGTGATTGTACGCGGAAAGAGACTGTATATGTCGAGACGTGATAGACCAATGCCGAATAATCCGTCACCTTTCGCTATGGTTTTGCGAAAGCATCTAGCAAATTCACGCTTGGTCGCGGTGGACCAAATCGGCTTCGACAGGGTGGTCATTTTGACCTTCGAACATGGAGGCGGTCAATACAAACTAGTCATCGAATTGTTCAGAGATGGGAATGTATTGCTTCTAGATGATGAAGATGTCATCATTCAGCCACTTACCCACGCCAAGTACGCAAGTCGAGCATTGAAGAGAGGCGAACCCTACGCACCACCTCCGGAAACCCTAGACCCTCGTGAACTCGACAAAAATGGTCTAGACAATTTATTGGATAATTCCGATCATTCTCTGATTCGAACCTTAGCGGCGCGCGCAAACCTTGGACGAATCTATGGAAATGCGGTTTGTAGCGCCGCTGGAATCGATTTAGATGACCCTGCCGATTCTCTTGATGAAGATCAGAGACAGGCTCTCAGTGAATCGATGAATGAGTTATTGAATGAATTAGCAGATGGTCAAGGAGCATATATTTGGTTAGAAGAAAAAGATGGACTGGATTCTTGGGATTCATCTACAGATGACCCTCAAGGTAGGGACTCAGCGAGTGGAATGATCAGCGAATTTTCACCAATTGACCTGCCTTTCATGGATTCCAGTCTCAGGGCGGATATCTCTAACTTATCCGGGGCCTACGACGCGATATTCGGTGCTCATGATGCAATCGCATATATCCGCCGCGAGGAAGAAAAACTCGTCGCGGTGGGAGAAGATGATGAAGAGCAGAAAGCAAAACTCGACAGAAGAGCTGCTCAGCAACGTTCGTCCATCGAACGCTTTGAGTCAGAAGCAGCATTAGCTCAGGAATTAGCCAAGTCGATACAAGATAATTGGACGCACATCGATGACCTGTTAGGACAAGTCAACTCAATAATTTCAAGCGAAGGCTGGCAAAGCCTAGACTCCAAGATTCCAGATGTTGTGTGGATCGACAGAGTCGACGCTGCAAAACGCACGATTCTTGCGCGTTTACCAGACGAAGAGAGCGAGCCTGGCTCTAGCGTAACTCTTTCTGTAGAAAATACAGTTCACCAGAATGCTCAAACCTATTTCAAACAGGCTCGAACACTCAAAGAAAAGGCCAAGGGGGCCAAGGCGGCTTTGGAAAGAACTGAGGCTCAAGCCGCCAAAGACGCCGCTAAGCGGGAGAAAGAAGCAGCCTCTGGACGAGTTAGAATCGGAAAGCGAAGCAAGAGGTTCTGGTTCGAGAAACATCGATGGGGAGTTTTGTCCGATGGTAGAATGGTCGTTGGAGGACGCGATGCCAAGGGCAATGACACAGTTGTTAGGAAATATCTGCGTTCTACCGACCTCTACGTTCATGCTGACCTACACGGAGCTCCATCGTGCTCTTTGAGATTACACGATGGACTAGAGGTCGATCCTCATCCAATTGGATTCAGGCCAGAAGGAGTCGCATCTTTACGAATCTCGCAAGACTTTGCTGGCTCACTAGAAGATGCACAGAATCTACCCAGCGATATAATCCAAGAAGCCGCACAATTGGCAATTTGCTGGTCTCGGGCTTGGGGGAGTGGTAGTGCGACTGCAACTGCATTCCATGCTCGACCGACGCAGGTATCCAAGCAAACCGAGAGCGGCGAGTCGTTAGGTCGTGGAGCATTTGTCGTAAGGGGAAAGCGAACTTGGTATCGTGATGTCGAGATGGAGATAGCCATCGGATTCGCCATAATCAACAATATTCCAATTCCAATTTCAGGAACAGCGGCCGGAGTATCCAATCTCTGCCAAAGGTGGGCGATTATCCGACCGGGGCGTGAGAAGAAGGAAACTATTGCTAATCGAATCGCCAAGGCAACCGGTCTAGCGCAAGATGATGTTCTTGCAACCCTACCATCAGGAATCTGTGAAATCGTAGATCACGGACTCTTGGGTTGAAGTCACTTAGACTGCCTTTCATCCCACTCAGGTTTTGTGATAGCGTATAATTTGGCGTCAACATAGTGGTCGTAGAGCCATTCCCTATCCTTGGTTATGCCCTCTAATCTCATTCCGATTCTTTCTGCTACCTCGCAACTTGCTACATTGTCGACAGCAGCCTCGAGGACGAATCTGTGTAGGTTTAGGTCGTCGAAGCAATGTTCCATCAATCGAATACAAGATTTCGACACATAACCATTTCCGGTTAGATTTTCGACCAACCAATAGCCAACTCCACATCCCTTGTTTACCCAATCAATCCAATTCAAACTAATCGTTCCGATTATATTGCCATCTAAACGAATAGCGTAGATTATTCCCTCTCGCTTCTCATACTCTTCTAGACTCATAGAGATGAACGAATTTTCGTCCTCGATACTTTTTGTTCCATCTAACCATGGAAGCCATTCCCTAAGGTGCATTCTGTTGGAATCAACTACTGAAAATAACTCAGATGCATCATCCATTCCAATCAAAGAAAGTTCTAGCCCCTCTTCTACATCTATACGCGTTGCCGGTCGTAGGTCGCCGCCATCTTGCTGCGGCCCTCCGCATCTACCAGCCATGAAATGGCGGCTAAATTCAGTGGTTTAGAGGGTTCGGATTCGGAACTGTGGCTTGGGTAACGATTCAAGCGTAAAGCGTCATCCGCACAGCATGAGCGGCTCAGGCAGCGAGGGCAATTGGACATACGGGGACTATCTACAATTACCCGCTTTGTTAGAACTTCAAGGTGAAGATAGAGGTGTCAGCCCTGATGAAATGCATTTCATCATCGTTCATCAGACCTTCGAACTTTGGTTCAAGCAGATAATTCGTGAACTGACTGAGGTTCGGGACATACTAGCCCAAGACCACGTTCCAGAGGAACACATACCAAGGGCAGTGGACCATCTCTGTAGAACAACCGAGATTTTTCGATTAATGGCCAATCAATGGACCGTTTTGGAGACACTGACCCCACAGGGATTCCTAGCATTCCGAGATGGACTCGGGACAGCATCTGGATTCGAATCTTACCAGATGAGGGAATTTGAGATGCTGCTGGGATTAGCCAATGAGGACCGCCTCTACGGAATGGACCCAATTAGCACCTTCCGAAAGTTAGCAGAAAATTCCGAGAGAGATGCTGTGATTCTCGCTCGACTGGAGGATGTAGCTTCCAAACCATCACTATTCGATT
This sequence comes from Candidatus Thalassarchaeum sp., assembly GCA_022449345.1. GTDB lineage: Archaea > Thermoplasmatota > Poseidoniia > Poseidoniales > Thalassarchaeaceae > MGIIb-O1. The sequence goes on along the minus strand of JAKURL010000006.1, from coordinate 60,256 downwards.
CGATACTACGCTGGGTGTCTAGAACTCCGATTATGGGTTCGACCGCAGGTAGCGACGGTGACGATTCAGTGGTGGAAGCCTATGTTGATGCTCACCTAAATTCTCATAATAAACTCGGAAAGCAGGCCGCTGCAAGGATGTCGGGCTACGGTGCTTCTTCGCCGGAGAAGGCTGCAGATAGATTTGCTTCATCGCACCAAGCTGCGATTGATTACCTCAAACCCGATGGGGAAGTCAGCCGAGCTCGGGCTGGACTGCTATTCATCGAATCTTACAGAGAATTACCATTATTGACATGGCCTAGAACTCTAATCGATGCCATTGTCGAACTAGAAGAGGCGATGGTCAAGTGGCGACACGCCCATGCCCGAATGGTAGAGAGAATCATGGGGAGGAGAATCGGTACAGGAGGAACAAGTGGTGTCGATTATCTCGATGCCACCTCCCAGTATCGCATCTTCAAGGATCTCTGGGCGGTTCGAACAATATTGGTGAGGCCAGATTCAAGACCCGAATTAGAGAATGCAGAATTTTACGGTTATTCGTCTGAAAACTGAGGGATAGCGGCGGTGCGACCATCGCACCTTTCAAGGGGAGTAACTCGCTCGCTTCGCCTGTGTCGACGCCGGTCATCTGCGCATACGCTAGAACTCCCTTTGGCCGCTTTCGCGGAGCACTAGCAAATTACACTGCAATCGAATTGGGCACATTGGCCGTAGAGGGGGTATTGGCTAGGGCTGGAATCGACCCCAGCAGCGGCATCGTGAATCAAGTCTACATGGGTCAGGTGCTTCAGGCAGGATCAGGGCAAGCACCTGCAAGACAAGTAGCTATTGATGCTGGACTACCATACTCAACCCCATGTACCACCGTCAACAAGGTGTGTGGTTCTAGTCTCAAGGCGGCGATGATCGCTGCAACCGAAATAATGGCTGGGCGTGCAGATGTTGTCATCGCCGGTGGAATGGAATCGATGAGTCAAGCGCCTCATTTCATCCGAGGAGCAAGGTCTAGTGACAAAATCTCATTTGCAGACTTAACCGGAATACTGAGTCACGATGGTCTGAAGGATGCATATGATGGTTCAATGATGGGAATAACCGGCGAGACCATAGCCGAAGAAGCGAAAATTTCACGAACGCAATCAGACACTTATGCCGTAAGATCACACAGCTGTTCAACCATGGCTTGGGAGCAAGGCTGGCTAGCAGAAGAGTGTATAGTTATGGAGGAGCTTAATCGAGACGAGGGAATCCGCTCAGATACTACAAGGGAAGGCCTTGCTGAACTTCGGACCGTGTTCAAGGATGATGGGCAAGTGACCGCAGGAAACGCGAGTCAGATATCAGATGGTGGCTCAGCCGTCCTACTTGCATCTGAGGATGCGGCTGAATCGAATGGCTGGCCAATACTAGCCCGTATTGTCGATTTCGTAACATCTGGCGTTGAACCATATAGAGTCATGTCTGCTCCAATTCCTGCGGTGCAAATGCTACTCGATAGAAACCAATTGGAAATTACGGATATCGAAATTCTAGAGCATAACGAGGCGTTTGCAGCCGCCTCGTGCGCCATTCAGCAAGCATTTGATTTCCCAGATGTAGGATTCAATCCTCATGGTGGAGCAGTCTCCCTTGGGCATCCACTCGGAGCGACTGGAACACGTTGTCTAATGACTCTCACCAATGCTCTCAATCGCACTGGTGGTAAGCGAGGAATTGTGACAATATGCCTTGGCGGCGGTAACGCTGTTGGGATGCTGATTGAGGCTTGATTGAGGCCGGAAATACGCCCCCAAAGGGGGCGAAGGACCGCCGGTGGGCTAATAGGGAGGTCTTGGGTCGCCGCCCTCGATGGTCACTCCATTACGGCAGCACACTCGCTTTGAGAAGGCGCGAATCATCGGTGCGCGAGCATTGCAAATCAGCATGGGCGCACCGCTATATGTATCCGAAGAGGAACTCCGTGAGAATTTCATGGAAGAACTAATCCAACTTTATGGGATCGAGGATGCGAAGGCAAGATTCGTACTCGACCCTCTCAAGATTGCAATGCTAGAGTATGATTCTCACCGCATTCCAATCGACGTAGATCCTCACACTGAGGAGGTGTGAGGACACTCCAGCTTATCGTCCATTGCGGGGGGGGTAAGCGATGCTTGAGAAAATCGATACTAAGCGACTAACCGCTGGTCTAATCGTTCTCACCTTTCTGGTAATCGCTGTTGGCGGATTGGTTAGAGTTTCAGATGCTGGGGAATCCTGTCCGGATTGGCCCACCTGTTTTGGCACATGGGGATTCGATGTCAACCCCGAGGAACAAGAGGCATGGTGGAACGTAAATCCAGATGAGATAGATTCGCGAGGAGAACATCACCGATACACCACATTTGAGATATTTACTGAATGGTTTCACAGGCTATTGGCTGGAGTAATTCTTGGCCCACTAGTTATTCTAAACTGGCTAGCTATTCGCCGAAAAGAAGAGGCCTCCTCTACAACCAAGTTTGGTTCTAGTTTGGCCTTGGTTCTGATTATTTGGCAAGGAGCACTTGGTTGGCTTACCGTAAAGATTGACAATGAGCAATGGAGTGTGGCTCTACATCTATCCAGTGCTCTAGCATTCATTTTGTCACTAATTTGGTTGTGGCTTTGTTTGAATCGTGATGAAGGGGTTAAACCATCTTGGTTTGATTTCGACCCGATTCTTGCTTCTCAATGGAGGAATCGTATCGCTTGGTTAGGACTTGGCACATTCAGCTCGGTATTTATCGGAGTATTCGTCGCTACAACCCCAGGAGCAGACAATGCCTGTGGGGTTGGAGATGTTGATTCTTGGCCGCTTTGTAATGGGCAATTTTTCCCAGAGATTGTCGATTTAGAAAATCAATCACAAATAATCCATCGTTGGGTGGTTGCAATTGTCGAAATTGGTCTACTAGTTGCGGCTTGGTTCGTTTGGAAAGAACAAACTCAACACCAACATGGAATCGTCCTGAGAAATTGGATTTGGGCGGCCACGGGATTCTTTATTTTGAATATGTTAATCGGCGCTCTATACATCCTTTCTTGGTCGCCGGACAGCGAAACTTTCCGTGAAATGACATCTCTGATTCACCTGCTTGTAGGTTCTACATCTTTCCTGACTCTGGCAACCGCTTGGTTGGCAATCTCTACCTTCGCTTTACATGAGCCTACACCAGAGGCCCTCTGATGAGTCGAATTGAAGGACTCACGCCCGAAGGGCGTGCTATGGCAGAGAGTCTGAGTGGCCTCCGAGCCTGGCTTTCCCTCACTAAACCTGGAGTCGTGGTGCTACTGCAAATTACTGCGCTCTGTGCGGTGTTATCTCATGATTTGCTAGAAGCAAATGGATTCGGAGACATGGATTGGAACGAGTCCCTCAGGACCATGGCCATCGTATTCGTTGGAGGTTATCTGACCGCAGGTGGAGCGAATGCAATCAACATGTGGTATGATCGCGATATTGACCCCATCATGGAAAGAACCTCGCGAAGGGCGATTCCTTCAGGTCGTGTGAGTGCGAATGCAGCTCTTGCATTTGGCATCGTTATCTCTCTGCTAGGAGTTGTTTGGTTTCTTGAATGCGCAAATCAAGTAGCTGCGTTTTGGGCGACATTCAGCATCTTATTCTACGTCTTGATTTACACCATATGGTTGAAGCGCACTTCGGTTCAAAACATAGTCATCGGAGGTTTGGCAGGAGCCACTCCGCCAGTAATCGGATGGGCTACTGCGGCTGGCGATCTAAGCATCAATACAGATTCCTTGAAGGATTTTGCAAACTCAATCTTTGACCTTGGTAGTTGGATGCCATGGTATCTACTGCTGCTGATCTTCCTCTGGACTCCACCTCACTTCTGGGCTCTCGCTCTATACCGCTCAAAGGAATATGACGCGGTTGGAATTCCGATGATGCCGGGAGTTAAAGGCCATAGCCGCACGCTGCTAGAGATGAAGATTTATGCTGTGCTACTGGTAATTCTAGCCCTACTTGCGCCGGCTGCAATGGGTGATATGGATAGACACGATACAATCTACCATGTCTTCGGCTGGACTGCTGTAATCGTCAATATCTGGTATGCTAGAACTGTATTCATCATCGACCCAGATGAGTCGCGTACTGAATCTGGCCGAATCCCCACTGCGGCTCGCTCTTTCTTTGTCTCGATGGTGTATCTAGCCCTAATGTTCGTAATTGTCGTGACTGCCAGCGCTGGCTTGCAGGGAGCTATTCTTGGAGCGGTTCTGGCCGCTACCATGATACTTCGAGATGAATGGAACGCAAGAAAGCCTTCGGATGATGTTTCAGCCTGATTTCAGGAAATCCTCAAACGCCTGCCTGTATGTTCGACGGGCGTAGCGCGCGTTTAGCGGCAGGAGGGGCAAGGATGAATGAGCGGGAACTCATCTACGATTGGAATGTCATAGATTACGAAATCGAGCGTAATCCGGCTAACCATCCTCATGATGTTTGGTTCGATGATGAGACTCTTCGTGACGGACTACAAAGCCCAAGCGCTCGCAATCCAACAATTGAGCAAAAGATCGAACTAATCGATTACATGGAACGCCTTGGAATTCAGAAAGTGGACCTTGGTCTTCCAGGAGCAGGCCCATTTCATGTCAGCCACATCGATGCAATGCTTTCTCATATGGGTGAGAATGACTACGAATTGAGACCTGGATGTGCGGTTCGCACAGTCGTTGGAGATATTGAACCGCTAGTGGATTTGCAGGCTAAGCACGAGAGGGAAATTCAGGCCAGTGCTTTCCTCGGAACCAGCCCTATTAGACAATTTGCAGAGGGATGGACGATGAAGCGCATTCTCAGCACCGCCGAGAAAGCGGTGACATTCGCGGTAGACAACGACATTCCCGTAATGTTTGTCACCGAAGACACTACTCGCTCGAAACCCGAAGAAATCAAGGCGGTGTATACGAGGGCAATCGAATTAGGGGCAGACCGGATTTGTGTCTGCGATACCTGTGGTCACGTGACTCCAAATGGAGTGCGTAAATTACTGACTTTCATTCAGGACGAAGTGATTCCAGACGCTGGTGTAAAGCGTCGAGACATCGAAGTAAATTGGCACGGTCATCAAGACAGGGGTTTGGGTGTTGCAAACAACCTTGCGGCTGTTGAGGTCGGCGCCGATGTCATTCACGGAACCGCACTAGGTGTAGGTGAAAGAGCCGGAAATGCTCCGTTGGATCAAACTCTAGTTAATCTCTCATTGATGGGAGTTATCGAAAATGACCTAACCGCCTTGAATGAGTACATGAGAAAGGCACACGAGTATGTCGAAGTGGCTCTTCCTAGGAACTATCCCGTCTTTGGAGAGGATGCCTTTGAAACTGGAACTGGAGTGCATGCAAGCGCCGTAATCAAGGCCATGAAGAAGGGCGACCATTGGCTTGCAGACCGTGTATATTCAGGAGTCCCCGCTCAGGATTACGGCCTTCAACAAGTCATCCGAATTGGACACATGAGTGGACGCTCAAACATCATCTGGTGGCTAGAACAAAATGGCTACGAGGCCGATGATGGACTGGTTGGCCATATGTTTGAAATTGCCAAAAACCAACGTCGTTTGATGAGCGATGAAGAAGTCCATCAAGCCATATCAGAATACAAGAAAAACAACTGATTACATAGTAATCCAAGCCGAAGCGAAACTAACTCATGCACCGGCAACGGCTAAAACCCCCACATTGTCGAAGTTGCCTTATGCGTACGACAGCGATGCTGCTAGTTCTGATGCTCGTAAGTCCTGTCGCCGCAACTATAAGCGAGGAACAAAATTCACAGATTAACTTTGAAATAAACGGAGAGCCAATATTGCCCACTTATTCTAGGGCTGTGCAATTAGCCTTCGACAGAGTGGAAAATCTAGATCAGTATACTCAAGACGAGTTGTCTCAAACAAACGAATGGTTGGTTGTCACACAAATTCCAATCGAGAAACAAACTTTCACGCTGGCAAAGCCACAATCTGTCGAGCCGACATCTATTCTTCGTGGCGCATTTATCTGGTATTTTGACAATCCATTGGATGTTATCGACGATCTAGAAATGTCTGTCGAAATTGGCCATATCGAGTCCTATTCACCCCTAGTCGAGCGCCAACAATTCCCCAGAAACAATCCCAATGATCCGGAATTTACCGCACAATGGCATCTTGAAAATACAGGTCAAACAAGTGGACTTAGTGGAGAGGATATCAATGCTACAGATGTTTGGGACAACTACCGTGGGGAAGGGGTGATAATCAGCATAGTCGACGATGGATTAGATCACCAACATCCAGATATTCTGGATAATTACGATTCAAACTACTCTTACGATTGGTGCAATGACGATAGTGACCCCGCACCGAGCGCTTGGGATGGACACGGTACCGCTGCAGCAGGAGTTGCGGCCGCGGTAGGAAACAATTCGCTATACGTTTCTGGAGCCGCTTGGGAAGCCACTCTCGGCGGCTCTACTTTGATTGCATGTTGGGCAGGAGATAGCACCGAAGCTGATGCACTCTCCTTCGAGAATGATGATATCGATATCTACTCGAATTCATGGGGTCCAGCAGATGATGGCTCTACACTATCAGGCCCAGGACCTCTTACTCTAGCGGCCTTTGAGGAAGATGCCTACCATGGGAGGAAAGGATTGGGCAATTCGATTACATGGGCTGCTGGGAATGGTTTGGGTAGCGATGATGATGCAAATAAGGATGGATACGCAAACAGTCGCTTCACTATTGCAGTGACGGCAATTTCGCATGAAGGAGAACAATCATACTATGCTGAACCAGGATCAAATATCCTCGTTGCAGCACACTCGAATGGTGACGGCGAGGGAATAACCACTACCGACATCACAGGAAGTGGGGGGTACAACGGTAGTGGAAACGTTACACATACATTCGGGGGAACTTCTAGCGCAACACCACTAGCCGCTGGAGTAATCGCACTAATGTACGACGCGAATCCATTTTTGTCATGGCGCGATGTTCAGGAAATTCTAGTTCACACATCACGTATGAATGACCCCACCGATTCTTCTTGGAATACAAATGGAGCTGGACATGATGTCTCTCACAAGTACGGATATGGTGCAGTAGATGCCGGAGCGGCCGTTTCTATGGCTCTCAATTGGACGTACCTAGATCAGGAAATTAACTCAACCTATGGGCCTTATTTGCAAAACTTCGATATCCCAGATGGAAATGTTTCTTGGAGTGAATTTCCGTTTACCGTTACAACCGAACTATCGATAGAAAGCGTAGACGTTATTGTAGACATCAACCACACTTACCGCGGCGACCTAGACATTATTTTGCAATCACCTGATGGAACCGAATCTTGGTTAGCCGTGAGCAATGGTGATGGGAATGACGATTATTCCAATTGGCTATTCAATACCGTCCATCATTGGGGAGAATCAAGTGTTGGAGTTTGGACTCTAAAGGTTCGAGATGCTCCGAGGGCCGGCGCCGGGGGAAGTGGAACCCTGAATTCATGGGAGGTGATTTTCCATGGAGTAGATAACGACTTGGACCATGACGACGATGGTCTTTCTGATGAAAATGAAACTTCGGTTTGGGGAACCGATCCCTATGATTCCGATTCCGATGATGATGGATTGTCGGATTATGACGAAGTAATGATTCACGGAACCAACCCTCTGGCTAGTGATTCCGACACAGACGGATTAACCGATGAGCAGGAAATCTTCACTCACGGAACAAATCCAATGAACTCCGATAGCGACAACGATGGGCTATCCGATGGATTAGAAGTCAACTACTGGGGAACTGATCCTTTGGATTACGACCCCGATGCGGACAATGATTTGTTCTATCATTTCCAAGATTGTAACGATAACAATCCTGACGTCAATCCAGGTACGTACGAGAGATTGAATGGAATTGACGATGATTGTGACGACTTTACTGATGAAGGATTCAACTTTACCGATAGGGACTCAGACGGGCTTTTGGATTGGCCAGAATACCATATTCACGGTACAGATTACGAGGATGCCGACACCGATGATGACGGATTAGATGATGGTGTCGAGGTTGAAACGCATGGCTCTGATCCATTGACTTACGATCCAGATGCCGATGAGGACGGATTCCATTGGTTCCTCGATTGTGACGATGAGGACGAGTACCGGAATCCAGCCCTACCCGAATTGCTCGATAACAAGGATAACGATTGTGATTTAGTAATCGATGACGGATTCTGGGAGTTAGATTCCGATTCAGATGGATTGGATGATTACGCCGAATACCACAATTTTACGACTAACCCGTATGACGGAGATACCGACGATGACGGTTTACCAGATGGTCTAGAAGTGAACATCTACGAATCTAATCCACTTTGGGCCGACCCAGACGATGATGGCGATGGTTGGTACTGGTTCCAAGATTGCCAAGATGATGACTCGGAGAGAGCTCCACTGCTACCGGAATCGTTAGACGCAAAAGACAATGATTGCGACGATGAAGTAGACGAGGACTTCCATGCCCTTGATTCAGACCAAGATGGCTTGAAGGATTACGATGAGTATCACAACCTTTCAACCGATCCAAATGACTCTGACTCTGATGACGATGGAATGAGTGATGGAAAAGAGGTCAAAGAAACCGACTCAAATCCATTGGTATTCGATCATGACCGTGACGAAGATGGATTCTATGCCTTCGAAGATTGTGAGGATTTGATTGACAGCATTAACCCAGATGCAAGTGAAACTTGGAATAGCTGGGATGACGACTGCAACGACGTTGTCGATGATTCCTTAGTTCGAACTGAACTGATTCTATCGACTCCTAGCAAAACAAGCAGTCTCGATTGGGATTCGGTCAATGAGACTCTGCGTATTGAGATCCATGGGATTCCAACAACTGTCAGTAAGACCGTTATCTGGGAAATGGAAGGAGTTATTCTATCTGGAAATGTGAGCGAAGACGGTCAATCCTTGATTATAGAAGAAATCGATTGCAAATCCAAAGATTGGCAACTGGCAGAAATTCTATGTTCAGAGCGCAATGGAATGCGTGAACTAAATTTCACGATAACAGATTCTGGATTTGAAACCAAACTGCAATGGATGGTAGATGTAAAGGTATACGTCCCACCTCCGACATTGATTGAATCTTTATTCTCATTCCTTGGATCCACCATTGGAATCGTTGTAATTTTGGTATTATTACTAGCGATTGTTGGTGGGGTAGCATTCGCTGGAATAAAAATTAGAGAAAACAGAATGATCGCTGAGGCTTATGCTGAATTCAGGGTGGACCAGCGTCCTCCTGGCGTTGCTCCAGAGCATCGAGAAACTGAACTTCCTGCTGCTCCTGATATTAGTGCGCTGCTAAGTCAGCATAGTGACAATAATCCTCCTCGCGTTGATTCTATACCTATGTTAGAGTCTACAGTGGTTGAATCCACAGTGGTCACTATTGAAGCAAATGCAGTTGAGAGTGAAGATTCAAACGAGGAAGAATGAGATTCAGGCTTCGTCTGCTTCCTCTTCTGCCGCGGTTGGGAGATTTTCCCCCCACTCTGCGTCCGGCGAGCCACCTTCCCACTCTCCTTCAACGGAGATATCCTCGATTTCGTCATCCTCACGCCATGGAGGCTCACCATCGGCGCCGCTCAATACCAAGACACCTTCGTCATCAAGACGGCGTTTTACCGTCTTGATCCCCTTGACGATTGGAAGCAGATGACCTATGGGAGTACCCGTAGTTACGAATGGATGGGTTGCAATGCAAATTAGCAGTCCTTCTGTGGGTGAACGAATTTCCATCGACACACCTGGGTGTTCTGGATCAGATACCGTTGCTACCAATTCATTCTCTTCGACCCAAGAACCGGCCGGAGTCAGAACATCGATTAGGCCACCGTGATCGGAACGAATCCAAACTGAACCCGAAGCGAGTAGCCTAAATCGGGGTCTACTAGAGTATCCGGGAATCACTTTGAGACTTCTCAAAACGTTGAGAATACCGTACATAGCAATCTGGATAGATTCGGGGTCCGCCTCGTCGGCTCCACCACCTTCGTAGGTAATGCAACTGATTCCTGCCTCATCGGCAGTTCTCCTCAAAGAGCCCTTAGGCCCTTGACTGTCTAGAATGACTTCGATTCCGAAGGAACGGGCGGCTCGATTGCTAGCTGGATTTGCCAAATTAGCACGTATCTGAGGCATATTTGTACGACCCAATGCAGCGGTGTGCAGGTCGACGATATGGTTGGAATTGGAAAAAATCTCATTCCACAATCTATTCGCAACCCTAGAAGTAGTGTTTGAATCCTCTTTTCCAGGGAAGAATCGATTCAGGTCTCTACCATCAGTCATGTATCTACTTCTACGACGGTATCCGGGCATATTCACAATTGGAATAATTCGAATTGTTCCTGCAAGACTGGCTGGATCAATCGGTTTGTCCTCTCCAAGTATGCTATGCGATTGTAGGTAGGTAAGAGCCAATGGGCCGACTAATTCGTTCCCGTGTAATGCACCGATTAGGGTAACAACTGGGCCTGGTCTTGAACCATGAATTACAGTAATCGGGATTGGCCAAGATTCTCCAATTTCAACGTCCATTAGGTCGTATTCGATTTGTCTAATTGTCCCTGGTTTCACAAGTTTGCGGCCAATTCGATGCGATTTCCAGCCGCTCGAGCGAGACCATGATTTCGGAGTGCTGCTCGGCTCTTCCAAGGCTTTCTTAATCTGTTTTCGGCGTCTTGTTGGTATCTGATTGGATACTTTGAGTGGCTGATGGCGACGCCTCTTTGCCCTTGGAACTCGAACGTTCCCGTCATCCTTTTTGGATGGCTTAGAAGTCTCTTCGGAATCCACCAATGCCACGCTGTGGAGTCAACCAAATAAGAGGATTAGCATAGAAGGATTGAGTAATCATCTCACTTTTCTCATGGGCAATCGTTGTATTCTGCTTCTTCTGTCGAGAAGACAATGAGCGGGGCACAGGAGACCTCAGTGCAGGAATTACATGCTCCAAATAGCATCTGTTTTGGTTGCGGTCCGGCAAACCAAGAAGGTTTGCAAATTCGCTCTTTTCGCAGCGATAAGGGCCTAGAAATGAGGTTTAATCCCTCATCAGCGCACCAAGCATTTCCGGGTATGATTAACGGCGGAATAATTGGGGCACTAATGGACTGTCATGGAAATTGGACTGCAGCGATCGCACTAATGGATAAATCAGGAGATTCCGAGCCACCCTGCACCGTTACAGCGAATTATAGCATCAAACTTCGAAGACCCACCCCTTTCGGCGATGAATTGCATGTAACCGGTGAAGTCATCGAATTAGCAGATGATCGAGCTAAAGTCAAGATGAAATTGAGCGCAGATGGAAACCTCTGTGCTGTTGGAGAAGGACTGTTTGTTGCTGTTAAAGAAGGCCATCCTGCACACCATCGATGGAATTGATGAATTTCTCCACTCTTCAATCCCTAAACCATTGAATCTACAAGATGGGTTCGGTATCCTTTAGAACGGCGGATTCTATGTCTAAACGTGGCGGTGGGCGAAGACCTCCCTGAGGTAAGTCTCGCAGACTTAGAAGTCGATCAGAGGATTATTGACCACCTTCGTTCAGAATGGGGGATTGAGGAACTATTTCTACCTCAACGCGAGGCTCTACCGTATGCACTTGCCGGCCGCAATGTGATGTTGACAATACCGACTGCGAGCGGGAAATCATTGGTCGCACATTTGACTATCATTCAACGACTCATCACCGACTTGAATGGGGCAAAAGGTCTGTACATAGTTCCCCTAAAAGCGCTCGCCTCTGAGAAAGTCGAGGAATTACGAGAGCTCGCTAGTTTAGTTGGACTTAGCGTCGGCATAGCAATTGGAGATAGAAGTGGAGAGACCAGCGGTATTGATGACTCAGACATACTTGTTTGCACGAGTGAGAAACTCGATTCTATGCTTCGAACTCGTGATGGAATAATGGGGAAAATTGGTGTAGTTGTTGCGGATGAGTTCCATCTCCTTCACGATATTTCAAGAGGGCCAACTCTAGAAGTTCTTCTTTCGAGAATTCGACATTCTCAGCCTGAGGCACAACTAATTGCTCTATCGGCAACAGTAGGAAATTCTCAGGAGATGGCCGATTGGTTAGATGCTAAGTTAATCCAATCGAATTGGAGACCCATTCAATTGCACTCAGGAACCTTGACTGGACTAAATGTCAAGATTCACCGCATCGATGGTCCAGACCATGTGGAATGGCCAGAACCTAGGACTATTGAAGGAAGAAACACAAAGAGGCTACAAGCCGTTCTGGATGATTCGGTTTCATCCGGTGGGCAGATGCTGGTCTTCGTCAATTCTAGAGCTTCTGCCCAAAAGGAAGCGCGGGAATTGTCCAAACATATCAGAAAAAAAATCGCTGACAATTCAATTAGATATGATGCTGAATTAGTCGAAAAATGGGGTGACATCTCTGAACGTATGACTCGTCGCGAGGATACTTCAGTGATGGGAAGATCACTTGCACAGGCGATTCGAGGAGGTGTAGCATTCCATCACGCTGGACTAACTCATACCCAGCGCAAGACCGTAGAAGAGGCGTTTAGAGAGGGGAGTTTGCTTGCAATCGTTGCAACCCCAACACTCGCACAAGGGGTTAACCTACCCGCAAGACGAGTTATCATCCGAGACCACCGAAGATGGAGTTCAGTGGGAGGTGGGTCGATGCCGCTGCCTGTGATGGAAATACGACAGATGTTGGGAAGAGCAGGTAGGCCTAAATTTGACGACTCTGGAGACGCATGGATATTGGCTAAAGATGATGATGATGAATTGAATATCGTTGAATTATACATGCTAAGTGAGCCCGAAGAGGTCACTTCGAAATTGGCAAATCCCTCAGCTATTAGAGCAGAAGAGGACCCTGCACTATTGACACACCTTCTTTCAATTATGGCCACCGGAGGGATACGTGATAGAGACTCAGTCTCACGGTTTTTTCGCCAGACATTCCTAGCAACTCACATGGATGAACAGAGTCTGGAAGCCCGACTTGACGATGTAATTGGATGGTTGGCAGAAAATGGAATGATTACTCGTGAAGGTGAATCGGATGAGGTACTATCGAGAATAAAGGAAAGAGAACAAACACCTTCTGAACCAGAGGAATGGCAAGATGAAATGCCCGAATGGGCAAAGACGAGTCAAAGTGTACCTGGCTTAGAAATTTCAAAATCAGAAATTACCTCACCGACCACTCTAACACCGCGAAAAGGGCCTGCAATCTTCGGCTTTGCAAAGGCTAGTCAAAGGATTACTAGCGAGCCGAGCCTTCCCGACCCAGCCTCGATGACCTATTCTTCGACTGCTCTTGGACATCGGGTCGCTAGATTGTATCTAAATCCAATTTCTGGTAGAATGATTCACGATGGTTTGCAAAGGGCCATGAGAATCATGATTGGAACTGACGATGTTCACCAATTATCTCCTCTGAGTTTGCTGCATCTAGTGTCCTGTACACCAGATTTCCTAGCCCTTTGGCCAAGAAAGGAGGAGGCTGAGAGAATACACTCTGCAATACATTCTCACCAGCGTGAATTCCTCACTGAGGCAGTCGATTCTGATATTGAAAGGAGGATGAAAGGCGTATTGGTGCTTGAGGATTGGATCGATGAGGCGAGCTTCGAAAATCTCGAAAAGAATTGGAATGTTCAACCAGGCGACGTTCGGAGTCGAGTCGATTTGGCTGAATGGTTGCTATACGCAATGAGAGAAATTCTCAATGATGACGAGGAACTTAGACAATTGGACTCATCGCAACACAAAGTGCTAGTCGAATTTGTTAATGAATTACACAGAAGGGTCAGAAACGGATGCAAAGCAGAACTACTTGGATTGGTGACAATTAGGGGGATTGGTCGAATTCGTGCCAGAGAAATGGCTGATTTACTTGGGGTTGAGAACGCCTCAGACGTCGCCTCAATGACTGAGAGGGATCGAGAAAATCTCGCAAGTCTGAGAGGTTGGAGCATTCGCTTGGTAGACAATTTGGTTGAGGCTGCAGCCAGATCGGTTAGACGACAAGGCTGACCTGCACATTTCATCAATCAGACCTCATCGCAAAGCATGGCTGAGGACCATCGAGTGCCTTGGTTCCCTGCTTGGGGAATACGATTTCCTGAGACATTGGATGATCCGCAATTTGTAATTTCAACATTCAATGAATGGAGGCCGAGTGAACGTTGGTTGTTAATCTCCTTCTCGGCCGCGGCCAGTGAGGTACACCTTTGGACGGTTTGGCACGCACTTAGGAGGAGGGAATTACGTAACTCGATGATTGGCAACAGTGTTGATACAGAGTTCCTTCGGTTGATTTCCGGCACTCACCAAATTCGCACGGCTTTCGAGCGTGCTGGACTAAGTAAGGGAGACAAAACTGCTTGGATAGTATATCTGCCTGAATTCGGAGGAGAAAACCCATTCATAAGCGAGGAGGAAACCACTTTGGAAATTCCCAGAGAATCATTCAACGATTCAACCCAAGAAGCTGAGAGGCTGATGCTTCACCTCAAGGCGAACCTAGTGGCGCAAAGACCCATACCAACATCTGCTGGATTGCAGAGATTGGGGCATGAAATAGATATGGATAATTCTGGGCCTTTGGAACTTGAATCTGCATTCTTATTGCACGCTGCGATGGCAGATATGAGTAGTTGACCCCTCTGGGGTCAAACTGATAGACGAGTGCCTCTAGCGTCTATTCGGTAATATGTCAAAATTCCACGGATTCCGAACCTGCAACGTCTGCGATGAAAGCTGCACGCCAGGAAATTTTGTTGACCATAAAGGTAAGCGGTTCTGCACTGCTTGTTGGATCGAAAAGGAGAACCCCAAGCACGAGAATATCGAAGAAATCAGAGTTGCAAATCGAGAGGCAGCAGCCAAGTGGAAGCAGCAAAAGTACAGTCGAGAAGAAGGTCCATTGCCAGTCGGACCACTCCCAACAAAGAAGGATTGAGGGGGACAAATGAATTTCATTCACGATGATATAGATGGGGCATCTTGGGAGTCAATTGAACCCTATATGAACGACTTACGGGATCGGACTCTCAGTTGCTCGAATTGTCTTGAGACTTTCATCGCTGACAGGTCTAATCTCTCAGAAGTAATCTCAGAGGCGAGAGCCAGACTCTACATCGATATGACCTGTCACACTGATGATGAGGATATCCAGAAGGCTTGGATGGCCTTCGTCGAAAATGTACAACCAAAACTATCGGAATATAGCGACATACTCAACCGTCGTCTGATTGAACATAAAGCCGTACAGGAGCTTCCTGAAAGATTCGATATATTGGTCAAGGGACTAAAGACAGACATCGAAATTTTTAGAGAAGAAAACATACCACTAAACACACAGGCAACAAAACTTGTTACAGAATACAATGAGATTTGTGGAGCCCAAATGGTAGAATTTGATGATGAGCAGAAGACCTTTGCTCAGATGGCGATTTATCTCGAAAACACGGAACGGTCGATTCGAGAGGCGGCTTGGAAAGCGGTTTCTGAGAGACGATTTGAAGATAATGAGAGAATCTCCGAGATTTACGATGAACTAATTCAGATTCGCCATCAGATTGCAACAAATGCGGGATATGAGGGATTTCAACAGTATATGTTCGCCTCGATGCATCGGTACGATTACACCATCGAAGATTGTCTTGAATTCCACGACTCTATCGAATCGGTTTGCCAGCCCTTACGTCTCAGAACCGACGAAGAAAGAGAGCAGGAGTTGGGACTAGGGTCGCTTAGACCTTGGGATATGGGTGTCGATGTGAAAGGGCGGCCTCCACTTCAGCCATTCAATGAAGTCCAAGAGATGGTTGATGGCTGCTCTCGTATATTCCACACAATGTCGGAAGAACTCGGAAATTACTTCGATCAACTCGACACAAATGATTGTTTAGATCTGGATAGTAGAAAGGGCAAAGCGCCCGGTGGATACCAATACTATTTGCAAAAGAGCAGAATGCCATTCATTTTCATGAACGCAGCTGGAACTCAGCGAAATGTAGAGACAATGATTCACGAGGCCGGTCACGCCTTCCATTCATTCTATTCCGGCCACCTAGACCTTATTCATGAGAGAGATTCTCCCATTGAGTTCGCTGAAGTTGCCAGTATGTCTATGGAACTTCTAACCCATCCTCATTGGGAAGAGTTCTACGATGCAAAGAATGCAGATAGAGCAAGACGTAAACACCTAGAAGACATCATTTCCTTCATGCCATGGATGGCTACAATAGACGCCTTCCAATACTGGGTTTACGCTAATCCAAACCACTCTCGAGAAGAGAGGGCGGAGAGGTGGCTAGAACTTGCAGAACGCTTCGGACCCAAGGTTGACATGAGTGGATTTGAGGAAATTCACAAGGTTTCTTGGCAGCGCCAAGGACATCTATTCGGTGTCCCATTCTATTATGTCGAATACGGAATTGCACAACTGGGTGCTTTGCAGATGTGGAAGTACCATCGCCGAGATACTGAAGATGCGCTCACCCGATACAAAGCAGGACTCTCACTAGGATACACTCGAGGACTCACCGAATTGTTTGAGGCTAGTGGTTTAGAGTTGTCATTTTCCGAATCATACGTCGGTAGCCTCATCGGTGAGATAGACGACGCCCTCGCGGAGATCCCCGCGTGAGGTGAACTATTGGATGATGAATTGAGTTACTTCGGACGAATCAAGCTGTTCAGCTGGAATGCCCGAATGTACTTACTTCACATTTTCGGAATGGACGTTATTCACGGAGCATGGGAAGTTCTGTTCAATCTCTATCTTCTGCTAATTTTTCCCGATCTTGGAATTGCATTCGTTGGACTGCGCATTGCAGTGATGGGGGTCGCAGGAGCGCTATCCTCGATTCCTGCGGGAAAATTTGCTGACAGTTTAGACAGAAAATGGGGGTTCATTATTGGTGATGGTGGAGGTGCTGTTTGTTCGTTAATTCTGATTACGAGTGAAGACCCAACAGTAATTCTTAGCTTCTCCGCAGTTGCAGCATGCTTCGGTTCACTACACCATGTGACGGAGGTTCCGTTCATGGCTGAGAATTCCGAGCCAAGTGAGAGAATTCACCTCTTTGCGGTTGGGTCAGGATTCCGGACTCTGGCTGCAATGCTAGGTGCGATTGTTGCTGGATTACTACCTGCCTACTTGGGTGACACCTACGATATCGGTGTCATCGAGGCTTACCGATTGGCGGTTCAGTTCGCCATCGGCTGGTGGTTCCTTTCGCTAATTCCAGCCGTGCTTCTAAGAAAACTCGACAGCCCACCTGAGGAGAAGGAAGGTGGTCGTGGATTGTTCAGTGGAATTAAGAATCCTATCACGATTCGTAGATTCGTGATTATTTCTGCTTTCATCGGATTGGGAGCTGGATTCGTCGTGCGCCTAGGAAATATCTTCTTCCACGAGCATGGATCTATTCAGGCACACGAACACGAGATAGGGATGATCTATGCCGCCTCCTCGCTGGCACTGGCTATCGGTGCCTTCCTCGTGCCATTCGTCGTCGATCGATTGGGTCAGATAGCGACTATCGTCTGGACACGTTTTGCAGCGATTCCCTTCATTCTATTGATTGGATTTGCACCCGAACTCGCTACACCGACAACGGTGGTATCGATTGCAGGTCTGGCATGGGTTCTCAGAAACACACTGTTCAATATGTCAAATCCAGTAATGGAGGCCTTTACGATGAGTGAATTAGAAGTTAGCGAACGCGCCACCTTTGTTGGTATATCCCGATTCTTCAGCGCTGGCCTAATGGCGATCGCAGGATACCTAGGAGCCACCCTGATGGCATCCGGAGATTACAGAACACCATTCGTGATTATGGCCGTGACTTACGCTATCTCCACTGTATTATTCATGCAGTGGTTTGGCAACCATTCGGACCCCGAGGACCTCTCAGAAATCAATCCTTGAGACCCTCGGCAGTCACGGTGAACACAGCCTCTCCCTCAGGTAGGTTGGGGCTGTCAACCAGGCGAGCGATTCTTCGGCCACCCTTCGACTTCCTGAGGTAGAGACGGAAAGTACTGGCGTGACCAACAATATGGCCTCCAATGGCCTTGGTTGGGTCTCCCCAAAGAGCATCTGGCCTAGACATGACTTGGTTGGTCACCAAAACCAGAGCATTGTGAACATCTGACAATTGTTTGAGTTCCTTCATATGTTTGTTGAGTTTTTGTTGCCTTGGGGCTAGCATCCCTCGTCCAACATATTCGGCTCGGAAATGACTGGTAAGAGAATCTACGATAATCAGTTTAACATCGACATTCTTTGAGAGTTTCTTTATCTCATCGACTAGTAACATCTGATGAGCAGAATTGTATGCACGTGCTACGTGTATCCTGTCGAGAACCCCCTCTGGATCTAAGCCGACGGCTTCGGCCATCTGCGCAATCCTTTCTGGGCGGAAAGTGTCCTCGGTGTCGATATAGAAAATCTCGCCATCGAATCCACCTTTCTCAACCGGTAGAATCGTGTTGACCGCTAATTGATGACCGATTTGCGTTTTCCCGCTTCCGAATTCACCATACACCTCAACGATTGCTTGTGTCTCGAATCCTCCACCAAGCAATTCGTCCAGCGCAGCCGATCCTGAGGTTAATTTCTGAACCTCACGGCGACGTTCAAGGAGTTTGTTTCCAGATATGAATCCGCCAATGTTCGCCATCTTCTTGGCGCCTTGAATAATCTTAGACGAGACCGCTTCACCCAATTCTGCCTGCTCGGCTAGCTCATTGGGACTCATTACCGCAATGGCAAGTAATTCTTCGAATCCTGCTTCACGTAGTTTTTCCGCGGTTGCAGGACCTACACCTGGCAGATCTTCTATGGTAGCCTGCTCTTCATCCACGTCTATCACAATCGAACCGTCGTCTTCGTCTAATTTCTCACTTGCTGTCTTGTCAGTCATCTTTCTCACCTATCCTTCACTAACCCTGAGACTCAGACGGTATATGAAGAACCGAAAGACCCCCTTTGCATTATTGAAAGTGATTTAATACCACAATAGCCTTTCAGTAATCTTCTTTTTCACTTTCAGTTTTCATTTAGTTTCTATTTTTAGCTTTCACTAATGAATTTAAGAAATTGGTAGCGAGTGGTGGATTTGAACCACCGGTCTCCGGGTTATGAGCCCGACGAGATAACCTGGCTACTCCAACTCGCTGCCTCCCCGCTAAAGCATAGGTTATTTGAAGCGCGCGGGGAGATATAATCTCGATTCTGAGATGGGAACAGTCTTGAGATGTCAGCATTCCGACAGCACCTGAACCCACCATGCAAGGCAATGTGTTGATTCAGAATGCCTCCCTAGTTTTGGCTAATCGAGTTGTTGAGGGGGACTTACGGGTTGCAAATGGTTCAATCCAAACCGTAGCACAAGGAGGGGGTTTGGAGTCGAAAAATAACGAACTACTAATCGATGCAACAGGCTTACATCTACTCCCTGGGGCTATCGACCCACATGTCCACTTCAGAGAACCTGGACATCCTGAGAAGGAGGATTTGGAGAGCGGCAGTCGCGCAGCTGCTGCTGGCGGAGTTACTGCATTTCTCGATATGCCAAACAATGTACCGAACGCAACTAACAGAGTAACTCTGGAAGAAAAAATTGACCTCGCCGGAAAAAAGGCGGTGTCTCATCATGGTTTTTTCATCGGGGCAACCAAAGACAACGTCAGCGATCTGCAAAGTGTTGAAGGTATGGATGGAGTCTGTGGAATCAAGATCTTCATGGGAAGCAGTACAGGAGATTTGCTCGTCCATGAACAAAAGCATCTAGAGGATATATTCGCCAACACGGGAGGCATAATCGCGACCCATGCAGAGGATGAAGATCGACTTCAGCAACGCATAGCAGAGTTTGGACATCGCACCGACATCGCCTCCCATGCAGAATGTAGAGATGTAGAATCTGCCTTCCTAGCAACAAAGAGAGCGGCTGCTCTTGCAAATGACCACAATCACCGACTCCACATCGTGCATCTGACTAGCGCGACGGAAGCGGACTGGTTGAACAATAACAAAGGAGACCTGATTACCACTGAAGTTTGTACTCAACACCTTACTTATGACCAAGATGACGTAGAAGAATTGGGAGTGCGAGTTTTGATGAATCCGCCGATTCGCTATACTGAGGATAAGGAAACACTGTGGAAACGCCTCAAGGATGGCACTATCGATTGTGTCGTAACCGACCATGCACCACACACATTGGAAGCCAAGTCGGTAGGATATCCGAA
Source organism: Candidatus Thalassarchaeum sp. (assembly GCA_022449345.1). GTDB lineage: Archaea > Thermoplasmatota > Poseidoniia > Poseidoniales > Thalassarchaeaceae > MGIIb-O1. Next base: position 39,889 of record JAKURL010000006.1, on the reverse strand, counting down.
TGCACCTGCAGGAATGCCGGGAGTTGAAACCTCACTACCACTGATGTTGACCCACGCGATGAATGGAAAATGTAGAATCACCGATGTTGCAAATTGGATGTGTGCTGGACCAGCTAAGGTCTATGGTATGCAAAACAAGGGATCTCTAATTGAGGGATATGACGGCGATTTGACTCTCGTCGACTTGAAGATTCGCCGGACCATTACCGATGCAGATACTTGGACCAGAGTAGGATGGACTCCGTACGCGGGCATGGAACTTACAGGGTGGCCAATGTACACCATCGTCGATGGGAATGTGGTCCACAAGCGTGAGGCTGGTGGCTCTCTGCGAGGCATCGTCGTCGCTAAGCCAGGAAGCACAGGGCGAGTGTTGAAGTTTAGCTAATTTGGATTCAATTGGTATCCGGATCTGCTGAGTCATCTTCCGACTCTTCTTCTTCGACAGCATCCTCATCGTAATACCACGAAGGCATCTGATGACCTGGGATTTGTAATTCTTCGATTGGGGTCAAATCAGAGGTGCTGTGGATCGTAACCCCGAGAGCGGAGAATGCGTAGACATAGTCACCCATGAATATCGAGCGACGAATGCTCGTCGAGTAGGAGTACCACCAGTTGCTATCTCCATCCTCGTTGTTGTAGAATGGTGAGTGGTCGACTTCTCCGTGCTCTGAGAGGCTTAGGTTCTCTGCGTCGACATTGATTAGCTTGAGCATTGAGACATATTCGTAGCCACCATATCGTCCATCTTCATCATACACATATCGGTAGGTGGAAAGGGGCACTGCGAGTAAATTCTCAGGTGCCCAATATGTGAACGCCTTGTGTTCATAAGTGGCTTCTGACCATGACCATGACCATCCGCAGGTGCGAACATTCTCACAGTTCTCATCGGTGTAGGCTGGTGATAGGGGTAGGGAATCCGCCAAAGTTGGATTTGTTGGATCACTGACATCGAATAGTGAAATCTGAGTCATTGACCAGTCCAAACCTAGCCCATCCTCTCCCGGTCCTATTCCGATTGTCAGCAAAGTATCTTCATTCACTGGGTGAATGTAGGTTGAGACTCCAGGTACTTCCAACTCTCCGAGGATAGTTGGGTTAGTTGGATCTGAAAGGTCGATTACCCATAGAGGGTCGATGTTGCGAAAGGTTACGAGGTATCCTTTCTCACCGATGAAGCGAGCACTCCAAATGCGCTCTCCAGGAGCGATTCCATCGACCTTTCCAACTTCCTCGAGTGTCTCTTGTCCATCATACTGCAATATGGTTACACCGTTGGTTGGACCCTCGAAAATTGGCTCTCCAGTTTCTGGATCAACCTCGTCAGTTAACCACCAGCGACCCCAGATATCCGAGGTTGTTGCAATGCGAATCGAGCCCTCATACTCGGACATCGAGAATTGATCTTGAACCGTTCCATCTACTCGACCAGAGCCAAGGTAGCTGGTTGTGGTGGTGTCCGAGATATCGAATGCGTGGATATTTGTTGCATCCTCCCAGTCTGAGTTGCGCCAGAACCACCACCAATCGTTTGCAGGTTCTGCGAGGATTAGCATATCCTGAGATGCATAAACGTGAGCCCAAGAGGAAGCGATGTGATCAACCTCCAGCTCGACATCAGATTCTAACAACTGGAAGGTGATGATTGAGGTGAATCCCTTTGAAACACTGTCTGTACTCGCTGCGAATTCTGAACAATCCTCAGATGTGGTTGGAAGTGAGGTTATGCCTGATTCTGTCATCTCATACATTTGCGGGGCGAAATCTGCAAGAGTTAGATTGTTGATGATATCCTGATTGTGTTGGACAGTTTCAAACAAATGATACTCCCAAGCCGCCATTCTGTCCTCCTCGTTATCTAACTCCCAGTAATCGCTTGGCAGGCTAACCCAGTAGCGTAGGCCATCGAAGTTGGCGTAGTTGTGGGTAACTGAACGAACTGTTCCTTCGACCATTCTTGCGGTATGATAGTAACCCTCGATGAAGAGTTCACGCTCTACTTCAGGTGCATCCCTGTCAGTAATGTCAACGATAGTGTACTTGACTAGGTTCTGCACGCGGTAATAGGTGTAGGATTCCTTACCCTCTCCCCACTGAACCTCCTCGATTAGCAGGTCGCGCAGAGGATGGTCTTCTGGAAGATTCCAAGCATAGACCATCGAAGCGATGACCAGTTTATCGCCGTCAATCATCATCTGTAGAGGACTGCCCTCGATTTCCATCTCAGAGGTGAGGCCTACTTGCCCAAATTCTGGAACATCCATGATAACTAGACTCTGTCCGTTTAGCATGTAGATGTGATAACCATCGGTCTTGAGGAAATCCGCTTCGTCAACACCGGCTTCCTGATTATTGGTCTCGGAAAATTGCCCTTCTCGAGTTGATGAGGTGGCTGAACCTGAATCGTCGGCTGCAGCCTCAGAAGCTCCATCCATCATTGCAACGTCACCCTCCATCCAAATCCATGGTCCACCTATCCAGTGGTAGTAGGATTCCTGATCTAAACGGACTAGCATCTCATCGAATAAGGCATTCTTGAGGTCTAACAACAGAGCGTCGCATTCGTCATAAGATTGCAAATTTGGCTGTGTTCGAGTTCTTTCAGGAAGGTCCAATTTTGGATAATCTTCAACGATAATTTCTATTGTTCGATCAAACTCATCCTCGATTTCTTCTATAGCACTTAGACATCCGGATGTGAGCATCATCGCCAGCACTAGAATGGCAGCCTTGCGTTGCGGCATGTGAATACGGAACTGAGTTCTAGATATCAAGCGGTTGGTTCAATGATTTGACAAAATGACATCAGTAATCCAACGAGAGACCCAAATTATTCGGATTGCTCAGATTCAATTCATTTGATGGGGCTGGATCATCTAAATCGTCCTCTTCAATGCTCTGGGCTTTCGTCTGTTCAGCTACACCCACCTCCAATACGGAGGCGAGGCCTCCCGCACCGACCATGAAAATCAGCGCAGCAAAATGCATGTCCGCGTTGTGGGTCATCAATCCGGACTCATCACTGTTTGTACCTTAAGCAACTTCCTTTCCTGCTTCAAACATGCTTCACCCACTTTCCGAATACTGCGGACCTGTGGGAAATTAACTTCCGGAATTCGGTTGGCTTCGCCGATTTGACGCTTAACCTGCGGCCTCAAGTCGAGCAACATCACGACTGTTGATGAGAGCTGCTAATCCGACGGATGAGAGACGCCAATTTGGCCTTCGAGAATCACTTGCTGCCTCAACGAGTTCTGATGACCTCAACTCCGATAGATGGTGGCTCAACAATTGTCGGGAAATCTGCAACTTGGTTCGAATTTCACTTCCCTTCAAGCCTAGTTGGCCGGAATCCGACAACACCTCAAGAATCGCTAGGCGTGTTCCAGCAATCGGGTTGCGGATTCTGCTCAATTCCTCCTTAGTCAGGCTTGATACTGCGTAGCGGCGAAGTTTTCCATCTCTCCATGAAATAACCTCACCTTGACCCTCAAGGGTATGAAGGTGGTACGCTGAGACACCATTTGCTAGGCCTAAGGCATCTCTAAGCGCAGAGAAGTGGATTCCTGCATTCGCCTCTAGGTAACCCAGGATTCGACCGCGGGTTAGCATATCATCCCGATTTGCTTTCATCCTAGCCAATAGCGGGGTAGCGAGGGCAATCAGGACAGTGACCCGCATCGCCTCAAACAAAAATGAACCCAAAGCGAGTGAACCGAGAGCTGCGCCCCCTCCAGCGACTAAGCTTGTCGGAAGATCATAGGCGAAACCGTCGCTTTCCTCCTCTCCGCCACCTCGTCTAAGTTCGGGAGAATCGTCATCTCCACCTTGTTCCTCTGTAGATGCAGGGAGGGCATCTGTATCTCCGGATAAAAACTGTTTATCGTCCTCAATTTCTTGGGTCGGTGCCTCATTTAGCATCCATCCTCCGGCCAATAAGGCCAGCACCGCAATTAGCGTGTAGGCCCTAACTGCGGACACTCCGTCCATGATGAGGCGTGTGATAGGGAGAATAAGAGGCGCTTGGTTAGATGATTTGACATTCCGGAGCGGCTTTCAATAAGGGGAAGCGGCCTCAGGAGGTTGTCGAGATGAGCGAAGCAGATGAGACTCAGCCGGATGCTGATGAGCTACGCGAGGAAGCCATGCTCACAGCGGCTAGATCGGTCGTCAGAACTTGCATGCAGGTACGAACGGTGGAGTCGGTGCTGATTCTTACCGACCCAAATTCATCAGAGGTTGGAAGGGCATTGTACGAAGCAACTGCACGAGTAACTGATAGAGTGCTTCTGATGATGATGCCACCAAGTCACCGTGAGGGGAATGAGCCCCCGAATCCAGTAGCCGACCTAATGCGGCGTCAGGATGTGGTATTGATGGCAACCAAACACTCATTGACACATACTCGAGCAAGGGCAAACGCATCCCGAGAAAATGTCAGAATAGCCTCTCTTCCCGGAATCGATGCAGATACTTTCGCAACTGGTGGAATGACTGCTGATTACAATGCCCTACAGAAGGAAATTTCTGGATTAAACTCGATTCTTCGCAGGAGGCGCGAAGTTCACGTCACTAGTGAATCAGGAACCGATCTCAAATTCACTACGGGAGGACGCTGGATATTGGAAGATAATGGAATCTGTAATCGACCTGGGGCGATAACAAATCTACCTGCAGGAAAGGTTTTTGTTCTACCAAAAGAAGGTACTGCGAGCGGTAGAATCGTTATCGACGGATCTTGGGAAGGTGCGAAATTGGAAAAGCCAATCTCAATGTTGGTCGAAGAGGGGATTGTCACAGATATCAGCGGGAACGAGACCGCAGAAAATATCTGGAAGCAACTAGAGGACGCTCGTTCAGGATTGAGGCCCTCGAAGGCAGCATTGGTTGGGAATCTTGCCGAATTTGGCTTTGGAATGAATCCCAGAGCCAAACTAATTGGTAATCCTCTGGAGGATTTGGTGACCAGAGGCGCGATTTACTTCGGTATCGGCAACAACATGGCTCTGGGTGGAACTGTCAATGTCCCAATACACATCAGAGGTGTTTGTAGAAAAGCCAGTGTAGCGTTGGAAGATGTTGACCTACTAATCAAAGGTAAAGTGACTGCAAAGGTGAGATGATGCGAGCGGTTCTTTGGTGCAATGGAGATTCTCCAGACTTTGATACCGTCACTAGTTTGCTCGACGGTGCTACCTTGTTTGGGGTCGACGGCGGTGCTGCAAAATCCGTAGCCGCCGGCTTTGAGGTGACAGAAGTTCTAGGAGACCTAGATTCCATCGAACCAGCAGATTGGCACGGTAGGTTGACTTTACTTTCGGATGATTCTTCTAGCGACCTTGCAAAATCTCTCGGACTGCTACACGAGAGGGGGTTCACCGAAATCGATGTTGTAGGAATTGATGGAGGTAGCCCAGACCACATTCTCGGAACTTGGGCTGCCCTGACAGAAGCCCCTGCTGGGCTCTCCATACAACTGCATCACTCAACAGGAATTACCAAGCGATTACATCCCCATGATAGCGCTCTGGAATTTCTCATCCCTGCGGGGGATGAATTCTCAATTTTCGCGCTAGAATTGTGTGAATCTGTAACAATCAGCGGAGCACGCTGGAACTTAGAATCACAACCGATGAAGTTCTCAACCCAAGGCTTGCATAACCAATCGATTGGAGAGAACATCACTGTTAGTACAGATGGTATTCTAGCAGTAATCTTCCACTCTTGAGCCATGTAGGATCAAGATTCATCATTTGAATTCGGGTTTAGCGAGAGCAACATAGCGATTGGACGAGTTCTAGGATCGCTCTCGAGTACCAGCTTCATAATTACAGCCAAAGGTACTCCGAGAATCATTCCCATAATCCCCCAGGCCCAGCCCCAGAAAGCGACGAGGATCAAGAGTACAATTGGTGACATGTCGAGTCGCTGACCAGCAAGTTGAGGCTCGACGAATTGCCCCCATACTACCTGATTTCCAAATAGTGCTGCGAGAATCAGAAGGGCGGTAAGAGGCTCGAAAAGGATGAACGAAATTATCGTTGGGGGGATAAACGAAAGCGGGGCTCCAACATAGGGTACGAAGTCGAGGAGGAAGGTAATCGAAGCCCACATAAACCAACCAGGGATTCCCATGTAACTCAAGATTAAGGCAACGATTACCGCTTGACCAAAAGCAACAGACGCCTTGGTAATCACGTAGGTATTGATCCCAGCTCCTGCATTTTCGACGATTGAGGAGAAGCGATCCATTTCCTCAGGATAAGCCGCCTCTAGTCTTCGTGGAAGAGTCTCTGCTTCTACGATGATGAAAATTAGGAAGATAAAGATTGTAATTGCGCTACCAGTGAATCCGGCCAGTGTACCGACGAAATCGGTTGTAATTTCGTTAATCCGTTCTACTGTAATCAAGTCGGTCAGTGCACTGGTATCGAAAGAATATCCGTAGACTGTTAGGTCGGAAAACCATGCAATCTTTTCCGTCATCTTTTCGGAGAGAGTACCGGCCTCGGAACTGAAATCCTGCAGGCTTTGATACAGAATATTCGCTCCAATAAGGAACACCATCACAACCCCTGTCGTTAGAATCCCATATGCAGCCAAAGGATGGCCATATCTGTCTTCCAACCATTGAGCAGGAGGTCGAATTAGGAAGAATAGTAGAATGGCGACAACTAGGGGTTGAATGATTGATTTCAGATGAATAATGGCTAGTATTGAGATTAACAAAAGAATCGCAATATGACTCAAAGTACTGACTTCCACTCCTCGAAAGGTCTTGTTGGTGGATGCGCTCATGAGGGGTTCGGTGAGGTTAGTCCCCATCAACCTCACCCCAGAATCAGTTTGTTAAATCCGAATAAATTTTAGAGAATCTTTCTGCGTTGTGACTGAAGGGAAAACTCTCTAACACCCTTTCACGACCCGCCTTTCCACGAGTTGTTAGGCCTTCGGGGTCGGAAAGAAGGCTGAGTATGGCACTCGACATGGAGTCGATGTCAGCCATGGTGAATAGCGCCCCGACCGAATCATCTACCATTTCCGGCAACGGACCATGGTCTACGGTCGCAACCGGAGTTCCAGAAGCCATGGCCTCTAGGGGAATCAGTCCTTGTCCTTCGTAGTAAGAAGGGTAGACTACAAGATCTGCCTTGCGGAATTCTTCGGCTAATTTGTCGAAGGGCATTCCCGAATCAATTCGAACTGAGGAAGAAATTTCTAAGCTTTTCGCCTGTTTTTCCAGCCTCTTTTTCAGGTGGCCTCGACCAACGATTAGTAATTCTGAATTCGGTCTTCGCTGCTTAACCTCGGCAAATGCTCTCAATAGCGAATAATATCCCTTGCGAGCGGCTAATCGGCCAACTGCGAGGAGATGGCTTGTTTCAGTCTCCTTTGCAGAATCGCTTGGGTAGAACATATCCGTGTCAACTCCCCAATGTATGACCTCGCAGTTCCATTCGGCAGGAGGAGAGTATCTTTCGAGAAAGTCCTCTTTGGTTGCGTTTGAATTCGCTACGCAAATATCTGAACCTGTCAGAGCTGCTCTCTCAAATTTTGCATAATAACCTGCGCTTAGTAGAATCGCTAAGTCATTCGGATTGGTCCAAACTGCTGCTTCTCTCTGGGCCGCCGCTGTCTGCAATCCGTCTCTTTCCCCGAGCCATGAACCGTGAAGAGAAGAGACGATTGGAGCGACATTTTCTCTACAATCGACGAATTGTGATTCTGTCCAAGATATCATTGGACAGTGAAGGTGTACGATGTTTACAGGATCTTTCGAATGCAATTTCTTGAGGTCGGAAAGTGCGTGCTTTCCGTATGATTTTGTGAATGCCATCGGAGCGTAGAGCCATTTGACTTCGCGAATGCTAACCCCTTCCTGTTCAGGGGTCTGACCACCACCATTTCGGGTGATTACGGTAATTCGATGGCCAAGTTTGACTAAAGCAGCCGAAAGGTGGTAGACCGTCGAACCCATTCCACCCCATCGTGGAGGGTATTCCGCTGACAGCATAGCGATGTGCAGACCCATCTCAACCGACTCTCGCTCAAGGGATGCTCATTTCAATCGAATGGCCTTCCCGTCGATGAAGAACCTGCTTAATTTGACTTAGAGATTGATGAATTCCAGTAGTCCTAGCACCAGTATCATTCATAGCGACCGGTTAGGTCGCCGCATTCGATTTAGATGTCTGAACCACTGCCTGTACACGTTACTGTGGTTATTCCAACCCGTAATGAGGAAGAAGCCATCGTTGACACTATTTGCTCTGTACCCAACGATGGCTGGTGTGAGAAATTGGACTTCCTAATCATCGATGGTAATTCGACCGATCGCACCAGAGAGTTGGCGGAGCAAGAAGGTGCAAGTGTCTATCTAGAACCACGCAAGGGATATGGACGCGCTTACAAGACTGGATTTGCTATGGCTGCTGGAGATGTCATCGTCACAATGGATGCAGATTGCACCTATCCTGGTGAAGAAGTCCCAGATTTAGTTCGCAAACTTCTGCAAGAGGATTTGCAATGGATTACCTGCGATAGGCTTCGAAGGGCCGAAGAAGGTGCAATGCCCGGATTACATGGATTTGGTAACTGGGTCTTGTCAACCACTGCAAAGTTACTCTATTGGTATGGAATACATGATTCTCAGAGTGGAATGTGGGTGTTTCGAAAGTCGATTTTCGAAGACAGGCGTGTTCGTCCTAAGCACGATGGAATGCCTCTATCTCAGGAGTTCAAGATACGCGCTCGACGCTATCTCAGCAAGAATAAGACAGCTGAGGTGAGTGTACCGTACCGACCTCGCGTAGGTGAGGCAGAGATCAACACCTGGGGAGATGGATTTCTCAACCTCAGATTCCTATTTACTCACAGACTTGGATTGACCCGTCAAGTTACGGCTTGGGGTCCAGAGTGAATTCCGAAACAAGTTGGCGGCCCCCCGCCCCAAATGGGACGAGGGGCTCGCGTAGGTTGCAGCCGGGCTTAGCCCAGTATGGTTGATGGTTCTAGCAGCGCTCGCACTGACCGCCCCAAAGGTGGTCAGCTAGCACAACCAGATCCAGCACATTGACGGCGTGGTCACCGTTGATGTCAGCTCCTTGCATCGAGGCAGGTGCGTCGCCATATCCAAGGATGTACTGTACGATTACAATGAAGTCACCGAGATCGACGGTTCCGTCATCATTCGCGTCACCACGTAGCACTCTAGATGGCTCGAAGCAGGTTACCAATTCGGCCTTCTCAGACTTGCTTTCCCTGAAGTCACGACTATCTATTGCTTGAGGGCCTGAGTCAGACTCGTCCTCTCCCCACAGATAATCAGCTAGCAACACTAGGTCAGCAACGTCGACGGATCTGTCGCCGTTGATGTCTGCCTGTGCCATGGAAGCAGGTTCCCTGCCGTAGCCCATGATGTACTGTGTCATCACTATGAAGTCGCCAATATCTACACTCCCGTCGTCGTTTGCATCACCACGAAGGTGACGGTCAACCTCGGGAGCAGTCTCTATCGACTCTCCATCCTTGTCGTTCGTTGTTTCAACGCCTCCGATATCCTCACCAGAGACGAGGCCTGCTGTGCCGGCCAAGAAGATCAGCGCAGCGATTGTTAGGTCCATTTTTCGGTCCATGATTAAGGCCCATCGATGTTTTTGACATAAAGACCTTGGTTCAGTGATTTGACATTATTTTGTGTGATTTTAGACTAATTTACGTGCCTTTTCAAAGCCGGAGTTTTTCTCCACCTGCGGTGGCATTGGGTTATTGGTTCGATTCTCAGTCAGCATCGAACTCTTCGTCGAGTTCTCTTGGGTCGAATGTTGACCACGACTCGATCATCTCTAGATCTCGGCGAATCGCTTCATTCCTTTGCTTCTGGTAAGCCATACCGAGTAGAATGAAGATGACAAGTACTGCAATTAGGTATGGAAGCCCACCACCGGCTAGCCATTTAACCAAGGAAGTGGTTTGGGGTTCCTCTACTGAAATTGTCTCAACCAGTGTGGGGCTGGTAAACTCACCATCAACCGCCCAGACCTCAACATTTACCCATCCCTCTTCTTCTATGATCCAAGTACCAACGTAGGTCCAGATGCCATCTCCGGCGACTTCGTCGCCTCGCATTCCATCGTCTTGGAAGATAAGAATGAGTTCCGTTCCACCGGTTTTCATTACCCCTCTAACCACTTGAGTTGTTCCATCGGCATCGTCTAGATTGACGGTTATGGTCATTTGAGTCGATTTCTCAAGTTCAATCTCCAGTGGACTAATTTCCATTCCACTTAGTATCGGCGAGGATGAACCGATTGTCAGATTTACCGAAGCGGTTGAAGACACTCCTCTGGAATCCTTCACTAGGAGATCGATTCGTATAGGTCCTGGAGTGAATTCGACTGCGATAATATCTCTATCACCTAACGTATAGCCCTCTCCAGTAGTCCACTGATAGAGTACAATATCATTATCATAATCGTAAGACTGCGAGCCATCAAGAGTTATTGTTGAACCTGGTGGTATGTATTGACCATCGAGCAAACCATCGATTACTGCAATCGGCCCAGTCTCCAAAACGAAGAGCGTCTGAGTATGTGTGCGAACTCTATCTGTTGAGTCCCTTAATTCGAATGTCAGTTGATGTTCACCTGCAGGAAGATAGTCGTTGTACCAGTATTCCACAGTCTTGCCATCAAGTATTGGCTCGGGGATAAGGTCTGAGGTAACCGTCACCGTGAAGTCATCGCCATCAGGGTCAAATGAACGTCTGAAATCGAATAGTACTGAAGCATTTGAGTAAACTTCGATGTCAGGAATCGGTGAATCGAGGACTAGAATCGGTGCTGATTCCTCTACTCGGACGACGATGGAGGTAGTATCCACTTCTGAAGAACCATCGTCGATTGACAAGGTCACCGTGTGATATCCCTTTGGCAATCGTGCCTCTATCACCCAACCACTTCCAATTGGATCTAGCATTCTATCTGAAGTCCAGACAACGCTAACCAAATCATTACTCGCAGCCGCAGTCGGACTGCAAACGAATCCACTACCGTTGTCTGGTAAGTCGATACAAGCCAAATCCCAATCTCCTGACCCAGTTGCGTCAAAGTGAAGCATTTCACCTGAATCAGTTAGAGTTTGGTCCGCTGGTTGAGCGATTACAGCTACTGGAGCTGAGTTGTTTACGCTGACTTGAGCTGTTATTGAGTTCCAAGTATTGACGTGTCCAGATCTATCGTCACTCGTGTACATAGTAATCGTGTGCAATCCCTTAGTAAGCCAACCCTGCCACTCAATTTCATCTTCAGGAGTTATACCCGAGGCAAGCAAACCATCCAAGTCACTCCAAAATTCAAAGCGGACTTCGTCTCCCTCCGGATCTGTAACCATAGAGCCATCCAATAAGACGAGGTGAGCAGAGGTTTCGCCAGCTCGCAATACATCGAAATCCGACTCTGGAATTTCATTGAATAACCTGACATCAAAGCTCCAAGTTACGTCGGGATTGTTTCCATCTGAAAGGTAAATTGTCAGGGTAAATTGGGTTGGAGCGCCGGGGAAATCGATGTCAAAAATCATTCCACAACCTTCGTCGGTTGCTGTAGAAAATCCGTAATTTGTCTCTATCCAACAAGTCAGTAGATCGTTCTCTGGGTCGCTACTTCCCTCTAGTGAAATGGTTGCGTTTGCTGTGCGACCAAGATGCATTATTCCCCAAGAAGAAATTTCAGGTGAGGTCGCAACCGACAATGAAGGAGGACGGTTGAAAAGCTCGATAGTTCGGGTTTCGCTTACACACTGATTCTCATCATCGCAGACCTCCAGGGTGATTTGTTGCTCTCCATCGGATAAGCACCCATCAGGTGTTTCAGGAGGATTATTGGTAACTAGATATGAGCCATTGTTTCCTGCTGGTAAGGTTCCAAAACAAGATGAGTGAAGATCTCCGTCGAGGCTACTTGTCCAAGTGAAGGTCAGCGGGTCGTCATCCAAATCCCACGATCCGCTGGCATTGAGGATAATCGAAGAGCCACTGGGGAATTCTTCCTCATCTTCGGGTGTAGTCCAAATGATGAATGGCGGCTGATTCACTAATTCTAGTCTACAGTACACCAGTAAATCATCGTTCAAGGGGACCGGAGCAGAGTCATTGTGCACTCCGTCGTAATCGCACCCGATGTAGGCTGTATTGTCGGCCGACCAACCTTGTGACGGCACCCAGCGAGCCCCTACATAGGGTCCGAGTGTGTCGAAGCCTCGGTACGGAAGGTTAGCGGTATCCTCTGATTCCCACGAGGAAAATGATAGGTTGACCTCAGCAAATGGGATGTGTCTGGCGAGCTGGTTTACTGCATGTACTTCGATGAACCACATAATGTCGAGGATACTATCCGAAGCGGTATTTGTTGGGTCCGAAATGGAATCGGAAGAAATCCATCGCACGTGGCTTGAGGATTCCAAGTGGAAAGTCGTCTCATGTCCACTTCCAGGGATAAATCCAGAATCTGTGAAGTTGACAAAACTAGATTCAACCGAAGGCTTGGAACCTGTTGAGCAAGCCAGGCCTAGGTTGTTGACCAAGAGCTCTGAGTGGTCGACTATATCGAAACATGAACCCCCATTACCAGCGATTGTGCTAGAAGTTAGGTATGAAGACATCATATCTCCTGCCCTCCAGAAAACACCTCGATTATTTCCTGAAAGATCGAGACCATGTATTTCTGCATTAACATCCTGTAATTCAACAGCATATCCACTACGATTCAAATTTACTCTCATATCATCGATAATGACCATTCCATCACGGGAAAGTCCACTATTATCGATTTCAAGCCCAGGACCAGTTAATGGGTCGTGAACCTCAACAGCGAGTAGTTGCAGGTCGATGCTATCCCTTGCCACAATTCCATACTGATCTGCGTTTGATATACAAGTAAAACAAGATACGTTTTTTCCGCCACTCATTACATCATTGGCCTCATCAAAATATAGACCAGCGCCATTCTCGGGTGAGCCTGAGCCAAGACCATTTCCAGATGTCAATACATAGGATAATTCGACATTGCTGGAATCTCTAACCGATACTCCATGGCCTCCATTGTCTAAACTTCTGAGGACTGCAACTTGTGGGTGGAATTCGCGGAAGTCAACACCGCTGGCTCCGTTCTCTGAGGACCACCAATCTTGACCCATTGCACCTCCCTTCCACAATAGAATACCGGGCCCTGATGAGTTAGTTACCACTAGGTCATTGATTACAGGAGCCCAGTTTACACTGCGCATGAATAAGCCGGCCCTATCATTGATTGGAGTGTTGGCCCATGGCTTGCCATTATTGTCTAACTCTAGTCCGTTAATGATGGTAGAAGAGCCGATTAGGTATGCCTTGAAGCCGACAACTGGGTTGTCTTCAATCAGAGCGTTGTCAACGATTACCCCGCTCGTATTGACTTCGAATGCCGAAAAGGCCAGACCGGGTGTCTTGGCATTTGGACCTCCGGTGCCGCGAATTTCCAAATCATCGAAAATCGCATGGGCTGGTAAATTGCTAAATTGGCTATGATTGTATTGTTCCACCATCACTCCACGGTACATACTGTCCTCAATCACAACACGTTGGAATGTTGGACGAGTAACCCAACCATCGGTGATGTGCCTAACAAAGATACCATTGTCAGAGCGCTGAATGTTAACGTCGGTAATCAATGGCCTCGAATCCTCAATCCAAATTCCAGTACCAACGGCAAGAGTAGCACCGGAAATGTTGCTAATTTCTAAATTCGAAAGTAGGCCGCCAGAATTACCCCAATAATTCAGAGCACGAGTGATTAGGTCCTCCGCATATAGTCCGTTGACAATTGGTGCAGAATTGGCTCCCACCGAGAGGCCAATTCCATATCTCCAACTACTTGAGAAACCGTGTATATCTTGACCGCCTCCATTGATGACGAGGTTATTTATTCGAGGTGTAGCGCCATCAAATAGGTCAACTGCGACACGATCAACATTCTCGACCAAGATATCGTTTAAATCCGGATTTGAACCGTAGATGGTAATTCCAAATTCTGCATCAGTAATGGTCAGATTTTCGATGGTAGATCCGAGTCCTTGACTTGATTGATTGAAGACTATCCCATCGTGCTTGCCGATTATCGATTCTAGAATAACGGGGTCGGAATTAGTACCTTCAATTATGATTCTACCATCCACTGTAATGTCCTCATCGGCACCCAATCGAATTGTCGTTCCTTCCTGTACAACTAGGACATCTTGGGCACCTACGGTATATCCATCCGGTAGAAGGACCGTTCCCGACCAAACGGTCGTACTTTTCCCGCTAGCAGCATTTGTGGCAATAGGTAGGCTGTAAGATAGTAATAGAAAAGCGATGAGGAAAACAGCGACGCCGCTTGTGCTACCATCCCTCACTCGCATGGCTCTATCGGCTCGACTCATTCGTTGTATTGTTTCCCCCCCGCTGGAAGTTGTGAGCATCGGCTGCATAGGAGTCATAAACAAACAGCCAGCGCCCCCCTCGCAGAGGTCGTCGAATTGAGCACAGCTTTCGTTCTAATCAAGACTAAACCGATGATGGAAGCCGAGGTTTACCGAGCGCTTTTGGGATTAGAAAATGTAGTCGAAACTCACGTAGTTTACGGCGAGTATGACCTCGCCGCTCGAATCGATTTCAAGGATGAGAAAGAGATGTCAAAAATCCTAATTGGAGACTTTCGAAACATTCTGGGAGTCGAGCAAACAGAAACACTAATCGCGGTGGAGGTTTGATCTATGGCTGTTGGATTTGTGCTAATTACAACCGAACCGGGACACGAAATCGAGGTTCGAGACGAGGTCGCCAAATTGGCTAACGTGAGTGGGCAGTGGATTGTTTTCGGTATGCATGATTTATTCGTCAAAGTAGAAGCTGACGATGAAAACGAGTTGACTCATTGCATTGTCAATGAGGTTAGAGCAATTGATGGAATTGCTGAAACCCGAACTCTAATCGGTGCTGAGATTTGAGCGGTGATTAGGCTTACTCTCACAGTGACCGAGTTAATCTCAGCAATAATTCGGAAGCAGCGGCTGGACACTCAGCCGATTTGAATCGACTGATGGCTTCCCTCCAATGGGATAGGCGCATATTTTGCTCTAGCACGCCTCTCCAATACCAGCGCTGAGCCAATACCCGTCGATGAGAAGGAACCTCTGGCCTCAATTCAACTGAAATGGCATTTGCATGAGCGGAAACTAGCCAATCAGGGTGAGAAGGTGAAGTTACCTCGAGGGCAGCATGGATTGCTCGTGTACGCTCGATTTGGTCTTCGGCTGAATCGATGTATTCTCTAGCCGCTTCCAATGAGCCTTCGGCCTTGGAAGAGATTCGTGCACGAAGGTCGATTAGAGCCAGCCTTGGATGCTCTTCTCCCATTTGCGCCACCAAAGAAGAACGAACGTTTGCCAGAGTTTCTACGCTTCCAGATTCAATTGCCACAGCGTGTCTAAGCAGATCGATGGCAAGATTGGCCGAGGCACGATCTGTTTCTGGAAGTCGGGACAAATCTACGGCTTCGATAGCCGAAAGGTCGACCCTTGTAGGCTGGCCAGGTAACCGATCGTCGTGGGCTCGAACCAAAGATGCAATCTTCGCCCTAACCGCCTCGGCTGGAGATAAGGATTCTAACGCCGATTGTTCCAGTTTCTCGGCTTCCACCATATCACCTTGTAGCCGGGCAAGCCTTGCTTTCCGCATCAATTTCTGGGGACTATCGGCAACCGATTCTAGATGGCTAGAGGCTACTTCTGAGTCTCCCCTCTCAAAGGCGAGGTCAATTGCAGTCAAGCGCAGACCCTCATCATCGCTAACGTCGATTGCATTCTCGATTAAGACCGCTGCCGCTGCGCTATCTTTTCGAGAGATTGATGCAACTTTTTCAGCCAACCATTCCGTATCGATTTCTTCGCCTGATTTCAATCGATGATGAGCCTCAATTCTTCTAGCTCTAGAACCCTCTCGCGCCGACCAAACTTCGGCTGCTCGGGCATGCAAACCGCGAGCGGTTTCTTCCTCGACTGTCGCCCTTCGAACGTTGCGAATCAGGTGATGCGGTTCCACAACTCTCTCCATCCAGCGTAGAACCGCTGATTCGTCTAATTCTGCAACCCCATCTGCAACGAATAGTTCCTCAACAGATAGTGGTAATGGCGAAAGGCTGAGTTCGTCCAAAGTGCCCAGGCCTTCTTCGCTTAGCCTTCTCAAAACGGTACTCTGGACAAATTCCTGAACTGCCTGTCCCCGTTCTGGTACGTCTTCCTCCGGCGACCAAAGATGTAGTGCCAATGGATGCCCGCCGAGTGCTTCGGCAACCTGTTCAGCGGTTTCGGTTTCTATGGTATCGGATAGTAATTCAATAGCGTCGGAAGTTTCCAATCCATCAACCCTGAATTCTTCGTAACCCTCCAAGGTTCCAAAGGGGGTTGGTGCACGCACCGCGACCAGAACTCCTGTGGAGGTTTCTGCGCAGGAAGATAGCAGTGATTTCACACCAGTCAAGTGGCGAGGATGCAATTCTTGCACCTCGTCGAGAATCAGGGCAGTTTTGTTGCCACTTGCGGCAGAAGCGATTGCTGAAGGGTCTCTGGGTGAATCTCTTCCTAGCCACATTGAACCGATTACAAATGCATCGCTATCTGAATCGCAAGTCGCCCAGCGAATTCTGAATCCACGAGCCATCAATAACTCTGCAACCGAGCGTGCAAGGCTGGTTTTTCCAATTCCTGGAAGGCCAGTTAATTGCACGTTTTCCCCTGCTAGGAGTTTTGTCAGCAAACTCTCCAATTCGTCTTCTCTACCACGAATTTGAATCGAATTTGGCAATGGCCCAACTGCAAGACTTTGGGATTTTGGAGGAATTTCTTCAGTCGCTAGAGCTTCTGCTCGCTCCCTTCCAGCATCTGTCAAGTGTACTACTGTTCGACGACGTGAGCCCCCACCGATAACATGGGCGGAGCGGGTCGAAATCAAACCAGAGGCTTCCATTTCCTTCAGCGGCGTGTGGATGGCCGAGCGAACCAATCCAAGGTGCTCAGCCAAGCCAGGAAGAGATAGCGATCTGGGCACATCCCAAGCGGTCTCAACTTCCACTCCAAACTCGGCCAAGCGAAGCAATAGACGCCGCTGTGTCTCGCTCAGCATGGTTCTCCAGCGAGGCCATCAGTTCATGGGCATTGACCTTTACCGAGTCATGTCCATGGCAGTCAATCCAGCCTCGCTCGACCTCCCGCGCAAGCCCGGAGTCTACCTGTTTAAGCGAGCTGACGGACGAGTTCAATACGTTGGAAAAGCAACAAATCTACGTACTAGGGTAGGGTCTTACTTTGCGGCGAAACAGAAGCGCGAAAAAGTGCCAAAGTTAGTTGCTGAGTCCGACGATGTAGAATATATCGTGACTCAGAATCCTTCTGAAGCATTAATCCTAGAGAGACAACTGATTAGAAAGCACAAACCACGATACAATTCGATGCTAATGGATGACAAATCCTACCCCTTCATCGCCTTCACTGGGCATGAACATCCACGAATAATCTACACTCGCCATCCTCCGAAGGATTCGCAACGCTGGGGACCCTTTCCAGATGCTGGATCTGCAAAGCAGGTCATTCGCTTAATTCGCTCACAATTTGGCATCCGCGATTGCCCGGAGTTGCTACCTAGCGGATGTCTCGCAATGCATATCGGACTCTGTCATGGACCCTGTATCGAGCCGGATGGCTACGACCAACAGGTCAGAGCGGCTCGTAGCGTTCTCGATGGCGATGCAGGCATACTAATCGAAACATTGCAAGAAGAGATGGATGAGGCATCGGCTGAACTTGATTATGAGTCCGCGGCTCAGAAGCGGAATCTGATTCAGGCGGTGAACACCACGTTATCGCAACAGGTAATCCACTCAAGATTCTACCAAGATTGCGATGCGGTTGGATTCGCCTCTATGGGTGAGGTTGCCGTGGTATTGATTCTGCACACCCAAGATGGAGTAATTCAGGGACAGGTGAGTTATCCAGTACTTCACCGAGGAGACGTTGAGACCTCGGTTTCCCTTGTACTGTCAGAACACTATGCAAATCGTAGGCCGCCCAAGACCTTGCTAGTTCCCACGCCTTTATCCAATTCAATGAGTGAATGGCTCAGCGAAAGGTGCGGAAAGAACGTCACCATTCGCAATCCGCAACGTGGCGAATTGGCAAAGTTGCGTGGAATGGCCGATGCTAACGCGGAGATACAGGCTGCCCGCCAGTCAACCAAACGTTCAGGTAGCTTGGAACAGGCCGCAGCAGATCAAGCCGCAAAGGTACACGAATTAGAATCACTAGATCACATTGTCTGCTTCGATATGGCCCAAATTCAAGGTAAAGAAAAGGTTGGAGCAGCGATAGTTTTCCGAAATGGCCGACCTTCAAAAAAAGAGTACAGAACCTATCGAGTCAAGACTGAGGTCGAGGATGATTTGCGAATGATGCAAGAGATTGTTGAGCGCTGGTTGAAGCGTCAACAGGAATGGCCGGATTTATTGCTGCTTGATGGTGGCGAGACGCATTTGAAACACGTTCATGCAATGCTGACAACTCATGGCCTAGGAGATAGGTTTCCCATCGCAGCATTGGCAAAGAAGGAGGAAACTCTCTGGCGACCGGGCGCAGATCCAGTGATGTTAGATAGGAAATCCAGAGTCTTGGTATATGCTCGTGACGAAGCCCATAGATTTGTCAACGCCTTCCATCGAAAACGCCGTTCAAAAGGTGGTTTGAAGAGCCCACTAGAAGATGTTGAGGGTCTTGGGGCCAAAAAGATTCAATCCCTGCTGCGACACTTCGGTGGAATGAAGGGAATTGAGCATGCTACCGAAGCGCAACTAGCAGCTACTCCGGGTATTGGCAGATCCTTAGCAGAACGAATATTCTCACACTTAAATGGCTAATGAAGGTGATTAGACGAGGTCGCTTTGATCCCACCATTTGGGGTCTTGATCCTCGCTATCTTCGGATGCCTCGATAACCAATTTTTCTTCCAGTTCGCCCATTTGGGCGGCGAATTCCAATTCAAGCAATTGTTCCTCCATCGCCTCTTTTGCATCCTTGCTAGCGGCCTTTCTTGCGTCTCTGCGACGTTTCCAACGGCTGATGGCGATGCCAAGGATTACGATTACTACGAAGATGTACGGAGCAATCTCACCAAGAATCAACAGATAACTGACTTCTACACTCCAAGATACCGTATCGTGCTGGCGATAACATTGCGACCAAGTATCAGCATTGGGGCAAACTGGTGTCCTGTAAATCAGAACCTGTTTTCCATCTATTTCATCGATGTATCCCAATCCTTTCTCGCTCTCAAAAGAAAGCAAACGAATGGTATCGGGCATAGTGATTTGCAGCCGTACAGAACTTTTGATTAGTCCCCAAAGTGTGTGTTCCATAATTGGTGGCACAATCGAATAGAAAACGGCACTTTCAGCGCTTATACCATAATCAGAGAAGACCAAATCAAGATCTGAAATAGCTGAGGCTAGAGGATTTGCTTTGATTGCTGCAGGTGCTAATCCAATCCTTACTTCCTCTTCGGCACCATCGACAAGAGCGATAGTCAATGACGAAGAAGAAACTCTGACAGTTATCTCAACGGGGTCAGTGTCACTCAATTCCATATCCAAAGGCATCTCCATTGGTTGTATCTCCAATGCTATTGGGAGTGGTTCAATTTCCAGTTTTGAATCGAAAGTTTGTGAACCCATAATGAGGTCCTGCGAGCCGATTTCCTCTAATTCAGCAAAGGCCACCTCTACCTCTTCCATCAGGGCATCAGACAATCCCGCTAAACCAGCATTTGATATCTCAAGATTGTAATCGCCACTGGCAAGTGGAATCGTTGCTTGTTGTTCCGAACCAGCCAGTAAACCTCCAGATCTTCTATCGCCAACTGAAATAATTCTGCGAATTAAATCCGCTGGAATTGGAGAAACCTCGATATTTTCTTCATCGATATTTACTCCTAGTCTGTATATCTCAAGGGTGACATCTGCTGTGAATTCAAACTCTACAGCAGCCTGAGTTTCTCTAAGTGCGAACCTCTCGATTTCCATATCGACATCAATTGAAACACAGGTCTCTTGGGTTGACCCACAAATCAAATCCTCACTCTCGTCCGTACACTCTGTAGAATCGCCAGATGCCCCACGACCGCTCTCTAGGCAAATTGCATGTCTCCAATCATATGGTCTTGAACCTCGTAGGCTAAAGTTCTGAGTTGAGACGCCCTCGGAATTCGAAGTAAATTCCAAGGTGTCTGAATTTGAACCTGTCATGTCTAGCCATTCTGGTAATAGAACAGTCATCTTGATGTCCGCGCTAGGAAAATTCTCTGGAAGAATGTCTTGTAGGAAAGCCAAATCCACCTCTACTTCCAATTCAAGAACACTCATCAGAGCAGCAAGGTCTTCGTCTGTCATTATCGACAAATCAAGGCTAGAAATGTCTCCCTCAGCATGTTGTATCAATTGGTTTACGATATTTGAGACCTGCATCTCAGATGGCATAGAACTAGTCTGGAGTTCCACTGGGTATGTGCTAGCCATTGGGCCTGAATTTCCCAAACAGTATCTGTATGCCAGATTTTCCTCACAGGTAGAGCCTGGATTATGGATAAACATCAAGCCTCCAGAATCATGAGAAGGAGCGAAAGTCGGGGTCTGAAATAGTACATTTACACCAAGTGCTTCAGAAAATGTATCCGAAAGTGAATCGATTGGTAGGGTGGTTAGCATTCTATCAACATCGACATCTAGTTCAGAATCAAACATCCTGATACCGTCAGAGGTAACCGAGTCAAGTCTGATTGTCGAGGTTTCAAGATTTAGCCCCCAATCGGTTAGAGTCTCAGCACTGAGATGATGAATGTAAATTTGCATGTCTATGCGACTATTCATTCTATCTCTAACATCGACAATCAGTTCCAGACGCAAAGATGGATCTGCATAAAATTGCCAATCAGGAGGTGAAACCCCACTGTCAAGAGTTGCGATTAAGTTGACCGAGGTTGGAGGAGAAAATGCAGAGGCTGCGAGATTGTTCAGCGCGACCCTCGCTCCGGTATACGATTGTTGACCTTGTTCGGATTGGAATACTTCTCCCGGAGCGTTAACTTCGGAAACGCTCGCGTATGCAGGAGGGACCATTACATATTCGAGGTAATGACCGGCTGTTGCAATGGTTGTGAAGTTGGAAATTACTTCTCCACCCATCACCATCAGTCCTTCCATCATTCGATCAACATCTCCGGTGTTTGGATCCATTCCGATATTTGCAGGGTCTATGTTCAAAGATAACGCGGAACGCAAACAAATCGGTGGATAGAATGGATTGTTTTCTCTATCGGCCTCTTCATCGATTGAATCGATATCTGGGTTGTAAGTGCAGGATGCGTTCTCCCTTGAGAAAAATACAATCTCAGATGTAGGTTGAATTGGTCCTATTGTTGCATCTGGGAAATTTTCATCGACGATTTGTTGAATTATTTCCTCGACATAATCGACCATTCTATCTTCCACTGAGGAACCATCTTGAACCAGATCACGATAGTTGCGGATGTAATCTGCAGGAATCCCGTCCGAGGGATTGCTATCGCTTTCTAGATCAATCTCAACCAAGTCTAACTCATCTCTAGGCAATTCATAGATTCCTAATTCAAGACTCATCTCGATCGTAGAAGCAGTTTCCATAACCATTCGAACTTGACCCTCAACCCATTCATCTGAAGAGGATGCATCCAAACTGGAATCGTAGTCGTCACAGATCCCATTTCCACCGACCCAAGTTGAGCAGATATCGTTGACCACCTCAGGGTCGCCCGGGGGCGGTGCGGCAGCTACAGTCTGCATCATCAGGAGCAAAACCAGTGCGACTGCCGCGCGGCGCATGCCGCGCGGATGGACGGCCATCCACCATAAGTCTGAATCCAGCATGCATCGTCCGAGAAGCGATGCACGGGCAGAACCCTCATGGTCGACTACGTGAAAGCGTCGGCCAGTTGATTCAGAAAAAGGGGGCTGATTCTTCTCTGTTGAATATGCTTCCAAAGCGCTGGGAGAAGTTTGCTGATGTCGTTCTATTGCCACGCGATGCATTCACCGCAGAGGAATGGGGGTCGATTGCAGGGCAAGAGCTGTGGACTGCGGTAGCAACCGCTCTGAAGGTCGAACGTGTTGGGATAATTGGCGAAATTGTTGGTGACAGACGTGAATCTACCGTTGAGCTACTACTCGGTGAAGACGATTGGGTCGTGCGTAGAGAAAATGGAATTGACTATGGTTACCGATTCACGGAGTGTATGTTCTCTTCGGGTAATGTCAATGAACGTCGTCGAATGGGAGAAGTCGGCCTTCCCGGCGAGACTGTGGTCGACCTATTCTCAGGCATCGGCTATTACTCCCTACCAATGCTGGTTAACTCGCAAGTGAACCACGTTCATTGTTGCGAGTGGAATCCAAACGCAGTGACTTCACTTAGGTGGTCATTGGAAAGTAATGCAGTGGTCGAGAGATGTACCATTCACGAAGGCGATAATCGAGTTGCTGCGCCAAAACTCACAGGTGTAGCGGATCGAGTAATTCTAGGGTTATTGCCAAGTGCCGAAGGCGGATTTGAGTTAGCCTTGAATTGCCTAAAAGATAGCGGCGGTACACTCCATATCCACGGTGTCGCCCCTTCCTCAAATCACCAATCTTGGGTCGACGAAACGATTTCACAATTTTCAAAAATAAGGGATGATTTCTCAGTTTCAGAAACATCTCATGTTCGAGTAAAATCCTACGCTCCGCATTGGGATCATATAGTGTTAGATTTAACTTTCAAACCTCGCGCATGATGCTTCGAAGAAGCATCAATCTCATGTGGTAGACCTTTGTCAGCGAAGTGATGGGCGAGGAGTGCTGTGGCCATGACCACTCTGAGGATGATGTTCTCGAAGCCACAATTATCGAGCAACCAGAGGTGAGTGGCTTTGACGTCTATGGTCGACTGGATCACCTCGATTCTAGGTATCTAATCGGTGGAGGAGTTGCCGTGGGGGCTATCGTTGCAATGTTGATTATCTCAACACTTTGGACCGCTGCCGGCCCCTCGATCGCTGGCGGTAGTGATGAGAATTGGTGGAATACACCGGTCCATGAGCGCCACAAAATGGAACTCAATATGACCGGCCTGCGCAGTCAACTCCCTGAAGCAGGCGTCTACACTTGGAGTGGGCCAACTGAACATTTCGTCGAGGTCGATCTACCACTTAGTGAGCAAGATGTGGGCTATCCTGGACCTGCTTTGATGCATATCTCCCTGTGGATGCCCGATGTAGAGCCCGGAATCAAAGTTCCAGTCATCGCTACAATTCATCCATACTACGACTTCGGTGGCGAAGGGGTAGCTGGGGACGACTCAAACCCCAATACGATTCCAGATGCTGGTGTCGGAGCTTGGGTTCTAGACCAATTTGTTCCACACGGCTATGCTTTGGCACAAGTCTCGACTTTCGGAACTGGAAAATCAACTCACTGTCAGGATGTCAAGGGACTTGGAGAGCAAATTGGGATCCAAGCAGCAGTTCACTGGCTGGGTGAGCAGGAATGGTCTAACGGCAATGTCGGCCTTATGGGAAAGTCCTACGCTGGAACAACCAATTGGGAAGCGGCCCAGAATCCATCACCCCACCTCAAGACCATCGTCCCAATATCTGGCTCAATAGGTGTCCAGCAGATGTTCTACCGAAATGGCTCTTCCGAAGCTCGGGCTATGCTGTATGATGTGCTATACGAAGGGGCAACCGCAGACGCAACAGAGGATGATATGCGAATGTGCAGTGACGATGTAATCGGCCCATTGAGCCCTTACTCGACTTGGCTAGGAGCAGGCTTCGGAGGCGACCAATGGAACGATTATTGGGAAGAACGCTACCACTTGCAGGATGTTCTTGATAACTACAACGGCAGTGTGTATATCGTCTGGGGAATGCAGGATTGGAACGTCGACCCGTACCACGCATTCCCCACCCATGAATTGCTTCGGCAGCAGGGCATCAATGTCCGCACCATAGCGGGTCAGTGGGCGCACAATTACCCCGACCAACCGGATAGACATTCTGAGGTGACTTCTGGTTATGGGGCTGAAGCCTATCCGAACATGACAAGATTCGATTGGGCTGTTGAGCTATTCCCTTGGTTCGAATACTACCTCAAGGGGATAGGTGAGGAACCAACACCATATGTTCAGATGCAGCGTAATGACGGTCGATGGCATCTTGAGGAAACTTGGCCGCCTGAGGATGTCACGATGTTGGAAGTATCTGGTGATGGAGACAACCAAAGGGTATCTTCGACATCCGCAGAATTCGAAATTACTTTACAAATTTCAGAGGGATCGATACATATCTCTGGTCTTCCTACACTTCACACCGATGTGACAACCGGATTGTGTAATGGTGGCCAATTATTCGTCACTATGAGAGACTCAGAAACTGGACTTCGATTAGGTCATGCAACTATGGATGTGAGATATCGTGATGGAGGCTATGATTCGAAAACAACGGCTTCGCTTTCGAACTATCGAATGCTGATGGAATTCAATCCGATGGATGTAATTGTGCCCTCGGGCAGTGTGACCTTGCAATTCGCAGAAAGTGGAGAGGACTACATCCCATCTCCTTGTGCCGCAAGTGGATTGTTAGTCGGTTCCTTTGACCTAGGTTTACCTCTAGTCGAGAGGGAAGCCGAACACGAGGCTTGGTTCGATGTCCCACCATGGTGGGAACAGCAGGAGATGTGAGGATGCGAGTTCTCGCGTTCGAGGATTCCTATGACATAGAGAAGATGCTTAGTGAAGCTGGAGTTGATTTGCAAGACTATGAATTCCTGCAGTATAGGAATACAATGGATTGTTTTGATCGCATTGATGAGTTCAAACCAGATTTGTTACTACTTGACCATTACATACCTCCAACTAAGGGACTAGAAGTGCTTAGAGGACTTCTGGAATTAGTTGCAGCCGGTCAAATGGAAAGGCCGAAGTTAATACTCGGAATAAGTAGTTCAAGCGCTGCAAACGAAGCGATGGAATACGCTGGAGCAGATGGTTCAACCCCCAAATTCGAACTTGCAAATCACGAGGTGTGGACGAAATGATTCCAATTTGGCTACACGAAGCAGCTAGCCAGTACAATCGCCAATCATTGGCCAATCGTGATGCCTATGCTGCAGTTCTTTTGATGCCGATTCAGAACCTAGCGACAATTCTAGATTGGACATTCCAATCCTTGCCCGACGAGATTCTAGTAGGCATGGACTCCGACCACGAACGAGCCAATCCTAAGGAAGTCGAGGAAGCCTATGCGGGAGCTGACCACGATACCGGACTGTTCGCAGGGCAGGGCTACCTACTAGATGAGCCGCACCTCGTGAATAGAGGCGATTCCTACGAGGTGCATCATGTACCTGAGGAATGGATGGATGGACTGTTCTCAAAAGACAGAGGTTCTCGTGGAAGTAGATTCACCCATTGGCTTCACACCCATCCAAATGCACCAGCAATACCGAGTGGAGCAGACGCAGATGCTGCTCAGTGGACCGAGGGCACGGACATGATTCTTGGAATCAGATTCACTCCTGAGGGGCATCTTCCGTGGTTCGATGACGTCGACGGAGTTAGAAGGCCTCTGAGGGAATTAGACGATACCGATGCCTTGGGCAGAGCCAAGACAGGACACCTAATTCATGGGCTAGATTTGATTTGTTTTCATCGTACTGGGCTTGGAGTAAACCTAGTGATAACCGACACTAGAGGAAATGCAATCGAGTAGCGTAATCTTTGAATTAATCTCGGAACAATTGATCTCGATAGTAGGCTAGTTCCTCTATGCTGCCTCTAATATCGTCTAGTGCTCTATGACCTGAGTTTTTGCGCCATTTATCCACCTCAGGATACCATGCTCTTGCTAGTATCTTGATACTGGTTACGTCGATGCTACGATAGTGGAAGAAGTCATGTAATTCTGGCATATATCGTCGCAGGAATCGACGGTCTTGCCCAATTGTATTGCCACATAGTGGCGACCTCCCAGCAATGCAATGCTCTCTTAGAAATTCCAAAGTCGCCTCCTCTGCATTCCGCATAGAAACACCGTCGGATTCTATTCTTTCTAGCAAACCATTTTCTGTGTGGTGTTCAAGATTCCAATCATCCATCTTTGCCAACTCATCTTCACCCACATCTATGGCAAAGCTGGGGCCTTCAGTGACGATTGTGAGGTCGGATTCTGTGACAATCGTCGCTATCTCGATAATCGTATTTTCATCGGGGTCGAGACCTGTCATCTCGAGATCAATCCAAACCAAGCGCTCTTCGACCACGATGCTGGCTTCGACAGGACGGCCTTATTGCTTCCCTACACAGGGCCACAATGATAGCATACTAGCGTTGGCCTCACCCTATGGCTAAGGTAGGTTACTACCAATTGCTGAGAAGTAACAGTTCGTTTAGAAGACTATTCCTAGCAAATGAGATTTCTTTCATTGGTGATTGGTTCACAGTCATCGCTTTGTTTATCCTCGCTGGACAAGCAAGCGACAACTCACCCCTCGCAATCGCAGGAGTACTCGCGTCTCGTAGCTTCTCACTCGCTGCGGCTACCCCATTCACGGGTATGCTAGCTGACCGTTATTCGAGAAAGGGACTGATGATTGGGGCAAACTTAGCCTCACTAATCATATTGGTTTTTGTGCTATCTTTGGACTTACTTGGAAGCCTAACTTCAGTTTACATCTTGGCTGTAGTAATGGTTGCGGCGAGGGCAGTATTCGATCCAGCTGAATATGCTTACCTGCCCAACATATGTAGCGAAGAAGAACTTCTCACAGCAAATGCTCTGGCATCAGGGGGATGGTCAGTAGCACTAGGATTGGGTTCGGCAATCGGTGGACTGACCATCTCAATCTATGGAATCGAAACCGCACTTTGGATTGATTGCGCCACCTTCGCCCTTGCCGCCCTTGGGGTGATGACCCTACCACCAGGTGGGCCATACGGAAATGAGGAGAGGAGTATCTCTCCATTTGCTGTAATCGGTGAGATTATTGATGGATGGAAATACATCTACGCAAATCTATCGATTAGGAGAGTTGTATTCGCGAAGGGGATGTGGGCATCAGGAGGTGGTGCTCAGGTATTCCTGTTGATTCTCATTGGCATGGAAGCAGGATTCGGCGAGGTCGCAGCGGGTGTTGGAATACTGTTCATGGTCCGAGGTTTTGGTAGTGGCTTTGGCCCATTGGCTGGCAGGCCACTGATGGAAAATCCAACTCTCAGACCATACCTGTTAGGCCTTGCAGTCGGCGTTTCTGGTTTGTTTTACATCGGTGTGTCATACGTTGAATGGAGCCATATTGTCTTGCTACTGGTCTTCTTCGCCCACGCTGCTAGTGGACTTAATTGGGTACTTTCAACGACCTTCCTACAAGAGAGGTCAGAGGATGAATGGAGAGGTAGAGTTGCTGGTACTGACCACTTTGTAATCACATTCATGATGGGAATCTCAGCCATAACTGCCGGCTACATGATGGAAGTGAATTTGGTCTCTCTTCGAGAGATTATTGCGCTGACGGGAATTGTGCAAATAACCCTTGGAATTATTTGGATTGCAATAATCTCTCCCGCTGAGAAAAAACTTCTCAATCCGGCACAATAATCTCACAGAATCTCTGGAAGAACTTTCAGCACAACCAGAGGGAAAATTGCGAACATGATGTTGCGGAACATTGCGTCTCGAGTATTTCGAATATGACCATCTACAATTGCCTGCATCCTAGATTCGATAGCGTCGGCGATACCTACTGCTGGCTTCTTTACGACTCCAAGCCCACCATCGATTATATCCGCCCCTCTGTCGAGCAAACCGATTACTATTCTTGAGATTAAATTCGGTGGTTCTACCTCGATGATTTCTCCATCGACCTCATGACTTGCGTCGATTACTTGATGCCACGGCCGAGGTATCTTGATTCCCTCAAATCCACGTAGGAATTCCCTGCCCCTAAGGGCTCGTTCAATACCTCGCTTGAGTCGCTCTAGATTCAATCTGGCCAAGCGTTTGAGACTGCGCCTAGTACGCATCACTCGCATGAAATCCCAAAGAGTCCAGAATACGAGAGCAAGTAATAGCATCTGCGCTCCGAATTCTGAAACATCATCCCAAGACTTCCAACCAATTTCACCCACGCCAACACGGGTGATACCGGCTGCGATGCTTGGTAGAACAAATGCTAGAACTTCCTGCCGCAATAAGCCGCCGAAACCAGAGATAGGAATCCTGCCGACATTCTCTCTAAACCAATTCAGATGACGCTTGCGTTCACCCGGTGGAGCGTATGCATCAACTAGATCCAAAAGGGGTCTTCTGAGTAACCAAATTCGCAGGATAAGTGGTATCACAAGCGCGAGTATGTACGCTTCCCAAGGCGACTCGGGAGGCCAAGACGGCAATGGGTAGGCCTCCGCCATGCTAGTGGCTCGGGATACCAGCACCCATCAACTTCACTCCGACGGGTATGTTATCTCGCAGACACTGAAAGTGCTGACCTTGCCATGATTATGACTAGTAGCGCGGAGCCAATCAGGGTCACAGCGAGGATATTCGAAGTTCTCACCAGCATGAGGCAAAATCCAATGATTCCGCAGGCATAGCTTACTACCTCACAGCGGGATGCTAAAACGAGGACAGATGATGGAACCAAAACTGGATTTGGATATTCACGAATCACTCGACTTAACAGGATGTATAGACCTTGGAATGGAATGGCTATGCAAAATAGTGCCATTGCCAACATCAGTAGTCTTTCTGGGTCTTCCGAATTCAGCTCACTTCCTTTCCAGAAAAGATTGCTCAGGCCAACACTGAGTAGGCCGGTGTGGATAAGTGCAGAGGTGGTTGAGACAGACGTCGCTTCCACCGAATCGGGAACCATCGACCGTATCCGCTTCGTAGTGCACTTGAGAATTGCGCTCGAGGTGGACCTCTTAGACGGTGTTCTCGGGTATTCTACCTTTCATCCAACGCTTCCAAAGAGGGGGTACCAGACAAGGCCACCAACACGCATAGTAACCGGCTGGAAGTTCTGGTGCGTCCGGATGGGGTCGCAGTTGCCAGAAGGGTACGCTTGCCCTAATGTGGTGGTCTGAATGACGTGTTAATTCGAGTAGCGTCCAGCGAGACCAACGAGCCTCGGTGTTCCAGGATTGCATCTCGGTTTGTCGTTCATCCAATTCTCTCCTTAGTCCCCAATGGCGAATGTAGTTCACATACTCCAAAGTCAGTATTGCGATTCCAGATGCAATCAACCAACCGACTAGTAGGACTGTTCCATTAGGTAATAGAGAGATTACGATTAATGCAATCACCTGTAAAATCAAACCTTGCAAAGAAGGGTTGCGAAGTCCGGTTCTACCTTTGCGATTGTGTACTCGGACTGAAGAGAGAAATTGTCCAGGGATTGTCTTGAGCCAGAATACCCACAATCCCTGTTCTTTTGTGGCGCTTGCAGGATCCTTGTCGGTAGCTACCCACTTGTGGTGGTTGTGATTATGTTCGGTGGTAAAGTGAGAATAATGGATACTGAATAGCAGCATTCTAGCAAGCCTCCAACCGGCGCTTTTAGGGGGTTTGTGTCCTAGTTCGTGGGCTGTTACAATTGCCGATGTGGCAGCGCATAATCCTGTAGAGAGTGCAGCCGCAACCAGCCACACACTAATCTCAGCCTCGTAGTATGCGAAGTAAAAGAATGAGGCCATTACAACAAAATGCAGTAATCCATGAACCCACAGAAGTGTCTCAAATGGAACTCCTGATTCACGAGGGGGTCTGGCCTGTTTTGATTCGCCCATCAGAACGTCGATAATAGGCCCGATTCCCCAAACAAGTGCAACTCCCATAACGGTGTAAACTCCACCGAGGAGATTACCCGAGATGACGACTAACGGGTTGATTAGCCCCATCAAATGTAGAGCCCATGGCTCAGGAGTTAGATCGACGTCGTAGTTCTGGTCGGCTAGTGCTGTCTCACTCATACAGATGTGCGTGCTTGGCTCTTGTCTTAGCGATTTTCGGTGAAACCACGGCCTGACAATATGGGTTTTGAGGGTTATTTGCAAAGTAGTTGTGATGGTAATTTTCTGCTATCCAGAACTCTCCCAATGGACTGACTTCAGTGACAATCTCATCGACGTAATTTTGTTGCACATATTCCATTACATGCTCGACATCACTACGTTGTTCCTCGTTATCGTAGAACACACAACTGCGGTACTGCGGGCCTATGTCGTTGCCCTGTCTATTGAATTGTGTAGGATTGTGAACGGTAAAGAAAACCTCCAGTAGGATTCTCTGTGGAATTATTTCTGGGTCGAATGTTACCTTGACAACCTCGGCATGACCGGTGCGCTTTCCGCAAACTTGCTCATAGGTTGGGTTCTCCAAATGACCACCTGAATATCCGGGGATTACTTCACTCACTCCCCTTAGGCCAAGCATACCTCCCTCTACGCACCAAAAGCAACCGCCGCCAAAAACAATCGAATCCACGGACCTCGCATTCTACAAAGCAATTTCAATGCTTGTTGACAAGGATTTAGCGCATAACAAGGAATCAACATAGTCGAGTTAAGATAATTGCAGGGAGGCGATGGCAGTGGTTCATGCGCACGCAGGCGTGTATGCTCGTATTGGTGATGATTGGTGCATCCATGTCCGGCTGTATCTTCGGTAGTGAGACTGTACCACCACCAGAAGAACCAGTTGTGGAAGAGATTCGATTTTGGGTAACTGGACCAGATGGTCAAAACATCGACTTCCCAGCTCTTCCGTTAGAATTTGCCTTCTCAAATGTCGGTGAACAAGGCGCTGAACCTAGTATTGGAATCACCTCGAGCGGTTGTATGTTCTTCATCGCCTTCGAGAAGGTAATGCGCTCGTGTGACCATGGAGGTTCTTGGGAAATTGTCGATGATATCATGTCGCACCCATCTACATCCGACCCATGGGGGTGGGTTGATCCAATCACTGATCGAGTGTACAATGTTCAGATGGTCGGACTGATTACAACTTGGATTGCATGGTCGGACGATGACGGGGAAACTTGGCTAGGTAACCCCCACGATTCAGGACCTATTCCTCTGAATGACCACATCAAATTAGGCACTGGACCTTGGACTAGTGATGGATATGGGGCGATTGCAAATTCAAATCCTGCCACTTGGGAAACGGCGACCTATTTCTGCTACAACAAGATTGCAGGGATTTTCTGCTACACCTCATTCGACGGAGGCGCATCATTCGAAGTTGGTGGACAAATCTTTGGAATGGCGACAACAAATGGTGGGCTTCACGGAGCCATTACCTCAGCACCAGATGGTACGGTGTATGTTCCACCGAGAGTTGAAACTCCCACTATCATCATGTCGAAGGATAACGGTTTGACTTGGTCTGAGAGAACAATGGGGTTGGACGTGGGAACGCCTTACCCGCGAAAGAACTCAGAAGTGGGGACTGATAGCGAGTCTAATGCCTACCACATCTGGACGTCTACTGACCAAGGAGTCTACATGTCGCGAAGCACAGATTCGGGCAATACCTGGGAGGAGAACAGCATCAGAATTAGCCCTGTAGGAGTCATTTCCTCGGTATTCCCTCACATCGATGCTGGAGACCCTGGAAGAATTGCCATAACCTACCTAGGAAGTGAGGATGCTGGCTTGTTGAACACCTCAGACATCGATGGAAACCCTTGGGATGGAAATGCTCACTACGCCCCTGACAATACAACCTACCACCTCTACATCACCTACTCGTTGAACGCCTTGGATGATGAACCAATTTTCCATACTATGCGTGTAACAGACGACCCTGTGCAGATGGGTTCAATCTGTCTCAATAGCGGTGATTGTCGAGACCTTGGAGGCTCAAACCGCAACCTATTGGACTTCAACGACTTGCACATAGATCTCGAAGGACGGGTTTATGTCGCATTCGCGGATGGCTGCACTGGAGCCTGCGCGGAAGGAAACAACTCAACGGCTGAAGATTCCCGAGACAGACTAGGTTCTGTTTACTTTCTAAGTTCAGGACCAAGCCTATTCGAAGCGGTTGGCGACCTAACTGAATTCATGTGATTCGGCGACGGTAATTCGGCGCTTCACGTGTAATCTCTACATCGTGAACGTGAGATTCAGATAGTCCGGCGTTGGTAATCTTGACGAACTGACAATTTTCTCGCATTGTAGCAATGTCTCCGTTACCGGTATATCCCATCGAGGAACGCAGACCGCCGATTAGTTGGTGCAGAACATGCTCAACTGGACCGCGAGCAGGAACTCTTCCTTCGATTCCTTCTGGCACATACTTACGAGTATCTCCTTGCTCCGATTGGAAATAGCGCTCATGAGCGCCCTTACTCATTGCTCCAACGCTTCCCATTCCTCGATAGACCTTGTAGGAACGGCCTTGGTAGAGAATAATTTCACCTGGGGCTTCATCGGTTCCAGCAAGGACGCTTCCGACCATTACACAGTCAGCACCAGCGGCTATCGCCTTGGCGATATCACCGCTGAACTTGATTCCACCATCTGCAATCACAGGTATGTCTGCTTTCTTGCAAACCGCAACTACCGACTGTACGGCGGTGAGTTGTGGAACTCCAACGCCAGAGACGATTCGAGTAGTACAGATTGAACCTGGACCAATACCAACCTTGACGGCGTTAGCACCGGCTAAAATCAGCGCATCTGCAGCCGCACCGGTTGCGACATTTCCAGCAATAATTTGCGCATCAGGTCCTGCGAGTTCGCGAATCTGACGAACTGTGTGTAGAACTCCGTGTGAGTGCCCGTGCGCAGTATCGACTACGACTGCATCGGCACCGACTCCAAACAGGGCCAAAGCTCTCTCAATTCCTTGAGCGCCCGTGCCCGTAGCAGCAGCAACACGTAGCCTGCCGTGTTTGTCCTTGCATGAATATGGATTGTCTCGACTTCTCTGGATGTCACGAACTGTCATCATTCCAGCGCACTTTCCATTCTCATCCACAACCAAAAGTTTCTCGATTCTGTGCTTGTGCAGTAGCTTCTTTGCAACCTCTGGGTCGACGTGCTCAGGAACAGTAACCAATTCGGTTGTCATCATTTCAGAAACAAGAATGCTATCGTCAGAGACAAATCGAATATCTCGATTGGTGATTATCCCAACTAGATCTTCTTCATCGTCAATTACCGGCAGTCCGGAGAATCCATGCCTTTCTTTCAGATCACGCAATTCCCCTATTGTAGTGTCCGGACTAACCATGACTGGATCGAGCACTAGACCAGACTCGAATCGCTTTACTGAGTTGACTTTCGCTACCTGTTCCTCTATGCTCATATTGCGGTGAATTACACCGAGTCCACCCGCTTGAGCCATTGCAATTGCCATACGTGATTCAGTCACAGTATCCATGGCTGCGGAGATTATGGGGACGTGCAGAGAAATCGATGTGGTAAGCCTCGTTGACAGGTTAACCTCGGCTGGTAAAACCGCTGATTCGGCGGGCAGGAGTAGAACATCATCGAAGGTCAGTGCTTCGGGTATGGTGTCGCTCGCCATTAGGGATAGCCGAGAGCGGGTGTATATCAACGATTCGTGAGGAAGCAATTTATTCTATATCGGAGAGTTTTACTTCCTCTAATCCTTACTACTAAGCGTCGGGTTCAAGAACGGTAGGTGTTCGCCGACGCAAGAAGTGGTAGTATGTCAGAGCGAACTATCCTAGGCTGGAGAGAGTGGATTGGTCTTCCTGAGCTCGAAACTGGAGCAACTCTTGCAAAGATGGATACAGGAGCTTGGTCAAACACACTGCATGCTGAGGAAATTTCCTTAACCAATAACGGAATGGAGCAAATTGTCAAATTCCGACTAACGCAGAATGGAAATTGGATTGAGCGACCGCTATTCGATTGGCGAAGAATCCGTGACACTGGAGGGCACGATACGCTTCGTCCGGTAATTCGCACGACTCTAGAAATTGCAGGTCAAGACTACGATATCCAACTCTGCTTACAAGACCGCTCAAGGATGAAGCATCGTTTGATCCTAGGCCGCAGATTCCTTCGTCAATTCGTTATTGACCCATCAGGTGAATGTCTACACCCTAAGAAGAGAACAACTCCAAGGATTAGACAATATTCTTAATCATCCTTGCCTGCCTTCTATCGCTATCAATAGCATAGTTGCGGCGAGAACCAATCTTCGATCAAAACCTGAGGATTGGATATTACTGACAAATAATTTGTGAACAAGTGGATTTATTCTCTGAGTGAAAGTTACTGAACCTACTCCACCTGCTGAAAGTACAAACTCCTGAGGAATCAACAAACTTGCAAATGGAACGAAACGACGAACCAAAGCCAACATTCTATCATCTTCACCCAAAGAAGCGATTTGATTCCCCGAAGCGTCCATTACTTTCCATGAATCTTTTAATAGAGATTTTATTCCTTCACGCTTGAAGCCACAGATTTTCTCTCCAGTTTGTGAATCTGTGACATCGTATCCTGCTCCAAAGTCGATTATGCTACGAGCTTTGATGCAAATTAACTCGGTATTCTTGTCTTCATCGGTAAAGACCCTGATGTCCTCTTTCAATTTCAGAGCCTTCTGTTTACTGTATCCAATCAACTGCTGCATCGAGTCATCTGAATATATGTGGAATTCTTCCCCTAGAAGTTTCAGCACCTTTTGCCTAACCATGTAGGAATCTGCTTCGTATAGGTTAGTCATAGTGTCGCCCGATACTCCCAGAGGACAGTGTCCGATAAACGATTTGCCGGCGAAGGAGGCATTATGGACGGGGCAACATCGTTAGGGCAACTCGATATTCCTCGAGATTCACTGAATTGGTAAAGCGTAATGTGGAAATTGAGGTCTTCGACGATTAAATCAGAAGATTATCAAATGATTCAAGAGAAAAGCCGAACACGCCCAATCCCTGACGCGACCCCACAGTGGTGTTCGAAGTCGGAGTTGATTACATGCAGAGCGCGCCAATTACCAAGATTGAGCCACAGATTGCCGCACGCTTGGCAAAACAGCGTTACCACCTAGTTGGCGAGCATGGTGGAGTGAAAGTTTGCCATTGGACCAAACAGAGTCTAATCGCTGATCGTTCATGCTACAAGGGCACATTCTACGGCATCGAAAGCCATGGCTGTATGCAGATGGCACCGAATGTCGACACCTGCAATCTCGCCTGCACATATTGCTGGAGAGAACCGCATTCTGACACCCTCACCAAAATCGACGATGACCCATACGAATTGTTCCTAGAGTCGGTTCGTGCTCATCGTCGTCTACTTACTGGATACGGAGGCAATCCAAAGGCTGACCGTGAGAAGTGGTTGGACGCACAGAACCCAAAGCACGTGGCAATTTCACTAAATGGTGAGCCTACCCTATACTCAAGGCTAGGTGAGTTCCTCGAAATCTGTCATCAACATGGAGTATCGACCTTCTTGGTAACCAATGGTTCTCTGCCGAAGGTTATCGAGGAACTCGACCCACTTCCAACCCAACTGTATGTCAGTGTTGACGCGCCAAACAAGGAGATATTCAATCGACTTTGCAAGCCTAAGTTCGATACTGCTGCCTTTGAGAAATTAGAGGAGACTCTAGCATTGCTTCCGAGTTTAGACACCAGAACGGTTTGCCGTCATACTCTGATCAAAGGAGAATCATTAGGAAACTACGAGGATTACGCTCGACTGGACAATATCGCCGACCCAGATTTCATTGAGGCAAAGGGATACGTCTACGTCGGAAAATCGCGCGCGAATCACACTATCGAAAATATGCCGAGCCATGACGAAATTATGCAGTTCAGTAGAACATTGGCACCGATGGTAGGCCGTGAAGTTCTATCCGAAAGAAGAGAGAGTCGAGTGGCTCTGATAGGACACGAGATGATTCCTGTAGTGTTACCAGAAAAGGTTCGAGAATTGCCCGCAGATCTAGGAATTGCAAAACCGCAGAATTTCTCACTGCCCGTTGCATAGGGCGAATAATTGCATCTCTACGCGTATGCACAACTTCAATTGGCTCATGCATGACACGGATGCGTGGCGCATAAGTCGTTGAGCTCGCTAAATTGGGTTAGTCGATTTCTCGACGAAACGCCTGGGGATGGGTTAGCCGGTGGCGGCCCTAGGCAGGTTCCTGGTGCCTGTTGGTCGAGAGTGAAACCCGAGCCAATGCCAAACCCAGTACTGAGGATGTGGTCGGAAGAGATGGCCAGTGAGCTAGGACTTGAGGTCGCGGAAGAGGGATTGCTTTCGGGAAATCGGATAGCCACGGGAATGGATCCCTATGCACAAAGATACGGCGGACATCAGTTTGGGACTTGGGCCGGTCAACTTGGCGATGGTAGAGCGATCACCCTGGGTGAGGTGGACACAGGCGAAAAAATACTGGAATTACAGCTGAAGGGCTCTGGGAAGACCCCCTACTCTCGCTTTGCCGATGGACGAGCAGTCCTGCGTTCCTCGATTCGTGAGTTCCTATGCAGCGAGGCTATGCATCATCTCGGGGTCCCAACGACCCGTGCACTATCCCTGGTTACCACGGGGGAAGATGTGGTTCGCGACATAATGTACGATGGGAGTCCTGCGCCCGAGCCAGGAGCTATCGTCTGCAGAGTGGCCGAGAGCTTCATTCGATTCGGGAGTTTTCAGATCCATACGATATCTGGGGATAACCAGACGCTTCGCATACTAGTGGACAACACCGTGAAGCAACACTTCCCCGGCCATTCAACCGACACTGATGAGGGACTCATCGAATGGCTCAAGGAGGTAGCGGACAGAACCACACTGACGATCGCACATTGGATGCGAGTGGGCTTTGTCCACGGGGTGATGAACACCGACAACATGTCCATACATGGGTTAACCATAGACTACGGTCCGTACGGTTGGCTGGAGGACTTCGACCCTGATTGGACACCAAACACTACCGATGCCGGCAGCAAGAGGTACAAATTCGGCCAGCAAGCACAAGTCGGAGCGTGGAACTACGCTCGCCTGCTGGACTCAATTGCACCTCTGATGGAGGATCCCGAGGGACTGTACCAGGCTCTGGACTCCTACTACGATGCATACCAAGCACATAGCAGTCGGATGTGGGTGGAGAAGCTGGGCTTAGGCGAATTTAGAAGTGGGGACGAGGTACTAGTCACGGAGTTAGAATCGATGCTGCAGATGTCTGAGACGGACATGACGATTTTTTTCAGGCTGCTATCGGCGATCGAGGAACCTAATGTCAACGGTCTCAGGTTCGCTTTCTACGATGAGGAGGCCCCCGTGGACGAATGGAACGCCTGGCTGGACAAGTGGTGGATTAGGGTAGGTGGAAGTCCGGATAGGAAAGCAATGATGGGGGCCAATCCGAAGTACGTCCTCAGAAACTGGATGGCCCAGTTAGCTATCGATGCGGCTGAGAAAGAAGACTACTCAGTCGCCTCGGAGCTCTATGAGATGCTAAAAAGACCCTATGACGATCAGCCCGATTGTGACGAAAAGTGGTTCAACAAACGCCCGGAATGGGCTAGAAATCGTGTTGGTTGCTCGATGCTTTCTTGCTCGAGTTGATAGGTTCGAGGTACAGGGCAGAGGGGTGTTAGTACATGCCCAATGAATCCAATACAATCACAGATACCGAATGACTGCAATACATCTCACACGCTAGTCTCTGAAGGACTCACTGAAAGGCCATATATTCGTGAAAGCCAATCGCATGGGTCTAAGCAGACACCCTTTGATTCGATGGATTCACAAGTGCTAGTTATGACGCATTGCCGTGTCAGAGGTCCCCGTTGAGAAGAAACCGCCTTCGGGAGTGCAGGAGGCTCTGGTTCCCGAAAGGGTGGTTGACGGCCTCCCGACGATGTACTGCTTCGAGACCTGCCCATTCTGCTTCAAGGTCAAGGCACTCCTGGGCTCTAGGGGCATCGAGTACTCTAAGGTCGAGGTCGACCCTACTTTCAAGACGCAGTTGAAGTGGTCTGACTGGGGCATGGTGCCAGTATTCGTCGACGTCGATGGCACCCAAGTGACCGACTCTAACTACATCCTCCACTACATCGATTCCAATGACTCAGGATCGTTCCCGCGAATGGGTGAGGACCCCGAGCAGGACCGGTGGATGAACTTCTCTAACAAGATCCTAGGGAAGTCTATCGTCGCAGTGATTTACACCTCGTACAGGACCTCCCTTCAGGCCCTCGATTACGTGACTAGGGTTGACAACTTCTCGTTTGGCAGCCGCCTGATTAACAAGTGGCTAGGGGGCTTCATCATGCGCATGGTGGGCAAGAGTAGAGCGAAGATGTTCGAGCTCCCACCCCGTGAGAACCTCCAGTACCAACTGGACGAGATGTCCAAGGGGATTGAGGGAGACTTCTTCGGAGAGGAAGAGCCTAACGGGGCCGACTACGCCAACTTCGGAATTCTTCGGTCGATGCAGGGCCTGAATGGATTCGATATAGTCGAGAGCCATCAAGTCGTGGGCGGCTGGTAC
Organism: Candidatus Thalassarchaeum sp.; assembly: GCA_022449345.1. Taxonomy (GTDB): domain Archaea; phylum Thermoplasmatota; class Poseidoniia; order Poseidoniales; family Thalassarchaeaceae; genus MGIIb-O1. The sequence goes on along the minus strand of JAKURL010000006.1, from coordinate 1,200 downwards.
GGAAGGATGCAGGAGCACTCCGGCGTGTACTGACTAGTACTGTTCCATCTTATCGCGGGCAGTAAGTTGGGTAGCGTATATTTCGGCCCACTGAAAGGCCACTGAACCTATCTATTCAGGCATTGCGAATGTAATTCTTCCTTACGTGTTCTACCCATTTACGTCTGTCATTCCAGACTCTGGAAGATTGGGACTGATGTTTCATCAAACCCTCAAGGATCTGTATGAGTCGTTTTGCTCTCTGCACACTCATAGGAGGGCCCATTTTCTGTAGGTATTCGTAGTTTGAAGACGTTGGCGGATTAGCGATTACCAACCTCATCTTTTCCTCTATTGCACGCTCATTCATGATATCAAACGTGTTTTTCTCTACAGTGAATCGAAGGCCATATTGAAAGATCGAATCCAATCTTTCACCAATAGTCTCTGGAATGATTACTCCTCCCAATTCCTCGCACGCACCGTTGGTGCATTCTCCGTTGGCTAGGACTTTGCCACACCGTTCGCAGTAAGCCCAAGCCATATTATTGTCTACGCACCGGTCAACATAAACCTGTGGCCACTCAATATTCACCCACTGAATATCCACTGATTCAGGCCAAGTCAGAGGGTACCCTATGACTCGCCCGCATATCATAGGGTTGGGCACCTAACCCTATGACTCAGACTCTGAATTCGAATCTGAATCAGAAGTATCGCCTGGAACAAAATTTCCGACAATGTACTTTTCAGGATGCATGAATGTATTGAAGGTCGCCAGGCAGATAACTATCAAGAAAAGAATGCTACAGACTTGCAGGATTGGGTATGCTAATCCAAAACTTACTGCGCAAAAAATGAGGGCGAATGCCCAGGCCTTTGCGAGGTCTGCCCAAGTGCCCTGTCCTGTAACGTACTCTTTTTCTTCTTCGCTTCCCTCAAATTCTGGTAAGATGGTGGTTTTGGGAATCTGGATTTGGCTGTCGTCACTTCCTCCCATGGCTCTGGATAGATAGATTTGCCATGAAGATTAGGGCGGCATCAGACCCTTTGTGGGGCATACGACACATAGTAACCGATTGACTCAGGGGCGACTCAGTCCCTACACTCTGATTCGATGTGACTCAAATTGCCCCCTATGATTCAAGGCACACGACCCCATCCCAACAAGCAGGTCGCCAACTATGTACTGAAACTCCTGGAGCAAATCTAGGTAAGGTG
>JAKURL010000005.1 GCA_022449345.1 Candidatus Thalassarchaeum sp. | reverse complement strand
GTCCAGAGGCATTACCACCACTCCCCTGACATGGCAGTCGCCCTCCCAGTTGAGTGACTCAGGGACGTTGGGAATCCTCCGGACGTTTGCTCTCACATCCTCTCCGCGCGTCCCGCTGCCTCAGCTGGCGGCCCTTACTAGGCGCCCCCTGCGGAACTCCAGTGAAAGCGCGGAGCCGTCGAGCTTCGGCTGGCACGCGACCCTGCGGCTCTGGGCCGTGGTCTCGGCGACGAAGTGTGCGACTTCTTCCTCGGTGCTCGACTTGTCGAGGCTGAGCATGGGAAACAGGTGCTCGACCTTGATTGAGCCGGGAGGGGGGTCCGAGCCGACCTTTCTCAGTTGGGGGTGCTCGGGATGCAGCCTGCTGAGCTCGTCCCAGAGCTCGTCGAACTCGGCGTCGGACAGTTCCGGTCTGGCCTCGTTGTAGTAGAGATTCGAGTGATGGGCTATCTGCTCGGCCAGCCAATCGACCAGTGCCTGCTCGTCGCCTTCGCTCGGCCGCTCCGCTGCCATGGTGCGCGAAGGCGGCCTAGTGTCTTCAACCTGCGGTTTAGGAGCCCGTAGGGCTCCTACTTTCTGGAGACTTGAGCTGGGCTGAAGCGAAAATGGTGGGCCTGCCAGGATTTGAACCTGGGTCGCGCGACCCCCAGCCGCGAAGTATAGGCCAAGCTAACCTACAGGCCCCTTGTGTAGTTCTGTCGTGAGTAGATTATCTCAAAGCCTTGACGGCGCTAAAATCAATCCTCTCGAGCGATGCTGAAAGGCGATATCTCATCGATTAGTTCGATGTGTCCGACATACATTCTTCTGCAACAGTATCGCTCTAAGCCGAGATTGTCGAGAACCTTCTGAGGGTCCTCGCCGGTGTCGACTGCATTCTTGAACTGGTCATACAGATGAGCTACGACTTTTCCGCAACTCCAACAACGTACTGGAATCAACATCTTTCATCACCTATACGACTTCTGCCACTTCTTGCGAGCGCCTCTACCCATTTGGTGCTTCGGCTCTTTACGTCTTGGATCGTTAACTAGTAGGCTGCGGTCGAATCTTAGGTACTCATCGCGGAGTTCCTCATCAATTCCTTCAGCCCCACCGTTGTAGTGAACTAGGCCACGAGCGATAGCGGTTCGAATCGCATCTACTTGGCCCATCTGACCGCCGCCTTCTACATTGACTGCGATATCAACATCTGCAAGGCGGTTCATGGCCTCAGCAATCTGAACTGGCTCTAGCGCCTTTCGGCGAGCAAGGGCTGGTTCCATGATGTGGATTGGCTTGTGGTTGACTCGAACTCGGCCAGCGCCCTTGCTGACTGTTGCACGAGCGATTGCAGTCTTTCTCTTGCCACTAGTTTCAACCGTCTTTGGCTTCTTCTTCTTCGCCATCACTGCTCACCTCCCCATCGTCTGCTATCAATACCTAGATGTTTGCTGATTTCGCCTAGGCGAACGAACTTCTGAGGCAAATCTCGCTCAAAGGAACTTGAGTCCCCCCAAGCGTGGCCATCAGGGAGATCGTCTCCAGAGAGGTTGGCTGGTGTTCCAATCATTACTCGTAGATCGCGGACGGCGTTTCGGCCGGTGCTATTCTTCTGGTATGGTAGCATTCCTCGGACGGTTCTCTTGAGAATCTGGTCCGGCATGCGTGGGAAGAACGGCCCCTTTCTTGGGTGGTTCAACTTGTACTTGTGATCATATTTGGCGAAGACCGAAGTCTTCGGACCGGTTACGATGGCTTTCTCAGCGTTCACGATGATTACGCGCTTCTGATTACCCGCTCTGCGGGCTGTCAGCAACTCGCTAGCGACGTGGCTAGCGAGACGCCCGAGAATCTTGTCAGATGCGTCGTAGACGGAGGTACTTGCTTCAGCCAAGAATCTTCACCCCCTTTCCACCTGGGTTCTCGTCCATCAATTCACGGATCGTGAGGACACGTCCGCCTGCTGCTTCAATCTTCGAGCGGGCGCCGGTGCTAACACTGTAGGCGGCGACGCTCGGCTTGCCAGATACATCACCGCTGCCGAGAAGCTTGCCAGGAACGAGGACTACGTCCTCTTCGGCAGCGTATCGACTCAGGCGGCTCAGGTTTGGTTCAGCCCAATTGCTTCGGCTCTTTTCGAGCCTCAGAGCGACGTCTCGCCACAATGCAGAACCGGTTGACCTGCTCTGGTCCTTGAGATCGCCGATTAAGGCGATTAGGGCCTGGTTGGTCTTTCTCATGTTCTTACTCATATGACTCCCTCGACGTATGCTTAGGTAGCGCGCCCACCTGACCGCCTGTTATGAATGCTACGGGTTGCCCCTACGGGGCACTTACTCGCAGTACATCGAGAAGAGGATCGGGCGAGCGATCGATGCTCGTCCCGTTCCTCGACTCTACGTAATCAAATACGGAATCCACCGTCTGCGTCCGATCCGTCATCGATGCCTGCGATGCGCTCTTGACCCTCAGAATCGACGAATGAACCCGCCTTGATTACCGAACCGTATAGGCCGGACTCATTGGCTACTGTTCGGTTAAGCATTCCATCTCCTAGAGAGGCACTGATGTGGTTGATAATCGACTGTAAGGCGTTGATTGCCCTATCTCGCTGATCTGCACCAATCTCGTGGTCGGAATATCTGGCTTCTTCGAATAGTGAGAAGAATACATCCAAATCCTCTGGTGGAGCGATTCCAGACAGCATTCCAGTAACCGCATCTTCGAATTCTCTAGTAGTCTCGTAGACCTTCTTCATCGCACCACGGCCGCGGAAGAATCTAACCAATTCCTTGTAGCAATTGAAAATCGTGTCAATGTACTCGTTTGATGCCTTCAGTGACATCAGTGAGTCGGTTAGTATTCCACGCAAAATCTCGATTCTGCGGCGCTCGATGTAGTTGCGATACATGATTGCGCCGACCAATATAGAGAAGGCTAATGCAATACCCATAATCGTAAGCACTTGAATCGTGAAGAAACTGGTTTCGGCCTTAGCAACTGGCTCTCCAAGGAATATCGATGGAGTATTGTTGAGGAACTCCTCTTCGAACTCATGTGAGCCCTTGAAATGAACCGTAACTTGCCATTCTCCTCCGTCGATACAGTAGCCGCCCTGACTACATTCCAATTCCCCGGGAACATTTATTCCGGAGTACAAGAAGCTGAATGAAGCAGCGCCCAATTCATTGGTGGTGGCATAGACAACGTTGTGTGGCACCCACTCGCCTTCCTCTGCATTCCAATATTGGTAGGTGAAGATTACTGTTTGTGATTCAACAGAGAGGTCTAATCGGTCTCGCAGAATTGCTACTGAACCGTTGACGTATTCTCCTTCTTGGTAACCATCTGGTTTCGACCAGTGATTCTTCAACAAGATGTCAACACGGCTTCTGACTAGCACTTCGACGTCAATGAATGAACCATTGACTACTGGCGTGGTCTCCGCTGTACAACCACCTGGTAATTCCTTAGTCGGTTCGTAGGCAATTCTGACAATTCTGAAACCTTCCATATTATCCGAAGTAGGCTCTACACCGCGTCGACTCGGATTGTCATCCGGATCGCCGCTAAACCACTCGATTTCACCGGTTCCATCACGGGTGAAGGATGTGGCTATTGGTCGTGTATTGACCTCTGGATCGAGATAGAGATTGAGGCACTTTCCACCAATTGGGTTACCGTTGGTCTGAGTCAATTTCGCATCGAGGTGGAATGACTCCTTGAGGTACAGAACGGGGAAAACGGAACCGTTCTGGAATGTGTATGAATCGACATCGTTTCGGAACGGTCCAATCTCTTGCAAGGTTAGTGTCGAATTCGAGAATACTGGGAATAATCGAGTTGTGCTAGCGTTGTGGTATCTAAAGCGGTCATTATTCTCATAGGAATTGAACTCGACCTTGACACGGGCTTGTCCTGCCTGTACGTCGTTAAGAGGACAAGTAATCTCGAAGAATCCATTTGAGTCGCTGGTGCTAGGGAGACAGCCGACCACTCCGGTTTCTGAGCCGACCATTTCGTAAGAGACTCTAATCGCTCTATTCGATAGATTAGAGCCGAGTTCGTCAATCAATTGGCCAGTAACTACCATCGGTTTCTCAATAGGTTGGCCTGTGGTTGGGTCAATCTCTGAGGTGTAGACAATCTGGTCGTCAATATTCAGCGTTGTACGTCCAATCAGACTGAATCCATCTACTTGGAACTGCATCACTCTGCGATAGTGGTCGCTGTTCACTATTTGCACACATGGATCCCATGCCCCAGAGGTGCTGAGTGCATCGGCATCTAGAGGTTCACAACCCTCGTGAGGTAAGTTCTCCTCGAAGCGGAGGATCACGTTGACAGGACCGAATCCGTCTGGCAAGAAGGATTGTGGATCATCTCGTAGTAATTGTGGGTCGAGAACCATCTCGTGATGAATGGTTCCCGCATTCGGACATTGGGTGTCTACAATCTGTCGATGTGTACGGTCCTCGAAATCCGTACCCTCCATAATGATTAGAACTTCGCCGCCATTCGCTCCGCAGCCATCTAATGCCTGACCAGAATCCTTGATGACAGCGGTCCGGTTGTCATCAGTTACCTGCGCCGTGAATTCCCAAATATCTCCATTTGAGCGAATATTTGGTGTAGTATCTTGCAGAGTGATATAGGTGCGAGAGACCACCCACAGGTCCATTGTTCCCGACGTTCCTTGGTGTCGAGGATCTCCTGGATAGGTGTAGTATAGGGTGAAGTTACCCAATTCGTGGTTCTCCTCAATTGTCAGGTTAACGCTGAACCATCCGGTGTTATCTGTCTCCACAATTCCATTAGTTCCATCTGCCTCCCAGACGTAATTTATTTGGGAATTCTTCAGCGGCTGCAGAGAGTTATCGAGCAATTGAACCTCTATACTACGGTTCTGGCCACGATAGAGCCGCGGCTGAATCAATTCCACGAATTCGCTTGTACCAATAACCGAGACATTGAGGTATGCTCCGGTAGGGGCAAGCACGTTACTCTGGTTTCCTGTGAAGTAGAAATTCGAGTTAGTGAAGTCGGCGCGGATTCCATAGAATCCAGCAGCATATTGAGAGTACCAAGTCCAATTGTAATCGAAGGTCGCAACTCCGTTAATCATTTGAGGTGCTCTCGCGTATCCAGTCTCTTGTGAACCTGCAAAGATTCCGTTTCTATCTAGGTCTACTTGCAGAGTCATTGGGTCGTGGGGCCACGGAATCATTGTTCTATTCCAAACACTACCAATAACTCGCAGAGCCTCACCTGTGAACATCTCAGGGACTATCTCACATCGAACGACGCTGTCTGGATTGGTCGGTTCAACTGGTCCACAAGGTGGTGCGTTGAAGTCACCACCATTCTGCATGGCAATTCTCCAGTGTGTATCATTGGAAGAAAGGAATGGTCTCAGTCTAGCACTCTCGCCAGTTAGGCCCTCTGGAGTTCCATCCCAAGACATCGCGTATGGCTTACCAAGACTGACTTCAGCATAATCCAATCCAGCCGCATCAAGGCTTGGCTGATGGAATAGCGCCCTCCATGCACCGAATGAGGACCCAGTGAATTGCGTTGCATCCCAGAAGAAGACCGGCCTAGTTGATGAGACATACATGTCTGCTTCGATGTACATTCTATGCATCGAGCGGATGGTAAAGGCCTCTGTCTCTGCGACTTCAAGGTAAGGGAATGGCCATTCATCACCAAGATCTGGTCTAGAGTACCCAATGAGTGAGTAGTCTCCGATTGGTAGACTAGTATTGGTGTAATCATAACGGCCCAAGACATAGTGACTCTTTGCATTATCATCCCAGATAATTTCCTCGTATCCTCCTGGTAGCTTTCCAACGCCATTATCCATAGTCGAATTCCATTGAACTTGCTTCCATTGGCCTTGGGCACCGGCGGTTTGTACGAAGGTTAGGGAAACCCAACCACCAGAGTCAGCGCGGTATCCGTATCCGTATCCATCGAAGATGGTGGGATGGGTATAGTTTCCAAACGGACCTCCGTGAACGCGGAAAGATACCGGTGCGTGAGTAATTCTATTGTCGAAAATACCTCGATCCCAATCTGCTTCGTAATGTACCTTGTAATCGACGAAGAGAGGTTGCTCATCGCTACGGAAATAGGTCCATGAGACATAATCGATAGTTGTGTTTGCCCTAATTTCTACCGGCATTGGTTCGGTTTGCGAGCCATCGTGATAGAACATCTCCGTGACCTCTGCATAGATGTTGTAGGTGGTGTTAGGCCCTACGATTAAGTCCTCAGGGAAGAGGAATTGTCCCACCACGAAAACACCAGCAGCGTCGGTCAGAACGTCTACTGTTTCGAGTGCTAAAGTTCCATTTCGAGCCCACTCTATTGTTATCTGAACAGGTAGGTCGGGGGCTGGCTCAAATACTCCTGTATCTGGATCTAGCCAATTCACTGTGCCCTTGAATATCGCTGGGTTTACTGCATCTAGCCAAAGCACATTGCTGCTAGTCAGATTGATTCTAGTTGGGATCTTGTCATCCTCATCTAGAACTCCGTCGTTATCGTGATCCCAATCCGATGTGCTCGACCAATCCTCCTCAAGTTGATCCCAATCTCTGTCAGGACGCCCGTCAGTATCGTCATCCTCGTCAATTGCATCCGGTCCAGTAATTGGATCAGTTGGATCAGCCATACCGGTTCCATTACCATAATCGTCGTGATCCCAAGGGTTGGTAGATGGTTGATTGAAGCGAGACGGCCAGAGCATAATCTCGTCCTTGTCTAACATACCATCAGAGTCGTCATCAAGGTCAACATCGTCTCGCAGACCGTCGTTATCGTGATCCCAAGGCGAAATGAATGGAGTTGCAGAATTCAATTCGATAGTATTGACTATACCATCGGCATCCCAATCATCATCTGCCCAATCAAGGATCCCATCGTTATCGTGATCCCAAACACTCTGTTCCTCGCCGACGAAACATAAGGTCTCTTGTACTTCATCCAAAACTCCGTTATTATCGTCGTCGGGGTCCTCTCCATCCGGCACTCCATCGTTATCATTGTCGACATCATAGTAAACTGGGAATAGTAACCCTTGGCCTAATACTCCTTGATCCCAGACCGATTGATACCAACCATCGTTGTCTGGGTCAGTATCGGTACCATCATCGTCGTTGTCTACACAATTTGAACCAATGAAGAAGTTGCCAGATTCGGTTCCGGTATCGTCATCCAAGTCGTCATTGCTGTCCACTTCAAAGTAATCCCAGATTCCATCGTTGTCGTCGTCGACATCCCAATGGTCGTATACTCCATCGAAATCATCATCGAGATCTGCGGTATCATTTACCATGCATGAGGGATCCATGTTTCCTGCCACAGGAGCCCCACAATCATCGTCTGGATCTACGTCATTATTCAGTAAATCTGCAACCTCATCAGGGAACATATTGGCGTTTTGATCAGAAGTCCATTGGAAAAATCCGAAATTTATTCCAATCCATGCTGTGAATAAGTCACGATTATCTTTCATCTGATTATAATTCACTGCTGCAGTTGGAGCTGGTGTGTCTGTTGTGAAATCAAAGTGGAAGCAATTCTCGTCACAACTAGGTGCTGGGCTATTTGGGGGAGCGTCAGTGCCGTTGTATGGTCCATCGGTGTGCTCTGGATCTGGGCGGGTTGAATACGGAAGTGTGTATGTAATTTGATTTGCTCTTCGAGCAGGTTGAACAGGGTAGCCATACAGCCAAGCGTAGAACAAACCACAAGCTTCGTCAAATGCAACTTGTGCTACTACAAACCAGAAGAACGTGACACCGCACTCGTTGTCATCGAATGAACCTCCTCTTGCAGGGTCATTGACATCGAGGACTCCGTCATTACCCTCGTCTTGGTCCCACCAATCTGGCAAACCATCTCCGTCTTGGTCGACGTCAATTCCATTGATTAGTGAGTCTCCATCCATATCGATATCGAAGTAATTCGCACCATTCCAAGGACTCCATTGCATTAACACGTGCCAATACATTTCTGGAATCTGTCCGTTGGTGATTGGCTCGACGGTATCGTCATATCCATTGTGAGGATAAATGAAGCCATTCTCCGCAGTGAATGGGTTGAATAGCCACCACATCTTCCAATATGAGTCCTCAAAATTCTGCCATAAACTGCTATCATCCGATCCATCAATGATATCTCCATCACCGTGAGAATAGCCATTGGAAGTTGCAAAAGGATCTGTCTGATCGTTGTCTACTTGTCCACAATTTCCGTCGTCTGGATCGTAATAATCTGAAATTCCGTCGTTGTCGTCATCCCAATCTTCGTCATTTGCTAGACCATCGCCATCAATGTCTGTATCAATTTCATTAGGACCGTCGTCTCGGAATCTTGAACCGTTCAAAAGATGCAGGTCGTTGTCGTCGTCGAGATCGCAATTGGGGTCTATGTCTAACCAATCAAGAATACCGTCGTTGTCATCATCAATATCATCCCAATTATTCATTCCGTCCCCATCCCAATCATTGTTTCCGGTGTACGACTTTCGAGCCACAGTACAGTTCATGTCGGGGTTCTGAGGATTCGGATTGCTTAGGCTAGGACAGTTCCAGCCTTCGACTTGTTCGGAGGTTGCCATCATGTACGGGTCATCCTCGTTGAGAATTCCATCGTTATCCCAGTCATAGGGTAGGTCAGATGTATCTACAGCGGGCAAGCCAGCTGGATTGTCTATCTGTTCCCTTGGTAGAGCCCCCATATCTGGGTCCATCCAATCCCATACTAAGTCGTAGTCTTGGTCGATTGGTCGATATCTATCATCGTCCAAATCGCGATCGTAATCTATCTCACAACCACGGCCTGGTGTCGCGATAGCATGGGTGTTTGGATAGTCGCCTTGGCCGTTAGAATTGGTATCTAGTTGCATGCATTCGTCGGGAATTCCATCGTTGTCATCGTCGACATCGTACATATCCAGTAGGCCATCATTGTCGTCGTCCGTATCGGATGAGTCGGGGGAGCCGTCGTTATCGTTATCAGGGTCTAAGAAATTAGGAATCCCATCTCCATCTAAGTCCCCATCAACGATTTCTGAAAATGATTGGTTTCGAGGATGCCAAAGGTTGTGTTCAAGTTGAACGAAGTCAACGCCGCCAACATATTCTGTGTATGTGTTATCGTTTGGACCGAGTGAGTGAACGACGATTCTAGCAACCATAGACGAATGAATGGTACATGAATAAGGGAAAGTGCCAGCCTGATCGAAGGTAAACGACCAACTATCACCTGGCAAGATTATTCCACTATCGAATACTCCGTCATCGGAAGTCACTGTGTGGTTCTTTGAATCTTGATTTGTCCAAACAACCGTATCCCCTTCATTTATTGTTATGGCAAAAGTTCCGTAGGATCCTGAGAAAATATCAATCTCATGGATTTGAGCTGATACCCATTGATACCAATCATCCCACAGAGGAGCTGTGATTGTGATATTCGAAGTGATGGTTGAGTCCCATGGGTGTGAATCCCAGATATCTGCCACACCATCGTTATCATCGTCTGCATCGAAGTAATCCTGAGTGCCGTCGCCATCGAAATCACAAGGCCAAGTGAATTGGTCGATTCGGGCGTCGTTGTCGTCATCCTCATCGTATGAGCCACGTCCACTTCCATCTACGTCCTCATCGGTAACTCCATCGTTATCGTGGTCCATGAGGTTCTGGTCGATTCTGTAACCAGTCCCTACGGGTGTGCCTGTCCATGGGTGGACTGTGTTAGGCTCTACATATCTGTCTGCACTAACATTCCAAGGGTCTGCTCCTTGGCTATAGTCGATTGGGCCCTCGAGAATTCCATCGTTGTCGTCATCCCAATCGTCCTCATCAGAAATACCATCGTTGTCGTGGTCGAAGGGATCTGTTCCATAGCATCCATCGAAGCGCTCGATAAGATCGCTAATTCCATCGTTATCGTCGTCTAAATCATCGAGGTCGTTGATCCCATCGTTATCGTGATCTTCGGTATTAGTCTCCTCTAGGAAAAATCCGTATCCTGGGTTGGTAAGGAGGACGGATGGGTCGGTGATCTTACCTTGGTACGAGGCGGGATCTACCCAACTTGGATCAGTGAAGGCATCGTGGCGGAAATTACCCATCGCTGCAGGTTGTCCTTGAGTGGTACCTGCACTCGCCCCCTCCGCTTGATGGAACTGCTGATATGCAGTTCTCGCTGGGGTTTCCTCAATAGTTTCGAGGTTTGCTTCTGTCTGATCAACGCCGATGAAATTGTACATCTGTGTACTCAGTAACATCAATGCTACCATCATCAGCGCTGAACCGCTCTTCTTTCTGTTCGCTCGACCGTACCAAGTCTGTTTCTCTTCGTTCATTCCGACCACCGAAGTAGCCTTGCAAATTCGACCCGCTTATCAACGAAACCCCTCGTACGCGCGCGAGGGTATCACGAAAGCCTCCGAGTATCATACTCGGTGGTATGGTAATCCCTTGATGATTGTAGAGGCGCGGTATAGTTGCTCAAGCAGTACCACTGCGGCCAATTCATGTGGTAATGTGATTAATCCTAATGACAGAGAAGACATCCCCTCACTATGCTCACCAAAACCACCAGGTGGGCCAACAACTAGGTGGATGTCATCATTCGAAAGACGCCATTGTTTCATTTTCTCAGCGTAAGCCATTGAGTCAAGATTCTCGCCGCTTTCCTCAAGGACGATTACATTTTTCTTACCCGCCTTCGATACAATCGAAGCGAGGTAGGCCTCGGGATTTGTACGATTTCGATGCTCTGAAAGTGACACTCCATTCCCCGACAATCGGTTTGCATAATCGGATATTGCCATACTGAATGCGGCATCCTTAGCCCTACCATGGAGGTGGACAACGATTCGCCCCATGAGATGAGTCTCGGCATCGGCATTCTTTCATTGATTCGTAAGCATCAAGGGTGACGGCTTGCGCCAAGCGATTGAGTATCATGGGTTGGTGGCCATTCAAACGCAAGGAGAGAACCTTGCAGGATGACCTCCATATTCGGGGAACACGGGTTTGGTTACAGGACTTGAGGGAGTCCTGTGAAAGGAATTTCGACAATCCAGAAGAGGGGCGGCGATTGCTTCGACAGATGCAAATCGAATGGACGGATGCACACTCTGAAGGGGAAGTCGATAACGCTCTACTCGATGGATTGGACAGGCGTGCATTGCGCCTGTTAAGAGCCACTGATGACGAGTGGCTGAAGTGGCTTGATGATGACGATTTTTGGAAACCAGGATGGCGCGACGAGCCGCGAGGTGAAAACTAATGAGCACGACCGAATTGGATTATTGGATTGTGCTATTTTTCGCGCTTGGTGCGGTCTCCCTCTATTACGCTCGCCTGCAACCATTTCCTGAATTTGGAAATCGCTTTGGCTGGCTGAGTATAGCAATAGGACTAATTTTTCTAATCAGCAGAAATGCGCCTAGGGAGACCGCGATTATCGCGCCAACGGTAACCGCTGCAGTCTTCGGAGGACTTGCGGTCATGTATGGGGTTCGACATATGGTTGTAACACAACAAGATGTTCTGGTAGCGCCTTTTGGAGGAATTCTACTCTGTGTAGGAACCGTCAGTCTGATGGCCGAATCATGGGGCGACATGAATTCGACTTACCAGCTAATTTCTTTTGTAACGGCATCTGTGGTGGTTATGCTAGAAATCTACCTTTCATTCAGGGGTCTCGTCGTTGGTGTGCAAGGAATTACTTGGTCAAAATCTGGTCTTCGACAGGTTAGTCGGGGGCTATTAAAAGGCCCAAGAGGGGCGATTTCACACTTCGAGCGCTCTTGGGACATGAATGATCAATGGCTCAATGCGATGAGTCATGCGGCTCTGACTTTGATACACAAGCATCTACATAATCAGTCTGCGGAAAAGGAGCATCTAGCCCAATTAGAAGCGATTGGAGGATGGGGTGCAGTAGATAATGCTTGGATTGAAACAATTGAGAGCGGGTTGGCTAAACTGAAGACTCCGATGCGGGTTGAAGAGGAATGAATTGCTCCGGCACGATTGAAAGCGAAGAACCTACTCGGGAGTCGATAACATGGTTCGGATAACTAAAGTTCACACCGGCGGAGGAGATGGTGGTGAAACCTCTCTTGTCGATGGGACTCGGGTTGGAAAGGAGCACCCTAGGGTTGCGATTTATGGCACGATTGACGAAGCAAATTCGGCAATTGGGGTCGTTCGTATGGAGCTTGACAGAGCGTCTACTCATGCACCAGACGGTGGCTTGGTGGCAGCACTTATTCCAGTATACGAAAGCGCTGACGAAATGCTCGGTAGAATCCAACAGGAATTATTCGATGTCGGAGCCGAGTGTGCCTGTCCTCCCGGCGGCGTCCCAGAGCAGATGTCGATTATTGGCGCAGATGCAGGGGGTCGACTAGTAGAGGAAATGGATTCGATGTTAGAAGATGTAGAACCTCTACAATCCTTCATCCTTCCAACCGGTAACCCAGCGGTGGCAAATTTACACATGGCTCGTACGATTGTCCGAAGGGCAGAGAGAGAGGCTTGCGCTCTTCGAGAAGATGTTAGACCTGAGGTCATTAGCTACCTCAACAGGCTCTCTGACCACTGTTTTGTGCTCGGTCGCTGGCTTACGGCAAAGATGGGTGAAGATGAAACCCTTTGGACTCCAATAGGCAAGCGCAAGAAGTAATCAGACTACATTGCCCATCTGCTGCATGTGCTTTCTCGCTGAACGTAGGATGCTTTTCTCTTGATCAAAGGTGAGTTGCTGTTCAGCATCGTCGAAATTCAGCCAAAGGTAATTGGTGTGTTCGTGAGATAATTTCACCGCAAGTTCGTCGGTTGAAGCGATGTACCAGAAAACCTGCTTTTCAATAGGACGACCCCTCTTTTGGAATGTATATTCTGTCCTTTGACTCCATCCTGAGTCAATCTCTACTTCACTGATTCCGGTTTCTTCCTTCAATTCCCGTCGAGCGGTTTGGTGGTGGTGTTCATCGGCCTCGACATGACCTTTTGGATAGGACCAATGCCCTTGCGGATATTGCAATAGGAGAACGCTGTCAAAATTGACTAGAACGAAGCCGCAAGATGTCTCCATAGCAGTTGGGATAGGCATCATACATTTCTCCATTCTCCTATTCCCGTCAAGTGATATTTTGGTAATTTGGCCTTCAGTTCTAACAATTTCAAGCCAAACAAATGATAGGTGAGTGGCGGCGCAGTCCCATGATGACCCACCATGCACTGTCGCTTGACATCCGTCGAATTGTTACGGATTCTGACCTCGATGGAGTGATGACTGCGGCAATTTTGAGGAGATGGTGGCCCGATTCAGAAATTGTCTTCGGACACCCAGGTGCGCTACGCGCTGGGATGTTGGACGATGTTATCGACAGACATACCGCGGTATGTGATTTACCAAGACACCCCCAATGTGGACTGAGTATAGATCACCATCAATCGAATGCTCAACCGGACGCTTTGGGCAGTTCTGAGATGGTGGTGGTTTGGGAATCGACTCCATCTGCTGCTAGGATAGCATTCGAGATGGTAGGCGAAGTTGTCGATATCACCGATCTGGCCGAACTAATGGAATGGGTTGACAAGCTCGACGGAGGTTCGATTAGCAAAGAAGAATACCTCTCGGATCAACCCGTTGTTTGGCTTGGACGCATCATTGGAGGTAATGATGAAATCTCTTTAGAAATTCTAGAGGCTTTGAGTCGTGGAGATTCTGTTGAGGCAATTCTTTCGTCGGAAAATATTGCTCCGGTAGTCGCCGAGAAGCGAGAGGCACTTGACCGTGCAAATTCGATAATAGAAGAGCGAATAGAAATCATTGACAGGCTCGCAGTGGTTCGATTAGAAGACAGGGGTATAAGATCCAATGGATATCGAATAACCGCACTCGCCGGCGACTCCTGCGATGCCTGTATGGTAATCCATGGAGATGTTGGTGCTGGATTTGGAGAAGAGGACCGTTACCCTGTTTCGGCCTCGTTTTACACCAACTCATTCTTGCATACTCGAGGTGGTATCTTCGACTTAACTCAACTAGCCACAAGATTCGACACTGATGGTGGTGGACACGCCAATGCCTGTGGCTGCAGAATCCAGCCATTGGAAAATGGCGAAAGGGTCGAACGAACCGTTGTCGTTGAAGACATAGACAATAACGTTCGAGAATGGCTGAAAATTTGGGCTATGCGTTAGCCGATTAATTGTATCAGATAGAGGAAACCAAGGAAAGCATGGATTACAATCAGTCCCATCATTACATCACTTAGTCTGCCGTGCAATTGCTTGACTTTTGCAAATGATTCTCCTGCCCTTTTGTTGGCGCTTGTCTTTCGTCCTAAACTCCAAAGGTAAGTCATCAGGACGAGGCCGAGTAATCCAACCCAGCCATGGAAATGACCAGGCATAAGTAAGCCGAGTTCGAATTCTTCACCTAAGATTAGAGCATGAACTACTTTGGCGGCAAAGGCGATTGTAATTACAATCAGAACCAAACGAAATAATCGCTCTCCCTGCACCTCGTGATTTTCTAGTTCGGCCGCCCTCTCTGAGCCCTTTAGGGAAATGCTCAACTTTCGCCAATTTCGTTGTCTTGCGAACTCGCGAATTACCAGCAATGCCGCGATTGGGTGCAGCAAGAGGATGAGTACTTGGGTGATTCCCACGTGCCTTCGCTATGCTCTAGAGGTCTTGAGTTCTCCTTCTTGCGCCTTGCATAGCAAGGCGATGTGTTGATGTAGGCAGGGACATGGCAGTGTGCTCACCGGAGTGATTCAATTTGGAGGATTATCTTCTCGATTGCGTTGAAAAACTGCAGAAAGCAGGCGACGATTCGGGGCGAAGAAAGTCGGAGATTCAACGACCAAAAGCATGGAATCTACTCAACAAGGAATGGAAGGCTTTGGCCTTCCTTGCAGTGAATCAGGCAGCGCCAGAATCAATCGATCCTACATCCTCAGACGGTAGGCCTGTGAAAGTAAATCGACGTATTGGCAGAAGGGGAGGCAGAGGTGGCCATTCCGGATTACAGGACCGCTTAGAATTGCCACAATCTGTAATCCGTGCAAAGGAGCCTGCGGCATACAGACTAGCTGTGTTAATCGCCCAAAAACACAAGATGGGGGCATCATGGAAAAATGAATGGAACGAGGATGTCTTAGTTCTGCGGCGGGAATGTGAATCAGGTGTACACCCTGTTTGGGAACGCATGGCTAGGGAGGCCCCATTACTTGCAGAATTAGGCAGATTCCCAATCTCAGAAACAGAACAGACCGTGGATTCTGGAGATTGGCTAGGTAGGGCGGATTTCGATCCTGAAGACAAGCTCACATTACTCAATTGGCTAGAAGGCTGCACGCTGCAACTAGATATCCATCAAGCCTCTGCCTTACAGAAGATAACTCGTGATTTAAGGTCTGGAAAACCACGTCCTCAGAAATGGAAAACGTGGATGAATCCCGCCCTAAGAAACATGTCGGGAGATCGCGTCATGTTGGAATCGATGCTATTGGCGGCAAGTGGAGATAAGGAGGCTGCATCGCTATTCAACAGTATTGATTCTGAAAATCTAAAACCCCTGATTAAGGCACAATCTACCCTACTTTCGTTAAGAACCGATTCAATAGAAAACTGGAATGAGGCCGCCTCTAATTCTGAGGGGGATGGGGTTTCGAAAGCCATTCGGGTGGAGGCTTGGAAAAAATTTGAAACTGGAAAAATTTACGATGTGGATTTTCTACTTAATGGAATTGAAATACTCCAGAATTCTAGGGTTGAGCCGTCGGATTCGCTTCGCTGGGCGACTATTGCAGGACTTGCTTCGGCTAATAGGGGCACTGAGACTCTTGCAATCCTCAAGGGTTTGGATATCAACAATGAAGAGGAGATGAGTGTGGCAATCAAGCTAGTTGCTGAAACTGGAGACACAAGCATTGAGGCATGCATCTTGAAGGGACTTGCAAAATCTTCCGATGATTTGGCATTGAGCGTGATGCGAAACTCATTGACCCCTCTAAACATCCGAAAGAAAGCAGCGAAAAAACTCTCGAAGAAAGACCTTGGAATCGAAGAAGAATTGCTTGACATTTACACCCTGTCTGCAGATGTAGAAGGTCTGAGTGGAGAGTTCCTAACTCACTCCAAATTAGCATCGAAATTCCCTCATCGCGCACTATTGGTCTGGCATCTCATTTCTGCAGATCAGGGAGTTTCAGTTATGCAAGAACTCGAATCCATGAGAAAGAGAGCAATCCTTGCCCTTGCAGAGACAGCCCAAGATGAAGTGATGACCTCTGCCGCTTCATCACTTATTGCGCTACTCAGCGGAAACCCCTCAGTGATGGATGCAGTCCACGATAAACTGGATTCAAAGGGACTTGAAGCACTCAACGAAGTTAGAGCCGCACTGAAGGCGGATGGAGACGGATTAGTACGAGAAAATCGCATCGAGAGATTAGAGCAAACCGTCGAAGATGCTGATTTGACTTTCCTCGAAAGAAGTCTGTTCAGTGTACTAATCAGTGCCTTGAGACTGAATAGAGCAACAATGAATTTGCAAAGTGGAGTTGACGAAAGAGTAGTTTCAGCCTTGTCAGCATTAGGAACTCTATGTTCAACCGAAGATGTAGAATTGAGGACTATAAGATTCGTGACCGACTTAGTGCTGGAGCACAATGCTGCGATTCCAGAACTGGAAATGTGGTACAGACAGCACGACAATGGCTCGTCTAATCACCAAATTGTCCGGGCGGCCATCGCGGTTGCCAAGGGAGACCGAATAAATGCAGCTCGTTCATACCGAGATGCTGCAATGAGGATTCGAAACGATTTCGAACAATCATCCCTACTACTCCGAAAATCACTGATTGAATTCGCCCACGCGGGCGGTTGGAAAGAAGCGGTTGATCTTATTGACAGACATCCAGAATTGGTCGCATCTGTAACTTCTAGATTCCAACTTTACCTTCGAGTATGTGCAGATGCTGTTGCAGGACGTAATGAAATCGCTACACAACGAATAATCGAATACACTGCAGATAGAGAGCCAAGTGAGGGTGGTGCGGAGAGTGCCGATAGAGAAGTTATCAAGCGAAGGTTGGAAGTTCTTGATAGGGCTCTGAGGTATGCGTCCGAACACAGGTTGCCTGAGGACCCATTTCGTGGTAGAGTCCTCGCAGCACAGATGATGATGCGTCGAAAGGAGCCGAGTAGAAGGAGCGAGTTAGAAGGTAGATTCTTGATGGAATTGAATGAGAGAAAGGATGTCCTAGAGATTACACTAATCGCGGAAGAGGTCGCTGATATCTCACCAATTCGTGGACTTCGAATGTTTGAGACGGCTATTCAATCGGAGAATTTTGACCTTCGGCAAATTCAGACATTGGCCCGTTCGCAAAAGGCGTTATTCCGCCGCCATAGCAAGGACATACCAATTCGTCAACGACGCTCATTGAGTCACCTTTCACTAAGACCATTAGTTTTGGTCGATACCAACATTCTAATCGATGCTCTGAAAGATGATTTGTTAAGTCAAATTTCCCAAGACAACTTCGGTACATTCGACTGGACTGTTGAGAGGGCTTTCGTCTGGATGCTGAAGAGACGTAGCGAGGAAGGTCGAGTTCATCTCTGCATACCAATGTCTGCGGAAGCGGAATTCCTCAACCGCACTCGGTCTCCAAAGATTGCTCGTTCTCTGTTTAGAGATGTGTATATTGATCACAAGGCTTGGAAGTCGACAATTACCTCCAAGCTTCTACAACAAAGGGTTGAGTATATCCTGCGAACATTTGGCAAGTTTAGGGCTGATGTCGACATTGATGCAAAGAGAGCCGTTGACCTAGATTCCTTCCTTCTTCGGCACTCTGATATTTTCGAAAGGGTCACCGAAGCAAAACAATTGGCCAGAGACGATCCCCCACCTAGAAGCGTAATCAATGGAAAGGATATCTTCCCAGAGTCTGGCGATCTTGATATTATGCGAGACTCAACAGTTCACGCGGCCTCGACCGTTCCTGATGTTGGCTCCGTCTTGGTTGCTACAAGAGACTCTGACTTCACCTTAATTTCAAGAGCCTTTCATGACAATTTTGGATTCGATGCGATATCGACTGCTCAGCAGTTGAATAGACACATCTTACGAAGTTGATTGGAAGGTTTTGGCTAGGCCTTCGATTTGTTGATTAAACTGATTCCCAAGCCGCCAGATACCGATTAACTTCGGGTTCGTCATCTGGTCGGTTTTGGATTAAGAAATCAGTCTGGGTCAGTCCATATCCCACACTCTCGATGAATTGTCGGTCCAAAGGCCAAGGTGGGCCATCGGGCTCTTCGTCTGATAGATTGATTCTCCCCACACAGACTAACTTGCCATTTGGTGCTACTAATGGAGCGAGTTTTGTCACGGCCACCTGTCTAATTTCTAGTGGGATTGCCTGTAGTATATGCACCTCCAATACAAGATCCCAAGCCCCATTCCACTCGTCGGGAAGATTAAGCAAATCCTCGACTCTCCACTCTATCTCTTGGTCGTGGTGGATGCGAGATGCCCATTCGACTGCTGTTGTAGACAAGTCGAATGCCGTCACTTCCCACCCGGTTTGTGCAAGGTATGCAGCATCTTCACCGAGGCCACATCCGACAACTAAGGCGCGGCCGTGGGAAACGGTTTGGTTGTTCCATTCAACTAGGAATGGATGTGGCTCTCCATCGGACCAAGGAATCATCGTGTCATCGCCCTCAGAACTACGGTAGAGTTCTTCGAACCAAGCCAGTGGAGTTCCAGAATCTTCCGCTTTGCGAGCCATTTCGTGAATATATTCTCGAAGTTCAGCGAGTTCCTCCTCGCTTAACTCAGACACTCTACCACCTCACATATGAGAGACTAGCGTTCGGCCGAATTCGGAACAGGAAAGAAGTGTTGCATCGTCCATGAGGCGTTCGAAATCGTAGGTCACAGTGCCTGCTGAAATCGCACCTTCCATGCCCTTGACAATTAGATTAGCAGCCTCTCCCCAACCCATGTGTCGAAGCATCATCTCAGCAGATAGTATCAGACTGCCTGGGTTGACCTTGTCTTGTCCAGCATATTTCGGCGCTGTTCCATGAGTTGCCTCGAAGATGGAGATTCCAGTGTCGTAGTTGATGTTCGCACCCGGGGCAATTCCGATCCCCCCCACCTGTGCCGCTAGGGCGTCTGAGATGTAATCACCATTGAGATTCATTGTTGCGAGAACGCCGTATTCGCGCGGGCGGGTGAGAACTTGCTGTAACATGGCATCCGCAATTACATCCTTGATGACGATTGTATTGCCCGTCTTTGGATTGGTCAATGTGCACCAAGGACCGCCGTCTAATTCGACTGCCCCAAACTCATCTTTGGCGAGTTGGTAGCCCCAATCTCTGAAGCCTCCTTCTGTGAATTTCATGATGTTGCCCTTGTGAACCAAAGTAACTGAATCCTTGTCATTGTCAATGGCATATCGAATCGCGGCACGAACTATTCTCGCTGTACCTTCTATACTAATCGGCTTGATTCCTATTCCGGAAGTGTTGGGAAATCGAATTTTTTCTACTCCCATCTCTCTCTGTAAGAACTGGATTACTTTCGCAACCTCTTCACTACCCGCTTCCCACTCTATTCCTGCGTAGACGTCTTCGCTATTTTCTCTGAAGATGATCATGTCTACTGCGCCTGGGTCGCGGACAGGGCTGGGCGTCCCTGCGTACCATCGAACAGGGCGGACACAAGCGAACAAATCCAATTGTTGTCGAAGGGCGACGTTGAGGCTTCGAATTCCTCCACCGACAGGAGTGGTGAGTGGGCCTTTGATTGAGACGAGGCCGTTTCTCATTGCTTCCAAAGTTGCCTCTGGCATCCATTCTCCTGTAGCATTGAATGCTTTCTCTCCGGCTAATACTTCAGACCAATGAATTCGGCGAGTCCCGGAGTATGCTCTCTCAACTGCTGCATTGACGGTATCAATCATTACTGGAGTTATGTCAACTCCGATTCCATCTCCCTCAATGTAGTGAATTATTGGCTCATCGGGCACGTTTAAACGGCCTTCTACCATCGTAATCACGCTGCCCTCAGCCATGTCTCTCAGCCGCGCCACTTCCCCTCGCCTCAAGAAGCCAACCCTCAAGACGGGCGCAGTAGATGAGAGGGCATGAAGAGTGTTGTTCGGTGGACTGGCGGGCGAACCATGGAAGGAGAAACCGAGTCAGGTAAGGTTACACCAATCTATTCAGATAGTGCACCGAGCCCAATGGAAATGACGCTTCAAGCCCATGCAGCTTGTTCACTTGTTGACTTGAGAGTTGGTCTCAAAGATAGGATGGAAAATGTTCGCGCGATGTGGGTCGATGTAGAAGGTGAGCGAGCAGAAGAACCGCCTCGGGTATTTTCCTCAGTGAAAATGCATTATGTGGTTGAAGGAGATGTTCCGGAGAAACTAGTTCGGAGAATAATCTCACTTTCTCACGAGAAAGATTGTTCTGTTGGAATCATGGTTTCACGGTCTGGCGCAAGTGTAGAATGGACACTAGATATACGTCCTTAAATTGTAAAGTCACACTCTCCGACGCGTTATGGATTGTCATTTTTACGATGACAATTTATTGGTTGGGATGGTGTATTTTCCTTAATCATTAAAGTCCCTCCTTGAGTACAACCAAATCCTTCGCGCGTGCGAAGGAGAGAATCGTGCCGGGGAATTGATTCGGAAGTGGTTGAAATGCAGACGCGAACAGATGATGAGATTGTCGCCGATGTTGGAGAAGCAGAGAGGGGGTTAGTAATCGAACGCCGTTTTACTACAGCTGGTTCTGATCCTTTTGATGCTTTTGAATGGATTGAGATGAGTGTAGAGATCCGAAACCCCGACGGAAGTTTAGCTCATGAGATCCATGGAGTTCAGTTGCCTTCAGGTTTTGCTGGCGTCCCTGGAAAGGTCTGCGCTCAGAAGTATCTGAGGAAGGCTGGCGTTCCTGCTGCTCTGCGCAAGGTGATGGAGGACGGAGTTCCAGAGTGGCTACAACGCAGCGAGCCCGATCACGAAAAACTTCAGACTCTTGCTCCAGAAGACAGGTTTGTCGGCGAGACGGATGGACGGGGATTATTCCGTCGCCTCGCAGGCACCTGGACCTACTGGGGTTGGACTCACGGATACTTCGCTAGCGAAGCGGATGCTAGAGCCTTCTACGATGAAATGTGTTATCTTATCGCAAGTCAGCGATCTGCACCAAATAGCCCACAGTGGTTCAATACCGGACTCAACTGGGCTTACGGCATTACAGGTCCGGCTCAAGGACATCACTACATTAATGCAACAACAGGAGAATTGAATCTTTCTGAGGATGCTTACACTCACCCTCAACCTCACGCTTGCTTCATCCAATCAGTAAGTGATTCACTGGTTGGAGGGACTGAGTCAATTATGGGCCTATGGAATCGTGAGGCTTTGCTATTCAAGTATGGATCTGGAACCGGTTCCAACTTCTCTAGAATACGAGGAGCCGGTGAACCACTATCTGGTGGTGGAACTTCCAGCGGACTGATTTCATTCCTCAAGATTGGTGACCGAGCTGCTGGCGCAATCAAGTCGGGTGGAACGACTCGTCGAGCCGCCAAGATGGTTACACTTGATCTAGATCACCCTGACATTGAGGAATACATTGATTGGAAACTATCGGAAGAGGAGAAGGTGTCTGCTCTAGTAATCGGTTCGAGTCTATTGCAGAAACATTCGGATACAATCATGGCAGCTATTTGGGATCATGATGACGATGATTCACGAATCAATCCAGCAGCAAATGACGCCCTAAAGATGGCGATGGTGAAGGCTGTTCGAGATAGCGTTCCACAGCCGCACATCAAGCGAATTCTTGACCTCGCTGGCCAAGGCTGGAAGGCTTTGACGTTTGAGCAATTAGATACCAACTGGCAAGGTGAAGGATACGGCACCGTCTCCGGTCAAAACTCCAACAACTCCGTTCGCGTTCCAAACTCATTCATGGATACCCTTCGCAATGATGGCAAATGGAATCTGTATCACCGAACTGAGTTACAAAAGGCGGTGGATGGAGGGCGAGAACCTGAGCCTTGCCGCTCAATGCCGGCTTCCGAACTTTGGGATAAAGTGGCTTACACTGCTTGGGCTTGTGCCGATCCTGGTGTTCAATTCGATACCACAATCAACGAATGGCATACCTGTCCAGAGGGTGGTCGTATCAACGGTTCTAACCCTTGTAGTGAATACATGTTCCTCGATGATACCGCTTGCAATCTCGCTAGTATCAACCTGCTACATTACTACGACAAATCTACTCAAACCTTCGATGTCGAAGACTTCCGCCACTCTGTCAGGCTCTGGACTGCTACACTAGAAATCAGTGTCCTAATGGCGCAATTCCCTTCGGCTGAAATTGCCCGGAAGTCCTACGAATACCGAACCCTTGGTCTCGGATACTGCAACCTCGGTTCACTTCTGATGCACATGGGCATTCCCTATGACGACGAGAGAGGGTACGCGATTTGTGGCGCTGTTACATCGATTATGTGTGGGGAGTCCTATGCAACCAGCGCCGAGATGGCTTCTGTTCTTGGACCGTTCCCCAACTATTCGGAGAATGCAGACCATATGCTACGAGTGATGAGAAATCATCGTCGAGCGGCATATGATGCTCCTACTGAAGAATATGAAGGATTGACGGTAGCGCCAATGGGAATCAAAGCGAAAAGGTGTCCGAAGGATATGCTCGATGCTGCTCGAGCGGCTTGGGATCGTGCACTAAGGGAAGGTGAGGAGCACGGATTCAGAAATGCACAGACTACAGTAATCGCTCCAACGGGCACCATCGGATTAGTCATGGGTGCTGACACGACCGGGGTCGAGCCGCAGTTCGCTTTGGTACAATACAAGGAACTAGCTGGTGGTGGCTCGTTGAGAATCATCAATCACGGAGTTCCAAATGCTCTTCGACGATTGGGTTACTCCGACAAAGAAACTGAAGCAATTCAGGAATATATCATGGGGTCTGCTGCACTAGGAAACTGTCCTACAGTATCCTCGAAGGTGCTCAAGGCTGCGGGCTTTGATGCAAAGATGATTAAGAAGGTCGAAGCCAGTTTCCCGGATGTTTTTGATATTCGCTCGGCATTTGCGCCTTCGATTTTAGGGGAGGATTTTTGCACTGACACTCTAGGTATGTCGCAGGAACAATTCGAAGACTCGTTCTTCGATACTCTTGGTCATCTTGGATTCTCCGATGAAGAGATTGACCGAGCCAATGACCACGTCTTTGGATACGGAACAATCGAGGAGGCACCTGCTCTCAAAGACGAGCATTTGGCAGTTTTCGATTGTGCAACGCCCTGCGGCAAGTATGGTAAGCGCTCAATCGATTGGAAGGCTCACGTACTGATGATGGCTGCCGCTCAGCCATTCATTTCAGGAGCCATCTCTAAAACCATCAATATGCCTGCGGATGCTACTATCGAAGAGATTCGGGCTGCTTACGAATTGAGTCATGAAACTATGAACAAGGCTTGTGCGGTTTATCGCGACGGAAGTAAGCTCAGCCAACCACTGATGAACCAATTAGTAGATGCAACAAGCCTTGACGAGGAGGAAGAAGAAAACGAGGCGGACACCGTTGTTCACAAGATGGTTGAACAGGCTGTCGAGGCGCTTCCAATTCCTGCTCCAGCTGCAACCGTAGTGGCCGAACAATTTGTTCACAATTACATCGCCAATCGAAGACCGTTGCCTGATGTACGCGCATCGAGCACGATGAAGGCGCGTGTAGGCGGCCACACGGTTTACCTATCTTCAAGCAACTATGACGACGGTCGCTTAGGTGAGATAATGATTACAACCTCGAAAGAGGGTGCGGCATGGCGATCTCTACTGAATCAATTCGCTATTGCGGTCTCGATTGGATTGCAGTATGGTGTACCTCTTGATGCATTCGTCAAGTCATTCACTTTCCAGAAGTTCGAGCCAAGCGGAATGGTGACTGGCGGAAGTGGTCGTGTCAAGATGTCTACCTCAATCGTTGACTACATATTCCGTGAATTGGCAATTCAATATCTAGAGCGCGACGATCTTGCACACGTCTCTGAGGAGGATTTAGTCGCCACTTCCATTAGTAGACCGGAGCAAACAGAAGATGGTGTTGTGCGCAATCAAGGAGAGAAGAGAAACGTTCAACTGACATTGAATGCAGTCGCTCCAACTGAGGATGAAGACTCACGTATCCGTCGGATGGCGCGTGAGCGTGGCTTCACAGGAGACATCTGCGACGACTGTGGTAGTAGTCAGATGGTTCGAAACGGTACTTGCCTCAAGTGCAATGCTTGTGGGGCTACAACAGGTTGCTCTTGAGGCTACAATAATTCGAAGGCTTCAGAACTTCTCATCTCGAGCCAATTTGCCAATTTGTCGTAAGCCTCTGAGTTTGCTTGTTTGACCGATTTACAAGTCGTCAGGAAAGCCTCCGGTGCAACTCTTGCTTGCTCGACAATTAGATTACCGACACGAGAGCGACCTACTTCAGAGGACACTAACCAAGCCGAAGATAGTAATGAATGTGGATCTGTTGGGTTGGCTGAAAGGTAGTCACGAAGGCCAGATTCAACCAATCTTTGCACCACCTTGTGATTTCCTTGAGTGAGAATCAATTTAGCTCTTGAAACAAATTCCTCTTCGGAGATACGCGCGAGGCCCCCCACAAATGACGCGCAAAGTGTCTGTACTGAGTCGTCTTGGTCAGAGAGTAGTCGGTCTGCGAGGGTTAGCGCAAGGTTCGGTTCTTCAGAATAGATTCGCGAAATCGATTCTGCAACGGTTCTTCGAGCACTAACCGAGCGATGATCTGCTGATGCAACTAGAATGTCTATCGCCTCCTCTGGAGAATGCGATAACATCTGCAAACCTGCTCGCACATACGGGCTACTATCCTCGTCGGCTCTTCCAAGGCCATCGATTACACGCGAGGAAATTGCTAATATCGGACAAAGTTGGAGTGAAACAGATAGGTTCTCTAACCATTTGGGTAGAACTTTTGTTGAGGATTCTGGTTTCATCGATAGTGTGTCGAGGATAGTTGTCGCGGCCATCGCACCGGCTGGATGAGGAGGCAGCGGATCGCTGGTCCTCATCGCTGGTGACCAAGCAATCTGGTGATTACCAGCTACATTTGCATAAGGTAAATTTCCAGGAGTTACAGCATAGGCAATCGCCTCAAGCAAATAGTAGCAATCATCTCTAGCAACTTCAGTTCCTCCCAATGCCAATCCCTGCAAGAGGGATACGCCGAGATACCAACGGTCAGTATCTGGTGTAGCCTCATCCAATGCAACTGCTAGCCAATCTCGAACCTGTAGGGCAAGAATTCTCTCGGCGACCTCTTCTGAGTTCGATGCTAACCAGTCGGATTCTGCTTCTTCAGAATCAATCGATCGTCTAACATAGTCTGGCAGATGAAGTTCGCAAACTTCTGCTAATCTCATGTTAAATCCTTGGCGATCAATAGCAAAGATTCCAGCAGCCTGTCGGACTAAAGATTCTGCGTCTGCCGGAGGAATTGCTGGGAAATCGGGTAATTCCAGAGGTGGATTTGGTAGCGGTGCAATCTCGAATGCTTCGCGCACCGCTCGCTTAAGCCTCTCATCGGTTAACTGCCAGACTAAGGCGTTGCCTTCACGTCTGGCCATCTGGGCCACCGACTCAAATCTCTAGTTCGATGTTCAGGTTCTGGATGAGTTCCTTGTACCTGTTTCGGATTGTAACTTCTGTGACTCCAGCCACTTCAGCAACCTCTCGCTGAGTTCGGCGCTTTCCGCAAAGAACCGATGCGATGTAGATGATTGAGGCGGCGATACCGGTTGGTCCTCGGCCGCTGGTAAGTTCCTTCTCCTGAGCTTTCTGAATCAACTCGTATGCCTTGGCTTGGACCTCAGCGTCGAGGTCTAGACCAGAGCAGAATCGAGGGATGTAATCCTCAGGCTTTGTTGGTGGGATCTTCATCTTCAACTCACGTACCATGAATCGGTAAGTGCGGCCGATTTCCTTTCGGCCGGTTCGGCTAGCATCGCCGATTTCGTCGAGTGTTCGTGGGTTGTTGCATTGGCGGCAAGCTGCATACAGAGAGGCTGCAGCTACACCCTCGATTGAGCGGCCTCGAATGAGTCTCTTCTCAACCGCTTTCTTATAGTTGACAGCGGCGGTTTCACGGATGCTCTTTGGAAGATCAAGGCGGCTTGCCATTCTGTCCAATTCGGCAAGAGCCATTGCTAGGTTACGCTCTGTAGCATTGCTTACTCGAGAGCGTTTCTGCCACTTTCTCATTCGGTAGAATTGAGATCGGTACCGGGAAGAGATTGTCTTTCCAGAATAGTCCTTGTTTTGCCAGTCGATATCGGTAGAGAGACCTTTGTCGTGAAGCATCACGGTCATTGGAGCACCGGTACGTGCGCGCTGGTCTCCTTGCTCGGGGCTGAAAACACGCCATTCGGCACCTTGATCGATAACCTTGTCTTCAAGGACAAGGCCACAATCATCACAGACGACTTCTCCTCGAGTTTCGTCTCGGTTCAAGTTCCTCGAACCGCATTCACTACACTTGACAATGTCTTCAACAAGATACTCTGACATTTCTTAATCACCCCTTTCGACCCGAAAGGTAAAATATTCGCAATCGACTTCTTATTTAAACCTTAGAGGTTCAATAAATTGCGGGTAAACGAAGGTCTGCGAGCCTGCTCATTCTCTCGCCAACGGTGAAATAGCAACGGACCTTGGCATAAACTAAGTGAGAGGTGTTGGTATGCTGTCTTGGCCTCCTTCGAAAGTCTGCCTAAACCCCGACAAAAGGGTGCTGTTTCTGACAAAAGACCTCGAGTTGATTCGCAAGCAATTGTATGAAGGACTGAATCTTAGGATGGAAGATTTGTCCGTTGAGGACCTACTAGACGACATCAACACCGACGTAATGACTCCTGCATGGGTGTGTTTTGATCACGACCCTGCTATATTGGCTGAGAATGCGTACGCGGGTCTTCTGCACGAAGGTCGACGAGTTTTCGAACCTCGGGCCTTGATGGATGGAGGATTCGAAGTAATCGTAAGCGGCCATCGAAAGGGCACTGGTAGTAGCCGAGAGACGGCTGCTCAATGCGAGAGATGGTCCGGTGTTCGGATTGTTATCGCGGCTTCCTTTGCTCCAATTCATGAGCGAAACAACATCAACCTAGGGCAATTGATGGGCGGCCATGCGATGCTCGAACGGCTACAAAATGGCGATAGTATTGAGCTAGCCGAATTCACTGGGAAATACGACCCTGTTACTCAACTCATTATCGAGAATGGAGGAATTTTTCCCTTTGCTAAGCGACTGAAGGCGGGTGAGGTGATATTGCCTGCTGTTAGTACCGAGCCTGTTCCAATGACAATGGCTGAGAAGATGATTTCCAACAAGTTGCTAGGGCAGAATGGAATACGCGGTTATGTCAAACCAGGTGATGCTGTACTGGCGCAAGTCGATGGGGGATATTCTCACGAATTTACTACCGCTCAGGTACACAATTTCCTAGCAGATGAATATGGAGAGGATTACTCTCTACCTAACCCTCCAAAGTTCGCGGTATTCGAGGATCACCTTCTGTACGCTACAGGAGTTGCAAGGTTTGCTCGATTTGAAGACAAAATTCAGACTTTACGCGATTTACAGGTATATTTCCAGCAACACACGGGCGTGCGAGATTACTCAGCGGTTAACGGAGTTAGCCCAGGAATTTGTCACCAAGTCGCGCGTGAGGAATTCATCGATGTTGGCGACTTCATCCAAGCGACTGATAGTCACACCTGCATGGGGGGAGCCAGCAATGCTCTGACATACGGAGTTGGTTCAACCGAATACGCCAACTTAGTCCACAACCAATTCGCATTCGTCAAAGTTCCAGAAAGCATTCGCTTCGAATTGGTTGGAAGTCTAGACCCTGGTTGTACAGCCAAGGATGTGATTCTGCACGTTCTTTGGAAATACGCATCCCAGTCAGACACCCTCGACCGCTCAATGGAATTTGGAGGTCCTGGTTTGACTTCACTTTCTATGGATGAGCGGGCGACCCTATGCAACATGGCGACTGAATGTTCGGCAAAGACTGGTATCTGCGAACCCGATGACCTAACCGTTGAATGGTTATTGAAACGACGAAACGATTTGACCGAAGATGAAATCCGATCTGCCTTCGTTCTTCCAGATGAAAATGCAGTTTACCACGGTGGTGTGCATACGATTGACCTTTCAGGAATTCGCCCTATGGTTGCGCACCCAGGTGACCCCGATGCAGGAATCCCATCTGATCCAACAAACGGAGCATATATCGAGGATTTGGGAGATGTGAAAATCAATATTGCATACGCTGGCTCTTGCACCGCTGGAAAGGATGACGACTTCGCATACTACGCGATGGTAACTCAAGCTGCTCTGGATGCTGGACTCACAATCGCAGAAGATGTCGATTGCTACATTCAATTTGGTTCGAAAACGGTCAAAGATCTGTCTGCACGAAATGGGTGGAGTGACCTATTCGAGCGCGCTGGTGTGAAACTAATCGATCCTGGTTGTGGCGCTTGCATTGGCGCTGGCCCAGGAGTCTCTGAATTAGAGGGCCAAGTCACGGTATCAGCGATTAATCGCAATTTCCAAGGTCGTTCTGGTCCAGGAAAATTGTACCTCGCAAGCCCTCTGACGGTAATGGCAAGCGCCTTCACTGGCAAGATTACTGCTTGGCATCCGGATTTGTTTGCGCAGAGTTAAGAGCCCAGAGCACTCGGGCAGTCTCGACCACGAGTAGGCCCCTTGTCATTCGGACATTGGGAGGACCTGAAGGGGGTAGTCGCGATGGCAGATGCAGAGAAAATTGCAAGCAAACAAAAGCAGATTTCGATAAGTGAATTCTTTGAGAAGAACAAGCATTTCCTAGGCTTCGACACTCTTCAGAGAGCCGTGATTACCGCGGTCAAGGAAGCTGTTGATAATTCGCTTGATGCTTGTGAAGAGTCGAGGATTCTTCCGACGATAAAGATAGAAATCAATAAACTCAAAGGCGACAAATTGGAGTTAATTTGCCAAGACAATGGGCCTGGTATTCCAAGAAATTCGGTAGAGAATGTGTTTGGGAAATTCCTTCTCGGATCTCGGTTTCACGCCATCCGTCAGACGCGTGGTCAACAAGGAATTGGAATTACAGGCGTGGTAATGTACAGCCAATTGACAACGGGTTCGAAAACTCATGTGATTTCCAAGATAAAATCGGATAGTTCGGCGGTCTATGTGAATTTAGGCCTCGATACGAGGAGGAAC
Source organism: Candidatus Thalassarchaeum sp. (assembly GCA_022449345.1). GTDB lineage: Archaea > Thermoplasmatota > Poseidoniia > Poseidoniales > Thalassarchaeaceae > MGIIb-O1. Next base: position 73,173 of record JAKURL010000005.1, on the reverse strand, counting down.
AAAGCCACCAAATCTAACGAGAGAAGAGATGTTTGGTTCGAAGATAGTGAAGAGGTTTCTAGCGGTCTAAAAATTCAGACTGTGATGAAAGCAAAGTACCAGCGAGGGAGGCAATCGGTTAACCAATATCTACGCATGACCAGTATTGTAAATCCACATGCAACCATCCAACTAATTGTTCGTGATGGAAATGGTGAAATTATTGACCACGGCCATTGGATTAGGACCACTGAACGCTTACCTCGAGTTGTTGAAGAAATCAAACCACACCCACACGGAATTCATCTAGGACAACTTCAGAGAATGCTTAAGGAAGCAGATGAAAGAAAACTCACTTCATTCCTAAGGCATAATTTCTCTGGAGTCAGTATGCGAGCCGCTAGAGAGATTCTCGAAAAAGCCGAATTAGAAGAAGGTAGAACTCCTGTTCGAATCAAACCCGATGAAGCACAAGCCATGTTAGACTCATTTCAGAAAGTCAAACTGCTAGCTCCACCAACAGACTGTCTTTCTCCAATAGAAGAGATTCTCATTAAGAAGGGCTTGTCGAAAGCAATAGATTCGAGATTTGCCTCAACCGTAACTCGAAAGCCCGCGGTTAGTCAAGGAAACCCCTTCCAAATCGAAGTGGGGTTGGTATTCGGAGGAGACCTGTCTGCAGATGGACCAATCGAAGTTTTACGATTCGCCAACCGAGTTCCTCTGATGTATCAACAAGGCGGTTGTCTATTGACCAAGGCGCTTGAGTCCGTGGATTGGAAGAGATACGGACTAGACCATCCAGGAGGCAAGGGCTTGCCTAAGGGTCCTGCTGCGGTACTGATTCACCTCGCTTCGACCAATGTTCAATTCACCAGCGAGGCAAAGGAAGCCGTAGCGGATAATGAGGAGGTTTTCGAGGAGATTCGTAAGGCCATGCTGGAAGTGGGTAGAGGTCTTCGAAACCACTTGAAGAAGAGTTCACAGCGCAAGAAAGCACAGGAAAAATTCGATCTAATCAACATCATTTTGCCAGAGATTTCGCGAAAATCTAGTGAAATGTTGGGCCGAGATGAGCCGGACTTAGCACCGGTGATTACTCGAATAATGAATGCGGTCTTCCTTGAAGATGAAGTGTTATGGGATAACGATGCTAAGCAGAATATTTGCTCGGTTACGATTTACAATTACACCGCCAGAGCTCGGGCCTACACGATTCTGGCAAAGTGGCCCGAGGGCGAAGGCGTTCGTATGGCCGAAAATCCCCGTGGAGGTAGAAAAGAAACCAATGGCTTGTGGGCTTGGAGGTTGGATACTCTTAATCCAGGTGAGTCAACTGAAATTCGCTTTACTGTCGAAGGGGTGACAAAGGGTGATTGGAATGAGACCGAGATTTTCTACCGTGGAAATGGGGATATCATTGGTGCCAACAAGATTGACGAAAAACTACTGGATGAAATGAGGAAAATTGAGGCTCTCGCTGCGGCTGAAGCAGAACATGCCAAAGCCGCAGAAAGTGGATCTATGGAACGGCTAGCGGATAGAGCAGAATTCCTTGAGTCCTTCGAAGAAATTGAAGACGAGGGAGAATCTGAATCTATTCCGGCAGCTCCGGAGACGACTCCTACTTTGGACGATTGGAGAGGGGGGGGTGCTGAATGAGCGCAAATGGCTACACTAAGGAACAGGTAATCGAAGCATTGCACGATATAGCTGGAGAGATGCATAACAAGATGCTCAAGGGCGAGCCCCCAACCATGACTCTGCCAGTTCGTACAAAGCAGAATATTTCCTTTGACTCAAAACTTGGAGTCTACAAATACGGCAAGAAAAAATCGCGACGAGATGCCACTTCATTGGGAAGCGCTAGACAATTACTGCGAGCCTTGCACGTTACAGAATTTATCGAAGAGATGATTGAGGCTGGAAAATCCTCCACACTGAGGGAGATGTACTACATTTCCGAAGGATGGGGGCACGGAAAATTTGGCTCACAGAATGAGAGCAACAACCTAGCCGAGGACTTGGAAATCATAACCAAGTGTATGCGAGAGGACTTCAAATTACGACCGGAAGAAGACGGAGCAAGAATCATTGGAAACATAACCTTGGAAGAAAGAAATAGGCGTGGGGAATGGATGCGAATAAATTGCCGAGATGATGTAGGAGATTCGGGTTATGGTGTTCCACACAACGTTGAGGTCGAAAAATTACGAATGGTCAATCATGATGTTGATTTTATCATGGCCATAGAGACCGGTGGTATGTTTGACAGGTTAGTCGAAAACGGATTCGATGAATCGGCCCGATGCGCCCTCATTCATCTGAAGGGGCAGCCGGCTCGTTCTACTCGTAGAATCATAAAGCGAATGAATGAGGAATGGAATCTACCAGTTTTGGTATTCCTTGACGGCGATCCTTGGTCTTACAGAATCTATGCTTCAATCGCATATGGGGCAATCAAGACTGCACACATTTCGGAATATCTTGCAACTCCAAGCGCGGTTTATCTTGGAATCCGTGCAGGTGATATTGAATCGTACGACCTACCGGCCGATGATCTGTCGAGCAAGGATATTCAAGCCTTGAATGCAGAACTTAGTGACCCTCGATTTGCAGATGCTGAATGGCAAGATGAGATCAAACTGATGCTTGAACTTGGAAAGAAAGCTGAGCAGCAGTCTCTGGCAAAATATGGTTTGGATTTCGTAACAGAGACTTATCTGCCGGAGAAACTTGCTGAAACACTGGGTCGATGATGAGACCAAGCATCAAATGTGAGCGCTCATTGAGTAAGGTGTGGCTGTGGACTACCGGCGCATTGCAAAGTGGGCTACTGCAATTTCTATCCTATTGCTAATCGCATTCATGGCAATCCTGCCGAGTGCCGTTGACAAAATGGAACCAATGTTAGACCCTGAGCAACAAAATGTGTCGCGACTTGAAGGAGGAGAAAGCGTCTCTGTGGATTTGGACGGTAGTCATGTATACGTCGCGCTAAGGTTGGCTGAGGATGGTCAGAATCCTGCTGCGGAATTACGAATGATTGCGGAAGATGGTGAAGAGTTCTCTGGAGACGGTCCAACTTGGGCCCACGTTGATAGATTGGTGAACGGTACAACCTACAGCCCAGTCAGGGTGTTTTCTCCACCCAGTAGTGATACATACACTCTCCATAATGATGGGAGTTCGACGCTATGGTTGGTCGATGACTCAGCCTCTGAATTGAAAGTCTTGACAGATCCAGTAGTTCTAGCAATGTTTGGGGCATGTTGTTTAGGAGTGATTAGTGGAATTATCGCAATGGTTTTCGCATTTTTGATGTTAAGACACAAATCCAAAGGAGATGGAAAACCGGTTAGTGGTCTAATCATTGATGGACGCGTTATGACTACTGATGAATTGTACCACGTTCATCAACAACAAGATGCGGTTTCCGATGTTCCAGACCCGTTTGTTGAAACAACAAATTCTACCCAAATAATACCACCAATTACTAACGATTCAGTGTCTCAAGATGCTGAAGAAGAAAGTGATGAAGATTGGAAAGGGTGGGACAAAGGCTGAATGAATTGGCCTGTTTCAACTCACACTCGGGTTTTTATTCCCCCCTCCACTACACAACCTTGGGTTGGTAAGTCGTGGTGAACTTCGATGAGGCTCTAAATATCCTCGAAAACAAGGCGCGCCGAGACATTTTGAGACGTCTCGCAAAGGAGCCGCACTACCCCCTACAACTATCCGAACTGCTTGATATCAGTCAACAAGCGGTGGTAAAACATCTGAGAGTTCTCGAAGAGAATGGATTTGTGGAGTCTGAAAAGATACCTTCGGTGAAGGGCGGACCGCCGAAGAAGATGTACACCGTCAATCAGTCATTCTCACTTCGGCTTGATTTGGGTCCGAACTTATTCCGTGCTGAGCACAGAACCATGCCGAAAGGAGGGCCAATTCGTTTGTCATCTAGTCTTCCTGGTGATTTAGGTGCTGTAGTCGACGATATTGGCACTCGAAGACGCTTGCCTTTGGTTGAAGCTATGTCGATGCTTTCCGATATGGATAGAGCTCTTGAGAGAATTGACGAGCAGAGAGACGCTGTAATCGCCCTTCACCAGCAAGTTATGCAGAAGGTTGCTCCTACTATCGATGAATCCTCAGAAACCTACGAGGAAAGGCAACTTGCACACGCGATGCTGAATCACCCTCGCAGGCCTTTGGATCTAGATTTGTTTTCACAAGGCCTGCGCATCCAGTCGATGGATGCAGAGATGATGATGGATGGGCTTCGCGAGAGATTGTTACGAGACTTTGCCTCTAGCACTGGCAGCCTAGTGGCTGCACGTGAAGGCACACCACTTCCATGGTGGCTGGCCCGCTGATATCACAATCAGAAGACTTGGTCGTCATCGCTTAGGTTCGCCATCAGGCTGCTCTTTTCCGCGAAGCGGGCCAAAGCCTCCATTCTGCGACCATACATCACAACACCAGCGACCCACATCAGGGCGATGGTAGCGCCTAGGATGATTGCTGGGACTGAGTATTGAGCAACTATCTCTACTCCTAAGTCGAGGATGCCCCAAGTAGAGCCCATTTGTCCTTTTGGAACCATCATGATGTTGTTTCCTTCATTAGATTCAACAATCATATTGTCGGGATCTAAGACCACCGCTACATCATGTGAACCTGCCTTCACTAAGTATAGCAGAGTGATTTGTGGAGACTGTTCATCACCACTAGCTCCGGTTGGCATAACGGCCTCAATAAGTTGTCTGTAGGCTACATTCTCCTCATCACAACCATTCTTCTCAATAGACTTCTTTGATTGATCTACACAAAGAATGATGTTAACATCAGTCGCGTGTATATTTCCTACATTTCTGATTTCAACGTTGACTGGGAGCATCTCGCCAACCTTGGCTCTAGTCTCGTCTACATCTACTCTAACAATTTCAAGATCTGGGGCTCTGAGGCGGAGCTCTAGAATTTGCTCGTTTGTATCGCAGAACGGGCGGACAAGGTCTGGCAACCCGTCTTGATTTGCATCGAGTGTGCAAGAATCGTCCCAAATAGAGGTCTCATCATAATCGCCGCCATTTTCTGAAGACCCAAAGGCAGATAGTACCTTGATCCCCACCTCACGATTACTCAGAGTTGCGGATGGATCTATGTGGATTATAGCAACAAGTTGCAATGTAGTATAAGCAGGCATAACAGGGAGTATTACTGTTCCCGCTGATGTGCCAACTGCCGTCTTGTAGCATTGATTCGATGGAGGATCCTGCCCGACTGTCAATTGAACACAGGGGTGCTCAATAGGGAACTCGGTATCAAAGCCTTCAATCAAAGCATAGTTGACTGTCCATCCACTCAAGGTATTCATTCCTGGAACTGGATCCCAACCAGCTGTATTCTGAGTGTGGTTGTGTATCGAGGGATGATCTTCGACATTTCCATAGTTGCTGACATTCATCGTATAGCGAACTACTCGACCAGGTGCTGTTGTCTTGATTCTGGATTCGATTAATGGATCAAGTTCAATTCGCATGTCGTGGAATTCTACAATCTCGATGTTCAGAATAATGCTATCCCTTAGTTTGGTACCTTCGTAAGGTTCCTCACTAAAGACATCTAAACGTATGGTATATTCGCCTGCGTAAGTCTTCTCTGGAACGTTGATATGAATGGCAACTTCTTGTGCTGTATTTCGAGGGAGTTCCTCGAATATCACCCGTGGGATGTCAATATCCCAAACATCTGAAGCGCCGGTTGAGTCAACTATTGAATGCACTGACATATCGAATCTATCTGGGCCGTTACCTGTGTTCTCAATCGTGGTATCCATCTGGAAAGATTCTCCGGGGTGTAATTGCAGATTTGTTTGTGGAACTGATGCTTCTAGTTCGTATACTTGAATTACATTAGTTACCAATACAACGGAGTCCCTAACTCTCGGAGCACCATCAAGATGAGCCTTCACTGTGACTGATTCTCCTAGACCGGCTGTAGCATTGTATGGAGAGCACATTATTGCAGTAACTGTGTATGGTGTATCAATAATTGGCCAATATCTCGGTTCATTATCTCCAATTCCATTACCACCCGGGGCATTAGAGAAATCTAGGTCTACTACCCAATTGTCGAAACGCCAAGTGGATTCTGAAATCTCAGGGGGTCGTTCATCGGGGCCACCAGGAGTCGTAAAGACAAGGTAACCGGGTGTGAAGTGCTTGGAAACCTCTATGTCGAATTCAGCACATTCTCCAGGCAGAACGTGCTGAGTCGTATCTCCTAGATTAAATACAATATTACCAGAACTCCGTATGGATACGTTGACCCATAATTCAAGCACATCAAACGTACCTCTATCGATTGATAACACTGGTTCTCCTGTCGACCAACCTTTCAGATAAATCACGAAAGTGCCGGGTGTCTGAGAGGTTGGAACACTAACTTGTAAGTTGCGAGTTACCGACTGTGTTGGGTCCAAAGATAGTGAGGTTGGAAACGAAACACCCCAACCAAACGGTAATCCCCATTCAGTCTGTCCCTCATGGGTTGTTGGATCGTAGAAGGCAAATGTATCGTAGACGTTTCCGGTATTCGTTACCGTAATCGAGAATATTGCCGACTGGCCTTGTTCCACATCTACTTGATAATGGCTGGTATCTAGATTAATTCCGTGTACTACATCCATCAAAGTCAGGGTCAGTCTCTCATCATTAATCGCTGGATCCTTGTGAGAGACGACGTAGACTGTGATTGCTGCTAGTTCGTCTTGGTGTGCTTGGTATATGGTAGGGGCGCGAACGCGCATGTAAACAGGAACAACATCTCCTCCACGAAGGAATACTGGTGTGGAGTCGAAAATTGGGGTGTGGTTTGTTGCGAAGAACAATGTCACAGTCCAATTATTTGGAACGCCTAGAAGGGTTACTGTATAGGTGTCAGCAACGAGTTCCGCTGGTCCAGGGGTTGGGTTAGAGATTGTCATATTGTAGGTAGTCTGCTGACCCGGTTCTATGGTGTGATAGAACGTCTCAGTATCTGTAAGATCTACCTCAACAAGACCTGTTAACACATGCACGTAACATATTGTGTAGGCACCTTGGTTGTTCTGATCATTGCATCGGTTGGTGTCTGACCAAGAGAGGTGCACCCCACTACCCAAATCATTGGCGAAGGCGGGAGGCTGGCCTAGATCCGGTGCGTAGGGCGAGTTAGGACCTAGTTTATCGGAGTCCCAAGTAGAGACTTCGTGAAGTTCCCATGGTTCAATTATACCTGAAGCAAGTGAGTTGAGAGGGAATCCATCAGGATAGTCGTTATTGGTGTGATTAAGACGAGTATACATGATGGTCTCGCCCTGAGTCTCATTGCTATTATCAAGCCAAGCAATGTGGACGTTGTCAAAGGAATCCGTCAATATTTCTGGCATATGTGAATTAACACCGTATGGCCTCTGATCATCGAGGTTGTTGAGTCCCTCGACTGTCGAGATTGCGGAGTCCGTAATTTGCTTGATTCCGTACGATGGAAGGCCATCTGGAGCACCATCCCATGCCGCTGCGCCTCGAAGCCTTAGCCTAACGTAGTAGATTTCATAATTAACGTCAATCTCAAAACCATAAGCTCGACCATCCATCCACGCAATGTGTGTATTGCCGGATGTATCAATTGCAATCGAGGGGTGTAAACTGAATGCATCTTGAAGGGTGACTCGTGTGTCGTTCACCACAACAAGGTGGCCGTAGCCTAACTGATCTGTAGAAGGCCCGACATCTTCGACATATTGTCCACTGGACACACTGGTACCCGAGGTGCCCTTTGTCCAGCCTGGAGGTGGATTTTCTAATAATGAATGTGGGTCGAGAATTGACAAAAATATCTCGCGAGAATTATTTGTCGCTAGGTAGACGAGGGCTTCTACCATCTGTTGCAATTCTGTTGCACTACTGGATGAAGTTGGAAAACTGTACATTTTTCCACCTGCATCGGTGTTGCGAATGGTAGAGCCAGGACAGGTTCTAGTTCCGATTGAGACGAATCCATTCGGGCATTGGGCGAGGTCCTGCATGTGAGAACCGACACCGGTGGAACCCGAGCCGAAACCGGCAGCCAATAGAGGGACTGGTACAATGTCTGCGATTACACAAGCGTCGTGAGCCTCGTTGATACTCTGAAGATCGTCAGAAGCCTGTGCGGGGTCTCCACCATACGGTCCTTCGTCAGAGATTGGAATTACAATCCTAGTCGCATTAGGATTCCATCTGTGGTCTAGCAAGGTTGGAGGGTTTGCTGCATTACCCATTCGGCCTTGGTTGTCTCTCCAAGACATGCAGGCCCAAGTTGATGCTGGACCCCAAAATTCTGAGTAAAATCCGCCGTCTTGAGGGAGGAATATCGCGTTGTTATCGTAGATCACTTCTGTCAGTTCGCGGATTCCACCGGAATCATCTGTTGGAGTTTGTCCAAGATGGGTTGCACGTGGTCCTTGGCTTCCCGAGCCGCCGGTCTGGTATGCCGTTGCACAATTACCAGATGTCGCAGCAGAAGGCCAGTTGCCGCTTAGTGCATATAGTGTCTCGAATACTGTCATGTTAGCTGCTGTCAACATAGGTTTTAGTCCTTCAAAAGTGCCTCCACTAGCGAAGTTGCCACCGTAGAAAACGACGCACATGTCGGCCCATTCGGTATTCATTGATCCAGAGGTATCGATTGGTACAACCATTTCCACCTTACCGCCGCGGGTATCGTCCCAAACTATCTGTACGAAATCGTCAGCATCAACCGCAATGTCTGGGTGTCCCTTGTGGCCGATGATTGGAGTAAGGAGTGTGTTGCCAATTGCGACGATTGCTTGACGACCTGGAAGGTCAATCTCCAGCATCGAGTAGTAAATCTGGGGCTGTTGGTAGAATTTGTCCAACGGCTCATAGGAGTCTTCCCAGACGATGTGGGGGTTATTCTCTGAGTCGACGGCTACAGCAGGCCAATCGCGATTCTGCTGATGACTAGCTACTTCTTCATCATCGATTATCGAAAGAACTGCATCCAAACCTGAACTGCCATCTTGATCGTCTTGGGACGGATCTAAGAGGGTGTAGAATATCGTCCACTGACCAGATTTATCTGCCCAAACAATATGTACATTGTTAGCATGGTCTACAGTGACATCTGGATGATTAGCACGGTGAGTTCCTGGATTGGAAATTTGAGTTTCGTCAATTAACACATCACCTCTAGCGTCGAGCATCTTGTAGTAAAGGTGGTGAGTATTTCTGGACCAAACAAAATGGGTATTGCCCATTGAATCAGCATCCACAGCGACCATTCTGTCACTGTGTGTGCCTCCGTTCACAACTTGAATTGCCTCTGTCAATACAATCTCGCTGCCTTCTGCTCTTTCTGAGAATTCCAATGTAGCAAACAGGCTCATCGTCATAATGAGGACCATCGTTATGCTACTCCTTACCTTCATTGTCTCCATCTCGTTTCCTCCAGCAATGATGCTACAACACCTTTGTTGGTTTTCTTTCGATACTTAACCTCGACGCCCACACGTCATGCGTGCGCGCGAGGATGAAGGAGAGAATTTTGTTTAGTATGTCGAAAAATCATACCCATTCGGCGGGGTCAAAATCACTACCAAACCCGCCGGTTTCATCGGTGTCGATGGAATGGCTTTCTGGCTTTCTTTTACGAATCGGAGATGATCGTTGTTTGGCTTTCTTTGCTTCCCAATCATCCACCTTTCCGGGTTTACCAATTCCTTGCCCGTAAGCATATTTCACTTGATGGATTAATTCTAATTTCGATAGCCAGACGCTTCTCATAGTCTGCATAAATTCGTTTTGAGTAAGACCGTCGAACCAAATTGGTCTAGAGAGATTGAATGCTTGAAGAGGGCCGGGTAACTCCTCCTTTGGTTTACCTACGTGGAGAACCCAATCGAGGTTTGAGCGCGTCAGTTGGATTCGGATTGAATGAAGCCACTTTTCCCAAGCGTCTGGATTTTCCTTGCCGTGTTCCCTCATCTCATTTTGCTGACCTTCGTCTACACGGGTAATTGAGTAAATCAGGACTAAATCTCGATTCTTTGGTATTACCACATTGAACACGTGGCCCTGCTTAGTTGGTGGATATTTGACGTGAAGGTGAATGAGTGCTTGAGCGTCGGGCACCTCACGAGACTCCAGTTTCTCACGGGCTAACCAAGCCTTCACTGCACTAGCCGCCGACTTGCCGTCCATCAATGGCGGCTACTGACTGTCCTATTTGAGAGCGCCGAGTCTGGATGATATCGCATCAATGAGTTTGTGGAGTCTCTCCCCCTCCTCGCTAACACTCAATTTCACACGCCGCGATGCGGCGGCTGAGTCCGAACACAAATCGTAACCTGATATTGCAATCGAGGCAGAGATGTAAAACGAAAGCATCAGCAAGATGAATGTGTAAAGGGTATCTAATTCAAAGGAAATTCCTGCGTATAGAATTGTTCCAATGAGCGCGGCGGGAGGCCAGAAGAAAACAGGAGAGAACATTCCTGCAAGCATGAAGTAAGAAGTCCGAGAATCCAACCCTTCGTCGCTACTCTCTGCCATGACTTTCGCAAGCCCCCATTGGAATCCTGACGAAGGTAGGGTTATCGGCAGTGTCGAAATCATCAATAGTAATCCAAGAATGCCTCTGAAATGCTCAGATTTTGATTTGCCTCGCAAACGATTTGAGGAGTCTAAGGCAGTAGCGTAGAGGTCATTTTTGTGAAGGATTTCTGCCGCTTCTTTAGCTTGCTCGATTAATGGATTGTTTTCATCTCTACCTATAGTCTCTCGAACTTCTCGAGTTGCATGAACTTCCTGAGCAAGGGTCTTCAGGGGTGCATTGGCTTTGTTCGCTCCAATGTGGGCCAAGAGTTTCCAAGCTCGGTGGGAGTCCCAGTCTGGCGAACCGGGAGTCATTGGAGAGAGTGTTTCAAAGATGCGATCGCGCAATTCGATGGTGTCTTCATGGGCTGGTTCAACCCATTCACCCGAAACTAACCTAGCACGGTCCTCGGCGGAGTAAGTGGAGGGAATGTCAATCTCTTTCCCGAACTCAACATAATTGTCGGTACGCAGCCAATGGTGAGTTCGCCAATGCAAACCAACGGTTTGGATTACAGGTGCCGGCAATCCCTTCTGGTCAGCGATTGCTGCCGATGCAAGAGCGGAACGGGAGGAGCCTGTTCGCAAAGCGTGTAACTTGGAATCTTGGTGCGATTTGCCTTCTGGCATTACTACAGCAGAGTGCCCGGTTGCTAGGCAGGATGCTACTGTCAGCATGCTTCTGTCGTTGATGTAACGAGCAAACTCTGCGTCGACCACCCCCGCCTCCACCTCAGCTCGTCTCAGAACCGGTTGAGTTCCGAAGCGACGTGCCCACCAACCAATCACCGGTCGGGTGGTTAGGTCGTGGCGACCAAGTGAGATTACTCGCTTCTTCTGTACTCGAGTAATTACCATCGGGTCGACTAGCCCATTGATGTGAGTGGCAACGTAGATCACACCGCCTTCAGCGGGTGGAACTGAGTCCGAGTCATAGCGTCTGAATATAGCCCGATTACCCAATTCAAACATGATGTCTAATGCATTCTGGGCCCATCGTTTTCCAGGGTGCTTTCCGCTATGATCGTAGGGCACGCGATCCAATTTGTCTCGCTTCAATCTGGTTGCGCTTTCCGATAACTCGGGAAGTATCTCTGGCGCGTTTTGGGAGTTGGACACGTCGTCGGGAGGAGGGTGGGGGTTGAGAATACACCGATTCTACTCTATGGCTCTAAATATGCTTTCAGCGAGTGTTTTTGCATCATCATGATCTATCTTTCCGTATTCCCAGAGGAAAGAATGAGTGGAGTCTGGAAATCTTGGAATTATGTGAATGTGTACGTGAGCAATTGACATTCCGGCCTCGTGCCCATTGTTTTGTATTAGGTTGTATGCAACCGCTCCGGTTGCCCTCATGACTGCTCGACATATCGTAGGAAGGACCCCCCCTAGGGCAGAGGCTGATTCTTCACTGAGTCTATCGATGGACGGGGCGGGTTCTTTTGGAACTACTAGAGTATGTCCTCTCGTTAAGGGTTGAATGTCGAGGAATGCAATTACGTATTCGTCCTCATACACCTTGTGGCACGGAATTTCTCCATTGATTATTCGTGTGAAGATGGTCGGTTCTTCACTCATTACGATACCTCAAGACTTTGCAATCTGCTCTGCCAGAGTTAACATTCCTTGGAGTTTCAGAGCATTACACATCTCTGTGTTCATGATGCTTGAGTTGTCTGAGACCTTGATTCCGGCTTGCTTCATTTTAGTAATGGCAGCAGCGGCCGCCTTGAGAGAGGCTTCATCTCGCGAACCGTTTGTGCAAGAGGCCATGATTGAGGCCAGAGTCGCTGAGGCTTGGCCCACCGAAGCGCCGTCTCCTGCCTTGAGTGAATCTAGTCTCTTAGACGAGGCCTCGATTGCTTCCTCAACCAAGCTAGAGCCGCCGAATGAGGTGTCTTTTACCCATACCCCTGAATGGCTTCCAGCATTGCTTCCGCCAACGATATCGTCGAGGATTAAATTGCCAGCTAACAAGCCATCACCATGCATACCATTGTTTGCAGAACGGCCGGCTGCATAGAGGCCAGTAGCCCACTTTTTGCCTTTGGAGAAAGACACTCTGCCATACTCATCAACAGGAGCCCCGCCTGTTGTTGCTGCAATACTAGTTGTGATTGGAATAACCTCTCTTGAGATATCGATTCCGGTTCGAGCCTTGACCCTTGAACGGGTGTTGGCGAACCAAGCCTTTGCATCTGCATCTAACCCCCTAAGGTCGAGGATGCAATCGTCTTCACATACATCGCTAGGATCTACATCCTCGCCGTTGGATTTCCTTACCCTGCCTCCTGAGCCTAAGACGTCGAGGCTGATGTTGAGATCGGTTTCTCGAACGGTAAGTGGATGAGGGGGATTGCTTGCCATTCCGACTAGTGAGAGGCCTACGGATGCGATTAGGGAGGCACCTAAGCCTGCGCCGCTAGATGGGTTTGACCAAATTCCTTGATGGCCTGAAGTCGCGAGGATTACCGCCTTTGCTTGAATGCCTATTACTTCCCCGGAACTATTGTCGTAAGCGGTTAGTCCCCTTACCTGCTTGCCATCCATTACTAATGACATTGCTTGAACATCTGAACGTCGAACAACTCCTCTCTTCATCGCCTGCTCTTCGAGGATGCGAGTTATGTTCCGGCCGGTTGCGTCTCCGCAACCGGTTAGTCGAGGCATGCTGTGTCCTGCAATCTGAGCCGCGTGAGGTAGACCCCCTTCACGGCGGCGAAGTACAAGCCCCCACCTTTCCAACTCTGCGAGAACTCCTACAGCTTCTCCACAAACCCTGGCCGCAGCAACTTTGTCGGTTGAATCGCCGCCGGCCGAAATTGTATCATCACGGTGGTCTGAAGAGCTTACCTCATCGATCGAGGCAGCCAGTCCAGCGAGGTCGGAACCTGTCGCTCCTGCACCAATTCCTGAAGATTCGATGAGCAGTGGTTTGGTTCCAGAATCTGCTGCGGCGACAGCAGCTCTCAGGGCGGCAGGGCCAGAGCCGACGATCACTATATCCCAGGACTCCATGGTTCTCGTCTCGGGCGAGCCGTGTTTGCGACATGAAGATGACGCTCGGGACTCTGTCCCGAAAAGTGGGCTCAGTCAGTAAGAGCGAGGGCGATTCTTCGCACCTCGGATGCGGCGTCAGCCATGCGATGACCCATGCTTTCTGCTTGAACTCCTGATGATAAAATAGTAGTGACGACAAACGATTCTAGGGTCTCGCCTTCCTCATCTCTCAGAGTTACTTGCACAGGGTGAGGACCGGAAATAGAATCCGGCCACGCCAAGCCTATCCATAGCACTGTGGAGTCTGAGAGAAGACGGCCAAATGACTGGGTCAAAGCGCCTCTCTCCTCACCAACAGAAATAGGAGATTTGGGTTGAGACGAGGCTTTGGCGAATACTCTGAGGTTCTGAATTTCCGGCTCGCCTTCGGCGGCTAGAATGTTCACTTCAATCGCTTGATTTTTGCCGGAGTGGTTGTGTATCATCACGAAAAGATTGCCTTGGCCTTGGCCGCACCTTGGCGGCAAGTCGAGATCCAATCTCCAAACCGCCTCGGTAAGACTGGGGTCTCCTCTGATAACAGAATCCTGCAATCTATCTGTTAAACGGAATAGGCCGGGTTGCCAAGCCCTTGTATGGGCGAGAAGGCGCCTGAGTGTTATCATATTGAATTTTGATGTTGATGAAAAAAGACCGTCGATTGCTGAGACCTTGAAAACTCGTCTTGTCTCACTTAGCAAGCCATTGTCATCTAGAAGGCCGAGGTGTTCGAGGTGGATTGCCTGAAGCAGATGTTCGACTGCAGAATCTGGAGTTTGGTCGCTTCGAACATCGTGAACTAAAGATTTAATCCAAATATCCCAATGACTAGCAGTTTCAGGATCTAAGTGGGCGACCAGTAGGTCGGATAGTACTCGATCTAGGGTACTATCATGCAGCGTTGGTGCATGTAGAGAAAGAAGGGGGAAGGAATTAGATCGCATCGGAATCGTGGCTTCCAGTTGCTGTGTGTTCAGGGCACAAATTACTGACAAAACGATACATACACCCAATACGAGTGAGCTTAGCGTTTCGCCAGCATCGAGATTCCAAAGGGAGGCCAGGGCTACTGTTGCCAATATGCTGCAGGATATCCGAACCCTTTCCCTAATTCTTCTTTCATCGAGCGAGTTGAGGATGCGTTCCACCCCGGGGTAGGAATTCATTGAACGAAAACCCACCGCTCTCAAGCGGAGTCTGTCTCGTGCGGACATTCGAGCGAATGACGCAGCAAATAGGGCTGGGATTAAACTGGCACTCAGAGCAACATGGACTACAATCGCAATAGGGAATGATGCATATTCCCAGCCGATAATAAGCAGAGCCGAAGTGATAGGGGCAATTAACGAAAGAAGGGAACGTAATTGCGGCTGAGGGCGGCTTGTGGCTATCCTAACCCAGAACCTTCTACCCGCATCCCTAGCCTTGACTCGCAAGCTGAGCGCTTGCTCTTGCTGCACCTGACGGTCGCTCTCCTTTGCGTAAGGAGTTGGTAGGGTGCGCTCACCTGCCATGCTCTTCCGACATCGAACATGGCTTGATTCTCTCGGCTCGGATTAGGGGTAAAACAGGCAATTTTCAGACCCTTAGAGTTCTTGAGGAGGACGCGGTCGCCGAACTGGGCGCGTAGCATAGCCTGGATAATGCACTGGCCTCCTAAGCCAGGGACCGCGGGTTCGAATCCTGCCGCGCCCGCCACTAACCGAACGCAAGGCCGTGCTTTCTACCCGAGGCTGCGGCCTTGTGGAGGAAGTTCTCAAAGGGAATTCTAGCGTGCATTGTACTACGGAGTTGAGTATCACAAAGCGCCAACGCTGCGAGCAACTCGGTCCGGAGTTCATCTGGAAGCGAAAGTCGACGGCCGACTATGACATCATGAAGTTGGGAGATTATGTCGTCGGCATCGAGGCCGTGATCATTCATCAGCCGGTCTATCTCAGCAATTGCACCACCTAATACCTTGGAGCGGCGGCCTCGAACATTCTCCCATTTCCATTCAACAACTCGGCCTCGTAAAGCAAGTTCCAGAAGATACCTACCGGCTTGCAGCGTTGTGGCCTGAACTAATCGGTGGACCGCGGCTCGGTCTTCTGTAAGTCCTCGAGCATGGAGCATTTCTAGGGTAAAGAGGGCTTGACGCAAATTACCCTCTGCAATATAGGCCAAATCGCCTAAGACTCCCTCATCCACAATGGCATTTTCTGATTTGGCGATTAAACGCATTCTTTCGATGACTAGCTCTCGTTCCGTGGAAGGGATTCGGATCATTTGGGTTCGAGAGCGGATTGCATCAATGAGTCGTGAAGGGGCTCTGGCAACAAGGATGAATCTGCTAGCTATGCCAACAGTTTCCATCATTCTACGAAGATAGGCTTGTCTAATCCCACCTAAGTGGTCTGCATCCTCAATCACCAATAATCTACTAACTGGTATTCGTCCGGGTTCAATTTCTAACTCTGCCCCAGCAGGAGCTACATCTCCCTCAGAGGCGGTAATGATTCCCCGATCGTAGGCGTCAAGGCTCATCCTACCAGCCAATGTATCGGAGGAACCCGAGCCTCCCGGTCTGAGAAATTCCTCAAACTTGGTCATTGCACCACGGGTCCGCATCAAGTCGCGCGCTTGCAAAACGTGTGTGGTGGATTCCCACCCTGGACCTAGCATCTGGCGTGCGACCAATCGCCAAGAGGCAGTCTTTCCGACCCCTGCTGGTCCAGTGATCAGAAGGTGTGGTGGTTCTGATGCCAAACTTGCGCTCTTCAAGGCTTCACGAACGCCTACTGGTATAGCCAATTCATCGAAGGTGCGCGGAGCATGAGTACTCAGCCAACTCGCCACGTATCAGCGTGAATTAGGCGGGTCTTGAACTCCGCGCCATTACTTCCACTAGGATGTAACAGATTTCAGCGCGCCTTGAGGATCTTGTAGCCGCGATCGGTTCCTTCCTTTCGAGGCTTGACGAAGATACGGTAACCACACTTGTGGCATGACTTACCGACTGTTCCGACTTCAATCCACTCGATGTGTCCGCAGCGTACACACTTGTATCGTGGCTCTAAAGAGTTCATTGAGGAGTTGCAGTGGTTGCAAGATACATTATCATCTGGATCGTACTCCTTTCGGTCTGTGCGGTTGCAGGAGCGGCACTTGTAGAGTGTAAGCCTGTTCGCCATCGAGCCGCCGACCTTCCAGCCCTTCTTCAATCTGCTCATTGACAAAATGGGCCCTAAAGGGCCCTGCGACAGATATCGACGAAGTTCTCGAATATCTTTGCACCATACTCGGAGTCGTTCACTTCTGGATGAAATTGTAGTCCAAAGCGGTCCAAAGTTGTGTTCTCCATGCCTTGGATTTCGCAGGATTCGCTACTAGCTGTGATTCTGAATCCCTCTGGTAGTTCAACTACCTCGTCATTGTGGCTCTCCCAAACCGTCTGAGTCTGGGGAGTTTCGGCGAATAATGGGCCGCCACCATCGACTAGATTGATTCTAGCCGCCCCAAATTCTGGTGCGGGTGCTTCGGCAGCTCGGCCACCATAATATCCAGCCATGAACTGGTGGCCGGCACAAATTCCTAGAATTGGAATATCAAGATCGAGATAGGCTCCACAATTGCCTAATTCCCCAGTTAATCCAACACGGGCTGCGCCTCCTGAAAGAACAAGCCCGTCTAATTCGCGAAGTTCGGGAACTGGCGTGTCGTTGGCTAGAATCTGTGTGTCGACTCCCATGTAACGCAACATACGCCATTCTCGATGGGTCCATTGACCGCCATTGTCGATTACATCGATTACAAGGCGGTCATCACTCATACAGAAATGGGGCAGAAGAGGGATGATGAATAATGCCCCGTTTTCGTCTCAACAATTGCTTCTGATGTTCTGAAATAGCAACACCCACGCCACGCGAGCGATTGAAATACAGAACGGTAGTCGTGCCGACTCCTGCCCTGATGGTGTAGTGGCCTATCATGAAGCCCTGTCGAGGCTTCGACCCGGGTTCAAATCCCGGTCGGGGCGCCACTAATTCTCGTCTTCCCACCAGTTTTCTTCTTCCTCAGTTTCTGGTTCTGAATTTGATGAAATGTGGTCTTGATGTTTATGACAATAATCTGTCATTCGAAAATTTCCTGTGTTACACCCAGGTACTGAACACTTTCGAGACATAAGGGCTTGGCGTTCTTTAGGGGAGAGTTTTTCCGAGTTTTTCTTCGCGGCCTCTACATCTACCCCTTCGGCCCTCTTTTTTTTGGCTTGGGCGAGGTCATGAAGAAATAAATCCAAAATTGACATAATTGCTAGTCACTCCTTTATCCAAATATTGATGCCCAAAACAGATAAACAACAAAAAAACCAAACAGATAAAGGGCGATCTTGTTGTTTCTTTCCTTCCTCTTTTCTATTTCTTCCAAGATTCGCTCATACTCTTCTGGATCGTCTTTGGCAGCTTCTAGTTTCTTTTTGTCGCTGCTTTTTTTGATTGACCCCCCCGCAGCATCGACGGCAATCAATCCAATAATGTCTAGTGGCATGTTGTTTCCTCGTAATAATGTCTAGTAGCCCGAAGGGTCTGGCCCTCCACCAAAAACAATGAATGCAATGATGGAGAAAAAGATTAGTAACACAATTTTGTGTTGTTGTTTGTTGGTTTTCTCTTGGGTTTCGGCAACAGCAGAAACGCGAGATTCCTCAATTAAGCCCTCGGCCTCGTCTACGGTAAGGCCTGTTTCCTTAGCAGACTTGCTTGCGTCATCCGCGGCCATTTTAGCGGCTATTTCCTTTTCATAATCGGCGTATTTCTTGTGATCTTGAAAGGTTCCTCGGACGGCGGACTTGAGAAGGCTTCCTAATATTGACACACTCTACTGTAATAATAGGGGGGGAAAAAGATGATGCCGGCGCTGTAGTGTTCTGATTTGATTTATTCCGAATCAATCCAAGCCTCAAACGAACAAAGTCTTAGCGAGGCGCTGTAGTCTCTCTTGATTTGCAGAGAAGGTTGTGGTTTGTCTTTCATCGTGCTTGGTAATGCAGAGCGTATCGCTTGATTTGCTTCCTCAATGGCATCCTCTTCGACAAGCGCTCTGCCGCGTATCATTGATGGATAATTTCTGTCTAATAGCGGGATTAGTGCAGGAAGGAATTCGATGGTCCTGTGAGGTAGATTCGCCAATACTAGATTCCATTGTCCTGAAATGGTTGGGTCGTCGGCTAAGCTCAGCGCATCGGCCATACCTACGAGACGATTATCGTGCACTCGCTGAAGATCTGGTGCGCCCTCCGGATATGGCCTTCTATCCCACTTAGACAGGTTGCTCATCAGAAGTTCAACAGCGTCTGGATTTAGATCTGCAGCTAGTAGGTCTGAGACCAAATCTGATTCGCCGAGTAATGTAGCAAGAGCCGGTCCAACTCCACAGAATGGGTCTGCGACTCTCAAGGGTTGGCCGAGTTCTTCTCGCAACACCTTTGCTAGAGCGAGTGTCTCTAGTCTCTCGGTTTGCAATTTTGTGGAGAAATATGCACGTGTTGGGTCGCATCGGATTACTCGACCGCTTTCCTTGACAGCAACCTCTGTAGATAGTAGGTCAGGAGGTGCAAATTCTAGACTCGGGCCTGCGAGGATTCTGTCGGCAAGTCTGGCACCAATTGGCCTCAGTTGTCTGATTCTGAACTCCCCCTCTACTCCATCGTCGGCGAGGAGTAAACGAATGTGAGGGTGAGCGCCGAGTTTTGCTCTGGCAATGGAATCGGTAAACTCAACTACGTTTTCATCGATTCTAACAATCATCATGTCTCCAATGAATTCGTGGTTTGAAGGCCAAGATTCTCCTTTTTCGGAAATCGTCTCCTCATCTACTTCCGCAGCAAGTAAGGCTAGCCAATCTGTCTCAGTTTTCTCATCAGGAATTCCTTCGTGTATTTCGATTGGAAAGTCAAGTGCTGCTGGTAGTTCCAATGGAGCCCCTGGGTCTAGTGGAATTAGGCGGGAAAGGCCGTCATCACTGGAGAATACTCGATGGTTCAACGAACCCCATTCGCGAGCCCTAACGTGGCCCAAAACGGCCTCGACCTCGCGATTTGGAACGACCAAGTGGCGCATCATGTTGATGACGGGCAGGCACGCCCCCCGCTTCACCATGACGGACGGCGGACTCCCCCCCGGTCTCTGGCTAATCGGCCTAGGACCTGGTGATCTTGGGTTGATGACCTCGGATGCCATCGAGCATGCCAGAGCCTGTGAGTATCGATTCCTAGAGGGTTACACAGCTACCTTACCTGAAGACCAAGAAGGGCGTCTTGAAGGGTTGGTTGGAAATTGGAAAAGAGCCATGCGCCCGATGGTTGAAGAACCAAATGAGTTACTATCCTTAGCAAGAGAAAGTTCGGTCGCTTTGCTAGTTGTCGGAGACCCTATGCAAGCGACTACTCATGTTGATTTAGAAGCACACTGTGCCGAGCAAGGAGTCGATTTTTCTATTATTCCAGGACTATCTGCAACCTCTCTGGCGATTTCATTGTCCGGCCTCCAATCATATCGATTCGGCCGGCAGGTAACCCTTCCATTCGCATATGGGGAATACTTGCCGACATCTCCCTTGGAAATGATTGATGCAAATTATACCAACAATCTACACACCTTGGTTCTGTTAGATCTTGACCCTACAGGAATGGGTGTTAAACAACCAAAACCAATGCAACCTAAACAGGCTATTGAGATTTTACAAGCGATGGTTGAGAAACTCGTAGAAAACGAGGGAGGGGGGCGAGAGAGTATGGCCACACCTATTGCAAATTGGGACGCGATACTACTCAGCGACCTCGGCACGCCAGACCAGAGAGTAGCGTCTGGAGATTTACTAGATATTGGGGAAATTACCGGTGGGCGAATTCATTGCCTGATTTTACCTGCTAAATTCGTGGGTTTAGAGCGAGATGCTTACGAGCGCAGGCGATACCAAGCATGAAACGAGGGAAGTGGAGGAGACATCATGGCACGACCCCCCGCCGAGGTTCAGTTTCCTGGCGACAAAAATCGAAAGAGAAAGGTGCGGGTGCGAGGAATCAAGAAGGCTTCGAAACAAATTCAGCAAAGAATTGACCACAATCTTGAGACTTTGCTAGATAATCCTGAAGTCTTCGTCCCAGACATTGAATGTGAGTTGGGTAAACCACGGAGAGATATGTTAGCGGCTACTCTGAGAGATATCGATTCCATATCTAAGAAGCGTCATAACCGTCGATGGTTAAGCAGGAGAATGGGAAAAAGAAGAGGAAATGTTGTCGGTAGGGCCTTAGCGGGTAGTTTGCTAGCCGCTGGAGAGGCGGATACCTCAACAGTTTCAGTCTACAATAGCCCCATTTATGGAGCATCCAGTTTTATTCGAAGGGGGAATGGGAAGCAATCCCATATGGTTGGGATTCAGAATTTCACTCACCCACGACTGAGGCTATTGGTGTGGGATGATCATGCCAAAGCGGGCTGGTGGTTCTTCTCTTGGGACGGGGGATTTGTCTGTTCGGGCCAGAAAGCGGTTGCTCCTGCTGAGTGGATTGATGAAAGTCTCAACAAATCGAGTATTGATTTAACTGGAGAAGAGATTAGATATTCAAAAGGATTGGACGAAGAAGTTGTTGAAAATGGTGAATTCTCCGATTCCGGTTGGCTGAAACTCGATTTTGAGGGGGTAAAGGTTGGAATTACAGGCGCTGCTTTGGCAAAGACAGGGGATGAACCGTTTGTACCCTCAATCGCGCTTGGAATGATGCCGCCCAAGATGTCAGCTGTCGCTGAAGCGGACTGGATGTGGAGGCCAGTTGGTTGGCCGGCCGAACGTGAATTGCCCGCAGAAGCAAGAGAAAAACTCGAAGAGGTTCTGCTTGCTTGGATGAATTTAGCGATTCCTGACGACAAGCTTGCACGCTCTTGTCGGAATGCAATTCTTAGCTCGATTGAGGACGGTTACATCGCTGGCAACCATTGGTTTGATGGCAATGCGCGTGAAGATTTCCTCAATCATCTTCAAGGTAGTGAGGAAGAAAAACAAGCCCTTGGGGTTGTTCTGGATGGAATGGAAGAGGGGGTATTGGTCCGTTCCGATGGAGTCGTTTTGGACTCCGAAAGCGAGGTGATTCGATTCGAAGACAGCTCCTGTCATCCAATCCTAGTGGCTCTTTGGGAAGACAATGGTATGGAAATTCTCCAATCAATGTTTGGAATTGAGGAGGGAGAAGCAGAGAAGATTCATGCGAAACAAATGAAGAGAAAACAGGGTTTCGGGGCATTCTTGAGAGAACTCAATGAATCTGTATCCTCGGCTAGAAAACTTGAGCGCCTGCCGTGGGAAGAAGGCACTTTACCCTCTCCGCTTGATTTTGCAGAGGTCTTGATTCGGAAGGCTGCTCAAGATGGTGTGGCATCAACGGTTGCCATGTGTCGAAAGGCAAAGGGACTTGATGCTGCAATGGGATGGGCGTGGCTGGTAGTTCACGACCGTACTGAATCCGACGCGTGGAGATTTGACGAGGCAAGTAGAGACAAAGGTGGTGATTGGGTTCCTGCAATGACCGCGCTTTGGGACGCTGCAGATTCCTTACTCAACCAAGACATACTAGACGCAAAAGAGGATTATGTCAATTCGATGAAGTGGTTGGCTGAAGTATCTGGGGCTGGGGCAATAACTTCGTGATTTCCGGGAATATCTTTCTTCTTATTCCTAATGAGGAAGGGCAACCCAAATCGCGACTAAAATTAGAGAAAGACCAAGCGCTCCATTCAGAACTCTAGCCATTTCTGGGGAAGAGAAAATTTTGCGAAGCCCCATTCCAAAAGCCGCCCAAGTCAGAACTGCTGGGTATCCTATCAAAGCGTTGAGAATTACTAGAAGTACCTTGCCAGAAATACCACTCCCGAAAAGCAAACCCCAGCTTGTCATCATAACAAGAAAGTGGATCCATGCCTTGCCGTTCACGACTTGTAGAATAAGGCCGGTTTTGAATCCAAGGCGGTCCGTCTCTTGCGAATCTTCCAATTTAGGATTAGATGTTGCGACTTTCCATCCCAAGTAAGCAATGTAGGCTGCGCCTACCCAAGTCAATGCTTGAAATATCTCCTGATTTTCTTCAATGAATACGGTTCCCACACCAACTGCGACCCCTAGACTGGACCAGCCAACCAGCATCCCAAGTGTCATTGGAATCGTTGCACGGAATCCATGTTGTGAGCCATGTGCCGCACAAAGCAGATTGTTCGGGCCAGGTGTGAAGCACATCGGCACGATGAACACTAGCAAAGCAAGAAAATCAGCTTCGTTCAAGACCTCACCTCAAGCAAGAGTGGTGAGGTGTTTCTCTGTTTCGGCAAGTGCAGAAGAGATGTCGTTCCAAAGGTCTTCAACACTCTCAATTCCGACGCTCAGACGGACGAATCCAGGAACTATTCCTGCTTCGTTCCTAACTTCCTCTGGGACAAACATGTGGCTTGAATTGAAAGGACATTCGACCAAACTCTCGACGCCACCAAGACTGGTGGCTTCAAAGATAAGGTCAAGATTGCGAATGAAAGTCAGTGCCGCTTCGTCGCCACCCTTGACAACAAATGACATCATACCCGTTCCCTTCGGAGTAATTCTTTGGCCTACCTCGTAATCAGAGTTGGATGGAAGACTCGGATGATTGACGTGTTCAATCATATCGTGAGTCTCCAGTCGGCGCGCCAATTCGGCAGCGTTTGAAGTGTGAATTGGCATTCTAGCATGCAGGGTTCTCATACCCCTCTCGAGCATGTAGCACATGTGCGGGTCGGCGGCACCACCAAAGTGGACTTTCTTTGGGAAAATTTCTGAAACTAGGTCCTTGCGGCCGACGACTATTCCGGCGATTAAATCGGAATGTCCGCCGAGGTATTTGGTACCTGAGTGGATTACCAAATCGAATCCTAGATCGATTGGATTACAGGCCCAAGGGGTTGCGAATGTATTGTCGACAATGGAGATGAGATTGTGTTTCTTTGCTAAGTTAGCCATTGCTTCTAGATCACATACTTTGATGACTGGATTGGTAATTGTCTCGACATAGAGAATCTTGGTGTTCTCTTGAATGGCGGCTTCATAGGAGGATGGGTCGCGCATGTCTGCCATTGATACTTCTATGCCAAAGCGAGGGAGATCTTCTGTCATGAGGCCATAGGCGCCTCCATAGCAATCGGGGCTAGCTATCATGTGGTCTCCTTCAGAGAGTAAAGACATCAGGGTCGTTGAAATTGCAGCCATTCCGCTTGCGAATACCTCGCCATCTTCGGCTCCTTCAAGTTGTGCAACTTTCATTGCAACTCCTTCGGAGTTGATACTAGAAAGGCGCGAGTAAAGTGTGGTGTGCTGAGCGCCTGCAGCCCAACCTGCATACCGCTCATCGGTTAGTTGGTAGGTAGCGGTATTGAAAATCGGGGTGACCGCTGCTCCCTCGATATTTTGTGTACCAGACCATACAGCTCTCGTAGCGAACTCCTTGTCGGAGTGCTTCTCATTCATGGCCCTCGGACATAGGGGGGGCAAATCAAGTGAACGCTAGGAGTATAGATGAATGAGGTGGAGTTATTTCTTGCCAACCCATTCTGCGTAATCCATCGTGGTTTTAGCCTCAAAACAAATAATCATCGGTAAATCGTAAGGGTGTTTTGAGTGGATTTCATCGACCAATGGTTGCTTTCGAGGTGCGTCGGTTTTGCACTGAATGCGCCATTCGACTTCATTCTCCACCTTACCGTCCCATCGAAAGACGGAAGCAATTTTGGAATGTTGAGCACAAGCGGTTAAGCCATTCTCTACTAAATCAAAACACCATTCACCCACCATTGCCTCTGACCAATCCCCTGGTAGAGTAGTTTGGATAACCCAGACTGTGTCTTCCATGTGTGCCGACAAGGGGTCGCGGCAATCAATTAGATGGTGAAGTTTGAATGCACAACGACGTTAGGCACGCCCGAGGGAGCGTTGTGTTGGACTACAAACAACCAATCGAGACTGGTTCTATCCCTGATGATGGGACGGATTTTGATGTCATTGTAGTCGGCGGAGGACCAGGAGGGTCCGCCGCGGCTGCCTACAACGCGATGAATGGTTGCAAGGTATTGCTAATCGAGAAAGATGTGTGGCCAAGAGATAAGGTCTGTGGAGATGCTGTGGGTGGTAAATCACTGTCCCATGCAAAGGAATTAGGAGTTCTCCAATTAGTGGATGAGTCGCCTCATTACGTTGTTGATTCAATCATATTTGGAAGTGCAAATGGCTCAGAGGTTAGGGTCATGCTTCCAAAGGAGGCATATGAAGCAAAGGGTTTGCAATCTGGATATGCACTTCCTAGGCAACAATTTGACTGGTTGATGTTCTATCGTGGGCAGCAAATTGTTAGAGAAAATGGTGGATTTGTCCTGCAGGGATTCAGTGTTCTAGAAGTTACACATGAAACTTCAGAAGATGGTCCTAAAATTACTGGTGTACGGGTAAAATCTGGCGGTCTAAGGGGTGAAGGGGATGAGCTTGCCTATACTGCTAGAGTAACCATAGGAGCGGGTGGTTACAACTGCCCCGTTGCCCGAACAATGGTTTCTGATATCTTCGAAGAACCATTCAGAGATGATGAGCACTTTTGCGGAGGATATCGTGAATATTGGGAAGGAGTTGATGGATTTGAAGGGGATGAAGGGCCGATTGAG
Organism: Candidatus Thalassarchaeum sp.; assembly: GCA_022449345.1. Classification (GTDB taxonomy): domain Archaea; phylum Thermoplasmatota; class Poseidoniia; order Poseidoniales; family Thalassarchaeaceae; genus MGIIb-O1. The sequence goes on along the minus strand of JAKURL010000005.1, from coordinate 47,801 downwards.
ATTCACTTCATCGATGAGGTTCTTCCAGGATACTTCTGGCTCTTCCCTGTACGCGATGGACTTGTTAATGTAGGAATTGGAATGCTAATCTCGGAGCAAAGAAAACAGAAAGGAAGGAAAAAATCCCTGAAGAAAATCCAAGATTGGGTGATCAAGGAGCACCCTCGATTTAAGCAACGATTCACAAAGGCCAAGATGTTGGAAGGATCTGCAAAAGGATGGCAATTACCATTCGGTTCGCCGAGACGGAATCCCTCTTCTTTCCAGCCACGCCGAAGTGCGATGGCTGGAGCTATGACAGTTGGAGATGCCGCCAGCCTAGTCGACCCATTCAGTGGAGAGGGAATTGGAAACGCATTGCTTACTGCAAAAATGACAAGTGCTCATTTCGATCGAATTGCTCATTCGCAAGGATTTCCAGAAACTGCCGCAGATGAATATATGAGAGAGCTTTGGGGCACTTTGGGTAAAGAATTGAGTAATTCCACAAAATTACAGCGTATGATGAAATGGAAGAAATTGACTAATTGGTTCGTCAAGCGTGCATCAAAGAAACCAGAAATCGGAGAGATGATGTCCGAAATGATTGCAAGTAAAGAAGCTCAGAAGAAGCTCTGGAGTCCTTGGTTCCTATTCAAAACAATCGTCCTCCCCTGAAGTGATTAAATGGTTCTCGACAAAACCCTTTCTGGAATTAAAGCGATTTTCCTAGACCTAGATGGAACAATATATCTCGGAGACAATTTGATTGAAGGTTCGTTGGAGTTCATCTCTCGACTCGAAGAGGTTGGAATTAAGAGGTTTTTTCTGTCAAATAATTCGAGTCGCTCGGTGAAGCAATATGTTTCAAAATTACAAAGAATGGGCATCCCAGCAACAGATGATGATGTGCTATTGTCGACCCATGATTTGCTCGCTTGGCTTGCAAAGGAAGGTGTGAACCAGACCTATCTTGTTGGAACAGAAGGCATGAAGGAAATGCTAGAAGATTCGGGTATAGAAACTGCTTCTACAGATCCTCAATACGTCGTTCTTGGATATGACACAGAGATAACTTATGAAAAATTGAGTATTGCGAGTATTCTCATGCATAGAGGTGTTCCTCTAGTCGTAAGTCATCCCGATATTGTCTGCCCATCGCCAGATGGAGGTTTGCCAGATACTGGTGCATACATGGCGTTGTTTGAAGCTACGACGGGGAAGAAACCTAGCCACGTGTCGGGGAAACCAAATGCTGGAATGATTCTCCACAAGGTGGAGGAATTGGGTCTGGCACCGGAAGAGTGTGCGATGGTAGGAGATAGGTTGTACACAGATATGGAAATGGCAGAGCGAGCGGGGGTTCATGGGGTGCTAGTCCTTTCAGGTGAAGCGACACGAGAAACCCTTGCTTCCGCCCCACAGAATCCTAGTTTGGTTGTCGAATCAGTTGCCGAACTTTGTTGTCGAAGTTGCTGAGATGAATCTATCTAGTATACAGTCATAATCCGCGTTCACAAAAGGGGCGAAAATGACGTCTCTATGTATCGGATGGGCGGGGGTTTCAATAGGCTAGATTGCAGACTTACAATCGTGGAGAGAGATTGGAACGTTCAGGACGGTTCGGACTGCGATTTGAATGCGCTCCCACTTGTTAGGACATGGCCTGGATTGGCTCCTTATGCTGAGACTGTTGAGCGCCTAGTTCTCATGGGGGCGATTGAAGATGATGAAATACGTGATGTGCTGTTACGCTCACCACGTGGAGTACATGCACTACCTTTGCCAATTGGTGAAGATGGTGTTAACATCGAAGGTAGCGCTTTGCGAATGCCTTGGTGGTCCGATGTGGATGCTCCGAACTCTCTGCTTCCTGGGATTTACGAAACCGCTCAAGTGATTCAAATGTTGGAGATTGAGCGTGGCGACTCTGTGATGTTGGTCGCGCCTCGCGGGAATTGGTGGACTGAAATTCTGATGCAATTGGGCGTCTTAAGATTGAGGATTGTCGAAGTTGATGAGGTTCGGCGTGCAGAACTGCAACGACGCTGGAGTGCCCTACGACTAGACATCGTCGCCGATGCCTGTGGGTGTCAGATAGAATGGTGTGGAATTGAAGACCTCTACAAGGGCACACCCGAAGATGGCTGGGACAAGATATTGGTAACCGGTGGATTGCCAAGAGTACCTGTTGGTTTGTTGATGCGGCTTTCTTTCGAGGGAATTGCGATTACTGCAATTGGAGAAAATACCGGTACTGTTCTACAGACCATTACTCGACAGGGGGAGGGTGAGTTTCAAGCTCAGTGGTTGGCGATTTGGAATGTTGACATGATTCCAGATGAAATTGCGCAGTCACTATGTGATTTGGCGCCCATAGTTGAGATGCCGGCCTTACCTGAGTCGAAGACTACTTCCGTCAAGGCGGCTTGGATGCATGCTAACGAAAATCCTACCAGAGATAGAATGGGGCCTTCGGCTCTGTTGGAAATGATCGAAGAAGTATGGGGTGAGGTAGAAGCTACAACAGAAAGTGAAGGAATTGGTGTGGACCTCCGTGAAGTTTTGGCTCAAGACTTGTTTCGTATGGGTAACGTGTTGCAGAGGCTTGGCATCCTTCGCGTAGCCGCCGAACATCACGGAACTTCCTTCCAACTCAGTCCATCTCCAGAGGCTGCGTGCTATCTTGGAATGACCTTCGCCGATGATGAAGAAGATGGATTGGCTTGGCAACGACGTGCTATTGAAACAAATCCAAACTACGGTGGTTCATGGAACGAAATTGGGGAGGCGTTGCTGCAACGTGGTCAAGCTGAGATGGCTATCAAATGGTTCCGTGGAGCGATTAATTCAGTCAACTACTGTGAGAGAGGGGCGGCATGGGCAAATCTTGCACGCGCCCACCTAGAGATGGGGCAGACTACCTCGGCGTTATTTGCAGCTCAAGAAGCAGCCGCTTTGATGCCGGAAGAAGATGAATTGGACGAATTACTTGACCAGTTGACTGAGGGGCTGGCCTGAGTTAGGATTGAAGCCGGGTTGCTCATCCCGGTTCGATGGGAACAGTAGTCACCGGCGCCTCGGGGTACATTGGAAGCCATGTTGTAGCTAACCTACTGGCTCGAGGTGCGTCGGTTAGGGCTACTGTCAGAGATGTCTCTGACCCGGATCGTGTTGCCCATCTCCGCGCTCTTCCAATTGCAGAAGGAGGGAATTTGGAGATTGTAGAAATGGATCTGTTCGATTCTGATTCGGTTGATTCTGCTATTGCCGGATGCAGTGATTTAATTCACACAGCAGCGACAGTTGTTGTGCGCTCTCGAGACCCGCAAAGAAAGATTGTTGACCCAAGTGTGATTGGAACCAAAAATGTGGTTTCAGCGGTTGAAAAGTCAGGCACCATCAAGAGGATTGTTCACACTTCATCAACTGCTGCAATCCGTCCTATGGATTGGCAGGATGGAACGGTTCTAACCACTGAGACTTGGGCCGATGATGCTACTCTAGAAGAAAACCCCTATGGCTTAGCCAAGGTAAGTGCTGAGCGGTTGATCAGAGATTGGCACGCGACTCAAGATGAAGAAAATCGACCTCGGTTGGTGACGATTCACCCCTGCATGGTGTTCGGACCTCCAATGTCGCCGCGCCACCTACGAGGCTCACTAGCAATCCTCATGGCAATGGTTCGGCGTGAAGTGCCACTTAACCTACCGATGCAAATCAATATCGTCGATGTAAGGGATGTAGCAGAAGCCCATGTTCGAGCATTGAGGGGGGGAGAAGACATGGGCCGTTACCTAACGGTATCGGGTGAGATGATGATGAATGATATCGCAAAATCACTGAAAGTTGCTCATCCAGAAAGAAGGTGGGCGACTTGGGAAGCGCCGTATTGGCTAGCGATTGTTGTGTCTGTTTTCCATCCGAAGATAGATGTGTCTTGGGCTCGAAGGCATCTTCGAAAGAAACTTTACTGGGATGCAACTCCTGCAGAGGATGAGTTAGGAATGACGTGGAGAGGGCCTTTGCAGTCAATTCTAGACACTACGCCCCCAATTCTTGAAAATGGCTGGGACTGAGGGTTATTCATGCGAAGTGCGGTAGGTGCAGTCGTTCTGTTGATTCTGGCGCCGATGCTTTCTGGCTGCTTTGGCGGCGATGAAGTGATTGAAGAAGAGGTTGAAATGTTCAACTTTGATGAATTGTGCCCTGAGGGAATCGCTAACAACACATGGTATCATTATTCCAACGCAACTGACGCAACTAAGGTCTCTGATGTGTTCAACGGCACCTCCGTACTTGTTGGGAGTAACGCTCCTGTCTGTGCAATTGGCACTTACTATGGAATTGGTCTGACTACCTTCGAGCCCACAATAGGGGTGACTTCGGCGGACAATCTGTACATGACGAGCTGGGGTAATGGTGATGCTGGCTCGACTGCGATTGTTCGGTGTTCTGGGTTGATTGGTATGACGAACGTCAGCGACTATGTCTGTGAGGATGTTTACAGCGTGTTCGCACCGGTCGCCAATAGCAACGATCCGTATGTGTACGTCGACCCATGGACTGACCGAGTAATGAAATTCGATATGCATGCATTGTTGGGGATGACTGTAGAATGGTCAGATAATGAAGGAGAGAGTTGGACTGGGCCTTCAGTTGCTACAGGCTGGTCGGTGCAAGACCATCAGACGATTGCTTCCTCACCCTACCCCGCTGTTCTGCACCCTACAACATGGGTGTTCTGCGTCAACGGGAACTATCCATACCCAGTCTGCTCAACCAGTAATGATGGGGGGCTTACTTGGGGGCCTGAAGTGCCCGGTGCTCCTTCAAACTGCAATAGTGGTGGACTCACAGGACACATCATGGGATCCGACAATGGTAATTTCTACCGAGGGAACAGAGGTTGTAATGGTGGTGAGGGGTACTCAATCTACCGAAGCACGAACGGTGGGTTGACTTGGACTGAGCATCCACTACCGACTGAAACTACTGGAACTGCAGAGACTTGGAACTTCGAGGAGGCTCAGGTCTATCCCGACTCAGAGGACAAGGTACACGCGATGTGGATGGGGTCGGACAATATGCCCTACTACTCGTACTCAAGAGACGAGGGGGATACTTGGAGTGAACCATTGATGGTAGCCCCCCCGATTGGGTTGAATGGGACTGGTTTCCCAGTGATTGCTGCTGGAGGGCCAGGGCAGGTCGCCCTAGGCTATCTGGGTGATTCAGGTGGGGATACATGGAATGGTTATCTTACTGTGATTTCTGATGCATTCAGCCCGATGCCATTGATGACCACAGTTCAGGTCAATGCGTGGGGAGACCCTCTCGATACGAGTGCTGATTGTGGTTACAACAGGTGTGGCGGGTTTGGGGACTTCAATGACATCATCATCGACCAACACGGACGTGTTTGGTTCGGTCTGGCTCACAATGTAGGTGGAGAGATTGGTATCTTCGGAGCCATGACTATTGGTCCCTCTCTCCGTGGAAATGGGACGCTCACAGAGTTACCTCCCGGTGGACCTACAACATTGTGAGCAATCCTACTGGTGGAAACTCCTCAGCTTAGTCTTCTCAGAGAACTCCAACCTCTTGGAGTAAACCATATGCTTCAATCGCATAGTAGAGTGAAAAGCCGATCATTATCATACCACAAATAGCTAGTAATCTTCGATAAACAGTTGTTGAAATATTTCCGCTGGCCCGATTGACAGCATAGGCGATTGTTGCTTTTGTCAGCATAATTGTCACAAGAAAAGTGATTGCGTAAGCGACCGGGGCAAGAATTTCCTCGTCGGCTGCTGAAGCCATCAAAGGCCCTCCTATGAGGAACCAAAAGACGTAGACGTTTGGATTCAATAAATTCGTGATTGCTCCCCTAAGAAATGACCCTGTTGGAGGGGGGGCGTCTGCATTTACATCGGGTGGCTCCAAGCCAAAACACTCGTATCCCATTTGAGCAAGAAAGATCGCCCCTGCAACGGTGATTAACAATAATGCTGAGGGATTTGTCGCAATCCAAGCAGCGGCAAAGAGGCTGACAATCACCAGGGGACCATCGGTGAAAATAGGAGCGGCTGCCGTCCACAGCCCTGCGCGAAGCCCGCCAGACAATGTTTCACGAATTACCATGGTTAGCAATGGCCCTGGTTTGATTCCCTCTGTGATTCCGAAGGTGGCTCCCGCAAACGCAAGACCGAGGATCAAATCCAGTTGCACTGGTGCTCTCGAACTATCGGGTGGCTATAGCAATCTTGGCTAAGAGGTGTAGAATTTCTACATATAACCAAATGAGAGTAACCATCAACCCAAAGGCAGCTCTCCATTCAAGCTCTTTAGGAGACCCAGAAAGAACTCCTCTCTCTATGAAATCAAAATCCGCAGCGAGGCAAAATGACGCAATGCCTACCACGAATAAAGAGAAGGCGATTCCAATGGGGCCTGCTCCATGGATGTAAGGGACTTCAAATCCAACAAATACCCCAATTATGGAAATGAGGTACACAAGCAAGATTCCAATTAGTGCGGATCTTACTGCTATTGCAGTATTTTCATCCCAGTGAATCAATCCGTATCTGTAAATTGTAAGCATTGCACCTAGTATGGAGAACGTGATAAGTGCTGCAACTATTCCAATACCTTCCAAACTTGGCACTGATTCGTAAATCCAAGTTAGGCCACCTAAGGCCATTCCCTCAAACGCGGCATAGAGGCAAACTAGAACGGGGTTTGTTGAACGACTGAATATCACAACCATTGCTGTGATGAAACCCCCTATCCATCCAATAAGCGCCAAAGGCATAGATTCCGGCATAGAAAATGCCGTCACCAATGCCGTGAGTGTTGTGATTGCAAGAAGTATTCCTGTCTTCTCTGCAGTCCCTTCTATCGACATAGTGGTTGATTCGTCTGCGAGGTCAAACCCATCCCACCAAGGTTTGTCTTTGTAACTTGAGGAAGAGAATGTGTTGTCATTCAATGCTGGATTCCCTGAACGCATCATTGGATTTTCTTCCTCCCCCTACCTTCAAAAAGTTCATGCCGGAAATTTGGTTTTTTGCTTAGATTAAAGGTTTCAGATGCTTGCCCGTGTAGCTCGATGAGTTATTTGCCACTTCAACAGGAGTCCCCTCCGCTACGATGTCTCCACCACGTTCTCCACCCTCCGGTCCTAGATCGAGAACCCAATCAGCGCACTTGACGACATCTAGGTGGTGTTCGATAATGATGACTGTGTGTCCGTTTCGACGAATTCTGAGAAGTACATCGATTAGTTGGTGAATATCGGACATCGCTAGTCCGGTTGTTGGCTCATCAAGAATGTAGACTGTGTGCTTTCTAGCAGGTCGATGGAGTTCGGTAGCCAATTTTACCCTCTGTGCCTCCCCACCAGAGAGTGTGGTCGCTGGCTGCCCTAAACGAATGTAGCCAAGGCCTACATCTTGAATAGTCGAAAGAATTCGGTGAATCCTGCGTTGATTCTCAAAGAATTTGCAAGCCTCTTCTACAGGCATCTCAAGAATATCGTGAATGGTCTTCCCTCGCCACTTTACCTCTAAGGTTTCACGGGTGTATCTTTTACCCTTACAAATGTCACAAGTAACCCAGACATCTGGAAGGAAATTCATCTCCAGTTTCATTGAACCCGCTCCTTTGCAGGCTTCGCATCGACCGCCCTTGACATTGAATGAGAAGTGCCCTGGTTCGTAGCCTCGCTCACGGGATAATTTAGTCTCTGAGAATAGGGCCCTTATCGGAGTGAATGCCCCGGTGTATGTGGCAGCGTTAGAGCGAGGTGTTCTCCCAATTGGGGATTGGTCAATTACAATCGTTTTGTCGATTTGGTCGATTCCTTCTAGGCGGTCGTGGCTTCCTGGCGTTGTGTCTGCACCATGCAATTCACGCAATAGGGCAGGTGCAAGAGTCTCTGTGATAAGGGAAGATTTACCTGAGCCTGAAACTCCTGTAACGGCAACCATGCACCCGAGGGGAATCTGTACATCGAGATCTTGTAAGTTGTTCTGTCTAGCACCTAATATCGTCAACATACGTTCATCGTCAGGTATCGCTGGGTCTTCTGGAAGAGGTATTTCACTTCGTCCCGAAAGATAGGCGGCGGTGATGCTGTCCTTGGTGGAAAGCAATGTCTTGAGGCTTCCATTAGCGACCACTTCGCCGCCGTCTCTACCTGCGCCGACTCCCATATCGACTAGCCAGTCGGCTTGGCGAAGGGTTGCTTCATCGTGCTCGACGACGAGGAGGGTGTTGCCTAATTCAGTCAATTCACGTAATGTTTCCAGTAGTCGATCATTATCTCTGGGATGAAGGCCAATCGAAGGTTCGTCGAGAACGTACATGACCCCCGTCAGCCGTGTTCCTATCTGTGTAGCTAAGCGAATTCGTTGCGATTCGCCACCTGAAAGGGTACTTGCTCGGCGGTCGAGTGTGAGATAATCTAAACCCACAAGGGCGAGGAATCTCAACCTCGCCTCAATCTCTTTGATGACTTCTCGGCCGATGTATAAATTCCGTTCGTCGAGGTGTTCTGCAATCGCAACAATCTGTGTCTTAGGTACATCTCGTTCCAGTTTGTCCCATGTCTCATCGACTTCACCGAGACGCCAATTCTGGACGACTGCTAGTGCCTCGATAACACTGCAAGCTGAGAATGCTGGAAGTGTAACCCCACCGACGGTAACTCCGCTGACTGCGCGGTTTAGTTTGCGGCCGTTGCAGTCGGGACAATGTTCGTCGGTCATGTAAGAAGCCAGCCGAGAGCGGGTTCGGTCGGATGCCGTCTCTATGTAGGTCCTACGAATTCGAGAGAAGACGCCTTCCCAAGGACGAGTCATGTGGTAAGCGGAGCCTTTCTCTGAGGTGAATTCGAAGTTAATCGCGGTGCTACCTGTACCATAGAGTAAGATGTCTTTAGCATCGTCGTCTAACTCACCGAATGGAGCGTCTGAGGGAATCCCGTAATGTTGGCAGACTTGAGTCATTTGAGAACGATACCAACCGGACATCATCGAAGAGCGGAAGGGGCGAATGCATCCCTCTTCCACCGTCGCCAAGCGGTCAATTACCAAGTCAGGGGAAAATTCTCGCTGGACTCCGAGGCCCTGACAGGCAGGGCATGCGCCAAGTGGATTGTTGAAAGAGAAAACGCGGGGACTGACCTCTGGAAGGAACGAACCGTGTTCAGGGCAGGCGAACTCTTCTGTGTAAGAGATTGTCTCGCCAATTTGTGTCTGGAATTTTTGTTCCTTGGCGTCCTCGTCCTTGCCTGCAATAGGGGCTTCAAGACTTTCGATGGCGACTGCCCCGCCGCCGAGGCGCATCCCTTCGGCGACGGCTTCTGTGAGGCGTTGTTTTACTGCGCGAGAAAGGCGTAAGCGATCGATTCTGACGTCGATATCGTGCCGCAGATTCTTCTCGAGTATTGGTGGGTCATCGAATTCCGCTTCTCGTCCGTTGACTCTGCCGTGAAGATAGCCTTGTTCGACTAGTGCTTTGAATAGGTCTGCATGAGTTCCTTTTCTTGCGCGAATTGCAGGAGACCAGATTGCAATCGCATGGCCTTCGAATCGCCAAAGAACATCGTCGACAATTTCCTGTACTGTTCTCCGTGCAACCTCTTTGCCACAATCTGGGCAGTGAGGAAGGCCGATTCGGGCCCAGAGTAGTCGCAGATAATCCATGATCTCAGTTACTGTTGCTACGGTAGATCTTGGGTTGTGGCTGCCTTGTTTCTGATCAATGCTGATAGCTGGTGAGAGCCCTTCAATGCTATCGCAGTCAGGCTTTTTCATCTGACCGAGGAATTGTCTTGCATATGACGATAGGGACTCAACATACCTTCGCTGACCTTCTGCGTATAGGGTGTCGAATGCGAGGCTGGATTTGCCGCTGCCAGAGACTCCTGATATGACGACGAATTTGCCGCGAGGAATTGAGACGTCAATGTCTCGTAAATTGTGCGTCCGCGCACCCTTGACTACTATCCAACCCTCGTCGGACGCTCCGTTCTTCATGCCTTGAGCCAGATGTTTCCCCCCGTGCGCAGTCTTGCCGTGAGCGAGGGTGTCCTTGAACTCATCCGATGCCTTGTGTTGAAGATTAGAGAAACCATAGAGCATCGATGATATCTCCGGCTTTTCCATCGGTGTTAGGTGGAAGTAATGTCAGGCCGTTATGAGCAATCATGCTGTGGATATTCCCACTGCCCTGATGTGTGTGGGTAGTCGCGATTAGTTCACCGTTCTCTGATGTTATCCTAATCCTCCTTAGGCAAAGTTTGCCTGGTGCACCTGACACATCCTCTGCCAACCTTACAGATACTTGTTGACTTAGTCTGAGGCCCATTTCCTCATTATACTCGAGTGATTTGGCTATCCATGGTGCAACTAAGATGTGGAATACTACTAGACTGCTGACTGGGTTTCCTGGAAGGCCGAATAGGGGTGTATTCTTCCAAGTCCCAAAGAGAGGTGGGCCTCCTGGTCTAACTTTCATCCTCCAGAAGTGGATGTTGCCTTCTTCCTCCATGATTTTTCTCACAAGGTCCCATTCTCCCATGCTAACCCCTCCACTCGTGATGATTGCGGCGCAATCAGAAAGAGAGTTTAGGGTAGTTCTCAATTCACCCATTGAGTCGTTCGCTGATTCGTGCCTAACAGCCTCACAACCCATCGATTCTACTAACGAGGTGAGGGCTTGTGAATTGGATTCGTAGATTTGTCCCGGCGCTAGATCTGAACCTGGTTGTACCAGTTCATCACCAGTAGATAGGATTGCAATCTTAGGTTTCCTGATTACCTCGACTTCTCCGTGGCCCATGGTTCCTGCTAATGCAATGCTCGCCGAAGCCAGTAGAGTTCCTGCTGGGAGCGCTTCTTGCCCTCTCGATAGATTCTCTGCTCTCTTTCGAATGTATCCGGTACGAGCTGGTCCGTTGATGGAGACTTGGTCTCCGTCCACATCTGTATCTTCGACCATTACGATTGCATCTGCTCCTTGAGGGAGGGGGGCGCCTGTCATGATTCTACAAGCTTCTCCTTCAACGATTGTGGGGGGTTGTTCCCCTCCTGTCTGGCTAGTTCCAACAATTGTAAGAACAGTTTCTAAATCGGAGCAATCTGATGCCCTTACAGCGAAGCCATCCATTGCTGAATTATCGAAGCGTGGGTCATCTACTTTCGAGGCCAGAGGGATTGCTAGAACTCGTCCTCTAGCGTCATCAAGAGGTAATGTCTCTGTTCGTTTTGTCAATGGATATTGTAGGGCTAATTCGAGTGCTCTCTCAAGCGACACGCCCCACTCCATGATTTGGCAGACACCGCCTCGTTGAAGTGTTCTTCCCGCCTCCTAAGTGTGTGCTGGGTACTGAGGAAGTGCTGATTGCGCTTGCTTTGTTGGTAGTCGCAACGCTATATTCCTCTGTTGGTCACGGCGGCGCATCTGGATACCTGGCTGTGCTCTCTCTAACCTCCTTTGCTACCATGGAAGAGGTTTGGTTGAAGCAACATGCTTGGTGTCTCAACCTCATTGTAGCAGCAATAGCATTCTATCATTATCAAAGGGCTGGACACCACATTCCTCGATTAACTGGGATATTCGTTGTGGCGAGCATTCCATTTGCGTTTGTGGGAGGATTCATCCTAGTTGACGGTGCACTATACGATACGTTGCTTTCGATTACTCTTGTTTGGGCATCTGTTCGTTTGTTCAGATTAGATTCCGATTTGGCCAATGGTTTGGTCGAAAGACCCCTTGTTGTGCAGGCTGCCCCTGCAGGAGCTGGGATTGGCTTCCTTAGTGGAGTGGTTGGTGTTGGTGGTGGTATTTTCCTTTCTCCTCTTGTGCTGCTAAGGCGTTGGGCTACTCCAAAGGCCGCGGCTGCTACTGCCGCACTATTCATCTGGGTAAATTCAGCAGCGGCCCTAACCGGCTCATATCTCTCAGGGCAATGGATGGTTGAAACTGGTGCGCTTGCACCTTTCGGCGCCGCAGTCTTGATCGGTGGATTTGTTGGTTCTCGATTGGGGGCTGATTTCGCGCCCCAACGAAGGGTTCGAATCGTTCTAGTTGTGGTGCTGCTATTCGCTGCGGCGCGTAGATTATTGCTAATCGGATGATTGTTTCACAAGCCAATCATATCTGCATGACCGCATTCTGGATAGGTACATTCTACTTTGTATCTCTCGCGCTTGGGTTTAGGAATTTGTAGAATTGAACCGCACATAGAACATTGATGAGTGATTATTTCGGGCTCCTTTGGCCCTGTTTCTTCGATCTCATCTAATACCGTCCCGTGGACTGTCCAACCAACCTCGTCCTGGTATCGCTCGCTTTCTTCTGAAATCTCTGATTCCCGGAGGCCTAATTTGATTCGGAGGCGGCGGCGCTTGCGCTTTTTCTTTCCAGTAGGCGCTGCTTTCGGGCGGCCCTTTGGCTTCTTTGGAGGGGGCCTGCGCTTGGCGGGTGGTTTTCCTCTGCCCTTTGGAGCTGGTCTCTTTCCAGGCGGCGCGGGGCGCTTGCCCTTGGAGGGGGGTCTCTTGCCTTTTGGTGGTGGAGGGGCTCCACCCTTCTTCGGAGGGGGTGGTGCTTTCCTTTTCGCTGGAGGAGGGCCAGGTGGTGGAGGGGCCTTTCTCTTCTTTGGCGGAGCTGGTGGTGCGCCCCCCTTCTTTGGTGGTGGAGGAGGGGGGGCTGACTTCTCGGCCATGATAATTCACCTATGGCAAAGCCGGTGATGCTATGAAAGAATCGGGGCGTTGATGCCTACTTAAGCAGGGAATTTCAACAGTGAAATGCTAGGTATTGGTGAAATCACCGCAGCTCCATCTAAGCCATCTAATTCAATCAAAAATAGTGCCCCTACTATCTCTGCGCCTGCTTGTCTGCAAAGTTGTGCGCAGGCATTTACTGTTCCTCCGGTTGCCAGAAGATCGTCTACGATTACTGCTCTTTCACCGGGCTTTAGCGCGTCTTCGTGCATTTCAAGGGAGTTGCTTCCATACTCAAGCGAATATTCAACTCTCATTTTTGAGGCTGGGAGTTTTCCTGGTTTACGAACGGGGACAAATGAGATTCCTAATTCCGCCGCAAGTAACGCCCCGAAGATGAAGCCACGGGCTTCAGGACCGATTATTGCTTCGGGCTTCCATCCGGCCTCATTCATTCTCTCGATGAAAAGATCCGTTGTAGCAGAGAGGAGGGTGCCGTCGGACAGGACAGGTGTGATGTCCCGGAACATGATTCCCTCAATGGGAAAGTCCGGTACCGTCCGAACGGCGTCCCTCAACTTTTGCGTCATATCATTCGACATGCTATTCGCCTCAAAGTGCGCGTGCTCTTTGGATTTCTCCAAGGAGTGTTTGTTACGTTATTACACTCAGTTTAGGTTGCCGAGAATCCACTCGAAGGTGGTCTCGTTTCCTGGGCCGAGGTAGAACATCGACATTAGTGCAAAGATTGTCCACATTACCATGTTTACATCCCTGCCCTTTCCAACGATGATTTGGATGGCTACGTAGGATATTACACCCCACGCAATACCGTCTGCAATCGAGAAGGTAAATGGCATTAGGACCATTGTCAAGAACGCTGGTACTGCGATTTCCAAATCATTCCAGTTGATGTCTGCTACTTGCTTCATCATTAGTGAGCCCACTACAATTAGTGCGGTCGCCATTGCGAATTGTGGAATCGCCTTGAACAAGCCAGATAGGAACAAGCCGGAAAGCATCAGAACACCGACTGTTACTGCGGTTAGTCCTGTCTTTCCACCCTCTTCTACACCCGCGGCGGATTCGATGTAAGTGGTTGTTGTGCTAGTACCACATAGTGCACCTACAATTGTTGCTGCGGCGTCTGACATGAAGGCTTCATCTGAGTTCTGTAGCTCGTCGTTCTCGTCAACATATCCTGCTGCACGGCCCACTGAGTATAGTGTGCCTGCGGTGTCGAAGATATCGACGAATAGGAACGTGATCATCACAAGGAGGAAGTCTCCCCATGGGGTTCCGCCTGTTTCTCCTACATCCATTAGTGCCTCTGCAGAAGCAAATAGTGCTCCGGTTGCAGTTAGTGCGTCTGTAGTGATGATATCACCCAAAGCAGGGGCCGCTGCTTCACCAGCACCCCATCCGGCAGGTACGTTTACTGCAACTATTACATCTGTATTAGCGTAGTAACAAGAACCACCCTCACACATGTATGATGCCATTGCTAAGACGTCTACTGGGTTGCCTTCTGCGTCTAAGTAGAAGATTAGAGGGTCAGCGTTGCCGAGCATGTTGTAAGGGTCTGTGGCCCCAACTGCCCAACCGTAAATTGACATTCCAATGATTCCCCATATGATTGCGCCCTTCATTCCTCGGGCCATCATACCGGCCATTGCAATTAGACCAACTATTGCAATCAATTCACCAGAGTCGTACTCCCACATTCCCGTGGCTGGTAGGTCGACTAGAGTTACAGCGTTATTGACTACTAATCCCGTCTCTTCCAAACCGATTATTGCTAGGAACATTCCAATACCAGCTCCTGTGGCGATCTTCAAATCAGTAGGAATTGCATTGATCATTTTGGTTCTCCAGCCGACTTGAGGAATTGATATTACCATGAATATAATTCCTTCAACAAGTACTGCTGCAAGAGCCACTTCCCAAGCGATTCCCATACCTATGACTACTCCAAAAGTGAAGTAGGCGTTTAGGCCCATTCCTGGCGCTAAGGCGAACGGTAAGTTCGCCCATAACCCCATAACTGTGCATCCAACGAAGGCCGCAATTGCAGTAGCGAACAGTGCTTCGTCAAATCCGAGTCCTGTTCCAGAGAGCATTGCTGGGTTAACCAACAAAATATACGCCATCGTCATGAATGTTGTAATTCCTGCGCGTATTTCTCCCTCTACCGTGCTTCCAGCGTCGGTAATTCCAAATTGTTTGTCTAGTGCTTCCATTTTTTCACCTGTCTTTCCATTAGTGTAGCGCATAGGCTACGTGGCACGGGAAGAAGGCAGTCGGCTTATGATAAATACTATATAAATCAGAATTATTTGAGTTCTAAAGGGGTTCCATTCAGTGGAAATGAGGGTTTCGGTTCTTGTGTGAATTCGGCGCCAATTGCCTGTCTTGCTTCCACATCGCCGTGAAAGAAGACCACATGTCTAGGCCCGCACGCGCGCACGTAGGATTCGAGTTCTGAATGGCCTGCATGATTAGATAATTGGAATTGATCTACATCTAGTTCAATTGGTGTTATATTCCCAAAAATTGGTAGCTTTCTGTTATCTAAAAGGCTCCTACCTCCTGAGCCTTCTGCTTGATATCCAGTGAGGAGAATTGCATTTGCTGGGTCGTGCCTTAGACGATTGAGATACCATATTGCTGGGCCTCCATCCAACATTCCGCTGGTAGTCACGATTACGTCTGAATTGAGAGCTTTCTTGCGGTCTGATTTGCTTCTAATTTTTCTTGCCCAACGCCACATCTTCTCTAGTCCGTTTGGCTCGTGAATATATTGTGGGTTGTTCATCCAATGTTGGGTAATGCGCGTACCCATACCGTCGAAGTGGACCTCGAGATGTGGTGCTGCGTCATGCAGAATACGAAGAATGTCCTGACATCTACCCGAGGCAAACGCTGGAACAAGTGCCACCCCTCCTCTACTAACGATTTCCTTAACGCGCGCTACAAAGCGGGCTTCTTCTTCTACACGATTGGGGTGTTCACGACCGCCGTAGGTGGACTCAATGCAGAGTATGTCACAACTTACTGGTTTGGCTCCTCCAACGTTGGGACTATTACGCGTGTCCATATCACCACCCCAAAGTAAGCGAAGTTCTGGGGTTTCAATTTCGATCATGGCCGCACCAGGAATATGGCCAGCGCGATGAAATCTTAATCTCCATTCTCCTATATCGAACCATTCTCCAAAATTATGGGTCTGCCAAGCATCGAGAGCTACGTCCAGATCTCTCAAATCCCATGGAAGAGGGTAGCCTTCTATGTTGGAAACTTTGTAGGTGTCTCGCCACATCATTTCTGAAACTGCAGCTGTAAGTTCGGTTCCGTGAAGAGTTGTTTGGTGATGGCCGACTAACCAAGGTGCCATTCCAATATGATCGATATGTGAGTGGGTGATTATTGCGTGGTCTATTGGGGGGCATTCTGATGGGTATTTGGGGGGTCTTGTCGGGGCTAATCCGTAATCGATCAGGAGTCTGGTTCCTGTCTTGTCTTCAAGCACGCAACCAACATTACCAACTTCGTTTCCACCACCGAGGAAGTGTAGTCTGATTCCTTCCTTGACTGGGTGATCTGGGTAAGATGTTGTCCGGCCGGGTGAATAGAGGACCATATTGAGTCGAGATATTCTTTCCACATCAACTTCGCTACCGTTTGGGGGGGGACCCCCCTCGTTTCCACTCTAGTTGTGGTGGGGCTAAATCGGCTTGAGGAGAAATGCCCCAATGGCTATTGGCTGGCAGCGGTATAGACTCAATGAATATCGCTAATTGAGTTAGAAACAAAGATTCTATCGCATCTTCCAAGTCAAGAAATAATTCCAAAAGAAACGAAGGGGTTGGGGTGGGTTTGAGAAGTAAACACCACCTGCAAGAACTGATGGCGAGGCGTCCAGGGGAAATCCTCTCACTTGACGAGAGCCGGTGCTTTGGGTGTGCCGCCTGCGTTGCCCTTTGTCCAGTTGATGCGTTAGATCTGTCAGACCTCTTAGTGATTATCGACGAACCAACCTGCACTCATTGTGAGCTTTGCATCCCTGCATGCCCCGTACACGCATTATTCTTCGAAGAGATTGGAGTGAATGATAATTGAAAATTGCAATTCTTGGCCTAGACTTAGCCCATTTAGTTTGTAGCCACACCATCTTAGACCAAAATTTAGACACAGAAATCCATCTAATTTCAGAAAAGGCTGAAGCTGGCCTAATAGGTGAACTTCCCGGCCTAATCAAAGAACCATTTTCCGAAACCATTCCATCTAATTGGATTAGTCGGCTAGGCTCTCAAAACCCAACCAAAAACAACACCGCAGTACGACGTTCTTGGTTGGAAAAGGCCATGGCGACAAAACTTGTAGAGCGTGGCGCAAATCTCCATTTACGAACCACAACAAATCAAACTCAATCAGAATCAGGAGAGTTATTGCATCTATCCGGCGCAGGATATTCTACAGGCTCTACACTAGTAGTTGAGCAAATCATCTCGGCACCAAATAATGAGAACCTAGGTCGCTGGTGTGGTGGAGTTCACAACGAAGAGTTAACAGGATCTGATTATGAAGGCCATCGCCCCGACGGACTAATCGAAATTTGGTGGCCCGCCGATGACAAACCTCCTCAAGCCGAAGGTAAGTGGTTGCAATTGATGGAATGGGAGGGTGAAGACCCCCGAAAATCGCTGAAAGAAGAAGTGAATCTTGGGCTTTCACTCGCAGCAACCGTCAGTAAGGCCCATACCATCTGAAACACTTAGACAGTAAATCGCCACGCAAGGACATGGTCGGAGAGCCAGGGCCAACCTTGCACTACGTCACCAACACTAGTGGAAAAGCTCGACACGCCATCCTCATCGACCCCGCAGATCAGACACCAGAGACTGCAGCAAAACGTTGCATGGCGGCGGTGTCTGCCGGTTCTAGTATGGTTCTAGTTGGCGGCTCCACAGGCACTGATATGAAAAATGTCCACAACACTGTAGTCGCAATTAAGGAAGCCTTGGAATTAGTAACATGGGCATCCAGTCAAGATTCCGGACTTGATGAAGAATCCTGGAGCATACCTATCGTACTTTTCCCAGCAGGAGCCGCAGCCCTATCTCCAGCTGCAGATGGTATCACATTCATGATGTTGATGAATAGTACAACCCCAAAATTCCTCATCGAAGAACAGCTGGCAGGTGCACCATACATTCGTGAGGCAGGGGTAGAAACTCTGCCGATGGGATACGTCGTTTGTGCCCCTGGAGGACGAGTTGGAGAGGTCGGCCAAGCCAACCTTCTGGAAGAAGACCAAACAGATCGCGCCTCAGCCTATGCGATGACAGCACAATCCTATGGATTCAATCTCCTCTACCTTGAGGCCGGCAGCGGAGCAGATACCCCAGTTAGTGCCGAACTGATTCAGGCCGCCCGATCAGCCTGCAATCTAACCTTAGTTGTCGGCGGGGGGATTCGTGATGGTGAAACTGCTCGTAAGGCAGTACAAGCAGGTGCTGATTGGATAATAACTGGAAATCTAACAGAATCTTTTGATGATGCAGACGAGCTACAAAGAGTGCTGACAGAATTCATTACAAAAATGAACTCATGAAACCACAACTATCCTTCTTGATTTTGCAACTCAGTAATTATTTCCATCAATTTATCAATTTTAGACTCCATATCAAGGATTAGTAGCATATGTTCTTCTTCACGACGAATCAATGCAGCATTCTCTCTCCGCAACTCGTCAATTCTCCCTTCACCAACAACCTCTTCCAAATCTTTCCGTCGTCCCTGCTCGTTAGCTAGCATAGTTTCTAACTGACTTCTACGAGCTTCAGCAACCCGAAACCGTTCCTCCAACTCGGCTAAATTGGCTCGTCCCCCCGATCTTGAGCGAACATTAACCAACTCCCCATCAAGGGCGCGCGCACGTTGTCTAGCCATCGCCAAATCCCGTTCTAATTCACCCAATTCTTCCCACATCGATACTACTTCTTCTATTAATCGATCCTTTGGAAAGGTGTTGAGTTGGGCGAGCAATTCCTCCTTCTTCATCGGATCTGAATCCGCCGCCTCATTGACGCCGACTTCTTCTGCCGCCACAACAACCGAGGAGAATCGCACCCACGACGCACTTCAATTTTGAGGAAATTATCTCACCGACCTCTAACTTCCAATCTGCTTTATTCCTCGCGAGATGGAATTTTTTACCCCTTTGAAGTGAAATACCCCAAACCACTCCTCCGTCACAATGTCCCGCACAGTAGCGGCGTATCTTACAATCATCGTGTTACTTTCTCCAACGATGGGTTGCTTTTCACCAGACCAAGAATCTGCGTTAATTCCTGAAGGCGAACTAAACATATCACCAGATATCTTAGTAGGCGCCCAATTACAGGACGTTACTCTTACTGCATCTATCCCGATGAGCATCCATATCCCCTACCTAATTTATCAACCCGAGACCAACCAATTTGTTAACGGAACAACAATCGATTTCGACGCACCAGGAGCCCAAACAATTCAGATTATGACTCCATCAAATCTCAACTCAACCTATTTCCTACTAGGTCAATATGGGCGCCAAGTATGGGCTATGCGCGAGACGAATTTTAGTTGGTCTGAATGGTTCTCCTCGAATGAATTTCTAGACTCACCCTACACCTACATTGAGCACCCTACTTTGAGAGAAATTGATGAGGCACATACGAATGAATCCGGTGCCAGACACAGCACAGGATTAATCTCAGGATTGAATGTTTACCAGTGGTTGGAAATCTTCTCCGACCCAGACTCAGGATACAATGACAGGTGGGGGCCTTTCACCATATACGATCCCACCTACATGAGAGCTGTAGATTTCATGCAATCAGAACTAGAAGGGATGGGTTATGATTCACAAATCCATCGATATTGGATTTCAGACTTCTCTTATGCAGTGAATGTATGCGGCTACAAAACAGGCACCGAATTTCCAGATGAGTGGCTTGTTCTTGGCGCCCACTTAGATATTGCAGAACCAGGAAGCCCACCCGGTGGAGGCGCCCATATAGGCGCCCACGATAATGGCGCAGGTGTTGCCTTAGTCCTAGAAGCCGCACGAGGCTTGGCACAATTCGATCATCGGCGAACAATCGTTGCTTGTTTTTGGTCCAATGAAGAAAATGGCTATGATGGGGTAGATATGTGGATTGAAAACCTCCCTGTTGACGTCACACTTTCCAACTATCTGAACGCAGACGCTGTCGGTACAAACTGGCCGGGATACTACACATTAGTTGTAGATATAATTCCAGAAACGGACAACCTAATCAATGAGCAGTGGCCTATGGTTCGATTGGCTGAGTGGATAGGTTCGAACAATAACGACATAGCCGCAGCATTGCGTTTAGGCCGCGACATCTACAACACCGAAGGCTACGCCTCAATGAAGGATGTAGATTCAAGTGAACAGAAGCGCCTTTCGATTTCAGTTCACGAATCTCAAAGAGGCCGTAGTGATTACGAGAGAATTGCCGACCAACTCGGAGTCGTATCAATGGATTTCGGCTCGCTGACTGGTGGCTCCGACTGCTACCACGCAGCATGTGACACACTGCAGACAATGGTAGATATGATGATCACCGACAATGGAACGGGAGTGCAAAATCTCGTAGAATCATTTGATCTGATATCGTGGTGGCTATTCAATCTAACAATGTATCTTGACGAGTCTCCAATTTACAATGAAGTATAGTTGCAACATACGATCATTAGACCTCCGTTTGGGTTAAAACACAAACTCAGGTCGCGAAGGCCATGAAGGCATACCGAGCCATTGGTACATTCCGCTCCGGAAAGACCGAGCAAAATTACACCCTCGACCTTGTTGCTAAAGATGAAGAAGAGGCGAGACACCGAATTTACTCGAACTTCGGCAGTCGCCACGGTACGCCCCGCCGCTTCGTAATTATCACCTCATTATCTGAAATCAATCCCTTGAATTCGACGGCACCGCGGGTAATTGCTCACTTTCGAGACACACACGATTTTTCAGCGCCGCGCCCACGTAATGAAGAAGAGTAAAATCAACCATACCCCAATTCTTTGTGGGCCTCACCAAACCTTTTTTGGTAAGCCTCTTCAACTTCTGGCGAGAAAAAATCTTTCCATTTACGCAATTCACCTGTAGAAATATGCGGATTCGATGCGATTAAGTCCTCACCCATCCTATTCATATCGTGAGTAATTGCAATTTTTAGACAATTATCAATATCCTCCTCACCTATACCCATCCACCGAAAAATCTTCTCAAACACACTATCATAATCTTCGACCAAATCCTCCATTTTGATAGTCAATACGTAGTCATTATCTTTCCAACGAATCATTTCATCAATAGTAATCTTGGCAAAACCATCCATTTCGAAGATTAGCCCCTCAGCTTTGCTCAGTGAACTAATTTTCTCTTGATACGATAACCCATCTAAACGAGACACAAACTCTTCCTTGGCTGCTAAGTCTGCACCAACCAGAGGCCAAGGGACTTGAGGAAATGGGCGACTGGGGTCCGAAAAATCAGAATTAACACACCATTTTTCAGAGCATCTTTGATGATATAAGTAACCAGAAACAATCACATCTCTTGGATCGCGAATTATTCTCACCCCCTTATTCCTAGATTGGAAAAAACTGTCCGAAACCGTTCCGTGGATAACGTGCAACAAGTCGGTTTTGCTTGGGATGTTTGTTGCAACACCCATAGTGCTACTATATCTCCAACCAATTTTTTCGGAAACTTCCATCATCACTTTTCGAATTAGTACAGTAGCAACTTTGTGATGTGTAATGACAAAGACCGGCTCTGATGGCTTGCTACCAAAAACTCGCCTCAGATCCAATACAATCTGTTTCGCGGTCCAAAGCCCTGGGAAGTACACTTAGATGCCCCACCAATCGTCTGGCGCACTAGAGATGAATATATCGAACATCACCGACATCTATGCGCAATCGTGAAAGAGGATAGCGAGGAGCCCCAAGCGTGCTGAAGAAGACAGCCATGCGTCAGTACTGGCGCATCCAGCAGAGCCAGACCCTCATTTCTATGGCGTTCTGGTGCACTACACTAACCCTCCTAATTTGGCCCTTAGTCAGTTGGAGATTCGAAGAAATGGACACTATAATGGGCATCCCATCAACCTATCTCGGTCTACTTGGGATATTTGCAACAGTACTAGCAATAGTCCTCTCAATAGGTTGGATGTATGACGTATCATTTGGATTGTGGCGAGAGCACCTAACAGTAGTACAGGAACGCAATCCATTTACAACTTACAAATTGAATGCGCCCTTCGGAATCATACTTTCTCAGACTAACACAATTCTTCGCAAAGTGTCCGAGGATGACGAAGAAGTTCAACGCCACTGCGACTTTGTCGACAGATGGCTTGAATGGAATTCTCAACAGGAAATTTGGCAGCGCACGATGAGCTCATTGAAAACTATCGTAGGCGACGAAGATCCGTATATGCAACACCTTTCTGACTCCGCACGAGAAAGTTTGGAAAAAGCGTCCGACGAACTGCAAGAATTCTGAACGCGGTGGCGAGGATGTTGCTCCGAGAAGAAATGATGGTGATAGCCAAGCACGCGGGCGAAGCAATCATGGATGTATACGAGAATGCAGATGATTTTGAAATTACTCAAAAGGGTGACGAATCTCCACTAACAAAAGCAGATATTGCTGCCCACGAAGTAATCGTTGCAGGCTTGCAGGCACTTGATTCTACACCCATAGTATCGGAAGAAGGTAGGGTTGGAGATCCGATGTCAAGCAATACCTGCTGGTTAGTGGACCCATTAGATGGAACAAAGGAATTCATCAAGAGAAATGGGATGTTTACAGTCAATATTGCCCTAATGCAACGCAACGGTTCTAGATGGAAACCATTGATTGGGGTAGTTCACGCACCAGCTTCGGGCACCATTTGGACAGGAGGGGCTCTAGTAACCACCGACAGAAGAGGCCCAGAAGGTTCTGGTCCGATGATGGTCCAACCCAGTGAGGGCAAGGTGAAATTGGTCGCCAGCGGGTCTCATCGAGGAGAAATGGACGAATCATTCGCAGAAGCAGTAGGCGACCACGAATTGGTCCGAATGGGTTCTTCCCTCAAGGCTTGCATCGTTGCGGAAGGAAGCGCCGATCTCTACCCGAGATTCGGCCCAACCTCCTGTTGGGATATCGCTGCGGCCCACGCAGTAGTCGAGGGTGCTGGTGGAATCGTAGTCGGCCCAGATGGCAAAACTCTCGATTACGACTTGGTAGAGAACGTACTCAACCCCCACTTCCTAGTCGCTGCGGATGACCGTTGGACAGAAATATGGGTTCAGCACCAATGACACATCACTGAATGTGCCACTTTGAACAATCGAAACCGGTTGATTCGGTAAGTAAAACCAAATCTGCATTAACATCAGCAGCTAGCAGTTCCCGTTGTTGCTCAGTAATTTCCCTTTTTGGCGGGGCCTCGCTAGAGAGAACCGGTATTTTGTACACATTAACCCCTCGAGACTGCAATCTTCTGACAATTGGATTTTTGATAAAATTAGGCAACAGGCTCGCAATAAAACGGAATAGACGACCAAAGGCAGTGATTGGACGCCGGTCCGAGGCAATATTTGCATTGTGAACGGAATCGAGCTCAAACGAGTGAGAGGATATGGTTAGATGGCTACAAACCTCTTCTAGAACGACCACCGGCTCATGTCGCATCCGATTTGCTTCAATCAATAGAATAGAACCCCTATCGAAATGTTGCAACCAACGAGAAATCGCAGCGCCATACAGAGTATCGGCCGAAAGGCGTGAATCTGCCCAAGCACTCTCAAAATCCGACCAATCTACTTCATTTTCTTGGTCTTCTTTGGTATCGAGAATCATATTCCAATGAGAAACCGTTCGGCTTACTGGTTCTCGTAAACAAACGATTAGCCGCGCATCTGGCCAATTAGCTACTACACGTGAAGGAGCAACAGGACAAGCCATTGCATGAACTGAACAGTCTATTCGCAAACCCCCTCCATTGAAGCAATCCGCATATGCCGACCAATCGGGCTCAGAAACGTCTCGGCCGAAGGTGCCTTTGTGAGTTGCAAGGATGTTAGGCTCCTTTGGGTCTGAGACACAGAGTTCGGGGTGCTGAGTCAACGCCTCGGCCAACCAAGTAGTGCCGCACTTCGGCGCACCGAGTAGGAAAGCGCCCACATGTGGCACATCAACCATACAACTCGCCTGAACTACGCAGTTATGAGTATACAGACTCTAAGTCTGAGATTCTAAGCCGTATATTCACTGTGTAATTGTCAAATCTGTTTACCAAGCCCCTTATGTCTAAAACACCAATCGCTTCTTTTTGATGGACGGAAAAACCGAACTGACAATCGCCGCGCTAATCTTCTTGGCTGGCACGGCAGGCCTCGCCTCCGGTGAAGACATTGGAGGAGTTGAAACGACGACCGAATTGGATGACGGCTCTGGGGACTGTACTCCTATGGACTTTGACAGCTTCAACGTCTACTACAAGACCACGTCAACCCAGTCCAAGTGTGGCTCGGGTGATGACGGTCAGAAGGATCTGTCCGTGCACGACACCCTACCACCTGTGATTTCACTGAGCACTGGTGATGACGGCAAGACCTTCATTGACAACCACAACCTGTTCGTGCGCGACACCCTACCACCTGTAATCTCGCTGAGCATTGATGAGGATTGGTCTTTTGATAACATCCCTACCGGCGGGGGGTACATCCCTGGCAACGACTTCGGCGACAACGTCGGCATTGACGAAATCTGATTTCCTTCTCAAACCAACTTATCGATGGGAAACTAGGTCGTCGATTATTTCCTGACGCAAATCCGCAACTAAAGAGAGGTGTCCGTGTCCAACCTCAAGCCTCGCTTTCGCCGTTGGGATGTGCTTCAGCAGCCACTTTCCGTGCGAAAACGGCACCATCAAGTCAAGATCTCCCTGCCAAACAGTAACTGGTACAGAAATCTCTGAGGGCGCGAATCCCCATTTCTCACAAAACGCCAAATCGTCATCTATCCAACCGTCCCAGCCGTTTGTGAAACAACGCCTCATACTGGAAGCCCAGGTTGAAGCCAATCCCTTCTCGTTGAGTGCGATGACGTCAATATCTGGCACCAATCCACCCAAGGCTTCGGCTAACTCATCATCTCCAATGGTGCGGTATGCATCAGCGTGCTCATCCATCCATTCTCGAAGCGGGCCTTCGCCTTGCAATACAATTCCAAACTCCTCAACGTTCTCCGGCCCCATACCTTCGAGAAAGTCGAGATCAGGCTCACCATACGGGCCGACACCAGCTAGTGAAGATACAGCTAGACACCGACTTGGAAGTGCTGCACCGCAAGCCAATGCGTGCGGACCACCTCCAGACCAACCTATTGAGAAAAATCTCTCAATACTAAGCGAATCTAGGACGTCTTCGACATCGTTAGCTACAGAAGAAACGTCTCGTCCCTTTCTTCGGTCAGACAATCCGTAACCAGGTCTGGAAATAGCAACTAGACGCAAACCATTCTCTAGAGCATCTTCATGCCATCCAGACCAAATTGTTGCATCACTTGGCGTTCCGTGGTGACAAACCAGCGCTATATCGGCTTCACTATCCCCAGCGACTAGGACATCGAGAGCCCTTCCATCTCGTGCATGAAGAACTTGCAACATAGTAGTTGGTAAGCGTCAATCGGCTTAGCCTTAGCGGGCTACTCGCCGTCCCAAATACCCTCAGCGATCATGAATTCCATGACTTTCTGAGATACATTTGCTCTATTTCCACCTCGGACCCCAGTTGCCGACACTGCGAATACTTCAGGAGGAATATCGTCAGCCTCACGAAGCTCATATCCGACCTTTCGGCCATAGGAAATAGCCTCGATGTCCGGCATAATCCAAGCCTCAACATCTTCACCTTCGTAGCGGTGCTCAATCATCCTCTTTCGTACATCAGCAGAATAGGGGTCGGAATCAGATACAGGCGTATCTCGTATTCCTACGACAACCCGCTTGCCTTGGTCTAATTCTCTCTGAATTAACCACTCGTGTCCGACATGGAGCGGCTGCCAACGTCCAGGAAGGAGGACGGCTCTTTTCCTCTCAAAAAGGTGAGCCAACTGCTCGACCATATCATCGACGGTGTTGCCTGCGTCGCCACTTGAGTTGAGTGTGATATGCGCGCATTGCGGCTCATCAAATGGGTCTGAAATACCAGTGAAATTGGAAATCTCTCCACTACGCGCTTTCGCGTACAATCCCTTGACGTCTCGCTCTTCACAGACTTCCAGAGAAGTCGAGACGTGCACCATAACCGCATCATCATGAAGAATGTCGAGGATCTTCTCTCGCACGTCTTCGTAAGGAGTGATGAATGAGCAAATAACATCGGTATGCTTTGATATCATTCGAGCCATCTTTGCAATTCCCAATAAGTGCCTTTCTCTCCCCTCTCGACTAAAGTCGTGGTTGGCAAAGAAATCACGAATGGTGTCCCCATCTAGAACTTCACAACCGAATCGTTCTCCCGCCGCCATTGCAATGGTGGTCTTTCCAGCCCCAGAAAGGCCGGTGAACCAAACTACTCTACCCATCGGATAACCTTCCAGCAGTCGGCCGACAGGAGAGGCCTATTTGACTACGACGGGGTAAGCGCTCCAAGCCGAAATCAGATTTCATGGCCGACGTGTTCGGTACTCTCTGACCAACATTCCGCTTCTGGGTCACTTTCTACCCCATCTTGAAGCAAGCAGGGGTGGTGATTAGTGAATACATCATCAAAGGTCAACCAAGGCCTTACAACCCAAGCATGAACCATCCAATATTCCTCAAGATTGAGATTTTCTCCCGCTCTGCTTTCACACTCTTCCTCACTCAAATCAGCACCGACTAGGAAGAAGATATCCGGCTGGAAACAAAGAGACTCGTGCCTATGCCACCAATCATTGACGCCCGAGAACCCTTCCGGTGGAGTATCTACAGGAGCATGTACGAACCAAGCGAAACCAACCAACTCAGAATCGTTTTCCTCGCCCGCATACATTAGGAACTCGGGTCGCTCAAATTCAAAGACAGAATCAATCCTTGTTCCAGGGAAAAGAGGATCCTCAGCGTCGAAGGCAGAGTCTTCCATAGAGAAGTCATTCAGCATTACATGGTGTGTCCCCATACCCTCTACATAGCCGACCGTCATCGTGTAACCAGCGGCTTCCGCATCCCCCAAAGTGGGCCATTCACGAGCCCATTCAATTGCCTCTTTCAGTTCGTAAGTTAACTCCTCACAAATTTCATCACTCAGAGAGCCTTTCTCCATTCCCTCATAGGCTGCATCCACATGATGTCCTCCAATTCCACTTGAAGTGCACCACCAAGGGTCTGTTCCCTCTATGTAGCCGCTTAGCGGGCAATCAGGAATCCCATCTCCATCAATATCTCCACAAATGCCCTCGGCAATGTAGTCAATCAAATCCTCTTCATTGTCGATATACTGGCCTTCGTCAACAACCTCGTCGCTGGCCAAACAACCAGAAAATGATGCGGCCAACATCAAACAGATGATTGACAGTGAAGTAAGCCTCATCATCCAATGCTTTGAGTTATCTTAGATAAATAAATCACGACTTTGAATCATCGACGGCTTCATTGCACCCAAACATCTCGACGACCCAATGAGCACCCCCGACAAGGCCGAACTGCAACATATCGCGCAACTGGTTGAGGTTAACCGCGAGAGGCTTCAGAATATCGAATCGCAAGTGGTTAGATTGGAAGAAGTAAGGCAGGAACAGGCACGGGCCATCATAGCACTGGAAACCATTCCCAAGGACGGTGCTAGCGACGCAATGATTCCACTCGGCGGCGGCGTGCAAATCGTAGCGGACATACCCTCCGAAGCCGGAGCAGTCGTCGATATTGGTAGCGGGATCCAAGCCGAGAAGACCCGCGAAGAGGCACTTGAGATACTGTTCGCAAGAAATCAGGAATTATTGCGCTTGATGGATAGCCTGAAGTCGGAATTTGATGAGACAGAGAAACTCGTCATCGAACTTGCAAATCAATTCAATGATGGCGTCGCTCAGCTACAAGGCGAGGAAACTGAAACCTCTACAACATCCGCGCCAGAAGATACCGAAACTCAACCGAAACGCCGTCGGCGCAAGAGAGGAACCGATCTTACATTGGATGATTGAGGTGTCAATATGGGCTTGTTCGACCGCTTCAAAAAGAAGGCAAAAAAAGCCGCAGAAGAGGAAGAATTCACCGTTGAAGAAGACTCAATCGAGGCAGAGGAAGCACTTCTTCAACGCCGTCAACTAATGGAAGCAATTGAGCGTGCAAAGAACGCGCCACCACCACCACCACCGCCTGGATTTGAACAATTCAAGGAAGAAGTAGAGGAGCAGTGGGATGATTTTGTGGAAGAACTTCCAGAGGAACCATTCAGTTCACCTACGGATAAGAAATCCCGAAAGAAGGCCGAGAGAGCGGCGGCCGTCGCTCAAGCAGAGGTTGCTGAAAAGGAATCAGAACCCCCTGCGCACGACCCGATGATGAGTACTACTGGTAGGGAGTTAGTGGCAACTGAAACTGTGGGATTCAAAATTGATCTTGGCGATGCTGAAGTGAGCCGAGGCGGTAGAGTAATTGCGGCCAGTGACACCCTGGAAAATATCCTAGAGGAGCTGGAGACGGACCTCTTGATGGCCGATATGGGGCACGAAGCAGTTCAGGATGTAATGACTACACTTCGAGGCTCTTTGATTGGTGCCCGTATAGCTCGCAAGGCGGATTTGTCAGAGATTATTGAGACCGCCTTGCGTAATTCACTACTCTCTCTGTTAGAAGCCGGCTACTGGGATTTCGATAAGACAGTCAAAACATTCTCCGAGCAAGGAACTCCCGTATCTATAATGATGGTTGGAGTAAATGGTACAGGAAAAACAACCACAACAGCGAAGATTGCAAATCGCCTTAGTGGCCAAGGATATTCAGTTGTTCTAGCGGCTGCTGACACCTTCCGTGCTGGGGCTATCGACCAGTTAGCAAGTCATGCCGACAAGCTCGGAGTACGCTGCATTCGCAGTCAGCGAGGCGGCGATGCAGCAGCTGTTGCAAGAGACGCTCTGGAAAGCGCCAAGGCCCGTGGAGAAGACATTGTGATTATCGATACCGCGGGCAGAATGCAGAACAAAACTAACCTAATGGAAGAACTACGTAAGGTGCACAGAGTAACCCGCCCTCATCTCGTGTTATTTGTCGCCGACGCCCTCGCCGGAAATGATGCGGTAATTCAAGCAAAAGAATTCCAGAGAATGCTCAGCTTCGATGGTGCTGTTCTCTGTAAATTAGATACTGATGCAAAGGGAGGCGCGGCACTTTCAATTTCTCACACCACGGGCCGACCAATAGTGCTAGCAGGAGTCGGACAAGGATATGACGACCTTCAGGACTTCGAACCAGATTGGCTTATCGATTCTATTCTTTCCCAAGAAAACTGACCGCGTCTTTCTTCAACAACACCTCTTGTGTCATCATGAACATGTCAGCGGATGAGTCCAAGACCGCCCTCATCGTGATTGGAAACCCAATCACAGAAGGCCAGTTACAGATGGCCCTCCGCAAGCGTGGGTGGGCGGCAGAGATTGTCAAGGATGGAGACAAAGCCGTCGACGAATTCGTAGCATTGCGCCCCGATTTGGTATTCATCGCGGTAGATATTCCCACTCTTAACGGCCACGTTGCCGCTTTGGAGATGAGAGAATCAGATCCGAAAGCCCGCGTTGTATTCGTTTCCAGCCGCGGGCGAATGGACCTTGCCGAAGACGCAGCATATTCCGCTGGGGCAGTGGGAGTTCTGATGACCCCCTTCACCAATTCTTCGGTGGAAGAGGCTTGGGAACAGTGGATGGGTATAATTCCAGAAGCCCCAGGACTTACTGATTTGGACGCGCTTTATCCAACTCTAGAGGACCCTGAGCCAGACGGCCCTACCGTCCCGCCACAACCTGGTATGCCCCCACTTCCAGAGAACCCTCCCCTCCCCTCAGAGGATGTTGAACTTCCTCCTGTGTTGCCAACTAACCCAGTACCTCCCCCTCCCGCTAAACGGGATAGTAAGGGCCGTTGGATAATCCGATTAATCCTCCTCTTAATTATCGCAGGTGGAGCAGTAGGTGGAGCGCACTACGCCGGTTTGTTAGATCTCAACGCTTTGCTAGACCAAATCCCAATCTAATAGATTCTTCATTCATTAATTTCTATAGCGGGTACATGTGAAACTATTACACTTCCTTCCGGCGCATCGGTAATCATCTTGACCGATACAGAATTGTCTGTCAGCAAACTCTCATCGGCTGCCGTAATCCTCAATCCTATTCTCCATCGTTTGATGACTTCCCGAGCTAGAATGAATCCGAGAATCAAAAGGGTTACGACTAAAATTAGCAAATTCGCAATTGAATCGAGCATTATTCCCCCTCGCGTTCTGAAAGAGCCTCGAATGACGCCCGAGCATATTCAGCGGCTGCTTTCGCTCTCTCGTCTACCCCATGAATCCCTGAACCAACAATAATCGCGTCAGAACCCGCAAGAATGGCATTTCTTGGATGACCATATCTCTGACCCATCGCACCATCACCAACCGCCAGATTAACCCCAGGAGTCCAAATCATCTGCCCGTCTCCTACTTTTTCTCGGAGGGCTGCAACTTCCTCAGCGGAACTTCCATTCCCGATGTAACCGATTACGTGTGGAGAACCACTTCCTGTGGCAATCACCTCATCTGTGTAACTTCCATCTAGGAGATTACCGCTGCTTGACATCTGGGCTAAGAGCAAAACACCACCAATTCTCTCTACATCTGCCCAACCGGCTGCAATCCCATCGACAATATCTGGTCCAGAAACACGATGGGCAGTTACGATATCCGCCCACGAGCGAATGTCGTGAACACCAGCCATCTGGTTTTGAGACACCTTTCCGATGTCAGCAAATTTTCGATCTTCAAACAGCAATAAGTCGTGCCTCTTGGCGGCATCGACAAGACTCTGCCAAGACTCTGTGGAAAAGTCATCGACCAAGTCAACATGAGTCTTTAATGCGGCGATATGAGGCCCTACTTCTTCCACCAAATCGACGAGTTCGCCGACGCTTCTCATATCCGCCGCCAGGCACACCAAAGTACCCTTTCTAGCGGCGGTTTCCATGAAGCGATGCGCCAATGGATTAGCGCAGGATGACCAGCGCACCCCCCAGAGTCCTTCGGCTCGCATCAGGCCATTCCGCCGACGCGACCGTCTCAAGTCTTTCCCTATAATTCACCAGTTCAGGCCATAGGCCTGCACCGGTTTGTTCATTGACGGCACGACACAGGAGCGAGCCACCGAGGTTCACTCATGGGCGCGGCGACCCCGGTTTTTTCTTTCGAGGTCACCACCAGAGACCTCGCAGGCCTCCCCGATGCTCGTGGCGACTCAGTCAAGAGCATGCTCACCTCAAATTACAACCTAAATATCGACTCTGTTCGAGTAATCCTCGGATATCAGGTTCGCGCTAAGCTCTCGGATGATGAGGCTCAACAAACCGTCTACGATCTCTTTGCAGATCCAGTCATCGAACAGGGGAATGTAAACTCAAGACTTCTTGACGACTCGGAGATTTTCTCAGAGCCGCCGCAAATTGTTATTCAAGTCGGATTTAAGCCTGGAGTTACCGACAACGCAGGTCAAGCAGGTTTGGACGGGCTACTGACACTATTCCCCCGCCTTGTTTCGGATGCCGCCGTTGCTACAACCCGAACTTACGCATTCTGGGGGGTCCCTGTGAACACTTCTGCTGAATGGTTAGCCAGTAAGTTGCACAACCCAATGATTGAGAGAGCCGCTATTGCAAGCCGCACAGATTGCCAAAACTCAGCTTGGCCCACACTAGACTTCCCAGACAGACCAGCACTTGACCAAGCAGCTCCCTCAATAGTCGATTTAGAGGTCTCTGACGAAGAACTAATCGAGATTTCCGATACCGGCCTTCTCGCATTAAATTTGAACGAAATGAAGGCCATACAATCACATTACAGTGAGCCGGTGGTGCAAGCTGAGAGGAGGGAGCTAGGACTACCACCAAATGCTCCAACAGATGCAGAATTGGAGTGTTTGGCGCAGACTTGGTCGGAGCACTGCTCTCACAAGATATTCGCCGCAAAGATTCACCACAAGGACACAGAGACGGGTGAAGATTCGACGATAGATTCTCTATTCAAGACACACATCATGAAGCCGACCCTAGACATTCAGAAAGAGGTCGATTGGCTATTGTCGATTTTCCATGACAACTCCGGAGTGATTGCTTGGAACGATGATTGGAGCCTTTGCATGAAGGCTGAAACTCACAACTCACCCAGCGCACTAGATCCATTTGGAGGCGCGATGACAGGAATTGTTGGAGTAAATAGAGACATTCTCGGTACAGGATTGGGCGCACGACCTATTGCTAATACGGACGTATTCTGTTTCGGTCCGCCGGATTACTCAGGCAACATTCCAGAGGGCCTATTCCACCCTTCACGAGTTTTTCGAGGAGTGCACGCCGGAGTTCGAGCGGGAGGAAACGAATCAGGAATCCCTACAGTAAACGGTGCGATTATCTTCGATGAGAGATACCTCGGCAAACCTCTAGTTTACTGCGGGACGGTCGGTCTAATGCCTCGTGTATTACCCGACGGAAGGGAATCTCACGACAAGACGCCAACCCCAGGTGATGTAGTTTACATGGTGGGGGGGCGAGTCGGCTCTGACGGTATCCACGGAGCTACTTTCTCAAGCCTTGAATTAACCGAAGAGAGTCCAAGTTCAGCGGTTCAAATTGGTGACCCAATTACCCAGAAGAAAATGATTGACATGATTATCGAAGCCCGCGACGAGGGACTAATCCAAGTAATCACAGACAATGGTGCCGGCGGGCTTTCAAGTTCTGTGGGGGAGATGGCTGAACTAACAGGTGGAGCAGATCTTGACCTAACTGTAGTTCCTCTCAAGCAGGCCGGCCTAAGCCCTTGGGAAATTCTAGTTTCTGAGTCTCAAGAAAGGATGACAGTAGGGGTAAGACCGGTGGACTGCGCGGAATTCGAAGCGCTAGCAGAGTTACACGAAGTAGAGGCTACAGCGGTTGGAACATTCACCGATTCGGGTGCGTTTGTTGTTCGAATGGGAGAAGATGTGGTGGCGCATTTACCTATTTCATTCTTGCACGATGGCTGCCCCCAATTAGAACTCAATTCCGAGTGGAAAACCCCAACTCACACAGATCCAATCCTTCCAGACATATCGGAAATTGGAGACGTACTAATGCGACTTATGGCGCGCCCCAATGTTGCAAGTAAAGAGTGGTGGGTACGTTCCTACGATCACGAAGTCATCGCTCAATCGGTCATCAAGCCGTTTTGTGGAGTCAACCACGACGCCCCCGGCGATGCAGCAGTAATTGCCCCGATTCAAGGGCAAACTCAGGGCGCTGTAATCTCCAACGGTATTGTTCCTCGATACTCAGATATCGATGCCTACGCAATGACTGCTGCTGCCATCGACGAAGCCCTACGAAATGCGGTCTGCGTTGGCGTAGACCTCGATCTAATAGCAGGACTAGACAACTTCTGTTGGCCTGACCCAGTAGAATCTGCAAAGACTCCAGACGGCCGCTACAAACTGGCGCAAT
The DNA here is from genome assembly GCA_022449345.1 of Candidatus Thalassarchaeum sp. Taxonomy (GTDB): domain Archaea; phylum Thermoplasmatota; class Poseidoniia; order Poseidoniales; family Thalassarchaeaceae; genus MGIIb-O1. Next base: position 14,317 of record JAKURL010000005.1, on the reverse strand, counting down.
TAGTCAGAGCTAACCGAGCCTTAGACGACGTCTGCCGTGCCTACAATCTGCCGTGCATCAGCGGTAAAGATTCGATGAAGAACGATGCTACATTGCACGGAGAGAAAATCAGTATCCCCCCGACAATTCTCTTCAGTCTGATAGGAAACCACTCGGATGTACGCAAGGCAGTATCAAGCGATTTCAAGTCCGCAGGCGACCGAATATATCTCTGCGGAGAGTCCCACTATGAACTCGGAGCTAGTGAATTAGCATACATGTTGAGAGATGAGACAGGAGGTAAGTCCGGCATTGGTGGTCGAGTACCAGAAATAGATACAACCCGTAACCTAGCGATGTACAGAGCCCTTACCAGCGCGATGGAGAAGGGGCTTGTTGCAAGTGCTCACGATTGCAGCGATGGAGGATTAGCAGTAGCCCTTGCAGAATGCTGCTTTGGCTCAGACTCCGGCGCAGGTATCGACCTCTCCTCGATTATGTCAGACTGCACCCAAATCGATGCTTGGGGGGCTATGTTTGGGGAATCCCTTGGGCGCATCTTGGTTAGCGTAAAACCAGAGGATTGCGAAGTATTTGAGACCTCAATGGCCGACCACGCATGCTATGCTTTGGGTACAGTTGAGGATGGAGACAAGATCTCGGTTAGAAATGGAGAAGACAACCTAACATCTACCTCGATGAGTGATTTGCGAAGCGCTTGGAAAGGCACCCTAGACGGAGGTGGCCCTAAATGAGTCAAGTTCGCGTTGCAGTACTTTCCGGTTTTGGAATCAATTGTGAAACCGAAACTATGGCGGTCTTCGAGATGGCTGGTGCTAGCGCGGACAGAGTTCACGTCAATAGGCTAGTCAATGGAGAATTGAGTCTAGACGACTATCACATCATGGCTGTGCCAGGAGGCTTTTCTTTCGGCGATCACCTTGGTAGTGGTAGGTTAAAGGGCAACCGATTGAGATTCTGATTACGCGACCAAGTCAGACGCTTCGTGCAGGCAGGCAAACCAGTAATCGGTATCTGCAATGGATTCCAAGTCCTCGTCAAGATGGGCCTGCTTCCAGGCGACGAAGAAGTCAGCCTGACCCAAACTGCATCACTTGCACTCAACGATAGCGGCCATTATGAGAATCGCTGGGCAACTCTTGAGTTCGACCCGAATAGCCCATGCATTTGGACCAAAGGACTCACCAGAATGAGAGTACCAGTCCGCCACGGAGAAGGTAAGTTCGTCACCGATGATAGAGAACTTCTCGACCACTGGGCAGGATCAGGGCAACTCGTTGTTCGTTATGTTGACCCATCTACTGATTACCCGAGTGCCGGAGACAAAGTTCTCACTTACCCCCTCTCACCTAATCAGAGCTGGCGAAACATTGCAGGAGTTTGCGACCCAACCGGGCTTGTCTTTGGGCTAATGCCCCACCCAGAGGCGAACCACTCAACTTGGCTAGGAGCAACTTGGACGCGAGAGAGTGGCGAGCACGGTGAGGGAGAGGGCATGGCGATATTCCACAATGCCGTTGAGTATGCCCGCAACCTTCTCTAAATGTCCTCAAATATTTCCTCACAATCATCCGTTGGACCTGAACGAATCGTTTGAAAACAATATGCTCCGTGCCAATCAATTCCAACATCTTCCACAACACTTGTCTGTAATTCAGCGAATTTAAGATCCGAATACCTGAGGGAGGAATTGGACAGATCACTTAACCATAGAATAGCGCTTGTTAGGTCGGCATTTTCTAAATTGGCGAGGGTAAGATCAACGCTCACCGCCCAAATTCCATTCAGATTTGCATGTTCAAGATCAGCGTTTGAGAGGTTTCCTGAAACACTCTTCACATCAGAAAGGTCTGCGTATCGAAGGCCAGCGTTAGAAAAATCAGTATAATCAGCCTGTGCGGCGCGCATTTCAACATAGTCCATAGTGGCATTTCTGAAGGAAGCATAGTGCATTATCGCCCCCCTCATATCGGCGTTCCGCAACACCGCACCATCCAGATTTGCATTATTGAGCCATGCGCCACGCAGGTTTATTCCTGTCAAATCCAAACCAGAAAGATTCGCTCCATATAGCCAAGCCCCTGCACAATTTCCTCTCGGAACAAGTTGGCAGGACGTAGCATTGGCAAGGGCGAGCTCCAGTTGCGCAATCGTGGCTTCATTGGCTGCGATATCCGCCTCTAGTTGAGTGATGTAAGACATGTTTACGTCTTGCCCCGGCTCACCTTGCTCTCCCGGTGGCCCCTGTGCTCCTTCCTCTCCTATCAGTCCTACCTCACCTTGCTCGCCTGGCGGCCCCTGTGCTCCTTCCTCTCCTGCCGGCCCTTGGGGACCAGGAGGACCTTGAGCGCCCTCCTCACCCGTAGGCCCAGTCTCTCCTATACACCCGGCAGTCAGCATTAGCGCGCTCATAATCAGAACAGCATACTTGGCGTTCATGTATACCGAAGTAAGATACGAGACTTCAACAATTCTCCTCCTTGGCCTCGTTTTTTTAACCTACACAAACGCCTTATCTAATCTATTGTTGGCCAAATCGTGTCTGACTCTATCGAGATACTTGAAGTATCAAAAACAGGTGTTAGATTTCGAATCAATTGAAGTTGTTTGTATTGAGAACTTTATCATGACAACCGGAAAAGAGGTCAAACCAGTTTAGATTTTCATCTTAACAACATCCATATTCTCTTTGGTTTCCGTTTAATCATGCACGGAACTGTGTCACTTCGGAGTGTACACGGGAAGTTTCTGAGCGCGCAACCCGACGGGCGCGCGGAATGGAACCGCGACGAAGCTCATGACTGGGAACACTTCCATGTAGAAAAGCGGCACAACGGCAAGATTACCCTCAAGGGCGTGCACGGCATGTACCTGTCGGCACAGCCAGACGGCAGCGTACAGATCAACCGCAGAGAGGCACCAGAAGGTGGCTGGGAAGAGTTCACTGTCGAGGACCGCGGTAGCGACGTAGTGTGCCTAAAGTCCAGTCATGGAAAGTACCTGAGTGCGCAGCAGAATGGCACAGCACAGTGGAACCGCGACCACGCGCCGCCTGGCGGTTGGGAAGATATCCAGATAGAGTATCAGGGCAGTAATTCAGAAATACACGACGAGGAAGCAATCCGCTTGTTCAAGAAGACTCTTGACGATCATGGAGTCCCAAGTGATTTTACATCGAGGTCACCCAAGAGAGAATCCATTGAAATTTTAGAAGCTGTACCTGGCAAACCCGTGCGATTCAAAATCAACAACCCTCCAAGTAGCAACGATGCCTGGGTTGGAATCTATCACCCAAGTTCGAGTGACCAGGAAATTGGGAAGCAGAAGCAGCAATGGGAATGGCTCAGGGACTTAGACGTGAACAACGCATCATTGCCCGAGCAATCCGAAGGCAATTGGAGCATACGCGTATTCTCAGATGGCGGATACAGGTTACACGAAAGAAAAGATTTCGCTGTTGAGCCTAAACGTGAAGCATTTTCGCTGCCAACAGAATCCTCATCGCCAACATATATCGGTAAGCCATGGCACAAACTCACCAAGGAAGAAAAGGCACTATATCCAGTACCCGAAACGCCTCTTTTCCTCCCCATCATGACATCATTCTTGTTTGGAATTCCTTGGTTTTTGTTTGCGTATTTTGTCTGGGCACTCGATTTCCTGAACACAATATGGATTGGGAAGTGCGCGTATTGTCCAGATGCTCAATTCCAAAATGGCGAGATTTGGTGGGGCCTTCTAACTCCAATCGCCAATTTCGGAGCGGTACTACCATTCCTACTAGTTTTCCTCTTTCTTTGGTGGAGTATTTTCCCCACACCCGAATGGCGCAGGAATGAGATGGCTGGTTGGTTGTTGATGGGGTTACCAATGGCAACATTCTGGTTCATGCTTGCCTTGATCTCTTTTGATTTACTCACTTGGGTTGAAGGTTCATTGGGTATATCAGATAATTATGATATGGGGAGTCGTGAACTATACTGGACCTTTTCTTGGATTGCAATTCCAGCTGTCGGCTGGGTCGCTCTTGCACCTACCTATTATTGCCTCCAAGCTATTTTCTTCGGAACCCATAGTTCCCCTCCTCCCCCGTTTGCAGGAGAATTAGGCTCTAGGGTTCTGCACGAGGGGGACAGGGGTAAGGACGTCTCGAGACTGCAAGAATTACTCAATAAAATGTCAAATTCCAATTTGGCTGTCGACGGCCACTTTGGGACCCAAACAAAAGCCGCTTTGATGGAATTCGAGACAAATAACAGTCTCGATCCTGATGGTGTATTGGACTCGTTAGCATTGGCGTTGTTAGACAAATCAGAGCCGAATACCAATGAAGAATTGGTCGAATTAATCGATCTAATTATCTCGGTAATAGATCCCAAAGACAAAGGCAAATCTAGGGATCAAGCGGAGTTAATTTTTGCGAATCTGCTGGAGACTATGCCGTTCAATATGCGTTCCTCAGCAAGGCAGATTTGGGAAGAAAAATTTGGTATTAATCGAGACGTACTACAATGGTGGAAATAACGGTCAGTTTGATGAGTAGGGCCTATTGGCAAGCACATGCCGGACCCCGCTGTCGAAACCACAGAGGACACAATCCTCCTTGAGGTTCTGGCGTCCCTTCATCCCTCAGCCAAACGAAATTCCCTTCGCCGAATGGTAGATCATGGACGAGTCAGAGTCGATGGAGAGAAGGCAACTCGGGCAAACATGCAAGTGGCAAAAGGCTCGTTGGTGGAAGTAGTTTCGAAAGCAGATGGCGACAAACCACTGACTCAACCCAAAGAAATAATTCCAACACCCGAGGTTTTGTTTTTCGATGCAGAGGTAATACTTGCCGACAAACCAGCTGGTCTTCTTTCGGTAGCAACCGACAGAGGCGAAGTAGATACGATGTATGATCGAGTTGCAAAATGGGCTTGGGAAAATGGTAAAACCCGCACACACCTAGTTCACCGGCTCGATAGAGAGACATCTGGATGTATGATATTCGCGCGTTCTGCAGAAACCAAAGATATGCTCCAAAAACAATTCAAAGACCGCTCAGTAGAGCGAATTTATCACGCAGTAGTACATAGGAAACCACCTACTACCTCTGGAGTCGAAACCCTGCGAATACTCGAGACAAAAGACAAGCGAGTACGCTTGGTCGAGGCTGGAAGGAGGGGTGGTAGAGAAGCGATCACAAATTGGTGGCTCGAAAAAGAAGGACCAGCCCACAGCCTCATCCGCATCAAAATAGACACAGGGCGCCGAGCTCAGATTAGATTGCATATGGCGAATCTTGGATGTCCTGTTGCTGGGGATACAAGACACGGTTTTGGTAAGGCGAGTGTGAATCGCCTTTGCCTTCATGCAACATCACTTTCGTTTAATCACCCCGATGGTGAAAGGATGGTGATTGGAACAGAAATACCCAATCAATTGCTTGCCGAAACTAATCGCCGCCTCGGTTGAATTACATTGAATCAGGAGGTGGTGACGGTGAGAACCATAGAATCGCTCCTGCTCTCAACACCATCATTCACCTGCAGATAGATGATGTAGGTGCCTGCTTCAATCGGCGCAATGAGGGAAGCCATAGGTTCGTCAGCATTCGAGATGTCGATGCCGTCGGGCGACGACCAGATGTAGCGGAGGAAGGCTAGGGGGTAGTCATCCGGGTCATCACTCTCTGACCCATCGAGAATCACAGACTCACCAGGAGCGGCGGAGACATCGGGGCCCGCATCAGGAACTGGAGGTACGTTCTCAGTATCAACCGTATCAGCGTGGCCGGTAAGAGTAGCGGTGAACTCCCCATCTGAGACCACTAGAGTGACTGTGTAATTTCCATCCTCGGCATACTCATGCAGCGGCTCTGGTAGATTAGAGGTCGTGCCGTCGCCGAGATCCCAGGAATAGGTCAACAACTCTTGGTCGTCGATTTCAATCTGGAATTCAAACACACCCTCCTCAACCGAAGTGGGTGTAATCGCCTCTATCTGAGGCGCCTGATTCACATATCCGTTGATATCGACCCAACCAACGGTTTCTCCACCACGCATGTCCGATACCCGCACGAAGACCCTCCGCCCATTCTCGTCAGCGAAGGTGTGCTCGACAGATGTTCCTGAACCGATTCGCTCTGGAGTGTAGAGATCTCTGTATCCTGCTTCGAAGTTCCAGAAGATGGCGAGGTCGTCATTATCGTCATCGCTCGCGTCTACACTGAACAGGAAACCATCTCCCACCGGAGTCGCATCGACACTTGTTATCGTTGGAGGAGAATTGGTTGATTCATCATCGATTTCGATGTGCACCTTCGTCTCTTCGTTGGAGACATTCAACGCGGTGATGTGGATGCCGGACCCGTTGATACTGAAGGTGCGCCCCTCTAGTAGAAAGAAATCGCCGCTGGTGCTAGTTGGCGTCTCTGGAGTTGCATCTTGAGCAGTGGCGAGCCACTTGTGATATCCGTATTGATCCTGTGGACCAGCATGGTTGATGATAACACCATTGAGCACCCCTGGCATCTGTCCAGGTTTGTCGGACGTATCGATTTCCTGTACCTCTCTAACCTCAAGATAGTAGAAATGCTCGGCAGTAATCGTCTCACCAGCCTTCTCCTCCTCAATCATCCCAATCGAGACCCTCAGAGCATGCGCCTGATTACTTTCGAGAGGCTTCAGAGTGTAATCTCCACTATGTGTGACGAGTTCGACCTGTTCATCATCCAGCCAGCCCATCTGATGCTTGTAGGCAGCACCGAAATGACGCCAAGCCGGTGACGAACCCATGGTGTCGTATTGGTTTCCATATGGTTCAACCTCGCCACCAATGCTACCGTTGAACCTCGCGTGCGACAACCCGAAGCTGTGCCCAAGTTCGTGAGCCAACGTGTTTCGTGTGCTATCGGTATCAGCGAATCTCTTGATATCACAGCGCGATGCGAGTAGTTGGACTGTGTCATCCCCCATCGTGACATTGTAGAATTCGACCCCCTGTGTGGACACGCTCCGCGAAGTCAGGTCCTGTAATCCAACCACGAAACGGTCATACTGGGTCAGGTCATACCCGTCCTCAGCGGCAGCTTGGTAGGCGTTCTGCTTCGAATAGCCGGCATCATCGAGAGCGTACCACCCCGCAACAGTCCAGCTGAACCAGCCCTTGCCGCCCGACACCTCGACGTACCAGTCGTTGACGTCACTGATGATTGACTCAGCTTGAGTAGAGGTTAGATTGGGTGCAGAATCCGTTGGATGGACGAGAATCAGTAACAATCTGCTCTCTCCCTCCCAGAGGTTGACGGTGGCCTGAGCCTCTTCCTCAAGTTCGACCTCGCTTCCATCAGTCGGGCTCTCTCCATCTCCGATTTCACAATCGATCCCCTCACAGATTGGGTCCTCATCTACTCCGGCGAGGCACCCTGTGAATGAAGCACCAATCATTAGAGTGCTCATAAGCCATATCGAGATGGCTCTTGAAGACCATCGCATGATAATGTCTCATTTTGACAATACAATTGAATATATTGCAGGATTCAATTTATGATTTTCTCTTGCCCCTGAATAACGCGAATATTAAATTAAGCACTTCACTTATTGCGCTCCACATATCTCCATGACGCCTTTGTTTAATTTAATACTGTGGTTGTTTTAATTCACAGGGATTCGGCCCAAATGATGGCATCTGGGAATCATTTGGGATGGGAAAATTCTGTGTTAATTACGATGTGTTTCAATGGCGGAAATAACAATAAACTGACCTAAAAAATACAAGCTATGGAAGAAGCCTCCATGTTCAAAATGCCAACAATCGACTTTTCTGCTAAATCCCTACTGATGCTTTCTCAGCTGGGAGTTTTTGCTGTTTTCGCCTACTGGTCGGTTGATGGAGGAATGGAGGACGCTTTTGACTACGTCTTTTTCGTTATGATGGCTGGTGCCGGCTTGGCACTTTTCCTTTCAGTCCCACACGCGAGGATCGGAGTAACCCTCGGGATTCCAGCGTTGATGGTTGTATTGGGTTTGGCTATGGGCGAGAATGAGATGATGTTCTGGGCTGTTTTCATGTTGTTAATGATAGGTCCAATTGCCTACATGCCGGCAATGGCGTCCGGCGACCCGACATTGGGTCTAGATGATGAATCTAGGTTGCAAAGACTTGGTATTCTTTGGATTGTCTTCTCTCTGCTCATGTTGTTCATGATGTCTGGTTTAGCAGATATGGCTACGGAGGGCGAATATTCAGAAACGGATAATGATGGAGATGAATTTACCATGGTACTAGACTCCACTGAGCAGACGATTGCACAGGGCGGTCTAGCAGTGGGTGTAATCGGAGTTCTAGTCTTCCTACTGACGGCCTTAATGGGCAAGGAGGTAGGGCCGATGCGCCCTTGGCACGGTGGTGTAATGACAGGGGTTGCTTTGTTAATGGCCCAATATCTCTGGATGACGGTAGAAGGAGCCCCTGGCGATCAAATGGCTGATTTATTCATGATTTTGTGTTTCATCGGCATTATTACATTAGCTCCATGTATTGCATATGAGGGGTCGTCCGACTCATCCGGCGGTGAGTGAAATGGGCGCACTCAAACAATACATGAAACCAAAGTGGTGGCTAACGGGTGTAGGTGCAATATTCACACTCCTTATGTTGTTGACTTACGCTGAAATCATGAACGCAGCGGAAGCGGGATGGGGTGCTGATTACACTGCTAACGACGCTTTCTACGAGAAAGCGTGGGCTGCTACCTACCTCGTCATCGCAATTATTTGTGTAGTTTCTGGCCAATTTGTTGAAGGGAGATCTCAGGCGATTCTTGCAATGACTATTGGAGCGGGCAACATCCTCAATTTCATACTAGTGTACCTTGCAGCTGGTGATTTGGAGTATGCCTTCACGCAGGAGCCTGTTAATGCGGCGCCACCTATGGTAATGGCGGCGGGTCTTTTATTGTCAGGATATCTACACTTAGATGACTAGTGTTCGTAGATTGCACGTGTAGGCATAAATCTCCAGACTAGGAAGGCGTTAGTAAGTGCAATAATCGCCCCAACCCAAGCGGATGCAATCATCCCATCGACAAATGCAAGCCTTGCGGATTCAATTAATTGGGCGCCTACCATATTGCCTTCCGCCAGCATATCTTCTCCGATCCTCATCGCTGCAGGGAAGGATTCACGAAGCACGGAATCAAGATGTTCTAGTCCCTCTGGAACCACTAAGCTACGTTGGTAATATTCGTTGAGCACAGAGCCTCCGATTGCAATCCCGAGCGCCCCTCCGATTTCTCTACTCGCATCGTTTGTAGCGCTCCCAACCCCAGCCTTATCTGCGGGGATTGAGTCCATTACAAGCGTAGTAGAAGGTGCCATGGTTAGCCCCATACCAAATCCAAGAAGGAAGAAGGTTACAGCGATTTGAACATATTCCGTATCAATATTCACAGTGGTGAAGAGGACCATACCAACCGCGATCAAAGTTAGACCAGTGCTGACAATTCGGTTACTTCCGAAGCGTGCTACCAGACGATCTGAGTTAGCTGCTGCCGGCATCAACCCCAGCGGCAGCGGAAGGAACCTGAGAGCTGCATCTAGAGCGGTATGTCCTCGCACCAATTGGAAATGAAGCATTTGCGTGAACATGAATGAGAACATAACGAAGAATGCCAACATGATTGCAACCAACCCCATCGAAAAACCCGGAGAGGAGAAGAAATTGATTGGAAGCATTGGATATTCAACACGCTTTTCCCATTGGACGAAAGCTAGAGTAAACAGCAGGCCGAGGCAAGCCACCGCAAGCGTTTCAGGCGAGGTCCAACCATGGCTTGGTGCTTCGATTATAGCGTAGAGAATCGAACCCAATGCGCCTATGGAAAGGAAGGCTCCGACGGGGTCTAGAGGTCGCTCTTGATTGTCCTTAGACTTCGGCACTAGGAAGAGCCCAAGAAGTAGCGCCAAAGCGATAATTGGGACATTAATCCAGAAGACCATTTGCCAATCGTAATTCTCTACAGCCCATCCTCCTACAAGTAGACCAAGTGGCGCCCCGACTCCGGCCATTGCAGCCCATATCCCAACCGCTTTCCCCCTCTCTTCAGGAGGAAATACGACGACTACCACAGAGAGTGTTGCGGGCATGACGAGAGCAGCTCCGATTCCCATAACCGCACGCGCAGCAATTACCTCCCCTGAGGTCGATGCGTACATTGCAGTTAGAGCAGAAGCAGTTGCTACTAGCAAGAGTCCAATTTGCAGGGCGCCTTTTCGACCAAATCTATCACCAAAGGCGCCCATAACAAGAAGCAATCCTCCGAACACCAGAGCGTAAGCATCGAGAATCCACTGCAACTCTGTATTGTCGGCCTGAAGATCCTTTGAGAGTTCAGGAAGAGCGACGTTCAGAGTCACATTATTCAGCATGACAATGATTAGACTCATACTCATTACACCTAGAATCGCCCAGCGGCGGCGGTGAACGGTTTCGACATCCATGCAATCACCACTAGCCGTGTGGCTTTGAATCCGCAGGTTTGAGATATCCACCTTACCTCGCCGCCTCGATGAGGCGGCGCACGCGCGCGATAGCAACGGTCCTGATGTTGCTGGCGATGAGCCTCTCAGGTTGCATGTTCTGGGCTAGCGAAGAAGCCCCCGAAGCGGTCGAAGAAAACCGATATCCTTCGATTTGGGAAAGGCACACTCTAGAGTGGCAGACCAACGATACGATGTCGTATCTACTCGAGCCAGGTCCTTACCATGCCCTTGATGTTCAGGAAGCCTTCATTGAAGTAGATACCAGTGATGTTTGGGAAACTGGACCAGCTCAGTCCACCGTACACCTCTCTTACTGGCTTCCAAACAACACTTTGGAAGGAGAGAAAGTCCCAGTGATTGCGATAATTAGCCCATATTTCTCCTATGGTCAGCCCGGAGACGAATCCAATCCAACCAACGTCGTCGCCGCTGGACGAGGCGAATTCATCTTCCGAAATTTCGTTCCTCATGGCTACGCTTTGGCACAGGCCAGCGTATTCGGGACCGAACTTTCCAGCGGGTGCTTCGATTATCGAGGAGCAGGTGAAGGATGGGGAATCCATCACGTGGTAGAGTGGCTGGGTTCGCAAGAATGGAGCAACGGGCATGTCGGCCTCTACGGCAAGTCATACGAGGGGGCAACTCAATGGGAAGCGGCGGCACAGGGAAGTGAGTACCTGAAGACAATCGTGCCGATTTCCGGGACTACAGCGCTGCATCCGCTATTGTACAAGAATGGCAGCGCAGAGGCGAGAAGCCAAGTTATGCACATGAATTACTTCTCGAGCACAGTCGACTACAATGAGGACGATTTAGACAACGTTTGCCCAGATATCGCCGAGGGTCTATTCGCTGGACCGGTGACCTACATCGGCGGGGAAATGGACCCCTACATGCAGAACTATTACGACGAGCGAAGCCATATTGACAAGGCATTTGGAAAATGGAATGGAAGTATTTACTGGGTTCAGGGAATGCAAGATTGGAACGTTGACCCTCACCAAGTATTCGGAGGCCCTGTCGGAGTAAATTGGTATCAAGAATACATCGATGCTGGCTATGATGTTAGAGGAATCCTTGGTCAATGGGGACATCATTACCCAGACCAAGTCAGTAGCCACGATGGGATTAGTAGCGGCAACGGACTTGAGGCAAGACACAACATGACCCGTTGGGATTGGGCACAGGATTTGTTTGAGTGGTTCGAATACTATCTCAAAGGAATAGGGTCAAAACCAGACCTCACCGCCCAGATTCAGCGCTCAGATGGTGAGTGGAGGATCGAGGAAACATGGCCCCCCCTCGATGTTAACTGGACCGATATATCTCTCGGCGATTGCACAAACCAAGGAAACTCTTGGGTAGGCGGAGCGCCGGTTGTGGGTGGTGTCAGTGAAGTCATTGTTGAGTGCCCCGCCTTCGATGAAGACGTGCATATCGCCGGCCTTGTTCGATTACACCTGCTAGCCTCTGCAGTGTATGACGGCGGCCAAGTATTCGTGGAAATGCAAGATTCTGTGTCTGGAATTAGGATAGGCCACGCTACGATGGATATTCGGTATCATTCAGGTGGATACGAACCAACAGGAGTAATTCCTGGCCAGACGGTAACTATGATGATGGAATTTCAAGGAATAGATCACTTAATTCCTGCTGGAAATGGAATCAAACTAGTGATGACTACCTCAGGCAAGGACTACCTCGCTCCAGCCTGTGGTGCTGCCTGCCCTGTTCACGTGCACATTATCGACGATAGCACGCTATCTTTACCATTAATCGACAGAGATGATTCGAATGTCCTCATCACGCCCCAGAGGGAAGATTGAGTCATCATCGAGCGGGAGCATTCATCTCCCATCGTCGTGACCGCACCTCATCCATGTCATTACCTCGCCGAGCTATGGAACAGATGGGATTCGTCGTTTGTTGCCTTACCTGCGACGCCCCTGATATTGCTGGGACCGAGCGTTGCAGACAGTGTATCGACTCGCATGCAAGAGCGCGAGACAAACTTACAACCGGTCCTGCGAGTACGAAGGCAGAGCGCCTCGCACGCGAGCAGGTAACCATGCTGGCAGACCCTAGCAAGCACATCGACGATAGTGAACATGGAGATTTCATGTTAGGTTATGTTCGCTTGATAGAAGCACATCAAGGAGTCGAGGAAATCGTATCAATGGAACAAGTCGAGGCAAGATTCGCCGCACAGAGAGCCAAGAAGGACAAGTCACTTATTCGCGAAGTCGCCAATCAGAATCCTTGGTCTGACCGCGCTCCTGATGCCGAGGAAAGAGAAGAGATGCTGGAAATGTTTGGTTCGGCCGAAAGACCAGATGTTCCGAGTTGGGAAGACTTGATGGCAGAGGTTGGCGAATTACTCGATGAGGATTGATTAGAACGAGCCTTCAAACGAGACGAAGCGAGTGTGTTAACCAATGGCAGCGGAGAGAGACCCTCGCGCCTCGCGCTTGGAAGACGATCCGTTCGATCGTCCCCACTCCCCCGGAAGTCACACTCGTGCTCGGGATGATGGCAATTGGCGACAGCCCCATGTCAGGGTTGTTTTCGCTAGTGAGGGGGGCGGAGGAAAGCCATTCTTCCAAGTTTTTGGCGAGGAGCCAAAACCGCGTAGAGTCTACATTCACAAGGGCTCCATCTGGCACTTTTCCAAGATTGAAATTGAGCACCTTACTCAGGCAACACTTGCCTTCTCTCTTGCTCTAGCATTTATGTCTGTAGGCGGGATATTTGGAGCACTTAATTCTCCGAGCGAATTTATCATTGGCGGAATATTTTGGATGATTCCAATAGCCCCTGCGTTCATCGTTCATGAGATGGCTCACAAGGTATCAGCCCGCCACTATGGTTGTTGGGCCGAATTTAGAGCATCACCTGGCGGGCTAAGGTTTGGCATTATTCTCGCGGCTTTACTTGGGGTGGTTTTCATGGCTCCCGGGGCAGTTATGGTGATGGGTAAAACAACCAAGGAACAATTTGGCAAAATTGCTCTAGCAGGGCCACTGAGTAATATTATGATGTGGGGAGTTGGAATCGGTTTGATAGCCCTCGGACTTGAAACCACAGAATTCACTTCTATGATTAATGGGAAAGAAAGAGGATTGCTTTCCCTCTGGTGCTGGGGCAATGTGGGTCTTGGAGCATTCAACATGATTCCATTCGGACCACTTGATGGAAAGAAAGTCAAAACTTGGTCAAACGTAGTTTATTGGGTCTGGGTTTCAATTTTTGTAGGGTTGATTTGGTTCAACCTCAACATCTTGCCGACCTTGCTGTAGTAGTTCCAATCAAGCCATCCCGCCTCCTAGCCTCGTCAATGATAGCCTGAGCCCGCGAGACACGCTGCGCCTCCCTCCTCCGTTTTTCGCTCGCGACCTTCTCGATAGCTGCTTTCTTTCGTAACGCCTGAAGATGTCGTTGATATTCTGATTCAAAGTTTTTGGAAAAATATCTAATCTTCGAGTCATTAAATTCCCCTATACTGTAAATTACGAATTTCAACAACACAAAGAAAGGAACATCGTGCACATTATCCCCATATTTTTGGATTAATTCAGCGAGAACATTTCCATGAGCGCCATTACACAATTTACACTCATGTTGAATCCAACCCCCCCCGTTCTTACCTCCGAGTGCTCTCGGCAATCGGTGACCTACTGTTGAAGCATCAGGGTGTGTTTTGTGTGCAATTACCACCTTAGGGTAGTATTTCATTACGGTATGACATTTTTCGCAACACATACCATCACCTTCGCTAAGGAAAGAAGATTTCT
>JAKURL010000004.1 GCA_022449345.1 Candidatus Thalassarchaeum sp. | reverse complement strand
GCGATAATCGCTGTATCGTCAATTTGAGATTCCAGTGCTTCGATGGCCTCATTGACCAGCATCTGGGTGTTCATCAATGACTTCACCCCTGAATCGACTCCTCAACCGAGATGACTTTGGCAGTCATTGCCGCCCTGTAATCAACATAGGCTGCTGCTAGTGAATCATTGGAAGTGGCAAGAATCTGCACCGCAAGTGCACCGGCGTTGTCTCCACGGTCGACTCCCACTGTTGCAACCGGCATGCCAGGTGGCATTTGGACGATTGAGAGTAGGGAGTCGAGCGGTACCTTTCCGCCGACTGGTACGCCAATTACTGGCTTATTTGTCATCGAGGCGATAACCCCTGGGAGAGCTGCTGCAACACCAGCCATTCCGATGAAAATCTGACATCCGTCAGCCTCTGCTTTCTCGATAATTCGCTCTAGATATTTGGGGGCACGATGAGCAGAGGCAACTCGTATTTGGTAAGTGACCTTGAACTTGTCTAACACACTTCTACACTTCTCAGCAATTGGCATATCTGACTTGGAGCCGAGAACGACACAGATGTCCATGCTCCAGCGCATAACGGTCAGTTAAAATGCCTGCCGAATGCAAAGGCTGCTAAATTCAGGCATCGCTTAAGCCGAGGAATCTGTCTGGCCATGCCTCGCCAGCAATCACCAATGGTGGCGAGGCGAGAAGAGAGGCGAAGCGAGAGTCTGCAACAAATGTGTCTGAGAATGCATCATGCAGAGCCCCTCCTCGATGTTGATGTTTGAGGGTGAAGGCTACGAAACAAGATTCTCCACGGGTAACTCCGACTAGATCTGCAGCGTAATTTGGTAATGGGCCACTCCATTCTGCAAGTGGCCCATTTCGGAAGTTATTCGAAACTCCAATCCAGTCCTCAGATAATACCTCCTTGGAGTAATCTTCGGGATTGATTGGCAGTAGCCAGCGGGCAGAGTTCTGACCGACCGCTGAAATTATGTTCTGGATTGTTCTATACTGAGCGATGGCGAAGAGAATGAACGAGAGCCAACCAATCCGACTATCGAGCATGACGTGTAATGGGAAAATTAGCGAGGCGATGAGGATTAATCCGATATCAAAAGGATAGAATTTTATCATAATCCCCTCAACTCGATTTGGTAACCCATCTCTCAAATTCATCACTGAGATAAAAAGCAGCAACCAACTAATCAGGAATAGCGATATTGCCACCATTTGGTCATCGGAAGTTCTTCCTGGAAAGGCCAACGGAGCGGCTGCAGCGACTAGGAAAAAGGGTGCCCAGGCGGTTGTGAAGAGGATTCTTGGGCCTAGAGGTTTCAGTCTCTGTCTCATCCAACCTCTACCAACCTCTGAGGTTGAGGCAAGCTCCCAATTTCCACCTGGGCTTTCTTCTCCGGTCAAATGTGCAGGAGTCGACTCACTTGCAGGATACCAAGAGGATTCACCCCTCAGCCAATCTGAGTCGCGAGTGGCTTGCACGGCTATCGCGTCGGGTCGCTCATATTTGGTTCGCGCCGATTGAAATCTCCGAACTCAATCATTCGTCTAATTCTTTGCGTAAAACTAGACTTCTTGCCGCCAGCACCTCGTCTACACGTCTGACATCGGTATTGTGAGGTGCTGTTTGAACCACTTCGGGGTCTTCCGAAAGTATGGTTAGGAAATCTTCTGCAAATTTGTCGAGAACCTCACGGCTTTCTGTCTCGGTTGGCTCGATCATCAAACATTCTGGTACAATCATTGGGAAATAGAGCGTAGGTGACATGTATCCGTAGTCCAGTAGGCGTTTCGCAACATCCTTTCCTGTAACTCCTGTGGTTTCCTTTACCGGCATCATACTCAGGGTGAATTCGTGCTTGACGACGTCGGCGGGGGCGCCGTCAAGCGGCATTGAGTGAATTGAATCGTGCTTATCTGAATCTGGATTCATGATTTGATGTCGTAGATAATTTGCATTCAGAACGGCATGCTCGCTCATCAATTCTAATTCTCTGCCATAGCGACGGTAGTAGGCCCAAGCTCGGACGACTGCGCCTGCATTACCATGCCACTGCTGTACCTTACCTATCGATTTAGCAGGTTTTCGCCAGAAGTAGCGGTAGCCATCTCCTGTAGACCCATCGTCTTCTGCGGCTTCACGGTCAACGAGCGGGGATGGAAGGAAGTCTGCAAGATGAGCCTTGACTCCGATTGGGCCGCTTCCTGGACCGCCACCGCCGTGTGGTTGACTGAATGTCTTGTGCAGATTGTAGTGAACAGCGTCGAATCCCATCCTGCCTGGGTCGGTCTTTCCTAGAATCGCATTGAAGTTGGCGCCGTCGTAGTACATTTGTCCGCCAGCGGCGTGAACAATCTCTGCCGCCTCGACAATCTCTGGCTCAAAGATGCCGAGGGTACTTGGATTGGTAATCATCATCGCCGCGGTATCGTCTCCGACTGCGGCGCTCAGTGCATCGAGGTTTAGGCGACCATCTTCTCCGCTTGGAATCTCGACAATCTCGTAACCACACATCGCAGCCGATGCTGGATTTGTCCCATGTGCTGAATCAGGAACAATCACCTTGTCTCGATGGCTTTCACCATTTGAGCTATGGTATTCCTGAATGCATCTAATCGCTGCGAATTCACCTTGAGCCCCGGCGACCGGTTGCAGGGTAACTTGGTCCATTCCGGCGCATATTTCCAACATCTCCTGCATCTCATAGAAGATTGATAGTAAACCCTGGATTTGGTGTTCAGGTTGTAAAGGATGTATTCGATCGATTCCTGGCAACTGAATAATCCTCTCGTTAATTCTTGGATTGTGCTTCATCGTGCAGGAGCCTAGTGGATAGAATCCCGTATCTATTCCGAAGTTGCGGTGTGAAAGCCAAGTATAGTGCCGAACCAATTCCGGCTCGCTGGCTCGTGGCCAACGCGGTAGGATGCTTCGGCGTAGCAAACTTGGAATCGTATCGGTTGCGCCATCAATCATCGGTTCTGGCTGAGACCATCCCGATCCCTCTGCTCCGTTAAACTGGAAGATATCGCTCATGCAGACACCTCCTCTACCCAAGAACTTAGAGCAACTAGAAGTGCATCGATATCTGACTGGCTGGTTCTCTCATCGCAGCCGATTAAAAGGCAGGAAGACATCGAATCCCACCATTCTCCCATCGGGAATCCACCGAGAACTCCGGCTGCATCCATGTGAGCGACAGCATCTGCCGCATCACCTGGTAACTTGACAGCAAACTCACGAAAGTTAGGGGTTTCTGGGTCGACTAATTCTACTCTAGATATGGAGGTGACCGCTTGCTTGGTGGCTTCGGTTGTTGCCGCCACTCGAAGTGCTAGTTTCTCCAAACCTTCTGGACCAAGCAGGGCCATGTGCATAGCACCCATCAGGGCGATGAGAGTCTCATTGGAGCAGATGTTGGAGGTGGCTCGATGGCGGCGAATGTGCTGTTCTCGAGTGGAAAGGGTCAGCGTAAATGCATCCTTTCCATCCTCATCTAACGTCTTGCCTACAATTCTACCTGGCATCATTCGAAGGTAGTCCTTCTTACAAGCAAAAAGACCGTAGATTGGACCTCCAGCAGTAGGACCGATTCCAAATGGTTGACCTTCGCCAACTACGATATCTGCACCGTAATTCCCTGGTGCCTCAACTATGCCAAGTGATACTGCATCGACGCCAACGATTAGGGCAGTTTTTTCACCTATGATTTGCTTCAATTGGGTGATTCCTTCATCAAGCTCGCCGAAGGCGTTTGGCTGCTCGACATAAACGGCGCAAGAACCGGCAGCAGCAGCCGCGGCTTCGAGGTTGACTCTACCATCCATATTGTGTTCGAGGGTGCGCAATTCGATGCCTACACCTTTGGTGTAATTCTCGATTACCGACAATCGGTGTGGAGGAACAAATTGCGAGACGTAAACGACTCCTTTCTGAGTGGCCTTGCGACCCTTGACCCGAACTGCACAGGTTATGGCTTCTGCGGCAGCTGTGCTGGCATCATACATCGAGACGTTTGACACCGGTAAACCGACCAATTCTGACACCATGGTTTGGAATTCCCACATCGCCTGTAGCATACCTTGGCTAACCTCTGGTTGGTAGGGCGTGTAAGACGTTAGAAACTCACCGCGTGTGGCGAGCATGGAGACCATTGTTGGGACGAAGTTTCGGGCCAAACCTGCAGAAAGGAAAGAGGGTCGTGAATCAAGATCGATATTTACGCTCAGCAAGCGTTGTGCATCGGACCAAATTTCCTCTTCTGATTGTGGCCCACGTAAGGGAAGTGGGTCGCTTCTACAGACCTCCTCGGGGATGTCTGAAAACAAGTCGTCAATCGACTTTAGGCCCATCGAATCGAGCATCTCTTGCTCCCTTCCTAGATTCGGTAATTGGTCCATCTACACTCACCTATAGCCCTTAGGCGATGGTGCTGAATTGCTGCGAGTGCTTCAATGGTTCGTCGTACAAATCAAACACCTATTACCGACACACTCTTAGGTTTAAGAAGAAGGTCAGGGATTGGTGTTGCAATGAAGGTCGCAGTGAGTGCCCCCGATCGCTTCGTCGCTCCTTATGTTATGGAGATGCTTGGCGACTCAGCGGTGGAGATTCCTCCGGAGGCCATGAAAGATCCAATTACACTCGATGCTCTGCTTACATCCTGCACCGCCATCGTACACATTAATTCTAAGCCAGCTGACTCCACTTTGGGTAGAAATGACCGGGAAACTCTACTTCGTATGCGTGAACAATCGCGACCGATTCTAGATGCTGTCGACCGTCACGGTGGGTTGCACCTAATCATCGTTGGAACCCTCAGAGTTCATCCACAGTGGAAACCAGATGAGCCGTATTACGGACATGATTCCACACTTGCTCCAAGGGACACTGCGGCTGAAGGTCAGTTATGGATGGAAGAAATGGCGCTTGAGCGAGCCCAAGCTGAGAGGCCAGTTAGCATAATCCGTGCCTCGAATGTACAGGGTGTATTGCTGGATGGTTCAGAGGGTAATGGATTAATCCACCGTTGGGCGATGGAATGCATGATGGGTTGGGTAAACATCCCTGGTGATGGTTCGGATGTCAAGGACTTTGTGCACGTTCAAGATCTCGTGGCGATAATCGGTGCTGTTCTGGAAAACCCGCCTCCTACCCGAGAGAGTATTTCTGTTGGTTCTGGTAAGGCGATTAGTATGAGCGACCTAGCGGCGATTTACAACCAAAAGACTGGATGCGAGTCAGAATATGGCCAAGATGAATCGCAAGAAGTGTTTGGAATAGTAGACGCAAGAGACCTTGAGATGAGATTGGGATTTGCTCCACAAATTAGTCTGGAAGAAATGCTTGAGGAAGCTTTCGAATTCGCTGGTCACTGAGCGTAAAGTTCCAGTCTCTTTCGAATTCCATTCCACTTGTGAACGGAGAGCTCTAGTGCAGAATTATGATTAGGCCGCAACTCACTTATTTCAGCGGATGGCTTGAGGTGCACCTCTACATCACCCACTCCTTCGATGCTGCCAATAATCGTCTTACCTCCTCGATATTCGTCTTCGATTCCGATTGAGAATGTGCGTTCAATCTTCTCAACTCGTACAGATGCAAAAGCTGTCTGGCCCTTAGCCGATTCGATAATTTGAATCTGGTCATTTAGGTACCTTGATTCGTTCAATGCTGCAGCAACTTGAGCCAGGTCGAGTCCACTTACTTCTGCGATAGACTCTGGTTCTGGATGTTCTTGGGTTTTGACCTCTGAAATAGGGTCTTCTTCGATGGGGGTAACTGTTTCCAAAACCGCTTCTGCGGCATGGTCAACCACCGTATTCACAACTGCGCCAACAACTGCCTCTTGCGGTGATTGCGCATCAAGGCCAGCTTGTGCGGCCACTGTAGCGGCTCCAACTCCGACTACACTAGCGAGGGCAGCAGCTTTCGCTAAATCTTCAGGCGGAGGGAGATTTTCGACAATTTTCGCAAGAATGGAGTCGGCATTAGTATCCCAAATCCTCCTAGCGGGAGCGCGGAATAAGAATGGTAATTCCTCTATCTCAGCTTCAGCCATTTCATCGGCTGCAGCCCTAGCCTCATCGAGGCTTTGGTTAGGATTAGAAAGCAAGTTTTCAAGATCGTTGGTAAAGTTTGGACCGAGGTCGGACATCATCCTATCCACCGAATATAGACCGTCCTCAGAAGCAGGTTCAACGGTATGCTCAGAGGAGAAATCTTCGACAGTAGCCGGAGGAGTAACTTCGGTCTCTGCCGCTTCAACACTGAACTCAACATAGGCAATTTCCTCCGATTCATTATTCAATCTAAATGTCCAATCCCCTACCCCTGGATTTTCGAAATTATGTGTTCCAATAGATTGACCTTCCATGTCTAGATACGAAACACGGTTGTGTAGATTTGCGGTTGAATCTCTATGTTCAGTGTCAGCGGGAACAATGCCTAGCCACGAATCTGCAGCTAAGGTTGGAGTGGTGAAATTGACTTGAATAGATTCAGTTGACATGAAGACGCCTTTCTCTAGTTCAATTCGAATTTCTTGTGTATCCTCGTTTTTTGCTTCTTGGACGTTCGGACTAGAACGCACACCAACTGCATTGATGGTTAGCATACCAACTCCAACCCAACGGCGTGTTCCCAAGGGAATTCCACCCGAAGAAGGAGGTCTAGTCCAACCACCGTCGTAAAGATCCTCAGAGCCATCTACACGGTTTGAATGTAAACTCCAAGACTTTGCACCACCATCAGACATATCATAGAAATACAATGTTTGACCTTTTGGCTTGCTAAAACTAGGATTACCATTGATTGGATTATCTTGCTTGTAATATACACCATTGAAGTTTGAATTCGTGTGATCAGAAATCTCGATTTCGGTCACTTCACCAGAGACCGCAGGGGCTTGCCCTCCCTCTACCAAGGCAATTAACTCGGCGAGGTCCAGCCCTTGATTGCCATCGCTGTCTAGGGCAGAGAATACCGCTCTGATGATTGCATCTGGAGCGTTTTGTCCGGTAATTGATGCAACTGCGCGCTTGAATTCCTCAACGTCAAGGGAGCCATCACCATTGTTGTCGAACTTTGAGAATATTGCTTCAGCACTAATCCCTCTATCGTGAATAATCTCCTGCAATTTCTTCAGTGCAATCGCTTCAAATCTCGCGCTCATACGCCTGCCTCAATCCCTGCTCCTCACGCTCGGTCATGAGCATTACGCCGGCGCGTAGGTAAATTCCCTGTGAGAATTCAATACTAATCAGACGAATGGAGGTCTAACTACTTCTGCCTTTACTCGCCTTCTTGGGCTAGCTTGTATCCAAACCTCAGCGCCAATTTCAATATTCTCAAGGTAGGCCATTGCAATTCCTGTTCGCGAAAGAGAAGGGGATGGGCAGCCACTTGTTACGTATCCTAAGATTGCAGAGTCGTCCTCGTCTGATGCTTTTACAGCATGACCCAAACGAGGTGCTGGACCTCTTTCAAGACAGCGAAGGCCATGCCACCTAACTCCAGATTCATGTGAGGATAAGACTCGGCTTCGACCAACGAATTCGTGATCTAAATCTAGTCCGAATGGAACCGCTGTCTCAGCCGTATCGCGAGCCAGGAAGCCGGTGGGCAACGACTCATTAGCATCTAATCCAAGGCCAGGCCAAAGGAAGTCTTGGCCAGATAATAGGTAGCCCTTCTCTAACCTAAGAGTGTCTCTAGCGCCCAAGCCAACCGGCACTAAACCATGAGGCTGGCCGACCTCCAGAAGTAGATTCCAAAGCAAAGCAGCTTGATCATTCGATACGAAAATCTCAGCTCCACTTTCACCGGTGTAGCCAGTGCCCTGAATCCATCCGTTTATTCCAGCATCGTTTGAAGCAATTTCGTGACACTTGAATCGTCCAATTCTGTTAGACTCTCCTAATGCAGCAGAAAGAATATCGCCAGAGTTTGGACCTTGAATGGCGATAATACAGGTCTCATTTGAAAGGTCCTCAATTCTGACCGTGCCATCTTCTGGCAACAAGCCACTCAACCAATCCAACATGGTTGAAACCATCGAAGCATTAGGGACACCTAGAACACAATCATCTGACTTTACTGCGAAGATCATATCATCGATGATTCGGCCATCATGATCAAGGAAATGGGTGTAGCCACACCTACCGGAGACAAATGATGAAACTTTCTGAGTTGATATACTCTCAAGCCATTCCCTAACCTTGTCGCCTTGGAAGGATAAGAAGCCCATGTGTGAAACATCGAACATTCCTGCTGCAGATCTGCAAGCAAGATGTTCCTCTTGAATGGAGGTATACCAAATTGGCAGTTCAAAGCCGTGGAAATCCACTATCTTTGCCTCGGCCTCTAGATGGCAATCATACAACTCAGTACGCACCGGCACACCCTCTGACACGCCCTCTTGCGGCAGCGATAGGTGCAAGAATCTCTCTGTTGGCAAATATGCGAGCAATAGGCCTATTTCAGATAATTTCAGCCGAACAAAATAGACAAAGTTTTATAAGTAGTAGGCTCCACTATACAACCAAGAGTTAACATGAGTGAACGACGCACTAAGAGCCACCACAGCAAGGAGAAGAGTACTATGAGAGACGCAAAGAGGAAAAAACCGTTTGTAAGCGGTGTACGCCCTTCACGGGCTAGGAATACTGAGATTGTATCGGGTGCTTGTGAGGTCTGTGGAAGTGATGAATGGGACACAGACGTAGTACGCGGTGAAACCAGTTGTGCGGTCTGTGGATTCGTTGCAGCTCAGAATATGATTGATCCAGGTGCAGAGTGGGTAAATCACTCCGATGGCGCAGACCGCAGTAGAGTTGGTGCACCTACAACACTCACTATTTCCGACAAAGGTCTGTCAACTGAAATTAGTAGAGTTGACTTGACTTCTGGTGCTGCAAAGCGCCATGGTATGACTGGAAAGGCTGCTCGTGATTGGAGAAGGCGCCAGCGTATCGACCAACGAAGCAAGACAAGGGACTCGCGTGCTCGCAATCTAACAACTGCCATGCAGTTCATTCGAGATCGTGGGGATCTCCCTCCTCAGATTGGGCAGCAAGCCGCGTCACTATACCGGCACTCTGTCGAGCGCGGATTGGTGACTGGTCGCAGTATCCGTGGTGTATCTGCGGCTTGTGTTTACATCGCTGCGCGCGAAGCAAGAATTCCAAGGAAAATAGAGGATATTGCAGAGGCATTCGATATGCGAACCGAGGTTGAACGAAAGGAACTCAAGAGGACTATCCGACTTGTTGCCCGAAACCTGGGTACACATCACATCACAGGACCTGATGAATACTTCGAGAAGTTCCATTCCGACCTGCAACTACCTCCTGTAGTTCTTGGTGCGGCTCGAGATATGTGGAAGAGGGTTGGAGAAGACTTGTCTTGGCAAGGAAAGAAGCCTTCTGGAATTGCTGGAGTGATTCTCTACCGGGTCTCGCAAGAGAGTACCTCTCCTCGCACTCAAAGCGAGGTTTGCAAGGTCTCTGGAATCAGTGAAGTAACACTCCGTGGTCTGCTGAAGATTCTCAATCAGCTTGCACCGCCAATACAGGTTTAATGGTGGACGCTGGGGGATTTGAACCCCCGGCCCCCTGGTTGCAAACCAGGTGCTCTTCCAAGCTGAGCTAAGCGCCCCGTAGGCCTGCCGACCAAACAGGGGTTCTTGAGTTCGACCGTAAGAAAGTGAGCCTCAGTTATTGCTTCTGGGAGAAATCAAGCGTGACGCTAATAATATCGAAACTCCTGCCGCAATCACTGCAATCCCCCTAAGAAGAGACTCAGAATCATCACCTTCAGTCTGTGTCTCTGGAGCGGTCGGATTGGGAGTTGTTTGCTGGCTATGATCGTCAATTGAGAAAACAGCATAGAACGGTGTATCGGTTACCGTTCCGTCTATTGCCAATTGGTGCATCATCGAGATGTTTCCTGGTAGCAAACCATTCTCAGGTGCAAGCAAAACAGTGGCCGAAGTCTGACAACTATCGTCGACTTTGTGACCTGTCTCATTCAATTCACAAGATGTTTCCATCCAGCCGGTATCAAAGTCGTCTACCCCTTGGAATGCACCATCCGCGTCCGCATCGATTAGAATTCGGTGGCTAGCATTAGTTCTAGAATCATGATTACGAAAGAAAATCGAATCTGTTTCGACTAGTATTCCATCATCGATTGAGGAGGGTGTCGCCCCTTGCGAGCCAAGAATAACCGTGTATTCCTTCTGGTCGTGGGCCATTGCCATAGGTGTTGCTAGAAGCCCCAATACCATGGTCAATAACAACCAGCCAGTGCGCTTCACATCATCTCGTATTGCGGCAAAGACTTCAACATGACTGGATGGTGGAGCGAATGATGGACACCGAGCGGCTACTTATCGCGGTGGGATTGGCAGTGACTCTGCTAATTGGAGGAGTAGCAATCATTATGCTAGATAATGCTGACTCGCTTGACTCAGATGGACCATCCTCGATGATTGATCCACTGATTCAATATGAGGAGGAGCATGATCATAGAAACGCAAGCCAGCACATATTCTACACCGATAACATCCAACCGGTTTCCTTCAACGAACTTACTGCACCGGGCAATGCCGAGGTGCAGGTTGCTGATTCCCCCGACGGTAAGACCTATGCATACATCGCCGGATGGTCTGAAATGCATATCGTCGATGTCACTAATCCCGCAAATACCACAGTTACTGGAGTTTACATCGACCCTAACACACAGGTTCTAGATGTCAAATATCTCGAGTACAACGGTCGTGAATACGTCATAGTCCAGAACCAATTAGTCGACGCAGGGAATGCAGACCCGAATGTTGGCCAGTGGGGCGACCCTGCACAGGTAACTGTTACTCTTGTCGATGTAACAGACAAGACTGACCCCACTTGGGTCGACTCATGGTACGACGCCGACCACCCCAGTGGGCCTCACAATCTCTACACTCACATGATCGATGGCGAATGGTACATCTTCGTCGCTAATCCAGATTACGAACAATGCGACGTTGGCCAAGGTGATGCCTGTGGTGGAATCACCGTCGCCCACCTCAACTTCGGACTCTGGGGGGATTTGCCAAGAATCGTCAAGGTCGGCGAAGCCGAAGTCAGTTGGGAGACTACTCTCGGCGGTTGGATTTACATTCACGATATGACAGTCCAAACTTGGCCAGGTGAGGATCAGAACGACCCTCGCTTTGGTCGAACCTATGTCTATGGGGCATATTGGGAAGCTGGTTTGAGGATCTTCGATGTCAGTGATGTACCTCACCCACAAAACAGCCCAGAACAGTATCTCTGGTACAGCTCACTGTGTCGCCTATCTGGAGGCACTCAAGCCGGTTGCACTTGGAGAGCACCTGAAGTTGGGGCTTGGATGGAATTCGCTGATCTAGACGGCGATGGTGAGATGGACTGTGGGTGCACGAGCAACGAGAACGGAGGACGTGCCTCCTACATTCACTACGCCGAACCTATTGACAAGATGATTGATGCAAGCCACCTCGGTTACCCCACCGGAAAGATGCACATGACTTTCTTGGCTACCGAGGTTCTATCTACTGAAATTGGAACTGGTATGGGATACCTATTGGATACCACCGATTACGAGGTCTTGAATGGAAAAGTTACATTCATGCCTAAGTTAATTCAGGGATACGAGATACCCTTTGCTGAGGATCATTTTATTCCATCCGGAGAAGAGTGGTTGTTATTCAGCCCACACAATGCTGACCACGAAATCTTCCAAACTGGTCTGCCAGGTTTCCCCGACCATAGCCATGGTGGAGCTTGGGATGGTCGAATATATCTCTCGAGTTACCACGCTGGACTTTGGGTCGTCGATATTGAAACACTCATGGTTCTTGGACTGGAGGAAGGAAAGAACCGCTCGGTTGCACATATGGAAGCGACGATTGGCTACCATTTACCTCACGGTGAAGATGGAGTTCCTTTGGATAGCTCGTATTACGACTTTGGATGGACTCCATTCCTCTGGGCTGCGGAATATCACGAAGGATACACCTATTTGTCTTGCATTACAACTGGATTATACATCGTTCAGCTCGATATTGATGCCCCTTACGGAATGCCTCTTGAAACATAATTAGAGGTATAATTCCTCGCATAATCGCCCTCTTTTAGAGGGCGCTATCGACCGTTGCATTCAATTGCTTGAGGAATGCCGCCGAAATCACAGCCTGTGGTGTGAACATGACACGGAGTTATTCGGCCCCCCTTATTTTAATGACTTTCTTAATGATTGCTGCACCTCTAAGTGGCTGTATTGCAGTCTTCAAGCCAGATGCTGATGGCTCTGATGATTGGGAATGGATTGATCCTGTAATGGAAATAGAAGATGAGAACCATTCACACAACGATTTGTTGGCTCACAGACTTGCAACGCCTAATGCTAAATTGATAGATTACCACAATCTAAACTGCGATGGAAATGTCAAGCCACCGGCAGAATTGGATGACACAATGGGGCGCCCCTGTCTTGAGGAATACAAGAACGTAGGACCTACACCTGGTGATAATTCCGAAATCTCAATCGAAGGAAATTTCGATGAGGACTGTGAGATTTATGGAGATGGTAGCGGAGGGTGCTTTGCTTACGTCTCAAGTTACAACCAATTCGAGATATTGGACATCTCAAATCCAAACAACATTGTTTTGCTCTCGACTTACTACGCAGAGATTGCTAGAATTATCGACATCAAGGTCACAGCTGACAACAACTGGGTTCTAATCAATCACGAACTTACTAATAGCGAATTAGACCCAATCCCTAACGACGATGATGCAAATAGCGGAATGAATCGCTTGGATGTAATCTACGTTGGAGATAAGTCGAGTCCGGTAAAGGTCGCAGAATGGAACAATCCACCTGCAGGCTTCCACAACCAAGATCTGCACGTATATTGTGACTGGGGTGGTGCATTAGACCCAAGAGAAGAGTGTAGCCTATTCCTATTCGGCGCTGACCCTTATCCTGAGATGGTAGAGGGAAGCAGTGGAACATTCTACAAGGGAACTCAGGTATTCTATGTTCCACTCGGACTAGAATCATGGTTGCCAAATCAGAATCAAGAACAGCAGAACTCGAGTCGCGAGATTCTACGCTGGGGCGGATATACCCCTGAGCCTCACACCACCTGTGGGGGCTCAATCTTTAATCACGACAATGTATTCTTCATTCATCCAATCACCAAGCAGAAATTGCTGGCGATTTCCTACTGGGGCGCTGGCCTTCGTTTGGTGGATGTCAGCAACCCACCTACGATTGCCGACCCTCTAGGAATTACATGGCCACCAGAGGTCGGACGCTGGTTGGGTTGCCCAACCGCAGACGATGGATGGTATGGGCCAGATGGTGGAGGACACGCTAACATGGACTCAGATGTTTGGTTAGATGCTAATCAAGGCAACGACAACATCCACTACGCTGTTCCCCAAGATTACCTGATTTGCTCAGGAGTTAGTGAGATGGAATCGATGGAAACATGGCCTGAACAGTGTGGTAGTGGACCTTCAGACGCCACCTACGGAGAGAATTGGAGACACTACACCTACATCGCCCCTGAGTATGGCTCTAATGCAAATCACACCGGCTACATTTGGACAATCGATACAACCGATCCAACAAAGCCATTCTTGGTTTCAAAATGGAGGCTGCCTGGAGAAGGAACTCTAGCGAATGGAAGCAGCCACCCGCAGCACTACATTCCTGGCGGCTACATCTACAGCCCTCACAATGGCGACACAGGTCACGACGGACACGTCTACTGGACTCACTATCACGCTGGAGCTTGGGCAACTGATCACGGGCATATCTGGGACGAGTTGGTTTGGGAAAACGGATACCCTGAACCTGACCGAGGATTCCAAGCGATAACTGAACTAGCACCAACTCACACAATTGGATACTACTTGCCCGCAGGTCCAGATTGGATTGAGAACGCAACGAATGAACTGGGCTATGACATGGCCGATTGCTGGGCTGCGTGTATGATTCCATTCGATTGGGGTCTACAATACGACCCTCGTGGATTCGTCTTCATTTCCGAAATGGTGAGTGGAGTTTACGTCGTACAATTCGACGAAGACTATGATTCGAGATACGATTACCCTGCACTTTGGTCGGCCGAAGCATCTGACGAATGAGGTGAAACGAATGCGCATTCGAATCGCGCTGGCATTTGTAGCCATTCTTCTAATGGCACCAATAGCTTCTGCACACGGTGCTAACACCTTCTCATTTATCATGAGAAATTCATCAGTTCAGCCAGACGAAGCCAGTGTACAGCAAAATGACACATTGATTTTCCACAACGTAGTAAGTGATAGAAACAGAACTCTTTCATTTTCAGCAGATGGGAAAAATGGGACCATTGATTGGCAATGCGAGGCTGGACCTAGCGATTCGATGAGTACAGAAGACGAATGTTACCTCTGGCTCGACCCAGAAGTCTATGATCCAATACTATTGGAGATACAGATATTCAACAATGGCTCACTATGGCATACTGTTCTAGTCACGGTTCTATTGGATAATCACACTGAGACCGGCCCGCCGGAAGGTGGCTTCTTACTTCCTGGTGGCGGTCAAAGACCCGCTGATGCCGACGATGACGGTGGTGAGTTACAGAGTATTTTGCTCAGTGGCGCCATTCTCGCTTTTGGAGCAGTTGCGTGTATCTGGATACTCAGGAACATTCGCAGAGAAGATTCGAATAATGTACTAATGGAGGCGGAAGAGGAATGACACATAGAGTTCGCTCGCTATCGGTGATTTTGGTCACCCTCAGCATGTTATCCGCTGGATGCATGGGGGAAGAAGAAAGCCCATTTTATGGCGAGGAAATCAAGCCAGCAGTCCCAGTTGAGGACTTCATTCTGTTAGATGAAAATGGAGAGCCATACGCCTTGAGCGAGTTAGAAGGAAAAGTTATCGTAATCGCTTTCCTATTCACCCGTTGTCCAGATATTTGCCCAATTGTAAGCGCAAACTTGCACTATGTCGCTGAGCAACTTGGGGATTCGTATGGAGAAGATGTGGCGATTCTATCAATCACTGTGGACCCTTGGACGGACAATTCCACGGTGTTGAAACAATATGCAGATGAGAGAGGATTCCATTGGCCACACCTAACGGGCAGTTTGGAAGAATTAGAACCTGTCTGGATCAACTTTGACGTGGGGCTAACAACTTATGATTCCGACCAAGATGGAGATGGAGTGGCTGACGGCTTTGATATCTGCGCGGATACTCCTGAGGGTGAAGAAGTAGATGACGATGGTTGTGGAGTCGAAACTCAACAATCCGAGGAAAGCGATGTTTCAGTCAAGCACCATCCACTAAGTTACTGGGTAGATCATACCACTGGAACAATCATTGTTGACAAGAATTTCAATCAGAGAGTTTGGTGGGGGGACACCGATTGGAATGCCGAAATGGTTCTTGAGGACATTCTGTACCTAGTTGGGGAATGAACATGCGTCGCAAATTTTTCGCAATACTGCTGGTCTCAATTATGCAGTCTGGGTGTCTAGGACAGAATGCAGATGATATCGAATTCAATGGCATCGAATACCGTGACCCACCGGATGCACCTGACTTCACTTTACTAGACCAACATGGTGAACAATTCACCCTATCAGATTTGCAGGGCAAGGTTGTAGTTGTAGCGTTCATCTACACAAGTTGCCCTGACATTTGTCTTGCAATTTCAGCAAATATGTATTGGGCTCAAACGAACCTAGGTGAGGTAAGTGATGATGTAGTGTTTGTATCGGTTACAATTGACCCGGCTCGGGATACGGTTGAACATCTCTACGAATGGACCGAATCCAGGGGATACAATTGGACTCACCTAACCGCTGAAAGACCGAGTACTTTGTTGGAGGTGTACTCGTCGTGGAACGTTATCGTGGATAATGAACACATTGCGGCTAGCGTACCTCCTGAGGGTGCGATGAATCGAGTCGTATTCCTCAATGCTGCCAATGAAACAACTATTGTCGACTACCTGAACTCAAATTTGGAAGTTTCAGACACAGTCGCAGATTTAGACAACAAAGCAAGAAATTCTGCAGATGTGAATTTCTCTACCAACGGATGGACATTAATGAATTGGAATCACACTTCTTGGGCATGGCAAGAAGCTAGCGAAGGCTACCTAGAACAATTCGCTACTCACGATGACCACTTAGCATGGGTTGAATCCGGCTCAAACCTATCACTACTTCCGGTCGGTGCAGATTGCAATGGTCATGGCTGGGTTATGGGAGACGGCAGTAGCGCTCACTGTATGTGTGACGATGGTTACGAGCGCCCAAATGGAGATTACTTGGCTTGCGTTCCCGAAGGAACTACTGAGACTGAAGAGAATAATGCTCACGAAGAAGCACTGGGAGAATACGAAATCGGTCACTCGACTGTAACATTTGTTATCGATAAGCAACTTAAGAAGAGGCTTGCATGGACTGGTACCGCCTGGGATCTAGACCTATTCGTAGAGGATTTGCAAAATCTCGCCGCTGAGTGAATTTTGATAACACACGTGCATCTACGATGCACGAGAGATAAGTGCAAGTTGACTTTTTACGCTATATGGGTGGGGTAGTAGCATGGAGTCGGAGCAGGTCCGAAGCCTGACATTGGCGTTTTTGATGATTGGAAGCGTCTTGCTTGGACTGTTCTTTCTTGGAGTAGAAACCGATGTTTCTGATCAACCTCCTTTCATCGATGGAGAAGAGCCGGGAGATTTCCTAATCGGCGAGGTATCCACAATCACGGTTACTATTTCTGACGAATCTACTGACGACATATACCTAGAAGTATCTTTGAATAATGCAAAATTACCAGATGTATACCTCGATGAAAATGGAAAATTTGTAGTCGATATTACTGGTCTAAATGCAGGAGAGCATTCCCTTAACGTGCTGGCAAGAGATTTCCTTGACCAAGAGACTCGCTGGTATACTCAGTTCACTATTTCCTATCCTGAGGAAGGTGTGACAGAGATTGTTCTCGATGATTTTGAAACAAATATTGAGTATGGTGAGGATGCCATACTAAGTGGGAATTTGTCCCATACATCGATTCAATCGTGTGAATTTGTATGGTCAGATTCAGATATCGATGAATCTAGATTGAATGTGCCAGTAAACGAAAATGGTTATTTCTTTATTCAGTTCTCAGAATTGGAAGAAAATCTGACCATCTCAATGGAAGCAAATTGTGGCATAAATATCTACACAACAGATAGAGTCGTGGTCACCTACGTAGTCGAAAAATCAGTGAATAGTGAAGAAAATAATGACAATGAATAGCACTGGAAGACGAGGAAACACCAACGATCACAGGATTGGCATCTTAGACAAACGCTCTAGATCTGGTTGGTACAATTCTCGAATATCATCCAGATCTAGGACTAACATTGCTAGTCTTTCAAGACCCATCCCCCATGCACAGACGGGCCATTCGGTTCCGAGTGGTTCAGTTACCTCTGGCCTGAAGATTCCAGATCCACCCAACTCGAGCCACTCGCCTCGCCA
Organism: Candidatus Thalassarchaeum sp.; assembly: GCA_022449345.1. Classification (GTDB taxonomy): domain Archaea; phylum Thermoplasmatota; class Poseidoniia; order Poseidoniales; family Thalassarchaeaceae; genus MGIIb-O1. Next base: position 85,292 of record JAKURL010000004.1, on the reverse strand, counting down.
ATAAACTTCGACTTCCACAGAAGGCTCGGTGTAAGGGAAGTAAGCTGGGCGCACACGAACGTCCGGATAGCCCATCTTTGCGTAGAAGGTTTTGAGGGTGGAAATCAGCATTGGAAGATTTGCATCTGGCTCGTGAATAATTCCCTCAATTTGATGGAATTCGGGGAGGTGTGTGCGGTCGATTGTCTCCTGTCTAAACACCCTACCGATTCCGAAAACTCTGCACGGTTCGTGTGGGTTTTCAGCGATATGGCGAACCGTGTTAACAGTCGTGTGAGTCCACAATAAGCCCGTTTGCGCTTCTTCTTTGTCTAATTCTACCCCCCAACCTTTGCTTCCTGTATCGTGCCCGTGCTCGTGGACTTTTGCCCATAGATCGAGCATTTCTGGAGCGACGTCTACCTTCTCTGGATTGTTCAGGTAGAAAGTGTCCTGCATAGTCCTAGCAGGGTGGGATTGAGGGATGAATAGAGCATCCATATTCCAGCCCGCTGACTGAACATAATCTCCTTCAATTTCCGAGAATCCCATCTCCAAGAAGACGGAGCGGATTCTCTCGATTAGTGCTTGCATCGGATGCGGTCTACCACCGGTTGGAATTGGCGCAGGGGCGTTGACATCGAATGGCTTGAACTCCGCATCCCTCCAAGATTCTCCTTGCAGAAGTTCAGGAGTAATCTCTCCAATTTGTTCAACTTCCTGCAAATCCTCGACTTTGGTATCGACACCTGCCTTGGTTAGAGTCCAATTTCTTGTGGTGCTTTCTTCTATCTCGATCAAGTCCTTTCTGCCTTGGAAATGCTCGATAAGAGATGAATCAAGAGAATCAGCATCCTCTCCCGAATCGGCCAGACTTTGAATGAAGGAGGTTCGCGAGGCTATCGTCGCAGAGACCGTGTCTTCATTATCCCACACAAATGAACCTGATTCGACCTTTACTCCTAGAGATTTCAGAAGCCCAACCCCGGGTCCAGCTTCGTGACGCTCAAACCCAACTGAAAACAATCCCTGCATATTTCGCTCAGATTCTTCTGACATTTGCAACCAATCCCAAATTCGTGACTCAAGCAGCCCCTCAGAAGCCGCTTTCTGACCTTCAGTACCGAGCACCACTCTACGAGAAGATGTTTCGCTAATTTCCACAAGTCCGGCCTCGCTTAGTGCTTGACCTGCTCCGGCTACGTGGACTTGGTCGGTCCATTCGGTAGCCTCAAGTATTTCAGTAAGAGTCCAGTTACGAGAGGCGTTGGATAGCATTGCCCGAAGCATACTGCGCTCGTTATTTCCCAGACTCAACGCCTCACCTCGAACTTATCGCTGATGCCGCTTCGCTTTGATGCTTGCTTAGAAAATTCCCACTCATTCCTCTTCTGCTACCCAGAGGGTGGTATTGCATTCTATGCAATCATAGGCTCTTGGTTTCCTTCCTTGAATCCACTCTAAGTGGCCACATCTGCCACAAAGTATCGAGGTCTTAATCGGAGGATCTAGTGAAGTATCGACACGATACATTGCCCGTCCTGCATCGGGCATTTTCACAGCGTCTGGAGCCCATGCAGCTAATTCCTCTGGGTCAACTGATGCTCCCCCTGGCATACCCAATCCGAATAGTAGCAACATCGCACCTGCAATAGACAAAGGAGCGCCTATTGCGATGGCAAAGGTATCTCCTGCTGTACCGAAAACTATCCCTGCCCCAAGAAGTAAGCAAGACCAAGCGGCAATTACCATGTTCAATTTCCTGTGGGATGTTGAGTTCGGCACGGTTGTCAACAATATTCGGAGTGGTTAATAGCCATTCAACTTGGCCCTATTTCGGCTAGCCTTCTAGGTGCAGGGTTCAAGAATCGAGCGCAGTCAGCGGGGGGTACTGCCTCAGTAGCTCAGACTGGTAGAGCATCTGATTTGTAATCAGACGGCCGGGGGTTCGAATCCCTCCTGGGGCTCCAAAATTTACCATTGGTCCGGCCTTAGCGGGCCGCCACTCAGAAAAAGGTCAAGGCCGACGCTCTTGGGGCTTGCTTCGTGAGCGCGGTCATACTAGATGGGAAGGCACTTGCGTTTCGTATCGAGGCTCGGCTGCCTGAACGGATTTCTGCACTGAAGGATTCTGGTGTCGAGCCGCACCTCGCTGTGGTACTAGCTGGAGATAACCCCGCAAGTCATGTATATGTTAGAAACAAACAACTCGCATGTGAGAGATGTGGAATCAAGAGTACGCGTATCGACCTCCCAAACGATGTATCTCAAGAAGATTTGATGCGGGTTGTGGCAGATCTGAACGCAAACGATTCAGTCCACGGAATACTCATCCAGAGCCCCACTCCCGCTGGCACTGACGAGTTAGCCATAACAGAGGCTATCGACCCAGCAAAGGATGTCGATGGCTTTCATCCGACCAATCTTGGAAGATTGGTGATGGGGCAGGTAGATGGATTGCTTCCCTGCACGCCTGCAGGCGTTATGGAAATAATCAAAGACGCCGAAATTGACCTGCTAGGCAAGAAGGCCGTGATCATCGGCCGCTCGCGCATTGTGGGAATGCCGCTAGCTCTCCTGCTGGCACAGAAAGGGATCGATGCCACGGTAACAATCGCCCATTCTCGTACCGAAGACATCGCGGATATTTGTCGCAGCGCTGATCTAGTGGTTGCAGCGATTGGAAGACCGGCTACCGTTCAGGCTGATTGGATAAAGTCGGGTGCAACGGTAATCGATGTTGGAATCAATAGGATTGTAGACGAATCGCGAAAGAGTGGAAGTCGGCTTGCTGGAGACGTTGACCCTTCCGTATCGGAGGTCGCCGGTTACATGACTCCAGTTCCGGGTGGAGTAGGCCCGATGACCATCTCAATGTTGATTAGCAACACGGTTAGAGCCGCAGAAATGCGATTGGGTTGAGAATCAGAAAACACCGAGCTCAAACTTTCCATCTTCGGTGGCGTGTATTTTCGGATCCCAAGGCGGAGAGAAGGTTAGGTTGACATGAACGCTGTCTATTCCTTCTGTAGTTAGCGCTGCACGATGCACTGCAGCCATCAATTCAGGTGCAACTGGACATCCAGGACTTGTCAGTGTCATATCGATTTCAGCGTGCTGGCCATCGATTCTGACATTGTAAATTAATCCTAAATCAATTACTGAAATCTTCATCTCAGGGTCTTCAACATCGACGAGAGACTCACGAATCGCTGTCTCGTCGACCATGATCACACCATCCTCTCGGCTTCAGAGCGGACTCGCTCAAACATATTCAAAAACCCGTTTGCTCGACTTGGGGTCAAAGAATTACGAATTCCCATGGCATCGGCGTAATCGGGAGACATCGTGGAAACCTCCTCTGGATTCATACCATTCACTGCCATCGCGGTTACTGACATCAAGCCTTGAACAATCTGAGCATCAGCACCGCCACGCATGAGGAATTTTCCAGATTCATCTCGGATACATTCGACATGAGCTCTCGATTGGCAGCCGTGGACTTGGTTTGCGTCATTCCATTCTTCTGGAGGTAGTGGACTTGGATGCTTCTTTGCGTACTCGAACAGCAACTCGTAGCGCTCCATGGAATCGAAGCAGCCCTCAAACTCCTCGACAACTGGGCCGAGATGCTCGGGCCATCGTCTCTGCGCCATGAACCACCCTCGCGATTGGTTCTATTCAATATGACGAGCGAATTCGCCGACCTCAAGCGAATCGCTCGCAGACGTATCTCAGGTGCTCAACGAAAGCCTGCGCCTCATCGAGAGTGTTGTAAATCCAGAATGAAGCACGATTTGTCGAAGGTACGCCGAGTGCGTCCATTAGGGGTTGAGCACAGTGGTGGCCTGTTCTAACTGCAAATCCACCTTCATCTAGTAGAATTGCTAGGTCTTGAGATTGAATTGAATCGTGCAGGAAAGATACCGCCCCGCTCGAATCGGGATGGTTTGGATCTCCAAAGATTCGAATTCCTGGAATCTCAAGCATTTGGTCCGCTGTCCAAGAAGCGACATCATGGATATGTGCATGAACTTCCCGCATATCGAATTGGCTTAGCCACTCTACCGCAGCACCCCATCCGATGGCTTCTGCAATTCGAGGCGTTCCGGTTTCAAACATTGCATGGCCTTCTTGGAAAGTAGTGCCTTCTGTTGAAACTCGTCTAATCATTGAGCCTCCTGTCATGAATGGCCCCATTTCTGTCATTGCATCGGACTTTACCAGAATACAACCTATGCCGGTTGGGCCAGCCATTTTATGAGCAGAAATGGCAACGAAATCAGCACCCATGTTATCGAAGAAGAGCCTCTCATGCGGCGCTCCTTGAGCGCAGTCAAGAAGCACACGAGCGCCTACAGCATGTGACTTCGCGATGATTTCTTCAACAGGATTGCGAATTCCCAGAACATTGCTTGTGTGAACCACACAAACCAGTTTTGCACCCTCGAGTGCAACTTCAAAGGCATCCATATCGAGGGTGAATGTTCGCGAATTTATGGGTACATATCGGACTTCTACACCCTTCTCCTTGTTCAATTCCTGCCAAGGTACAATATCAGCGTGGTGCTCCATTTCAGTAATTACGACCACATCATCTCGTTCGAGGTTGTAGCGAGCCCAACCATAGGCGACCAAGTTGATTGCTTCAGTTGCTCCACTGGTGTAAATCATGTTTTCAGGACTGGTTCCAAAGTATCGAGAGATTTTGCTGCGGGCATCCTCCAGAGCTGTTGTTGCTTCATCCGCTAATGTATGGTTAGCACGATGTGCATTGGAGTTGTATTCCTCGTAATATCTCGTCATAGCATCGATTACGACCTGAGGTTTTTGTGAAGTTGCGGCATTATCGAAATAGACTAATTTCTTGCCGTTTGGAAGGACTCTGTCTAGAATGGGGAAATTCGCGCGAATCGCCTCGATGTCTAGAGCCATAGTCCCTCCTCAGTGATTTCGAAAGGACGGTCCGATATCAAATAGCGCCCAGAGGATTGAAACAAACGGACAAACGAAATAACAAGTCAGTCGTCTGATGAGGGAGAAAAAAGCGAAAAATAACTGAAATCGTAACTTTCCTACGGACATTTATTGTCTAATACCCTCATCCGGCCGCTATGGTAGGGGCGTCTGGGCAGGACACAGTGGAGCGGCTGGGTAGTCAAGATCTCAACTTCGATGGCGAAATTATCAATCTGGCAATAGTCGGCTCAAGTAGGTTCTACGACTTCATGATTTTCGAGGAGGCGGTGGAATCTTGGATAGATGAGAATGGCTATCCAGACATGATCATCGTAGGTGGTGCTAGCGGTGTTGACTATATGGCCGAGCGTTGGGCTGACAATAATTCCATTCCGATTGCTGTCTTTACAGAGGAATGGGGTGATTCCACGCGAAGTCTTGTAGACCGAGGTAGGATTGAGGCCCCCAATACGCTGACTGAAAAGATACTGAATGGTGCGTCGCATATTTTAGCCATGCCTTCACCAACCAGTAAATGGACAAGGATAGTAATCGATTTAGCCGCAAAAAGAGGGATTTCTATCTCAATTGTAGAAGTAGATTGAGACTAATTGCATTCATTCGGTTGAAGTATGGATAGCCCCTCGGCCTGCCATGGCGAAATTCCTGATGATTACCGCGACCTCTGGAACCAACCTCGAATTGACTGAGAGATTTGCAGGGGTCGCAAGAGACAAGGGACACCATGCAGATGTTGTAGACTTAGCTGCAATGGACTTGCCGATGTTCACAGTAGCACGTTCTTCCGATCCCGAACAAGCAGTGGATGTTTCTGACCTTACGCAACAGATGATCAATGCAGATGCATGGATTGTAGTTGCTCCTGAGTACAATGGTTCGATGCCTCCCACCCTCAACAACGCCATCGCTTGGCTTTCCCGCGACTGGCAGAACTTCAGAAAGATGTGTACCGGTAAACCGGTGGGCCTAGCAACTCACAGTGGCGGCGGTGGTGCTCACGTAATCATGGCAATGAGGCATATGTTCTCATTCATTGGAGCAGATGTTATGGGCAGGGCATTGACATCTGGTCGAAACAAGGAAGCAAATCCAGAGACAATTGATGCGATGGTCGAGAGCCTTGCTCGATAATCACCGGCTATTCAGAGCAACTTATTGGTGCTCCTGCCGGGATTTGAACCCGGGTCGCCGGGATGAAAACCCGGAATGATGGACCGTACTACACCACAGGAGCGTATGGCTGCCCGAGCCACGACCTACACATAACAATTCGTCACGGAGGGTTGTTGCTTCCCCCACTGGTGATGGTCTGTGACTCAGGGTTACCATCTTGGTCAGAATCAATTGTAATGACCGTCACGGTGATGGCCTGAGAGGTTCCGGCGACATAATCGACATGGACTCCTACCCAAGTGCTATTGGTGTGATATGCATGTCCCTGCTGGTTGATGTTCCACTCGAACACCCTGTGCGAGAGGTATGCCTCCTGTAGAGTATCTATGGTTCCGGTCGACGATAGCGATAAGTTTCTCGCGTGCCAGATGTTTGAGTTCAAGGCGTAGTTGACATTTCCGTCTGCATTATCATCCTTCGCTGTCATGTAATGGCGGTGGAACACTCTTCGGTCGAGGAATCCATCAAAGTCGGTGTCAGTAGCCTGCCAAGTCCTAGCCAGATATGAGTAGGTGTCTGGATTGCCGTCAGAGTTGTTGTCCCAAGAAGTCAACTCAGCGACCATTACACGAATTACTCGGGGTTGACTCAACGAGTTTCGCCATACCTCCATTGAACGAATCTCCTCGTTCTGGTTGTTCCAACCGTTAGCATGTTGGTCGAAATACGAAGTCTCCTTAACTCTCCGGAACACATGTTCCTCATATCCATCCTCGTTTGCATCCCACCAAACTAGGGTCGCTGTATACGATTCGCGCTGCTCTAGATGTTGGTCAAAGTCCCAATCTGTAGCGTTCGACATGTGTATGGTTTTATGTTTCCACTCCAAAATTCCGTCTGCATCATCGTCGACCATCCGAGTCAGCGAGAATCTATGGATATGGTACTCCATCAGTCCCCAATCCCAGTGCTGATGCCAGCCACGCATACGGGCTGTGTAGTCTAAATCTCCATCGTGATCTGTGTCGACCTTATGCACCCCGGCTCTCCAAGTCCATTGAAGTTCAACTACACCGTTCGAGTCATTGTCGAACTCGGCGGTGGTCTGTTGCAGTGCGCGGGATACATCGATATTTCCGTCTGAGTTCGTATCTCGTTTTACAACAGCTCGTAAATTGTCACGATGTCGGTCTGCGTTGCCATCCTCTGTAGGGTCCCAAACCCATGAGGTGTGGTCTATGGCCAACCAGCGCTCGGGTGTGCCATCGTCGTTAGCATCAATTCGGTGTATGTATCGAGAGTGAGAATAGTACGCGGTCAATACCAAGCCGATACCTTGGTCTACCATCCTTCGGTCTCGATCTAGAATGATTCTTCGCTCGAGATTTCCATCTTGGTCCGCATCGGTCCGAGCATGTACGAATAGGTGTATGTTAACATCCTCGTAACTACCATTGTCCCAAGTCCAAACGGTTCGCGTCAGGACATCGTGTCGCTCAGGAATACCATCTGAGTTTTGGTCGACTAGATCCATCCCCCTAAATTGAGTATAGAAAACGTCGTCCTGTCCGTCGCCGTCGCGGTCGTGTGAGCATTGTATATTGCGAACTAGGATAATGCGCTCTGGCCCTGGAATGCCGTCTGAGTCGAACCAGTATACCCCTACGGTTCTGTGGCAGAGGACCTCTGGAGTACCATCGTTGTCCCAATCCTCCCAGAAGCTGTCATTCCACCATGTAGCAGTTACTTGGGAAATAGAACGGGAATAGGTCATTTCTTCCATCGAGGCATCTTCTACTTCACCCCATGCTTCATCGAAGACAGGGTCGACTATCTCGGCCCTCGCCTCATATTCCGAAGGTATAGGTGCTAATTCGTCCTCAGACGGCTCTTCTCCCTCTTCTCTAACGTTGCTCTCTAACATCAAAGGGCTATTTGGCATGGAATCGGTTTCCTCTTCATCACCAACATCGTCTCGTACCGACTCTTCGTCAGTTGTGACCCAGTCGTCCACTTCTTGGTCATCGTCGTAGTAGCCATCACCGTCGGGGTCAAAGTCGGAACGCCAATCATACTCTTCGTCTGATTGAGCATTGGTAACATCATCCACGGTGCCGTCGCCGTCGGAGTCGAGTTCCTGCTCAACCTCTTCCCCCAACTGTTGTTCGGCTTCACCTTCCAACTCCTCTTGCATTTGAGCAGCCTCAAGATCATCGGAAACCGATACTACCTCTACATGGATAAGTCGCTGAGCGGTGACTCCTGTTGGTCCGAAGGCTGTTACGGTAATCGTGTAGACTCCTTCTTCGGAGTAGAGATACTCTTCTTCCGAATCGGCTGGTTCAATCACGTAGCCATCACCATAGTCGATTCTAACAATTACAGGACCCAATTCATCGTGGGTATCTGTTTCCAAGGTTATTCCTGTATTCAAGTACAGAGCAATTCTCCCCTCTCCACTTGGATTTGTCTCAACAGATAATTGCGGAGCATCAGCTCTATCGATATGTATTGCCTCTTGAACAGAAGCAACAAATCCATCGCTATCCTCAGCAGTTGCTACAACTATGTATTGACCTGGATGAGCCCAAATATGGTTTCCAGATTGACTCCTTGTAGAAGTGCCATCAGCAAAGTCTACTGTGATGGTAATCTCATCACCATCGGGATCCTCAGCATTAACCTCCCATGCGATTGGTAGGCCAGCGATACCATTCTTTGGAAGAGTGAGGTCGATGTGTGGTGCTCTGTTTGCCTCGACGATTGTGAAGATGATTGCGGCCTCGACTTCACCACCGTTGGAATCGATGATTCTTGCATCTAGTTGATGCGTTCCAACGGTCATGAATCCAGCGTCGTACCTTAGGCTAGAACTGGATTGTACAAGATTTCCATTTAGAGTCCAAGAGACAATGAATGGCCCCTCGCCCTCCGTGACTTCAATTACTGCTGTAACATAATCTGTAGTTGTGGTAGGTGAACCTTCTAAATCGATTGAAGCCGTTACAGGAATTGGCTCATTGTCTACCTCAGCAATATCATCTACTGCTCCAATACACCCAGAGGATAGCATAAGTATTACGAGAAAAAGTCCAACCTGAGTTCGGCGGCGGTTTGAGGCGTTCATTGTTCGAATCATCATCCTACCGTCTCACGTACGCTATTAGAGGGATGTGGGTTGTAGGATTTGTCAAGAATGGAATTAATTCTCAAATTCTCCAATCATAGAGAAGGAGATTGTAAACCAGCCCAAACTTTCTCGCCTTCGCTAGTGAGAATTCTGCGGGTTCGCAATCCTCGTCTTTCTCGACTTATCAGACCTTGATTTTCCAGCCTGAGGAGATGATGGCTAATCAGTTGCTGGCTGGTCTTCAACTCGCTTGCTAATTCTCTTTGAGTTGGGGATGGTGAATCAGGTGTCTGTTCGGCAATTGTGCGTAGGATCATCAATGCAACGTCGGAGATTTGTTTGACATCGACTGGCCGAGGCAAACCTGACAATTCAGCCTCTCGATTTACTTCGCTGGTGTAGTATCGAAGTAGGCGTCCATCACGACGACACCAGACCTTGTTCTCTTGTTCTAAAGTCCTCAGGTGATGTACAGCCTGATGGTTACCGAGTTCAAGCGCCCGAATCATCCCTGAAAGATGACACCCTGGATGCGCGGTTAGGAATCCGATGATTCTTCCACGCTGATAGTTTCCTGCTAGGGTTCCGGGACCCTCAGTAACCGATAGATCGGAGAATCTTCCCAAGGACTCGACGACTCTGGCTCTTGTGGGCTCGTCTGCGCCGGCTACTAACCCTACTAATAGGAACAATGAACCAATCAACGCGATTAGGGGAGAGAGAAGATTTGTTGGAACAAGAATAGTTTTCTCCGTGCTAGAGGAATCGCTGTCTGAACCAGTTGTTTCTGGGTCTTGGTTACCTGGATTGAGGTATTCGACGATAGTTTCGCTTTGAATCGACCAAATGCCTTCCTGATTCATCGTATAAGTCAACAACACTTTGGCATCAGCGATTGGATGAAGGGTCACTCCGGGGATTGGGTTAGCTACGATTAGACCACCAGTTTCCGAAGATTCTAGCATCCACATTCCATCTTCGCCCCTTACCCATGTGGCCTCTGAGGTCGTGGTGGCCGTGTCAGCAATTGCTGGAGTAGAGAATGAACAAAGTAGGACTAAGAAAAGGCCCGCTACAATCGAGGCTCTAAAAGCGGGGGCAGACCACACAGTATCCCCTCCCATAACAAAGTCAGAGCTTCGTGTGTGGTATAAGACGCGTGGGGTGTAGTGTTTGTCAAGAATAGAATGTCTCATTCTTCCTCATCTAGCAGACCTTTCCACCAGCGGACTGCAGGAACTACGATTACAAGACCTAGAATTGACGCAAAACTGAATGTTATCCAATTCAACGAATCCAACATTGTGTCTCCATACAATCCAAGAAGAGCACCTGGAATCCCAAAGCGCAGACCTCGGCCAAAAAGCCCTGCGGCAACGAATAGTCGCAAATCCATCCTACCTGCACCTGCGATCCAAGCTAGAGCCTTGTATGGAATTGGGGATACTGCAGCGATAAATATGCCAGCTGAACCATACCTTTCAACAAGTACATTCAGCCTTGCAATAGTTGACTCAGAAACAAATCTCTCGAGTAGCCAACCTCCTGCGTACATTCCTATTGCATATCCGACAAGTGCTCCAAGAACGCTGGAAAAAGTTGCGACTAGAACCACTGCTGCCACCACAAAACCACTATCCGAATCTAGAATCATATCCCAAACCAAAGGGTCCGGAGGGACAGGTTGGAGTGCAGCTTCGGTAGCCGATAGTAATGCAAGACCAAGGTATCCAAGACCATCTGCCCACTCAATTGCCGAGTCGACGACGTCTTGGGGTACGATGTCCATCAGGCGCGGCCTCCAACCGATTTGGGATGAAGGTTGCCGCCCAATGTCGCTAGGCAACCACTCTACCCCACCCCTGATAGGTTGGTTCGCCTAGCCCATACTATGGCTGAGGCGCGTGTACTCGATACCGCTGCCCTGATTGCTTGGCCAATCTCGGAGTTATCTGGCGGGATGATAGTTCAGCATCAAGAGGAAGAATTACAACGCATTTCACCAGACAGGGCCGCTATCTTGGATAGTCTAGGGCTAGTAAATTGTCAGCCAAGTCAAGAATCGATGGATAAAGTGGCCATTACCGCCAAAGATAGCGGCGACATTAGCGGAATTTCAGAAACCGACCTGTCATTGATCTCACTCGCATTGGAAAGGTCGGCAATATTGGTTACTGATGATTACCGCATGCAAAACATCGCTACTACACTGGAAATTCCTTGGCAAACGGTTAGCGAAGTAGGGATCAGAGAGGTTTGGTCATGGGTTCTGATATGTTCTGGCTGTGGAATTGAGGTTGCGGCCTCAGAATCCACCAATGCTGAACCCAACGAATACGGAAACTGTCACGACTGTGGCTCAACATTACGATTGAAGCGAAGGAAATGAAGAGGGTGATTACTCACTTTCGCCAGTTGCTTCTTCACTAACTCCGGCTCGGTCCATGTCTACCTCAGCAGTAGAGGGAGAGGTTACTTCAGTGATACCGGCTTGGAATTCACCCTTGGCTCTACCCATGTTTCGAGCAAGTTCTGGAATTCTCCTTGCGCCGAATAGGAAGATTGCCAATATCGCGATGATAATCAGTTCAGTTGACCCTAATGCCATGTTGCTCGTCTTTAGGTGCGGCTATCCTCTATCAAAGGCTTCGGCAAAGTAGGCACAATAGAGATGGTTTTGCCTCATCCACCAGAAACCGGCGGCAGAAATACGATTTCAGAAGCATCAGAGAGGCTCGCATCCAAATTTGCCCCGACCACACCATCGATTGCGACTCTCAAGCCCGAGTCTAACATTGGAGTTAGCCGAAACCGGTCGATAAGTTGCCTTGCTGTGGATCCTTGAAGCATTGCGACCTCAATTTCCCGCTCGCCCATCGCTTCTGCAAGCGGGCCAAAAAATAGCATTTTGACCTTTATGGCTAAGTCGCCTTCTCCCATATCCTCATCCAAAGATAAGGTCGCAATATAACCAACCCATCGCCGCGCAGAATCTAAACACCTAACTTTGCCCAACCACAAACATGCACGACGTCAAAGCGGTGGCCTTCGATTGCGATGGGGTACTAGCCGACAACGACTCTTCGTGGCAGAATATACACGACCATTTTGGAACTGAGAACTCCGAAATGCTTGCCAAGTTCCTTCGCAAGGAAATTACAGATGCTGAATTTGTCTCGGATGATATCCGAATGTGGCGAGAAGTACAACCGGAAATTCATCGTGATGATATCATGAGATGTTATTCAGGAATCAAACTAATGACAGGTGCCAGAGAAGTCGTCGAGGTGTTACAAAAACGTGGCATTTTAGTTGCAATCGTATCTTCAGGCGTCGACCTAATGGTCGGCTCAATTGCAAATATGCTGAAAGTAGATGATTGGGCAGCGAATGGATTCGAATGGAATGAGGGAGGCTGGTTGGTGGGTTCAAAGCAAACAATGGTTGACTCTCATAACAAGGGTGCAATGGTCGAAAAATTGGCGAAAATTAACTCGATTGACCCCGCCTACATCGTCTCCGTTGGCGACTCTGGCCCCGACCTTTCGATGATGATTCCAGGGTCACGATTCATTGGTTTCAATCCAGCCTCAAATAGAGGGGCTGAGGATTTTGTCAAAGCAGGAGTTCCAATTGTCGAAGGAAGAGACCTGAGGAAAATTTGGCAGCCCCTATTCGGTGAGCCATTTCCAGAATGAATAAGCCTGCAACCAACTCAAGCAAAGGGTATGCTCGCCGATTCGTGAGTATGCAAATTTATCACAGTCAGAATGCATGGCTTCGGTTGGAAACCGAGCATTCTCTGATAATCGGTTTGGTCCTGCCATGTTGAGGAATGAACGATTGTTGTGCCTTTGTGATTCCCAACATAGTGGCCATGAACGTGTCCAGTGACAAAAATATCCGGAATTTGACGAATCACCATCCTATCCTCCGGTTCTGGCGATAAAGGAGTCTTACCGCCCCAAGATGGTGCTAGATGCCTTCTCTCCAACATAGCCCGCATCGCCATCTCGGGTGTGGAGTAGGTTACTGATCGAAGCCCAGCAACAAAATCATCGATACTCTTGCCGTGATAGGATAGGATTCGAACTCCATGAAGGCTGAATTCACATGGGTTGCCAACGAAGACTGCATCTGAGTAATCCTGTTGCACTTCTGGATCTAATGCAGGTTGAGGTTCAGCAGGACGTACAGCGTCGTGATTACCGGGTAAAATGACTACATCGACCCAATCCGGAAGTCCTTCCAAGAGGCGTGCTAGTTCTCCATATTGTGCAAATAGATCTGTAATGGCTAGATGTCTTTCCTGACCAGGATATATCCCTACACCGTCGACTCCATCTCCGCTAAGAACGAAATATTTCACAGTACGAGCCAACGGATCTGTATTGAACCATTTAATCATCTTCTCCCATTGAGGGCCCAAGAATGTCTTGGAGCCAACATGAACGTCTGATAGGAAGGCGGCTGAGACGGCACGGTCCTCGCCTGCAGTTGCCTTCGAGTGTTGTCTCATTGGTGGGAGATGGATATTGCTAGCCATGAATAGAGGGTTTCTCTCGCCGAGGAGGAAATGTCCGCTAATCCCAACAACATCGTCGTTCATCAGTCCGTCTAAAGCAGGATGAAGCGGACTCGCCTCAGATGGTGGACGAAGCGAACATCGGATATTCTGAGTTTCATCTTCTAGCACGAAACTTAAGTTTCCTGAACGAGTCCTGCGAGATTCTGAGGCTAGGCCAACCAGCGTAATCTCGTAATCTTTCGATGTATGCCTCTGTCGATTACGCCAAGCCTCGGCTATGCTAACTGGGCGACGAGGGAGAGCCCCACCGGTGATGAGTAAGTTGCGAATTTGCTTCAATCGGTCGGCGAAAAAAGATTGGATATCGGTCATTTTACCCTCAGTCCTAGAGAAACCCGTGATATCGAAGTGAATCTCAATCTCAGCATCTACATCGGCGGCTTGCATCGGAAAATCCTGCATACGATAGTGGTCCAATCCGTGTGGCCTTGGTGCAGGCGATGGTTCTTTATTGGTGATTGGAGCGATTGTTCTTCCAATCACTTCGCCAGTTTCCGGTCTTGCTAATGTGGCTTGCAATGTTTGGGAACTGGTTTGTACTGGCGAATCGGTTTCGGTTATGGTTTCCTCGGTTGGCACGATTGTTAGTAACTCATCTATGCTTTGACTTGTCAATACTCGAGTGCTGCTAGCAGTTGCTGCTTCAATCAAGGGTGAGAGATTTGCTAATTTCTCTATCTTCGTTTGGGCATCTCTACCCATTACGATGAGCCCCGCGGCAGCGAGGATTCGACTCTTTTCAGCCCAAGACTCAACGGCCATCCACCGAAGGTCGCACCGGACCGCTCATGATGATATCGCCTGATACGGCTCATAGAGCCGAATTCTGATTTACTCACTCATCCCAATCTGTCAGGGAGGCTAAATCTACCTTCTGAATCTCATCTTCAACGGTTTCTGTTTCCCAATCCGCCCATGACAGATTACCTTGCCATTGTTCGGATGTTGGGTCCATTGATTCGGGTTGCTGCTCTTCGTCGCCTTCCACACGGTTCTCTACGGCGGCGAGGCGATCTTCATCTTCGACGACTCTATCTAGAAGTTCGAGAGCAAGTCGGAGCGCGAAGGAAACGAATGATTTCTTGTTATCCAGTCGATCGTTCTCACCAAAGTCCCTTCGACGAACAATGAATTGGTCCCCGGCGGTTACTGCAACGTGAACTAACCCAACCTCTTTGTTGGCTGTAGCTCCGCCGGGCCCAGCGATGCCGGTGATGGCAATCGATACCTCGGCATCGGAACGATATCTGGCGCCCCTAGCCATCTGTAGCGCGACTTGGTGAGACACCGCACCGGCTTCACCTTGGTCAAAAGCGGTCTTTTCCACACCAAGTTCGCGCATCTTTGCTTCATTGTTGTAGACTACCCATCCTTGATTGAACCAATTGGTTGCTCCGGAGATATCTGTGAAGGTTGAGGCAAGCAATCCGCCGGTACAGGACTCTGCGGTGGCTATGCTCCACCCCCTCTTCCGGAGTCTTCGGCTCAACCTCGAGGCGAGCGCTGCAGTCTCTTCGACCACGATTGCTCGTTCGGCTCGCCCTTCTTGACTCTTTCACAGGCGAAAAAAGGATATTTTTGGTGGGCCCGACCGGAATTGAACCGGTGATCTTCGCTTTGTAAGAGCGACGTCATAACCCCTAGACCACGGGCCCTGAGTGAGAACGCAGACGCAATGTGTTCAAATGATTGGTGGTGGAATAACCTGTGTTAAGGTGGAGTGATGAACCCTGTACAGGACCTGATGGATAGGCTGCGAAAAAGTGGCATTCCTCTGAAAGATGAAGTGGCTGAGTCGATGCAGATTGTCTTCATTGGATCATTCACAGACTTCGAATTAGACGCATTTTGGCAAGATCGGCCTGTGCCCTTCCTAATTACCGACCATGATGCTGCGAAAACAATCTCCGCCCCCCACATGATCGCTACACTTCTACATCACCTTGAGCTTCGTTCTGGGCAGCATGTTTTGTTGATTGGAGCAAAGGGGGGTTACCTTTCTGCGCTAATAGACGATATCGTTGGTGAAAACGGCATGGTAACGGTTGTAGAACCTCATCCAGCGGTGCTGGACCATACCGAGGAGAGAATAGAATTCCACGACTATAAGGGTCTAATTCGAGTACTACCGGTTCGCGCCCTCGAAGATAACGATGAGATTACCAGAGGTGTTGACAGGGTCTTGATTACGGGCGCTGTGCGAGAGATACCTTTGACCGTTGCAGGTATGGTGGAGGAAGGAGGATTTGTTCTCGGGCCATTTGGAGGTCCGATTCAACAAACTCTACTGAAGCGAGAACGACAAGGTAATGATTGGATGGATACAGAACTTGGAAATGTTGTATTCGGACCGATGGACCTTGCAGAGGCTGAACGAGACCCATTAGACCCTCAAGCACTAGCTGACCATATTGAGGACGCTCTGAACATAATTGTAGAACTTGTTGAAATCGATGATGAGACAGTTCAACGAATCGAAGAATTGGTAGAATCACTGAGAGGTATGCCTTCCGACATTCCACCTCTAGATGAGGATGCTACTGAGGATGAATTAGTCGAGCATCCTGTGTTTGAATTACTCATGGCGGAGATGGAGTGGTTACAACCTATGTGGCCCCTATTCGGGCAACTGCTAGCCATCGACATAGACTCTCCAGCTGATTGGGATGATGATGAACCACCGATGGCCGGTGGGCATGAAGACCTAATTCCTTGAATCAAATCGGCTGAACCTATTGGGGTTGCAATTGCGTAGCGTTCATGCCAACCTTTTGATTCGACAGCAACATGAGCGTCAGGCCTGCATTGGCCAAGTTAAACCATAGCGATGTGCGACAGCGTCGTAGAGCTGTCAGGCATCTATTCGAGATGGACGATCCAGATGCTTTGGATGGATTCGAAAAACTGCTGGATGACCCCGATCCTTGGTTCAGAGAAAAGGCTCTCGAGGCGATTGAAAAATGGGCTGCCAGCAAAGATCTTGCCCTTATCGAAAAACTATCTCAATCAGCCGAGAATTCTCGAAGATCGTTGGCCGCGAGGATTGCGGTAAGGGCAGGAGGAGCGGGGCTGGCAATCCTATCCCAACTTTGCACCGACGATGAGGCGAACATCAGATTGGCCGCTTGGAAGGCTAGAATGTTGGTCGATGAAGCTTCAATCCCAGAGGCGTTAATCGTCGAGGATAGGGCCGTTCGCAGGGCCGCCGCGGAACAAGTTTCTAGATTGGAAAACGTAGATTCACGAGTGATTTTGCAACTTCTTTCAGACGAATCCGAGTCCGTGAGGGCGTCGGCGCTTGGAATCATTCAGGCAAATTCTTCTGCGTTAGATGATGACGTCGAATATCGGTTAAATGAATTGGTTTCAGAGTCAAAAGGGGAAGTTAAGGCTCGAATCGCCAGCATTCTCCTAGAGTCGTCTCCAAACAAGATCGAAGAATGGATTGGCGATTCAGATACCGCTTTCGTTAACCGATTCGCGCGAAGCCTAAGGGATGCAAACTGGGCATCATTTGAAGGATTACCTGAGAAATTAAACTCGAATGCTTCGGAGATGCTGTTGATTCGATTACTTCGTGGTGAAAGAAGTGAATCTGGCGCGAATCTTCGAAATGATTTGTTGGATGATGATTCGCGCTCAGCCGAGATGCGTTCGCAACTAATTGAGGACCTAATTGGGCGGCCTATTCCTGAATCTACACTATCCATTGTGAAGGAGCTGGCCGACTCCAATGACGTGCTTATCGCTTCTTCAGCGAATAATCTCCTAGCTGAACAATAATTTCGACTCAATTATCAACCGCTGGTTGCCTCAATCTAGAAAGAGGTACAGCGATTGGTGGAAGATGATCAGAAAGACGATGCCTACTGGTCTTCGGCAGCATCAATTCTCCAGATAGAGCGGCATCGATAACATCCTGCTTAGAAATTGTTTCACGACCGGAATTAGGCCAAAGGTCAAGTTCTATCGTGTCGTCTTCAAGATAATCGATTAGAACACATGGAACACAGAGTAAACCAATCCTCTGTGCAACGCGGTATCGATGGTGTCCATCAAGGATGGTTCCGGTCGCTAAATCTAGAAGAAGTGGCTTTGTGTACGCGTTCCAGCGATGGGTCACACGCTCTAATTGGTCCACCTTATTATCGATTATTTGCTCATGAGGGCGAAGGATCTCCAGTGGCACCAACTCGACCTCCATGACCCCCGAAAAGGGACCTCACAGATAGGCATAATGCCCGACGGATTGATGTTTGAACTACGAGGAGGAGTGTCATGGGCGACCTACTGAGCCGACTCACAGCCTCCGATAGGCGAGTACTAGACAGGCTATGCGATCAAGGTGATGCTTGGGTTGTTGGTGGTTGGGTTAGAGATTCACTGCAAAGCCTTGAGCCCGGTGAAATGGATATTGCAACAAATCTTCGCCCTGAAGTTGTAACGGAATTATTTGACAAGACAATCCCCGTAGGGGCGGCGTTTGGAACGATTCTGGTGCTCGATGAGGAAAGTGAAAAATCTTGGGAAGACACTACTCTGCGCACTGATGGATCCTATGGAGATGGTCGGCGACCAGACGAGGTCGAATTTGGCGATGATATCATAGAAGATTTGGCTCGACGGGACTTCACAATCAACGCCATGGCCCTAGACCCTAGAAGTGGCGACTTAATCGATGAATTTGGTGGAATGGAGGACCTTGTGGCCGGAGTAGTCCGTGCGGTCGGAAATGCCCACGAGAGAATCTCTGAGGATGGCTTGAGAATCATGAGGGCTTTCCGATTCCTCGACGCAGGTAAATTAGGATCTAGAAGCCTAGATTCGGAATTACAAGCGGCGATTGGAGATAATTTGCATATGCTTAGCAAGGTATCATCTGAGCGGAAGTGGGCTGAGTTATCGAGAATAATGCAAGGAACCGGCCGCACAGAAGTGATTGAGTTAATGGCAAATTCCAATATACTAATTCAGGTGATTCCCGAAACCATTTTTGGAGGAGCCTCTGGATTTGAGCGGTTTTCGGGAATCCCTGCAGTCGATCTTGCTATTTTGTGCAGAAATGATAATCGCTCAGGGACAAAACTTGCCGGCCATCTGAAGAATATTCTTAGACTTTCTAATGATGAGACTTCCACAATATCCTTTTTGCACGAATTGCAAATCGCTGACCTAAATCATGAGGTTGAGTCGTTTAGAAGATTTAACTCGGCCTTATCGGACTCGATGAAGCAGGAAGTTGTGGCATACTTCGGTAAATTAGGAGAGGATTTTGCCCAAGCCGCTTCTGAAGTTGAACCATTGATTGCAGGCAACAAGCCATTGGTTGGTGGAGAAGATTTGATGCAAATCACAGGCTTGGAAGCAGGAGTTAGACTTGGGCGACTAAAGGGGTGGCTTCACAGGAGACAAATCGAAGACAATCTAGGTAGCGCCGATGAAGTTCTTTCCCTGATCGAAACCATCGATTGGCAGTCAGGAGAACCCGATACGTGGCCTGCTCTGGCCTGGCCATAATCACAACTCATTTAGGTATTCAATGTACTCAGTTGCGTCGAGGAATTGATTCTCATCAAACTCGTGTGGCTTGACGATTAGGAACCAACCATCACCATAGGCGTCATCGTTTGCAAGGTCTGCATTATCTTCGACTTCTCCATTGAGTTCAAGCACCTTGCAAGGGAATGGAGAATTGATCAGAACTCTATCAGATACCGTACGGAGAGTGATTAGTAATTCGCCGATACCAATTTCATCTCCTGTTGAGACGGGTTCTGTTCCGCCTTCTTCCTCACCATCATCACGGATTCCAGCCGTGCCTTCGTCGTCGAGAACGAACTCACTCGTGTCTTGTGGATGAGGCAAAATAACACGGACTACGTCTCCGTACTCTGCGCGCAGGAATTCTGACATTCCTACCTTTACGGTTCCATCCTTTTCATCTAGCAATTGAAGCCAAAGGTGTTCAAGGGTGTAACGGCGATCGTGGGCGACTCCAAACTCGAAGTAGTCCGACTCCGACATCATTATCTCCGAGGCTCCGCTAATGGACTCCAATTTGAATTATTCGTTCTAGATATAAGCGAGTTATCGCTACTTACGATGTATTAACAACGGGGGCTTTCTCGGTGATATGAGGAATCGAGATGGACTTTGCCGAAACGGAAGAACAGAGCATGATTCGAGAGATGGTTCGTGACTTTGCAGAAGAGGTTCTAGCACCAACTTGTTTAGAGCGAGATCGAGACCAAAAGCCCCCACTGGAAGAGTGGAAAGCCTTCTGTGAATATGGATTACAAGGAATTACAATTCCTGAAGAATATAGTGGAAATCCAATCGATGATATCTCTGAAGCAATTATCGTTGAGGAACTAGCAAGGGTAGACCCATCGTTCTCGGTAATGTTCTGTGTCCACGTTGGACTCTGTTCGATGACCATTGCGCTGCATGGTAATGAAGACCAGAAACAGCGCTACCTAACCCGCTTGGCTGCGGGAGAAATTGGCGCTTACTCACTCTCAGAAGCGGGTGCAGGAACTGATGCAGCAGCGCTTGGTTGCAGAGCCAAGCTCAGCGATGATGGAACTCATTACATTCTCAATGGAGAGAAGATGTGGGTCACAAATGGAATCACTGCTGATATATACGTGCTTTTCGCAAAGGATGTTGACCATCCCGATTATGGTGTTAAAAAGCATGGTGGAACTACTGCATTCATCGTAGATTCAAGTATGGAAGGATTTAGCGTTGGAAAGAAAGAGGACAAATTGGGAATCCGTTCCTCAGATACCTGTGCACTCTTACTAGAGGACTGTAAGATTCCTATAGAGAATGTACTGAAAGAACCTGGCAAAGGATTCCCTATCGCCATGAACGCTCTAGATAACTCACGAATTGGTATTGCTGCTCAGGCACTAGGAATTGCTCAAGGTGCCTATGAGTCGGCGCTAAATTATGCTCACCAGCGCGTTGCATTTGGTAAGCCCATTGCTCATCACCAGAGTATTGGGAACTACCTAGCCGATATGGCAACCCAGACCGAAGCGGCCAGACACATGGTCTACAAGGCAGCTTGGGCCAAACAACGGCACTATGAGGGAGGTGGGCCTAGACACTCGATGGAGGCTAGTATGGCGAAATTATTCGCCGGTGATACAGCGATGTGGGTATCTGAACGTGCTGTACAAGTTCTTGGTGGATATGGTTACACTACAGATTTCCCAGTTGAGCGATTCTTCCGCGACGCAAAAATCACTCAGATTTACGAAGGAACTCAAGAGGTTCAGAGAATCGTAATCAACCGCTCCATCGCTCCGGAGTGATGGTATGTCGGATTACCCGATAGAGCAGATTCGTTCTCGATTCCCTGGTCTAAATCGTCAGATAAATGGCCAACAAGCGATTTTTTTCGATGGCCCCGGGGGAAGTCAATCTCCCGAATCCGTTGGGGACGCGGTGAAGCATTATCTCTTGCATCAGAACGCCAACGTTGGTATGTCATTCGCAACCTCGAAAGAAACTGATGAACTAATTGAGGAAACCATGCGGGCATGTGCAGATTTGATCGGTTGCGATGACCATCGGGAAATTGTATTCGGTCAGAATATGACCAGTCTGACAATTCAACTTGCTAGCGCTCTCAGTCGAACCTGGGGGCCCAATGACGAAGTCGTGGTTACCCGATCTGACCACGATGCAAATGTTCGACCTTGGGTGCTAGCAGCGCAGTGGTCTGGCGCAACAGTGAGGTGGATCGACATCGACCCTGCAGATTGCACCCTCCGTGTTGAGACCATCGAGGAAAGCATCAACGAGAATACGGTGATGGTTGCAATTGGTGCTGCATCTAATTTCTCTGGCACAATTAACGATGTCAAGGGGATTTGTTCCAAGGCCCATTCGATAGATGCCGAGGTATTCGTGGACGCGGTGCATTATGCACCTCACGGACTAATCGATGTGGGCGCAATGGGCTGTGATTACCTCGCTTGCTCTTCGTACAAGTTCTTCGGAACCCACCAAGGTATTCTTTGGGGTCGATTTGACAGATTGGGTGAGCTCCCCGTGGCTAAATTACGAGTATCTTCAGAGGAGGTTCCATTCAGATGGATGACCGGAACACAAGGTCATGAATCGATGGCTGGAACTCTAGCCGCTATCGAGCATTTGGCTTGGCTAGGAAGAATGCTTTCTGGTGAGGGAATGAGTCGAAGAGAGGCTCTCAGTGTTGCGTTTTCTGCAATTGAGGAATACGAGAGAGAATTGTGCTGGAAAATGATTGAAGGACTACAAACAATAGATGGATTGAAGATTTGGGGCATAACTGACCCTTCGATGAAACAGCATAGAGCCCCGACGGTCTCCTTCACTCATCCTTCGATGACCGCTGAGAAAATCGGGGCGGCTCTAGCTGAGCAGGGTATTTTTGCTTGGGCAGGGAATTTCTACGCATTGGAATTATCCGAGGCACTAGGGCTTGAACCAGAAGGTGCGCTCAGAGTAGGAATACTGCACTACAATACTGCCGAAGAGATCGATAGGTTCGTCGATGAATTATCCGGAATATTAGGATAGGTCTACTCTACCCAACTGTATTCTCTCTGCCCCTCAAGATTGCCTTCTCGGCCAATTCCTACCAACGCGAATTCCTTTGCTGGAATAACCACAGAATCCTTCTGTGAACCGCGGTGCAACCTTTCGTAAACGTCCTTGTCTAGTGGAGTTCTAGAAGACAGTCTCGCGAATAGCGAGAAGCGGCTTGCAATTTCCTTCCACTCCGGCTGAACTATTCCTTCGAAAACCTTGGCTTTAGCTCCAGATCCATATCCACAAAGGCCGACCTGCTTACCTTCCATCTCCGTTCCATCGAGGTAATCTGATTCCATGGTTGACATCAGAGCTAGGAAGATGGAACCGGTGTACTGATTGCCGATTAGGCTGGACGCTCTTTGCGTCTTCTCAATTCTACGGTCAATGAATTCCTTGAACTCATCTGTCTTGGAAATTAAGCGGCGATAAGAGTCGTTGGCTCTCTCAAATTCTTCAAGGCCCTCTGGCGAGTCCTGGAAGTCTTCTGGGAAAGGTTCTGGACCAATCTCGGAGACTATATTCTCCCACATTGGTAAATGACGCCTGTCGTGGCGGAAAACGTCAGGGAACATTCTCTTGCCTTGGAAAGCGTATGGTAGGTGGACAATGATTCGATTCCACTGTTCAGTGAGAATCTCATCGTTCTCTGGGTCATATCGTCCTGAGTTGATTGCCTTCTGACGGAAATCGATGAATGCGGTCTTGACTGATTCTGAATAACAGCGGTTTGAGAAAGCGCCGTCGAAAACCGGTGTGTCTTTGTGAATCTTCAATGTGTGTGATTCAAACATGATATCGTCTTTCTTCGAAGACTTAGGCAGGATTGCTAGAATTTTTTCGACCAATCCTTCCTTCTTCGGTTCACCTGCTTCTTCTGCAAGGTCCAAGACATTCTCGACGACTGTCTTCATCTCAATCTCTCTTCGAGGCTTGAAGAAGTCATGAACCGGCATTGTTGAGACTCCCCAGTTGTCGGGGATTTCGATTAAGCGCGGGTTGTGGCGAATCAGAATGGCTCCTCCACCTGCGCCCTGTGTGTATTCACCGGATGAGCCGAGATCGTACTTGGCATTATCAGCGAATACGACAATACCGATTCGATCCTGTTCTACTCCACCTCGCGCAACCCAATCCAATGTGTTGTGCATTGCATCTACGGCCCCAATACAAGCGAAGGTTAGGTCGACGACGTCACAATTGCGGAAGCAATCCTTGCCGTAGGTGTCATCGTAGCGCTGTTCTAGCATATCCATGATGTAAGTGGCAGTTGGCTTTGCACCGTCAAGAGCGGACTCTGTGCCAAGGTAAATTCGTCCAATTTTTCTTGGGGCTAACTCATTTCTGTCGATTAGTCGAGCACAGGCATTTGCACCCATTGTGGCAGTATCTTCGTGAGCGTCAGGGATAGCCATTGCAGTTAGTCCCAGACCTTTGTTTAGTTTGCCAAAATCAGCACCGCGGAACTCAGCGAAGTCCTTCATGTCAAAGTAAAGCTTCGGAAAGTGAATTGCGATGTCATCGATTCCAACGCCTGCCATGGTCTCTTCTCCTTCGCTCGCCCGCCGTGAGGGGAGGGTTATGATACCTGTGGCGTCGATTCAGGCTAATGTGCTGAACTGTAATCGCATTACTGCGAGCCGGTCATCTGATTTACAGCATCTAGGAGTCCGCTGTTTCGCTCAAAATGCTCTACAACTGGGGAAAGTACCTCAGTAAGGCCCCTAGCAACCGCCATTTTAGCATCGAATGGATGAATCTCGCCACTACCTACTGCTGCGACAAATGATTCCATATCTGTCCAAGTGCTTGGTTCGCCAAATTCGGGTTTTGGCTTCACACGCAATTCTCCGTTGTGGGGCATTACGATATGTGCTGCGATTTCGAATACAGGAGATACCGGGTTACCAACTTCGAGGAATGCCTTGCGGAACTTACTCTCAATCTGCTTAGGCGTGTCGTGAACAAAGATAGCATTGCCAGAATCTGATTTTGACATCTTATGATCGAATGAATCCATTCTTCCACCAGTCTGACCCTTCAGCCCAGAAAGCATAGGCGTGTGGATACAAGTCGCCTTTGTCCAGCCATTTCTATCTGCAACCTCGCGCATGTACATGTGCGCCTTACGCTGATCCATGCCACCAAAGGCGATATCAATATCCAATTCGAAGATATCAGCCGCCTGCATTGGAGGATAGAAGAAGGCGGCTAAATCATCATCGGAGGAATCTTCAGTTCGTCCCATGATGCTGAAAGTTCGACGGGCTCGGTTGAGGCTCATACCTTTCGAGCATCGTAGAACGCGTTCCCAATAAGCGCCAGAATCCATCACTTCACTCGCACTCATAAATCGTAATTGACTAGAGTCGTCGCCTTCCTCTGGGAAATCGAGTAGAACTCGGAATACCTCAGACATATATTCACCGGCGACGGAAATTTTCTCCATGTCTCGGCCGAACTTATCGTTAACCCATGCATGCCAATCTGCAAGCAGAATTAGCACATTGACACCCTCTGAGAGCATGTTTCGAATAGTTTCGGCCAAAATAACCCATCCAAGGTGGGCTTTCCCACTTGGTTCTAAGCCAATGTATGCCCGAACTATGTTGTCGCCACCATGGCTATTGGAGCCTGAAAGAACTCCAGCGAGGTGATCTATACCGACTACTTCCTCGACATTTGCAAACATTCTATCGATGGATGCTCGGACCTCTGGGGCGAGATCATTTGGCGTATCGTCGGCTGTCATCGGAATCACTCAGGCGTCTAGCAGTTTGTTGAGTTTCTCGCCTCTTCCGGCCGCGCGAGTGTTATCCTTGTCCTCTAGTGCGGCCTCGATTTCTGCGATTAGGTCCTCAGCTTGAACTCGCACCTCGTCAGAAAGATTGTGGGTCATACCCATGAAGTGACGGGCAGCAGAAACCGCTGATTTGGCCTTAGAGGCCTTCTTTGCCCATTCTTTTGCCTTGTCTCCGCGCTTTTTTGAATTGTAGCCGGTTGATTGGTCGAGGAAGGTAGTCCAGCGCCTTCGGGTATCTTGCGCGCGAGCCATTGCGTCGGCATCATCGAAATTAGGTGGTACATTAGTCACATTTACGATTAGAGCGCCTTTGTCCGAATAGTGTCCGGAGATTGAAGTCATGATGTCGTGGGAGCCGGTAAAGGAGTTGTCTCCATTTGCCTCAACAACCTCAAAATGTCTGTTCGCTAATGCAGCAAGACCTCCTTCTGCTGTTACCTGTTTGATTAGTCCGCGCTTGACCTCGAATCTCTCCATGAGCACTCGCGATGCTGAACCATTCTTCAATCCTGCCACAGAAGACACTACTCTTCTAAGCCATCCCACATGCCTAAACCGAGTTCCACAGTGCGAGTGGCATGGGCGAGGTTACACGCGGACTATTCGCATCTCTCATCGTAGTGATGTTGGCCTCCCATAGCGTATTGGCAGTCTCTGCGGTAGAACTCGGCAAGGGCATCTCACTCTCAGATGAAGACCTCGGATTGAATGGAGTTGAAGTAGATTCAGAGGGAAACACCGCAGTTGTCTACGGTCAAGACGGATATGTCCGAGTCTTGGATGCAAAGGACCCTACCCAACAGGTTGAGATGGCATGGAGTGGATCTCAAGAATTGCTTGATGCGGACTTCCACCCTGCTGGGCAAACAGCGCTAATTGTCGGTGAACATGGAGTTGTACTTCGTTACGCTAAGCAGGATCAATCGCTAGAAATGGCAGCATCCGATGTGGACCTCGGCTATGCGAAGATGACTTCTGTGGCTTGGAATACCGCTGGCTCTTGGGCTTATGTCGGCACCGAAGAAGGGCAGATTTGGCGATTGAGAGTTACCGCGGATGGTGGTGCTGAGTTACATTCTCTTTCGGCTTCTGGGACAAGTTCGATTATGGCTATGGATTGTCATGACACTATCATGATGTGCGTCGTTGCAGCAGCGGTTGAGGGGATTGGAATTATCCAAAGAGACCACACTTTCACTTGGGTTGGAGGAACAGGATATCCTTGGACAGGAGTGGAATGCCCGAGTGGAGAAACTCCCTACTGTGTCGCAGTTGCTGACAATCAGGTGATTGCCCATATTGAGTTGAATCCAGAGGATTTATCCGCTTCAATTCCGAGTATTAGCAGACTTCCGGATTTAGATGTTTACTTCGTAGGTATAGAGGCGCAGCAAGGCGATCGCACACTTATTGCCACTACTCCTACGAGCCTAATAGAGCACGATGTCAGCCTCAATTCCTCTTTCCCTTGGCTTGAGCACTCAGATATTGATGACCTCAATGTTTCCAGCGACCGAATCGTAGGAACTTGGGCCACTGGAACTGATACCGGTTGGATAGTCACTAGCCGTGGCTATCTGAATCAATATTCGCCACCTTCATCGGGATCGACGGGTATTCTCAGCCTGTGGATTGTAATCGCAATTCCAGCCGCTACTGGGCTAGTAGTTCTGAGCCTAGTGTATTCTGCATCGACAAAGATGCAGGACTGGACGATTGAGCGAATAGGAAATGAAGACGAAAAGAAGGATCTTGCTCGACGCAAGGCAAAACAGCGAAGAAAACGTCGCTGAGATTTATCACTGAACTATGCTCAAGGGCACCGCGCCTACGGCGCGAGTTCCGGATGCAGGCAACCTTCATGTGGGGTTGGCTTCGCGAAGAGGCTGAAACACATGCCATACGAAGCCCTCGACTTCTACGATGTGGATTCCCTGCTAACCGAAGAGGAACGCATGGTTCGCGACATGGTTCGCGACTTTGTTGATGAAGATGTCATTCCAAAAATCGAATACGCCTGCCGTGATGGAGTATTTCCTGACGAGTGGCGTGTAGCCCTAGGTGAGATGGGTGTTTTAGGAGCTCCCTTAGAGGGCTACGGTTGCTCAGGCCTATCCTACACTGCTTACGGTGTCATCTGCCGAGAATTGGAGAGGGGCGACAGCGGATTGCGCTCATTTGCTAGCGTTCAAGGCAGTCTTGCGATGTACCCGATTTGGGACTTCGGTAGTGAGGAGCAAAAGCAGCATTACTTGCCAAAGATGGCAAGTGGAGAATGGATTGGATGCTTCGGACTTACAGAACCAGATTACGGTTCAAACCCCGGAGACATGATCACCAAGGCAGAAGATATGGGGGGCCACTACCTGCTCAACGGAGCAAAAATGTGGATTACAAATGGTACAATCGCACAAGTCGCGATTGTTTGGGCGAAACTGGATGGAGTTATTCGCGGATTCATCGTTGAGAAGGATGACCCTGGATTCAGCGCTCCTGAAATGAAAGGGAAGCACTCACTAAAGGCTAGTGTGACCAGTGAATTAGTCTTCCAAGACTGTAAGATTCCGAAGGACCGACTTCTGCCTAACGTAGAGGGTCTAAGGGGTCCAT
Source organism: Candidatus Thalassarchaeum sp. (assembly GCA_022449345.1). GTDB lineage: Archaea > Thermoplasmatota > Poseidoniia > Poseidoniales > Thalassarchaeaceae > MGIIb-O1. The sequence goes on along the minus strand of JAKURL010000004.1, from coordinate 57,503 downwards.
TCTCCTGCCTCAACAATGCTCGATATGGCATCTCTTGGGGAGCGGTCGGTGCTGCTCAAGCCTGCTTCGATTCAGCCAGGGATTACTCTCTGAGTCGAATTCAATTTACTCACCCAATCGCAAGCTACCAATTGGTACAAAACAAATTATCTTGGATGCTTAGGGAGATAACCAAGGCACAATTATTGGCTTATCATCTGGGTCAGAAGAAGGATGCAGGGACGTGGATTCCAGAGCAAATCTCGCTGGCCAAGATGAACAATGTTGATATCGCTCTAGAAATTGCAAGAGAGGCTAGAGATATCCATGGAGCAAACGGTATTCTCGACGAATATTGTATCATGCGCCATATGGCGAATCTCGAGTCGGTAAAGACATACGAGGGTACTCATGACATTCATAATTTGATTCTCGGACGCCACATAACTGGGATACAGGCTTTCACCAGAGAGCTCTAATCGAGGATGAGAAACACCTGTATTGAGGACTGCTAATCTTCATAGATGGAGTGCCGGTCGAAGAGTCGTCAAGAGGTAATCGTATGACAATCGCAGTACTTCTTAAGCAAGTTCCTGACACAACTGCAAAAATCTCGGTTAATGGTGGACGTGTCGACGAAAGTGCAGTGTCAAAGTGGTCTTTCAGCCCCTACGATGAGTACGCACTAGAAGCCGCCCTGCAATTGAAGGAAGTAGCGGGCGGAGAACTTGTTGCAATTACTGCTGGACCTGCTCGCTGTGAGAAGTTATTGCGTGATGCGGCAGCGGTTGGTGCCGACACTTTGGTTCATATCTCTGCGGAGAACGTCAACGACCTCGATTCGATTCAGATCCAGAAGTTACTAGCAGCAGCCGTCGAGAAATCTGGCGCTTCTGTGATATTCTGCGGTAAGCAGGCTGCGGACACCAACGCTGGCTCGACTGGGCCCGGTGTTGCAGAGCTAATCGGAGCCTCCTGCGTCACCCTCGTCTCTGAGGTCGCGGCCGACGGCGCTGGCTATACCGCCACTCGTCCTAGTTCCTCTGGCCACGAAAAGGTCGGAGTAAGTGCTCCTTGTGTATTCGCTTTTGACAAAGGTTTGACTGAAATGCGCAGGCCAAATGTCAGAGGAATTATGATGGCAAAGAAGAAGCCCATCGAGACTTGGTCCGTCGCTTATTTGGGTGTTGATATTGGTGCATCTAGTGTAAATATAGATTCACACTCTCCACCGGCGGAAAAGCCACCTGGTCAGAAATTCGAGGGAGCCGAATCGGTATCTACCGTAGTTGGTAAACTACGAGATGAGGCAAACGTGATTTAAGGGGGAATTAGTATGGAATGTACAGTAATAGCAGATACCTCAGGAGATTCTCTTCACCCAATCACAGCACAATTAGTCGGTGCGGCGAGTTCACTCGGCGCATCTCCAACAGTAGTCGTTCCAGGCGGTATCGCTGCTGATGAAGCCGCTTCTATCGATGGAGTGGCAAAGGTTGTCTCTATCGTAGGCGATTGCTTCTCGACATTCGACGGTGGTGCTTGGGCTAGCGCAATCGCCTCACAATGCTCTGGAGTGGTTATTGCGGGTGCGACCCCTAATGGTCGTGAGGTCGCATCTAGAGTAGCGGCTAAGCGCGGTATCCCGATTGTTCAGGATGTGACCGGTTTAGAAGGAGGAATTACCATCACTCGTCCGATTTATTCAGGAAAGGCAGTCGAGACTTCGACAGTATCTGGTGATTGTGTAATCACCCTGCGCACAAACGCCTTCGAGGCGGTGGGTTCTGGTGGTAGCGCCGCGGTAAACGTGGTCGACCAGAGCGCTGATGTCTCGGTCGCTGTCAAGGAAGCTATTTCTAAGGCTAGCGAAAGGCTCGATGTCTCCGAAGCGGACATCATTATATCTGGTGGTCGAGGTATAGGAGAGAAGGAGAATTTCTCTCACCTCGAAGAAGTTGCAGACCTCATAGGGGCTGCGGTCGGCGCTAGTAGAGCAGTGGTTGATGAGTGGGGTATGCCTCACAGTATGCAGGTTGGTCAAACAGGAAAGACAGTAACCCCTTCACTATACATTGCAGTAGGAATCTCTGGTGCTATCCAACATCTTGCAGGAATGCGTTCCTCGAAGTACATTGTAGCGATAAATAAGGACCCAGATGCACCAATCTTCGGAGTTGCTGATTACGGAATTGTAGCCACTTGGGAAGAAGCAGTTCCTGCCCTAAAATCAGCCTTAGCAGCACTTTGAATGGACTACTGAATCCTAACCGTCACCATCGCTTTGGTCGCTGCTCCCTTATCGTCGACTACGGTCAATTCGAATGGGTGGGTGCCTAATTGAAGTCGAACTCTGACTTGAGCTGAGTCGCCAATTACATTGCCCCTGAAATCCTGCCAAGCATAATTCTCAATCTTTCCATCTGGGTCATAGGACCTTGAACCATCGAGAAGAATAGTTGCGGTACCATCTTCATCGGCCGAGATGGTTATATCTTCACCCGCATCTGCAATTGGGGGCAGATTAATCGCTCTTGCAGATGCGGATAGGTCTTGCAATAAATCGGCCTCCGAGACTACTTCCTCTTCACTGACAAATTCCAATTCCTCGCCCAAAGCATCCATCAGTTCCTCAGTTTCAATTGAAACTTCTGGTGGTGCTCCGGCTTGCGCGATTTCCTCATCACTCAATCCGCCAGCGAATTCACTTGAATCAGATTGACTGAATTCATAATCGAACGACTCAACCTCTGGAACGATTGGTTCTGAGTCGGGGTCAAGCAATACAACCGATGCAGGGCTTTTACCCGATGGAGAACGCCCGATTACTGCGATTAGATCTGGACTTATTGGCAGTATCTGGCTAACTAGGCCCTCATGTTCATGAGACCAAATAATCGAACCATCGGAAGAGATCCTCAGAGTGTGGAACCAAGTTCCAATAATCACATCATCGCCCCATTCGATAATTGATGAAATTGAATTATCAACAGTAGCCAATTCCTCCACCTCTTCACCGATATTGAACCTCAACAAGGCGCCATTTTGACATCCGACAATTGAACCGGTGTCGGTGGCAAGAATACTGCTTGCAGAGGCTGGTAATTCGTTCGTGTGAAGCAGCCCGCGAACACTATGCCAACACTCTAGACGGTTTTCAGGTCGATCGTCAAGTGTCATCCCTAAGGAATCACGACAAACCAGAAGAACGCCACCTGGACGAAAGCAAATCTGCGAGATAGTTTCTACATCGTCGCTATCTGCACTCGACTCTTGCAATATTTCTCCAGATTTACTACAAATCCGCAGAGTCCCGTCAGTCATCGCAATTGCAATGCTCGAGCCATCATCTGAGCCAGTCAGTTGAGTGATATCGCCATGCGATTGACTACTGAGAGTCTCACCTTCTGGACTGATTACTACAAGCATTCCAGAGGCATCGCATAAACAGATTGCATCACCTAGGGGTGCCAGATTCTCAATACCGGACTCAAACTCGGTAACCCACAACGGCTGACCGTGAAATGCCTGAATCTGTCCAGTCGATGATGCCGCAATTACATTCTCACCTGAGGCGATTACAGATATGATTGCAGATTCCAATTCAGCTCTTCCTAGAGGGGTATCCGCCTCGTAAATTAGCAGATTACCGGATATCGTTCCCAATACAAAGCGAGATTCAGAAAGTCTGCAAGAAGAGATTACATCCTCCGTCATTTCAATTCGGGCAAAGCCCTCGATTGTCGGCAAACGCTTGCCTTGCACGTTGACAACCAAGAGTACGCAGTTTTCACACTGTCGCGTCGATGGACGGGACTTTTCGCCTCAATTAGATTCAGGCTTTAGCGGAATCCTGTCTTTTCGCTTCAAGCGATTCTAGGTAGGCTTGGTCAATCCTACCAGCAACATATCGCCCATCGAAGCAGGAGCAGTCGAAGTTTGCAAGGCTAGTACTACCAGCACCTAAGCAACATTCAACTAAATCTTCGAGTTTTTGGTAGATTAACCAATCAGCTCCAATAGTTTGACAAACTTCCTCTGTTGTGCGATTATGAGCCACATACTCGTGTTTGGCAGGCATATCAATTCCGTACACATTTGGATGAACTACGGGAGGTGCTGCCGAAGCAAAATAGACCTTCTTCGCCCCGGCTTCTCTAGCCATCTCAACAATTCTTCGGGAAGTATTTCCTCTGACTATGCTATCGTCTACAATAAGGACATTTCTACCATCAAATTCATGCTTAATCGTGTTTAGTTTCTTACGAACTGAATCCTTTCTGAGATCTTGCCCGGGCATAATGAAAGTTCGACCAATATATCGATTCTTGACGAATCCTTCCCTGTAAGCAATATCCAATTCCATCGCTAATTCTAGAGCAGCTATCCTTCCACTATCGGGAACAGGGATTACACAGTCGATTTCATGATCTGGGAATTCTTTGGCAATTCGTTCCGCCAATTTCGCGCCCATCGCCAACCTTGCACCATGAACTGAAATACCATCTAAACGCGAATCAGGGCGGGCAAAGTAAACGAATTCGAAAATGCAGGGTGTGTGGCTTGGGATATCTGCACAAATTCTTGAGGTTCTGGTGCCATCCATTCGGACTACTATCGCCTCGCCTGGGGCAACGTCTCTCTCGATTTGAAAACCAAGTGCCTTCATCGCGACGGATTCTGAAGCGATCAAAGTTTCAGTGAATCCGTCAATCTCACACGTTCCAATACTGAGCGGCCTAATACCATGAGGGTCTCGGAAAGCAATCACTCCCCAACCCGTAATCATTGCGACAACTGAATAGGAACCCTCGACGGTCTCGTTAATCGCTTTGACCGCGCGGAATACATCTTCATCGCTGAGCGCGTCGAGTCCGCCTCGGCGGCCATTTATAGAACGTTGAATCTCAGCAGCAATTAGGTTCAGTAAAGCCTCGGAATCAGAACTGGTATTGATTCTGCGATGATCTCTTTCGAGAAGAGTATCTATGATTTCAGTTGGGTTGGTCAAATTGCCGTTGTGAGCGAGGCTTACCCCAAACGGTGAATTGGTGTAGAATGGCTGAGCCTCAGCGGCAGATGAAGAACCCGCGGTTGGATATCGAACGTGTCCGAGACCCATCGAGCCTTGTAATGACTGGATGTGTCGAAGGCGGAAAACATCGCGTACCAGACCATTTGCTCTTCGATGGGATATGTTGCTCGAATCACTGGTCACGATTCCCGCAGCATCTTGTCCACGATGTTGCAAAACCAGCAGTCCATCGTACAGTGTCTTACCGACCTGACTGTCCGGATGCCCGACGATACCAATGATGCCACACATCGGGAATCGTCTCTCCCTAATTCAGTAGGGACTTAGCCATTTCCGGATAGAAGTCTTCACTTCTTGTGCTCGGCCATAGTTCGGTTTCGCTTACTCCAGCGGAATTTGCGAAGGCGAGCACTCTCTCCGTAGCCACAGGAAGAGCAACTGCGCTTTTGCTTGTGGTAGGAATGTCGACCACAACGACGGCAGCGAATGTGCGTGGACTTCTGCTTCTTGCCCATGCTCGGAGTTCCCTTGGACATGATTACCACCTGTGAGGACAACGCGGCGACCGACGGGCGTGTTATGAGCGTTACCCACAGGTTTGCAAAGTCTTCTCAAGCGAAATGAGTCTAGATGAAAGCCAAGTCAATTTTCTAACATCTCTATTAGAGGGTCATCTGATGGACGCATTCTCGACACCCTAAGCATCTGCATACTGACTAAAGCGAGAATTACTGGCATCCAAAGTACAATTATCCCAGCACCTAATGAAGTAATCAAGAAAGCAATTTCTAGCATCTCCCCAATGGAACTAGTCCCATCGCCTTCCATAGATAAGGCAAACATTGGACCTATGCTTAGAATCAAGGATGCTGTAAGTGGAATTGCTGGGCGATGATGAGGATTCCAAGTTACGATTAGATGGATTGCAAAACAGTAGCAGATGAACATCATGGCGATCAGAATCATGACTCCAAATGAACCAATTCCACCAATTGTAAAATCGAACTTCACCATTCAATCCCCACCCCCTAAATTTCTTCTAATCATTTCAGTAACCAAACGCCTTTCTTTCTCGTCTAGAGGTTCAATTGGCGGATCCTTTGGGCTTAACCTCTCGGTAATTCGGATTATGTGGAAGAAAAGGTAAACGGTAACTGCGATACCAAACAGGTAGGCAACCATCCATGCAAGCACATCGAGGCGAGTATAAGCCTCAACGAACCAAGGACTCTGGGCGATTGACCACCAAGAAATTCCGAGAATTATCCATCCGAACGTCAGGAGTGGTAAGTTATGTTCTGAATATATTCGAGAACCTCTGATTATAGCGTGACAACCAATGAAGGCAGTAGAAATAGAAATGAGAGACCAAGTTACAACTCTGAGATAAGATTCTCTTCCATCATCATTGCAAAAAGAAATGATTTCGCATCTATAGTAATCCGCCTCAAAATATAGTGGTTGTTCTGGCAAGAAAATCAACCCTGCAAGACCTAGTACTGCAATGGGTGGAGCGAATTTGCTTCGTTTGAATGATGGACCCATTCTCCACGTCGAGAATGCAGCAACCAATAGGGTGAAACTCAGGAGGGCCTGATTCAGCCAAAAGACCATGACCTGTGGCAGACTAGGATATTCTTTGAATTGACTACCTAAATATTTGCCGAAAATGAGATACTTAGCCCCTAAAGGGGGCTCCCTCTCTCTCGACACAATCAAATATGGGTCATAGGTGGGCGCGTCGTCGTAAGACGTTGAGGTGCTCTGTCATGGTAAAGATGCCACGTAAGATAATGCGCTACAGCCCATCGGCTGGTAAGCACACTGAGCACACCGTCGAGCGTGTCAAGAAGCGACGCGCTTCTGAACTAAAGTGGGGTCAGCGAAGATTCCGTAAGGTTACATCTGGATACCGAGGTTTCCCTCGTCCAAAGCCATCCGGTGAGAAGCCCACCAAGCGCGTCAACCTACTCTACCGTTGCTCGGAGACCGGAAAGGCTCACCAGCCGGCCTCGCAGCGTGCAAGGAAGTTCGAGCTCGTTGAGAGGTGATTTCATGGGAGATGCAAAATTTCTACGAGTAAACTGCCGTGACTGCGGACACGAAGCTATCATTTTCGAAAGGGCGTCAACCCAGATTTCCTGCTCAATTTGCGGTTCCACTTTGGCCCGCCCAGCAGGTGGTAAAGCCGAGCTTGTTGGAAGCACAATCGTAGACGTCCTCGAGTGAAGGGGACTGTGTAATAATGAGTTATGATGAAGAACTTTGGCCTGAAGAAGGCGAACTACTCATTTGCACCGTAAGCAACGTTCGAGAAAATGGAGCCTATCTTCGGCTAGATGGATATGGCTCACGGGAAGGATTTGTCTTCGTTGGCGAAGTCGCTTCCGGCTGGGTTAAGAATATCAGAAACCATCTTCGAGTTGGCCAACGAGTTGTTGCAAAGGTAATCGGTATCAAGAAAGATCGTGAGCGTGTTGACCTTTCTATCAAAAGTGTCTCAGAAGAACGCCGCAGAGACACTATTCAGACTTGGAAAAACGAGCAACGCGCTAACCAGATAATGGGGGTTGTTGCCGAAAGAACAGGATGGGATGAGGTGAAAAAAGCGGAGATTTCTGACGAAATGACTGAAATCTTTGGAACCTTGTACGGAGCTTTGGAAGAGTGTGCAATTTCAGAAACTGCACTATCTGACAATGGCTTCACCGGAGATTGGATGACCACTGTTGTCGAATTGGCAGTGGAGAACATTATCCCTCCATTTGTAGAAATTCGTGGACAGTTCAACATAGAGGTTTGGGGTGCAGAAGGAGTGTACGCCATTAGGGATGCATTACTGTCTGCAGAGGCGGTTGCTGAGGGAGAGGAAGACGCGACCCTGACCTGCCATTATGACGGTGCGCCAGAGTATAGGATTGACATCAGGGCACCAGATTACGAGACAGCAGAGAGAATGTGGGAAGAGGCTCAGCAAGCCGCCACAGAATCCATCACTTCGGTAGAAGGCTCAATCGATATCGAACGTATGTAAAGTCGCTATTTGTATGCTACATCTTCAAAGACCTCTGAAAGGGGCTAGACTTCTGAGGAATCGGGATGGCTCGGACGAGATTGCAGCGGTGTACCGTTTGTGGCGAGTATGGACTTGCTGAGGAATGCAAGGAGTGCGGCGGAAAGATGACTTCCGCCGTGCCCCTGAAATTCTCGCCACAGGATGCTCAAGGAGCACGCCGTCGACAGCGAGAGGATGCTGGAAGTGATGAGTGGATCGAAGCATTGCCGACTCCTCGTAAGGAGGAGGACGAGTGAGTCGCGCAGGTGTACATTGGTTGATTGGAGATTCACTGCCTGAGCACGTGGCCCTACTAGAAGCAGTTCCGGGAGTCGGTAATGTCGGTAAATTGGTTGTCGATGGCCTTGTCGAAAAGCACCCCTCAACTCTTGTCGCTAGAATTTTGCACCCGGATATGCCACCTCATTCTACCCTAGACAAAGACGGCTTGCTCGTTCCGCCATCGATGTTGGTGCATCGGGTAATGTTGCCTGATGGTAGGTATGTAGTAACTGTTGGAGGAGACCTACAACCTATGACAGCAGCAGGGCAGCACGAGGTTGCAGAGACGATTCTAGGAATGGCAACCTCTACTCCACAATTTCTGGTATTAGCAGGATTAGCTACCGAAGTTGAAGAAAATGCAATCCATGTAATTTGCGCTAATGCAAAGGTAAGAAGTAATCTCAAAGCAAATGACATCGAGGTTAGCAAATCACAACCAGAAGCAGGTATGATTGGCGTTGCGGGACTTCTAGTATCTCTCTCACCTATTCACGGAGTTCCCGCTGTGGCCTTGGTGGCTGACACCGTCGGTGCTTCTGCAGATGTTAGAGCGGCAGATCGCCTCGCTCGTTGGATTGAGGAGGCACTAGGTTTACCCCTCGACCTCGACTTAGACACCACAGAGGAAACCGCTAGGAAATTGCTCTCGAGCATCGATGTGAGCGGTTCAATCGAAGACCATCTAGGAATGTCTGCCGAAGCTGATGATTTCTATGTCTGATGAATAATCCAAAGATAGGTGAGCAAAATGCGTGTACTGCTAGGAAGCGGCGGCATTGGAATCGATGAGCGCAGGACGCTTTATCAGGAGTTGATGACAGAGAATTTCTTGGAATGTGAGAGGGTCATATTCGTTCCATTCGCCTCTCATGATTATGATGGTTATACCAAAAGGATGCAGGAATTTGCTGGACAGGCAGGATACGAACTCGTGGGCTTACACGAGTGCCAAGACCCGTTAGCCGCCATCGAAGCAATGGATGGAATCTACGTTGGCGGCGGCAATACATGGTTACTTGTCCGTGCTCTGCACGATAGGGGTCTAATCGAACCAATTAGGGAAGCTGTCCTGCAAAGAGGTGTACCATACGCTGGAGTTAGTGCAGGAGCCAATGTCGCTTGCCCTAGTATGCAGACAACCAATGATATGGCCATTACAATGGTGCCTTCATTCGAGACCTTTGGCATAGTGCCATTCCAGATTAATCCTCATTATTATCCTGGAGGGATTTGGTATCGCGAAACCGAAGATGGAGAATTCCAACAGCACTTTGGAGAAACCCGAGCAAGGAGGGTTAGCGAATTCCATGAAACCAACAACACACCAGTCATTGGATTGTATGAGGGATCCTTTCTCAGATGCACAGAGGATAATTTTGAACTAATTGGTAACAAAGCCGCAGTATTACGAAAAGGCGAGGAACCTGTGACCCACGAACCCGGGGTTTTCCTTCGTGGAGACCTAACCGCCGCTTGAGACGACGATTAACTCGATCTCGATATCATCGGTAATTGTAGATGAATGAGGGACAATGGTTTCGCCTAGAACAGCAAGGACTGTTGAACTAGCGATGTTTAGTCTATCCAACACCTCAGTGATGCTAATCGGTTCATCACTCTCAACAATACTAGGCTCGTCATCGTCGTGAATAACCGTGATTCGCATCAACCCAAGGGGAGCGAGTCAGACTTATGACCAAATCGCAGGTGGTCGGCTTGCTGCCGAGATCGCATAGCCCGGTATTGCGGTGGATTCGAAATCCACTGTCCCTTGGACGCGGGGGTTCAAATCCCTCTCTCGGCGCCACTAAATAAGTTAGAATTCAGGCGAATCCTCTGCATCGGATACAATCACAACTTTGCTACCCGGTCCACACTTGACCTGAGGGCGACCCCCCCATTCTCCTTTCTCACCGTTTAGGATTGCTATTGTGTCTCCGCGCTTGACTGCTGCAGCACTCAATGGAATGAATTGCTTGAATGCAACAATCTGAGCCGAACCGGTCGCATCCACTAGGGTTGCAGCCCATCTAGTATTACCAATCCCGTCGGGAAAGGAATCTATCGACCAAACACGGGCAACTATGCTTACTCTCGTCTCGACATCAACCACAGGGGCGATTTCATCTTCTTCCGCCAATGAAACCTCAGAATCTGCATCGAGATTGAGTTGTAATTCACCCCTCCATAGGCTAGGTAAGGCGTTTGAGATCTTTACTCGGACTCCTTCTGTAATCGACCGGCTGATCCTCTTTGGACCCCCATTGTATGCAGGCTGTACCTTAGCACGGTCGTATCCATCTTGCAATCTGAAATGGACCTTGATGGAACCATCTTGAAGCAATTCTGGACCAGATAGACCAATCACCTCGCCAATTGCCTCGACTCTAGGCTCAATTTCACCTAGTGGAGTGATTGGCCATGCGTGACCAAGGCGTTCTATTCGCCTCTCTTCAGTGAGCTCTAGGTCGTGGTTACCTTTGGGACAGAATCCTCTGTAATCACATCCCTTGCAGCGTGCTAGAGGGTCTGAATCGATGTGCTGCTGGGCTGGAACGCCTCCGGCGTCAAAATGTCTCAGAGGAGCAGGGTTTGGCGGGCATTTGTCGATTGGAGGATTACCCGCTCGTAGAAGTTGATACAATTCTCCAAGCTCGGATTCGTATGCTTCCAGCTCTGAAATTTGTGGAAGATCGATTGACTTTACAGTGCCGGTACCGAGATACCAAATCTCCAGAGAAGAAACTTGCTCTGAACGTGCGTGAGATTTCCACCAGAGCCAAGCATAGAGGCGTAATTGTTCCATATAACTGAATGAGCGGTCGCCCTTCCCTATGCTAGCCTTGATGTCAACGATATTGATCGAACCATCCCAGCGATATACCAAGTCGTATTCTCCTTGAAACCAACCTTCCGGAATGCAAGTCGTTTGGCTGAATGACTTTGAATCGGGATCTACAAACCAAGGTCTGGCAAGTTCCCAAGCCTCACACCAAGTCATCTTACCATGACTCTGTGCTGATGGATGAGGAGTTTTCCAATGTAGTGGGAAACCATCAGGTGCTGGAATTTCATCACGAGCTTCGCCTGCCCTCCAAGATTTAAGATTAGGACCACCATTGGCCTCCAAGCACTTCTCGACTTCATCTAGGTGCATTCTGATCCCTTCGAGTATCATTTCTCGACATTCTTCTGGCTCGATGTCTTCCAGTGAACCGGCTCTGTTTTGGGTCGCCTGCCAATCCTCCACTGCTGCATCCCAACATCGGTCAAAGTGGACTTCAACTCGAGCTATTGCCCACTCCATCAATGCCTCGCGGCTTGTCGGCCAATCTTCTGACGGCCTAGCCGACAACCTAGCAGCCATCCATTTTTGTTCATCTTCCCAATCAGGAGCACCGTCCTCATTCAATGGCGATATGAGAGTATCAGGCGCTTCTGGAGTGATTAAGGATGGAGAATCCCTGAGAACTCTACAGATGCATTCCTCAGCCGCATTTCCGCGAATAATATGCGGCGGCATAGGACCTTTCAATCTCACTTCATAGGCGTAATACCACTGCCGAGGACAGGACTTCCAGAGATTGACCTGAGATGCGGAGAGGCGACGGAAAGGGTCGACCCCAGTCGCCTCGGCATTGTACGTCCGTACCGGCATACCCTGCTACTTATCTCGAGAGTAAATGAACTCAACGATTTAGGTAAACCACGGTCATCTCCAATCTCTCGTGGGTTGGATGCACTTCCACTAGAGAAATTGGTGCATCGATTTCTCCAACCAATTCCTCAGCCATCGACAAGGGAAGTTCGATTCGCTGGTTTTCATTATCATACAACATGAACCTACGAGGGAGACCTGTTTCGGTGTTTATTTCCTCCATCCAATCTATTGAGGCTTCCTCGCCACACTCAATAGCCCCGAAGAGAAGAGTGCCATCCTCAGTTAGGATTTCGTGAGGAGAAATAGTATGTTCACCACGGCGAAGGAAGCGGCGGCGTAACTGTCCGCTATCCTTGTATGTCGCAGTGCAGAACTTGAGATGGTAAGGGTAGGGTTCGCGTACAATGCCATCTTCAAGATCTGGTGCACCGATTGAAGCAGCCATTACTCGGTCTCTCATTCGAATTGCTAATTCAGCGGAACCTGCGGCTCCTGCGGTGATTTCATCTGAAAGGTTGAATCCACGGACCTCCATATTGTCATGATTTCCGACAGTAATCTCCAACTCATTTAGATTGAAGAATTGAACGGGCATCTCACGCATCGTCTCAAGCAATTCCATCAGCATCTCTTCCTTGTCGGGTTCGCATGGGATCTCAACACCGGTTAGCATCCCAGATTCGACGCAAGCCGCCATTGTTTCGACGTATTTTTCAGTCTCTAAATCGAGGAAGTGGAAGCGGATTTCATCCAATCCAGCATCTGCAAATTCACTGGCCCATTCTTCCTTGAACGGTATGCTTGTGTACATGTGTAAATGGAAGCCATCACCGAATTCAGACTTGAGAATCTTACAGGCCTCAAGCACCCTCTCTCGGGCCATGACCGGATCTCCACCGGTAATTCCAGCCCCGGTTGCATTCATCGCTCGAGCCTCTTCGATTACAGCCTGCCAATCGCCAATCTCGACTCGGCGTTCGTTAGCGTACATCCAGTCAATTTCACGGCGGTTTTCTGACAGCGGACAGTAATCACACATCCAATGGCAGTGACCGGTGATGAAAAGGACAAGTTTCGAACCCATCTGGCATTGGATACAACCCTCTGTATCGTCTGCAACGGCTGCTTCTGGTAGCTCTGGGATGTTTGGAAGTCGAACCGAAAATGTCACGCAGTCACCTCTTTCGCAGTCTGCAAAAGCCATTCGTGGAATCCAGAATCTTCAGATAATTCTGGGTGGAATGTAAGGGCTAGTCGATTTCCATGCTTGACTCCGACAACTTCGGAATCATGTGTTACAACAACCTCGACTGAATCACCGACGCTGGTGAATCTTGGCGCGCGAATGAAAACACCTGGGAATTGTCGATCCAAGATTTTGGCATCCAGCGCACTCTGGAAAGAATCGGCTTGGCGGCCGTAGGCATTGCGGTCGATTTCGGCGGCGACGAGGCGGTCGCCGCCGTCTTGAGGATCACACAGTAGAATTGCTCCAGCGCAGGTCCCAAGCACGGGGCGAGCACTGTCTTCACGAATCCAGTCAAACAAGGCTGGCAGTAGACTGGAAGCAGGGTCGTTGCCAGTAAGCCGCATGGTAGTAGATTCGCCTCCAGGGAAAACAATTGCATGCGGCTGAGCATTCACTAGGTCTACAGCTTTGCGTAATTCGTGTATTTCGATTTCAATTCCGGATTGCTCAGCCGCCACATGAAGTGCTGCCATGTGTGTATGGCGAGCACCCTGAAGCATGACCAAGCCTATGCGAAGCACGACCCTTCGGCTGAAGCATATGGCTTCAATCCAACCCTTTGAGCGCAGAAGTGCTGAAAGACCGCAAAGCACGCCCACAAGGCGTGGGACAGTCACGCATCCACAACTTCGGCGCTGGCCCGGCGGTGCTTCCTCTATCAGTAATGCAAGAGGTTCAGGAGGCTTTACCAAATCTCGACGGCAGCGGCTTTGGCCTCTGCGAGATAAGTCACCGAAGCGCCACCTTCCAATCGGTTGTGGATAGCGCAATGGCTAGAATACGCAGAGTGCTATCCGTTCCTGATGATTACACGATTTTATTCCTGCAAGGCGGTGCATCACTGCAATTCTACATGACCGCCTTGAACCTACTAAAGCCAGACGAACAAGCCGATTTCTTAGAGACGGGGGGCTGGTCAAAGAAGGCTATCGGAGAAGCAAATCGAGTTGGTATACCCCACAATATTTGGAGCGATTCAGAAAACGGCTTCCGCTCCGTACCAAGCGACTCAGACTACACTGTTTCTGAGGACTCAATCTATTTTCACTACACCTCAAACAACACCTTGATGGGGACGCAGTACCACCATTTACCTGATTCTGGAGGTAAGCCTCGAGTGGTTGATGCATCTTCAGATATAGCGGGAGTTCCAATCGATGTCTCGGCTCACGATATCATCTACGCAGGAGCACAGAAGAACCTCGGACCCTCTGGGGTCACACTGGTTATTCTCTCCCCATGGGCACTGGCTAGAGCGCAGGAGAACTCCGATGCTGGTCGGCTACCAACAATGCTCGATTACACGGTTCATGCTTCAAAGGGGTCACTATTCAATACGCCAAACACATTCGGAATCTTCGTTCTAGATTGTGTTTTCAAATGGCTAGAAGAAAATGGAGGACTTGAAGGTGCAATCGCCAGAAATCGAGCAAAGTCATCTCTTATCTACGAAGAACTGGATAGCGACGAGATGTGGATTCCCCACGCAGAAAAATCATCTAGATCGGTCATGAACGTGACTTGGCGATGCGCGAATGAGGAGTTAGAGAGTGTATTCCTATCCGAAGCAGAAACAGCAGGATTAGGCGGCCTGAAGGGCCACCGCTCGGTCGGAGGCATTCGAGCTAGCCTCTACAATGGATGTCCGATTGAGTCGGTCAAGGCATTAGTCGAGTTTATGCGCGACTTCAGCGAGCGGTACTCCTGAGGAATCTACTTGGATGCCAAAGCCGTCATCGAATGCCTCGATTACACCCTGTTGGATTTCGAAGCTAGCGAGGCTGAATTGGAGGAGTTTGTTTCCCGGGCGAACTCTTCGGAAGTAGGAGCAATCTGTGTTTTTTCTGAGCACGCGAGTTTTGTCAAGGAAAGATTAGATGAGAGAATTAAATTGGCAGTCGTCGCAGCCGGATTCCCAATTGGAAGTTCAAACCTTGATGAGATTCGAAAAGCCATCACCTCGGCTGTTGAAGCGGGTGTTGATGAGATAGATGTCGTGCTTGAACCTAGGCAAGATAACGAGTTCCCGAATGATAAGGATTTACAGCGTCTAGTCACAATGCGCGAGGCTTCCGGCGAGTGTGTGCTGAAGGTCATCCTAGAGACTCCACTATTGCAGGAACGCCCAATGCGAGCGGTGGCTCGCATGGCACTTGCTTCAGGTGCTGACTTCATCAAAACCTGCACCGGCAAAAGAGGAGGATGCAGCGATGATACAGCGGCAATTTTCGCTTATGAGTTAATGCGGCATGAGCGAGCATTCGGAGAAAAACTCGGAGTGAAATTATCCGGTGGAATAAGAAACATGGAAGATGTCAAGAGGCTGACTAGTATAGTTGATCAGCAAGATTCCACAATAATTGAAGATGGAGCAACCCGATTCAGAATAGGTGCTTCTTCACTTCTAGATTCGATTGAAAGAAAATCTTAGACACGGCGGAATCAAAAGCCAAATGCGCTTGTCAGGTTCATGCAGACCAGTTTGGACTTTGGTGTCTTGAAAGAATCAGACACCTGGAAAGCATTCGGAATAGGGGTAGTTCTGTTCTGTATAATCGGTTATTCTTCGCTCTCTTTATTCGGACTTACCTCATCGATTTATGGGACTACGGATGAGATTACTGAGGCCCCCGATTGGATTGCCCCATCGATGAATCGCGATGGTATTGACGAGCTTTACACCGCAGAAGATGGCACAATACAATTGAGCAGCCTTCGCGGTAATGTGATAATTCTTGATTTCATGTCAATAGACTGTGCGAACTGCCATTACGTTCAGGGATACATCGACCAAAATCTAGCCGAATGGGAAAATCTCGAAGGCCCTTATCCAATAATTGTGGTATCAATTGCTACTTGGTATCAAGTAGATTCATTTGACCAAATTAACTCAACTTTCGGCGACCCTGAGTCCGACCGCCACATGCCATGGCCAATAGTCAATGGAGGAAACGATGTGATTCTGCTGGATGATGGAGGTCGAGGAGATATTGTAGAGTATTACTCAGCTCAGGCAATCCCGCTAGCCTTAGTTATCGATCACCAAGGCTTTGTAGTTGCTAAGGAAAATACAGGGACTCCGTTAGATGGATGGAAGGCCTTTGATGATGCTATAGAGTCAGCAAATTTAGGCGAGGCTGAAGATTTAAGGATTGGAATAAAAAAGACCGATCGTTCAGTATCGGGCGTTTTCATCATTGGTTTATTCCTTGGCATTTTGGTTTACTTCTCGCCTTGTGCTTTCCCAGTATTGCCTTCCTACATAACCTATTATCTGAGTCTGGGCATGAGGGAAGACGAATTACGCCAATCAGGAAAATTAAGTGGAAAGATGCCTAACTCATTTGAGGTAGGTGGATTTGCTGCTCTAGGTCAACTAACCTTTTTTGGTATAGTTGGAATAATTATCTTCGGACTTAGTGAAGTAATCAGCCTATCAGGAGTTCTTCACAAAATTGCGATTGCAATCGCTTGGCTTCTCCTTATCTTGGGTGGATTAATGCTACTAGGCTGGACCAGCCACCTATTGGCAGGAGTTCAGCGAATTTTGGACAAATATCAGACAAGAGAGACTGACGAGATTTTCACTCCTCGGAGAAATATGTACCTCTGGGGAATTGGATATTCAGCGGCTTCCGTAGACTGTACAGCAGCAGCAGTATTCCCATTCGTCGCATGGTTAACTGTTGTTGGAGAAGGGGCATTTGTTGCTGGACTTGGAGGACTTATACTGTCGGTTACAATGTTGATGGTTCTAGTTACGGGCCTAGTAGGAATGGGCCGTCAAGCAATGATTGGTTTCCTTCGTAGGTCGACTGGAATTGTCAAAGCAACTGGTGCTTGGATGATGATGTTCGCCGGATTGGGGCTGCTGATCTACCTGACCCAGCCCGAAAGAGTCGCCGCACTGCTCTAGCGATTATTGGCGCTGTATGGAGTCATATGCGATTATATTGAGGAGAATCTCTCCGAAGTCCCTAGAATAGGCACAAATTCTTCGGATCGATTCAGATATTCTGTCCTCAAACAGAAGGCGGGAGGCTTGCCTTCGACCGGACCAGAGCCTCTCTTCGTGCTCTTTCAGGGCCAATTGCGCTGCCTTCAATGAGTCCCGTGCTTCCTCTATCTGATAGGAATCGTGCGTTCTCAGGTTGATCATCAGCGACTTCAGCGCGTCCATACAAACTGGTAGTAGAGAGAGAGGGTACTCGTCTGACTTCAGGCGTGGCCGAGGAGTGGTCTCCAATGTCAGACGTGCCATTTCGTGTGCGTGGTCCATCATCCTCTCCAGTGACCTTGCTAGATTGGCGTGTTCAACACCTTGCTTCCTGCCCAATCCAAGCGACCTAGCAACTTGCTGTGAGTCCAACATTGACCCGACTTGCCTCTCGATTAGGTAATGCAGGCCGTCGACTTCCCTCTCGCGCTCCTCGAAATCGGATATCAACTCGTCATCGGATCCGATGAGGACCTCAAAGGTGTCACGAACTAGGGAGGATAGTAGTAGATACATTCTGTTCAGGCTTGCGTGGAGAGGTAGTTCTCCCGCATTCAGAAGGCTGATCAGATTCACGCTGCTCTCGGACTGCTCGCCAATCTCGAATCCCCTAGTCGAGCGCAGGAATCTACGTATCTCGCTACGGGTTTCTCGGTTAAACTGGTTCTCGCTGTGAGTCGAAATCTCCTGGGCTCCTGATAGGTACGCCCCCATCAGGTGATCGTAGAGTGCACCTTCGGGGATTCCATCCAGATTCAGCTCGACGAGCGTCTTCACCTCCTCTGGAACATCCAGAGGAGTCAGGGAAAGCTCACCGGTTGGCCTCCATTCCACACGGATGCCGTCTCTAGCAGATAGGCTGTTCGACAGAACCCATGGTTTTGGTAGGCTCATGGTGTATGTCGAACCGCCCGTAAGTTGCAGTCTGCGGACGTCCTGCTCACCTGGCCCTATGGGCATGAATCGGGGATTCTAATTATTACTATATAGATTACGCAACTTCTCTATGAAGTACTCCTGACGTTGCGGTGGACGCAATGGAACCGATAATGTGGCTCGTCCTGATTCTTGCAACTGCCGTTTGTGCCTACATGGCTTGGAACATTGGTGCTAATGATGTAGCGAATGCGATGGGGACTTCTGTTGGTTCAAGAGCATTAACTCTGAAGCAAGCGGTGATTATTGCTGCAGTCTTCGAATTCATGGGTGCATTCTTTGCCGGAGATGCCGTTACTGACACAGTAAGGAAAGGAATACTCTACTTTGATACAGAGGCGGATTACTTCAATGCGGCTTTCACTAATGATCTGATGTACGGATTCATTGCTGCTATGATGGCGGCAGCGATTTGGATTACAATCGCAACTAGATTTGGATTGCCCGTATCTACTACACACTCAATAATTGGAGGAATTGTAGGAATCGGACTAGTTCTCGAAGTGCAATATGATGCTTCTCTGATTAATTGGGAAAAGTTGACTGAAGTTGTTTTGTCTTGGGTGGCAAGTCCGTTAATGGGTGGTTTGCTTGCTTTCTTCACATTCTATATTGTCCGTGCAACGATTTTAGAAGCTCCAAATCCTATTGAAAGAAGTAGATGGATGGCCCCACTTATGGCACTTCCAACCTTTTTTGTACTTGGTATTGCTTTACAATTCAAGGCTCTAAAGGGCCTAATTGCTAGACTTGAAAGAGAAGGTATAATCGCGGATAAGTACGATTGGCTACCGGTCAAAGAAAATGGTGTTTGGAACCCAATGGCGGAAAATGCATGGATTCCATTCAACGCGATTATGGTTGCATTAGTCATTGGAATTATTGGTTCATTAATTCTATACTGGGTCCTCAGGAATTATGAATTCCAAGGAGAAGGATTCCACGGTGTTGAGAGGATATTTGTTTGGTTACAAGTCATTACTGCCGCCTACGTAGCATTCGCGCACGGAGCAAATGATCGATCCAATGCTATCGGACCCATGGCTACTGTCTTCGAATTGTTAACCTCAACTCCTGGGGAACTCGCTGGAAAGGTAGATGTTCCACTTTGGCTAATATTGCTTGGTTCTGCTGGTATAGCAATAGGTGTAGTAACATGGGGGTGGAGAGTTATGGAAACTATTGGCCACAAAATTACTGATATTACTCCAACAAGGGGATTCGCCGCTGAATTTGGTGCGGCTACTACAATTCTAGTATTCTCAATGCCATTCCTTGCGGTCCCAGTATCTACAACCCACACATTAGTCGGAGCAGTGGTTGGAGTTGGCCTAGCAGGTGGAGCCAAAAATGTAGATTTCAGAGTTTTTGGTAAGATTTTCGCCTCATGGGTGGCTAGCCTTCCTGCTGCTGGATTCGGAGCAGTTACCCTGTATGTCGCTATGGGAAGTACTGCAATCAATCTAATCGTCGTATTACCAATCGCATTTGCCATGGTAGCATATGTCCTGTGGATCACTAGAGATGAGGAGATAGTAATCGAGGATGCGTTAGCTGATGTAGGAGGGGATGGAACAAAACAACCTACTGTGTTCGAGTTGTTCCACAAGCATGCTGAAGCAGTAGAAGTGACTGTTGATCACATGCTGACTGCTGTAGATAAGGCAACAAAGGGCGAAGATGCATCTGCAGAAATTCAGGCAACAATAGATGCTGAGTTGGTTGCGGACGACATAAAGAACGCTCTAAGAGAAAAGGTGAGTGCAAGAGAGTGGAAATTGCTGATTAATTCTGATGAATTCCTGTACATGCTGGGCAGACAAGATCGCATTGCAGATTACGCTCAGAATGTTGCAGAACAACTCTCATTCCGGCCGTTATACGATAATGAAGAAGCAAGAAAAATGGTAATGGAAATGGGAACCGCTGTTCAGAAGACTGCTGCGATTTACGAAGATACAGTCCTACACTTGCGTGATTTGACACTCTCCGGATATACTAAGGCTGGTCGTAAGGAATTGGGAAGACTAGTTCACGAAGTTAACGTGGCTGAGCATGAAGCGGACCTAGTGGAAAGTAGTGCTGCTGGATTCGTATTCCGAACTGGCCAAGATGATCCTTTGGCTGCGGTCCACATGTATAGAGTCTTACAGAGGTTAGACGATGTAGCCAATGCTTGTGAGGATGCTGCAAATGCATTCTTACCCATTGTTCACCAGTAGCCAGATTTTGATTATTGATTGCGCGGATATGGTTCCACTTGACCTTCGGGCAAGTCTCTAACTTTGTTCAAAACTGGCTCGGCTACGTACCAACCTGCAAAGCCTACTAGCAGACCCGTGAATAGATCCCAAACGTAATGTTGCTTGGTAGTGAGTATGCTAATTGATAGTAAGACAAACTCTACCCAAAGTATAGTCAGGAAGAGTTTGCGTCCTGTCGAGTCTGAGTATGAGGCTTGTATCCATCGAGTTATAGCCCTAGCAAGGAAATACGAATGGGCGATGTGCAAACTGGGCCAAGCATTCCAAGGTTCGTCCATGAAATGCATCGTTTCGAAAAGGGTAACTTCCCATCCACGAAGTGCGTCCATATCCAGTTGATGCCGCATATCCACTTCTGCGGGAAGTGTGACAAATATCACAGAACAGAAGACAGTAGCTATCGATAACATCTGAATGCCTGAAATCAGTTCAAGCCGATGTCTATCGTCCATTGGATTGCATATCAGAGTAGCAGGATAGAACAGATAGAGCGCCATGTAGGGAGCAATCATCCAACCTATGACTGGAATTTGACGATCGAGCGCAAGTTCAGGATCCCAAACAGTTACTCCATTTTGAGCCGCCCAAATATTTGTTCCAAAATAAGGAACTGCGACTACTGCTAATCCGAATACAAGTACTAGGACACGGAATAGATGACCCCCGAGTGCTTCTCTATACTTCCAAGGAAGCACCCAGACATACGGCCAAGGGGAGAGTAATCTATCCCACAGAGTCGTTATGCGCTCTGACTGCACGATTGTCCGAGTGTTAGATTAGTCCTTGAAAGGCTCGATTGTCAATTTAGCCGAAGACTGGTTAGTATATACTCAACCTAACTGTGTGGAACATTCAGGACAGTTTGACCATTCCAATTCCACCTAAGCACCACACTCAGGGCAGAGACCAGAGATGAACACCTTGGTTGGAATCTCACAGGTGTTGTCTGTGGGATGGTTGTTCGGCTCTGCCATGCTTATTGCTCATCATGCAAAGCGTATGAACCCAGCACAGTGACAAGGCCAGAACCCAATAGTGCAGATACGAAAACCCACAAATTCGTCAGGCCACCATCTACTGGAGATATCGCACCCCCATTGACTGGATCCATCGTTGGATAGATGATGTACATGACATATTGTTGAATTCCATCATAACTGGTTGCCGGCTCATATACACCATAGGCGATTACTGAAAGGAGTCCGGAAATAGCACCCACTAATGCAGCACGTGAGTCAACACGTCCCCATAGAGAAAGTAAAACGGGTAGAACGGTTGCAGCCGCTAGCAAATCTGCAAAAAGAAAAATCGCAAAGATACTGTATCCATTTTCGACACCCCATAGAGAAAGCAAAATCGCCAATGGGAGGAGAGCCAAGGTGGCAATGCGTGCTGTTTTCAGACCCATTTTCCCATCTGCTAAATCGCGACTGATTGAAGCAACGATGGCATTTTGCAATGTATCGGCACTTGAACAAATCAACGCGACCCCTAGAACAACAAATAGTGCTATGATGAACACATGCACGTCTTCAATCAAATAGAAGAAAGCCGCTGAAGGATCTTCCACAGCACCTTGACCTGCTACAACAGTTCCGAGGAACCCCATTATGAACATCAAAGGGAATACCAATGCTGCAGCGAACCAAGCTCCCTTCACTAATGCCTCATCATTTTCAGCCGCATGGGCGCGTTGCCAGTTCCCTTGAGAGAACATCTCGGCTGCCGTAATAGCAAGAATTAATGCAACACCTGCTTCAAAAGAATCTTTGTTCAAATCAGAGATACTACCGTGTTCCCAACCCCATTCCTCTGCATGAATTGGCGTGTGTGCCTTGGCTTGTTCCATCATGGTGTTGACATCTCCTCCAAAGACAATCAAAAGTAAGGCAATCAGTAACCATAGGGCCAACCAACCTTGCCAGCGATCGGTTCGTAGTGAAGCAGGTAAGCCTCCATAACTGGTGTATGCAGCAGTCACTAAGGCCACTAGGAGGATTGGGTACAATGGTTCCATACCTGAAAGTATGTTCATTGCCCTACCAATCGCAGTAAATTCAGCGAATAGGAAAGTGAACATGTAGAGTATAGAAATGAGGCCCACGTAGATTTGCATAGGTCTACCCAATCGTATACGAACATAATCTGCCAGTGTCACGCCATCAGGCAGAATTGAGCGTATTTTGGGGCCCAAGTATGCGAGTAATAGGAAAGGTGTAGAAGCAGAAATAGCGTACCCAAGTACTTCCCAGAATCCTCCGTAATATCCTACCTCTGAAGGGCCAAACAGCAGCCAAAGGCCCATGCCTGAAGCAAAAAGGCTGAGTCCAATTCTCAGCCAACTTTGTGACCCCCTAGCCGACAAATATTCGTCGGTGTCGAGTTCTTTTTCTGTCGCCGCTTGGTATCCGACATAGCCAAAGAAACCAAGCGTTGCAATCATCAATCCATATGCGATGTTCGTATCCATTTCTCTCCCTCCGCTGGAATTACCCAGATCAGGTCAAAGGGTCGTCACCTTTCGATGACCTCTCAGCACTAAGCTCCCCTGAATTGTCCTAAGGGAATCGGATAATCAAACTTCGGACCTACTCATCAGCGCCCATGAATGGGTATGTCCAATCCTGTGGAACATCCAGTGTGCGCTTGACTGAGCGAGGTGAAATCCAACGTAGAAGGTTGAGTGGTCCTCCTGCCTTGTCGTTTGTTCCACTTGCACGTGCACCGCCAAATGGCTGTTGTGCGACGACTGCGCCGGTTGGTTTGTCGTTGATGTAGAAATTGCCCGCAGTAAATCGGAGTGCATTGTAGGCCTTCTGGATATTCTCTTCGCTGCTTGAGAATATACTTCCCGTGAGTGCGTATGGTGAAGCCTTGTCACACATGGTTAGAACCTCGTCGAACTCGTTATCTTCGTAGACATAGACTGTGAGGACTGGACCGAATATTTCCTCGACCATGCTCTCACTCGTTGGGTTTGTCGTCTCAATGATTGTTGGTTCGATGAAGTAGCCGACAGAGTCATTGTATCCTCCGCCGCAGATGACTGTGCAGCAGTTGCGGCCCTTGGCTCGGTCGATATAGCCAGCAATCTTTTCGAAAGCTCGCTTGTCGATTACCGCTGTCATGAAATTTGTGAAATCGCGAGCATCGCCCATCTTGATTTTGGAGATTTCAGAGACGAGGTCGTCGCGGATTTCATCCCATACTGAGCGAGCGATGTAAGCTCGGCTGGCGGCTGAGCACTTCTGGCCTTGATACTCGAAAGAGCCACGCAGCAAAGCGACGACGAGCCCTTGGCGATCGCAATCTGGATGGGCGACGACGAAGTCCTTGCCAC
Organism: Candidatus Thalassarchaeum sp.; assembly: GCA_022449345.1. GTDB lineage: Archaea > Thermoplasmatota > Poseidoniia > Poseidoniales > Thalassarchaeaceae > MGIIb-O1. The sequence continues at coordinate 33,702 of JAKURL010000004.1, read as the reverse complement.
CAGTCTCTCCTACAATTCGCGGATAGGAATTGAGTCGCGGAAGGGCGAGACCGATCTCTTGCCAGAGTCCTTGGAAGGTCGCCGTCGAGCCAGTGAAATGTAGGCCGGCGAAGTTGGGGTTTGCTAACGCTACCTCGGTGATTTCAGCACCTGAACCGGGCAAGAAGTTGATGACTCCGGCTGGTAAACCAGCTTCCATCATCAGTTGCATGAGAACGTAATTTGAATGGTAGGAATTGCGGCTGGGCTTCCAAACGCCGGTGCAGCCAACAATCGCTGGCGCACTCGGTAAATTTGCTGCAATGCTCGAGAAATTGAATGGGGTAATCGAGAGAACGAAGCCTTCCAGCGGGCGAATCTCAGTGGAGTTCTGCACGCCCGCTGGCGAGACCAGAGGCTGGAAATCATCGTGGAATCCACGCGCGTAATGACAATTGAAGCGCCAAAAATCGATTAGTTCGCAAGCGGCGTCTATCTCGGCTTGAAAAGCCGTCTTAGACTGATTCAACATAGTAGATGCATTGACGCGCATGCGCCATTCACCCGCAAGTAAGTCTGCGCAGCGCTCAAAAATTGCGCAACGGCCCTCGAGACCCAGATCGATCCACGCCTCCTGAGCATTTACTGCAGCCTCGCAGGCTGCTTCCATCTCATCTCTTCCAGCCAAGTGTACATTGGCGATGATGTGGCCGTGCTTGTGAGGGATTACCTGTGTCGTCGTGGTTCCAGTGTAGACCGCCTCCCCGTTGATGATACAAGGTATCTCGATAACCTCGCTCATCTGATGGTCAATCTCTGCTTGCAGATCTTCCCTCTCTTGGCTTCCAGGGGCGTATCCGAGTATCGGTTCATTGGTTGGTTGGGACATGTGATGAACCTCGCTATTACGACCACTCATCAAAGTCGTCCTTCGTCGCTTTCTTCCATTCACGGTAGTGTGATTTGCATATTGATACGCGTCGAGATTGACCCTCGATTCCATCTTCACCCCAAACATCTACAGCCCGATCGAATGCCAAGCGGCGGCCTCCAATCTTCTTGTCTGCGAAATTTTCACAGCCAGCGATATTACATCGTACTTGACCAACGAATTCCTCTTTCTTGGCCTTACCAGTTCGGCCAGCGGCCGCGTCTGCCGCTGCACGCTTCTTGCGGGCCTTGGACTTGAATCCCATGACTTACCCCGTGCAAAGCCACGATTAGAAGGTTGCCTCGTCCCACTCGATATCAAAGGGACCTCCTATCTTTGCGATAGACGCCCTTCTATCCGGACCTACGCCAACCGATACTACTGGAATCCCACTTAGTACCTCAATCCGGTCGATGATATTGCGAACCGCATCTGGCATAACATCGTAACCTGTACCTTCCTTACGACTCTGTTCTGCCATCTCTATCCAGTCATCATCCGCCATGGCTGGGAAACCTGGGTGTGTCTCGTAAACTGGAACGCACCGTTCGACGTCAGAGGAACGGGTTGGAAAGTGTGTAATCGGCTTTCCATCCAATTCGTACCCGATACAGATTTTGATTTCATCCAAACCACCGAGGACATCCAGCTTGGTAACTACTAACCCGGTGTAGCCACTAAGTCGATGTGCATCTTTGAGAGCAACGATGTCAAGCCAGCCGGTGCGACGAGGACGACCTGTTGTAGTTCCAAATTCGTGCCCAATCTGGGCCATGTGCTTACCTGGTCCCTCCTCAAGTGAAAGTTCGCTAGGAAATGGCCCATTTCCTACGCGTGTACAATATGCTTTGGTAATTCCAAAACATTCTGTGATATGTCCGGGGTGAATGCCTGCACCATGGGTTGCATTTGCTCTGCCAACTACACTTGAGGTGACGAATGGGTAAGTTCCTTGATCGATATCTAATAGTGCACCTTGAGCACCTTCCAAAAGAACAGTCTCTCCATTTCTAAGCGCCAAATCTACCATCAGCCCAGTCGGTTTGATTGCGCTACCAAAGCGATCTAGAATCCACTGTAATTGTGAACTGAGTTCATTCACTTGGATTTGCTTGTCGTAACCTACTGTCTGTAGTTGCTTATTCATTCTGGCAACAGTCTCCTCAATACTGCCTGAGTCTGCTAGAACTTCCTCAATATCAGCGAAACGAATTCCAACACGCTCGATACGGTCTCGATATGCTGGACCGATACCTCTGCCAGTTGTCCCAACCACCTTGTCCGCGCTGTCGTAATACTTGTGGAAAGGCAAGATCACGCTGGCTCTCTCACTGATGAATAGTCTCTGCCCTTCCGGTCTCTCTCCAGTCAGTTCCTCCCAACGAGAAAGTTCCTCATCTAGAACCCAAGGGTCGATGACCATACCATCACCAAGGGCCAAATTACAATGTCTAGATGTGATACCTGAAGGTATCTGATGGAGCTTCAAAGTGGTATCGCCAACTACGATTGTATGGCCAGCATTGTTGCCACCTTGGAAGCGAACAGCCCAAGTTGATTGAGAGGCGAGCTGGTCTATCGCCTTACCTTTACCTTCGTCGCCCCATTGGACTCCGAGCACGACCGTCGCAGGCACCGTAGTAATGTGCTCTATGGAGGGTGTATGAAACCATTGGTCGGCCAATGACTGCTTATTGGACGCCTGTATTGGTTGGGAATGGATTATGAAGGGGTGTCAGGTCGGCGCGCCTGTATGGCTCAGCGCTTTCCAGAGGCAGAGAGACGCCTGCTCAACAAGTGGATCTGCATGAAGTGTAGCGCCACCCACCGCGGCACCAAGGTTCGTGTATGCCGCAAGTGCGGATACACAGGACTTCGAAAGAAGGCCATGGAGCGCCGAAAGGCGTGAGCGGCCTCGATATTCGAGCCTCAATGGTTTTCAATATCATTCGCGAGGACTTTCTATGTTCGGCTCCGCTTTGGAGGGTTTCGCCCTGAGTATCGGACTAATTTTGGCTCTAGGACCACAGAATGTCTTCGTAATGAGGCAGGGGCTAATGCGCTCGCATGTATTTGCTGTGTGCTTGGCTTGTTCGTTATTTGACGCTGCCCTAATCACCGCAGGAGTCCTAGGCGTAGGAAGTATACTAGCAGGAATTCAGGAAGCCGAATTTACCATAGCAATCGGAGCTTCGATGTTCCTGATAAGTTACGGATTGTTGAGAATAAAATCCGCAATCAATCCTGTAGGAATGTCCACAGAAGGAGAGGGGGAAAGTGAACTTGCCCCTACAATAGCCGCTGCGGCTGCTTTTACCTTCCTAAATCCGCATGTTTACGTCGATACTCTGTTGCTGATTGGAGGTGCTTCTAGCAGATACGTTGGAGATGAGAGATTAGCCTTTGGAATTGGTGCCGCTACTGCGTCATTTGTCTTCTTCTTCTCCCTAGGCTACGGGGCCAGAAGCCTATCAGAGGTGCTCAACAAGCCGGAGGCTTGGAGATATATCGATTTGTCAATCGCTGCAATCATGTTCATTATTGCCGGCGGAATAATACAACCGCACTTATGAGAGTATTTCTTCTAGTGCAGAGATTAACGAATTAACTTCGTCAATCGTATTGTCGAGATGAGGAGATACTCTGAGGAAACCCGATCTGCTAGTTACTAGGATTGAGTATTCGTCTTGCAGCCTTTGAGCAATCTCTTCGCTGCTAATTCCCACTGGCATCCTAAGGCTGACTATTGCACTCCTTTCCTTTACCGACATAGGCGATACCACGCTGAGGCCCAACTGATCCGCTCCCTCTGCAACAGCGTCTGCTAGGGACAAGTCATGTGCCCAAACCTGCTCGATACCAATTTCACAAATTTCCTCAACAGCAGCCGCCAATCCTAATACAGCTCCAAAATGAATCGTAGTGTATTCGAATCGGCTAGCATCTTGTGGAAAATCCATCCTATCCGCTCGAAGATCCCATATGTCGGCGTGACTTCGGAATCCAACCAAACCTGGATTCAAATTCAAGCGAATTGAAGGTGAAATATATCCAACAGCGGCGCCGTAAGTTCCCCTGAGCCACTTGTACCCGGATGAGACAAGGACATCTGCACCACAAGAATGCGCATTGATTGGGAACATGCCCATTGATTGAGTTGCATCAATCACCAGTATTGCACCGACCGAATGGGCTGCATTAGCAAATTTCTCTAGGTCGTATCTTTGTCCATTTGAGAATTCGATATGAGATAGGGTGACAACCGATGTGTTCTCGTCAATTAACTCTAGAATATCATCAGGATTTGTGTATAGATTTGAGTCGTGATTTGCAAGTCGGATTTCAGCCCCGCTAGATTCTGCCACTCTTGACCAAGGGTAAACCGTGGAAGGGAAAGAAGAACGCGTGGAGACGATATTGCTACCTTTATTGGGCCAAACAGCCCATGCTATGGAACAAAGTAACTCGGTTGCGCTGGATCCCACACATACATCTTCAACTCCGCATGAGAGTAATCTAGCGGCGGCTTGGCGGAGAGGTAGCATTCCATTTTTCTCAGCCTCACCATCAAATTCAGCCGCTCCACCCCTAGCCAGTGCAGCAGACCAATCCATCGAGGCCTTGTGAGCTGCGGGAGATGTTGTAGCAACATTCGCAAACGAGAGGTTGGTCCAGTCTGACAAGAGATCCCCAACTACGATGTGAGCCTTTTGCACTTCAAGGCTTAGGAGTCCCGAACCTCATTCAGAAGAGCCTCAAGTGCAGTCTGAATCTGGAGACAGAGTGGACCATAATGGATTGGCAAATTCGCATCATTGAAGATTTCATCGAGAATACTTGCTGTCATTCCCAAGCGGATGTCCATTTCCTTGTCTTTGTTGAGCAGCCATTTCTGTACGGCATCACGGGCTGAGTTGCGAATGTTACGAGGTACTTGTGTGTCCTCTAACTGACCGAGGACCTGAGCAATTTGCTGAACGCGAGGCTCTATGTCCGACATACGATGCCTCCAACGGCAGGCCCACCAGCGACCCCTGTTTAAGCGCATCCCCGTCAATGAAGAATTCAATTCAAGATTCTAAACACCAAGTGGCCCAAGGCATATCTGTATTAGCAACCCCAGAACCCTCGCCTTTGGATCCCAAAGAGATTATTCCAACTGCAGTTTCCGGCTTGATTAATTCTCTAATTCCCCAATGCATTCCCGATTCAAGAGCCTGAGGGGTAATCTCTTCCCAACTCTGAATTTGTTGATGTACACGATAGGAAAGTAGTGCGGTGGTTATCGCTTCACCAACTCCGGTAGCTGCAACCCCGAGACCCTCTTCAACCCAAAAGCCACATCCGGGCAAGGGTACATCACCAACGCGACCTGCAGGTCTGTAGGAAGTGCCTCCTGTACTGGTTGCTGCGGCAATTAATCCAGAGGCATCCCTCGCAATCGCACCTACTGTGTCGGTGTCTGCCTCCGGCATAGCACCTCCCAACCTACCTACGTCTCCTTTGTTGCCTTTTGGTGGCCTTCCGACTACCTCTGCATTGAGATGGCCGCGTTTGTCGGCCCATGCTCGAGCACCTGCTCCGGCAAGGCCGTTGATTTCCTCATCGAGGAGGTCAACACAAATTCGAATGGGATTCGGTGTATTTTCCATTACAGCGACAAATCCCATTCTACCATCAGATACCTGTAGCGAGGCATCGGTTAGTACCGAACCATCATTCCTCATGACACTACCTGTTCCCGCATTGAATACAGGATCATCCTCTAGTACAACGCAGGCCTCTACGGCGGCTTGAATCGCATCTCCGTCTGACTCAAAGGCACTACGTGCGGCTTCTATGGCCGATTCCAGGTTGGGCAATCTTTCAGGTCCAGCTCCGGCGCCTCCATGAACTACTATTGCAGGTGCGGCCATCCAATCCCCTGCCTAACGGCGTGTAGACGGAACTTGAATTAGGCGTCCCTACAATTAGCGAAAAATCGTGTGATTATGCACTAGGCTGAGTGTCTGGTCCACTCGATATAGTATCGATGACGTTGGCTAGCCTCTCTACTAGGCTGACTTTCTCCTCAGCCCCAACAAGTGCATGTTGTAGCACTTCATCGAGAGAATCTACAGGAAGGACTTCTACCATCGATTCGTATTTCTCGTCGATTAGAACATCTTGCAGGTTGCTGCGAGGGATAATCACTCTCTCGATTCCTGATTTGACAGCGGCTTCAATCTTCGCCGAGACGCCGCCGATTGGTAGAACCTCTCCCCGAACGGTAAGTGAACCAGTCATTGCGAGGTTCTGATCGATTGGAACTCCTTCAAATGCGCTGATAATCGCAAGTGCCATGGTAATCGAAGCACTGTCACCATCGACGTTGTGAGTGCCTGGGAACTGAACATGTAAGTCGTAGTCCTGAATGTCTTTACCTGTCAATTTCTTGACAACAGCACTGATGTTGGTAACCGATTCCTTAGCCAAGTCTGACAGACCACCTGTAGCGATAACTTGGCCTGATCGACCCTGTGCTGGTGTGACCATTGCCTCGACCGGTAGAACCACACCGGAATAATCCGAAAGGCCAGTGTCAGCACCGAGAACGGCTAGACCGTTTACACGACCAATGCGCTCGCCTCGATTTACCAGCATTGCATATTCCGACTGGCGCTCAAGATATCGATCAGCGACCTGTTGTTCCAGAGGTTTGGCAATCGCTCGCGCGCGTACAACATGTTCAGTTGAGACCAATGAGGCTTTTTCCTCTGCTGCGAGGTCTCCGGCAATTCTGACCAGACCACCCAATTCACGAAGTCTAAGTGATAGTTTTCCACGGCGACCGCTTCGGCGTTGAGCCTCTTTGAGGACTAAGCCAACCGCTGCTTTGTCAAAGTGTGGAATCGACTTTCCACTATCCTTCAGCATCTCGTTGCGAACTTCTTGTGCGACGAATCTTACTAGGCGACGGCGATTTCTTTCAGTGTCGCGCATATCGGTATTGACGTAGACCTCGTAACCATAGCCACGAATTCGGCTTCGAAGAGCCGGGTGCATATTCTGAACACTATCTAGATTACCTGCCGCAATGAGAATGAAATCGGTTGGCACTGGTTCTGACTTGGTTAGAGCACCGCTGCTGCGCTCAGAGCGGCCAGAGATTGATAGGGCCTTCTCCTGCATAGCGACCAAGAGAGCTTGCTGCTCCTCCATTCTCAACATGCGAATCTCATCGATATACAGAACACCCTTGTTTGCACGGTGAACTGCACCCGGTTCGACCCTTTCGTGAGCAGGAGTGGCAAGGTCAGCACCGGACTGGAATGGGTCGTGTCGCACATCTCCTAGTAGAGCTCCAGCGAGTGTGCCTGTGGCATCGATAAAGGGCACCTCTTCATTTCTTTCATGTTTGACTAACAATTTCGGGATATTGCCCTCTTCGCCTGCATTTAGTCGAGTTCGAAGGAAGAAATATCCGAAGACTAGTAAGAACGAGCCGAAGATGAATGTCAACATCTCACCTGAAGAGATTGTAGCAAGCAACAAGGCTGCTCCAACAACTAGAGCGATGAATAGTAATGTTCGATTGGTTCTCTCTCGCTGTTGTTTGATTTGTGCACGGCGTTCCGAGATAATGCTTGAACCTCGTCCGGCAGGAACAGTTCTGATTCGAGGTTCATTCTCATCCTCATGATTTCGATAGACAAGAATATCCTCCAATTGTTCCTTTGGTAAGAACTCGGTCATCGAACGAGCCAGCATTGATTTTCCCGTTCCTGGCTCACCAACCATGATCATGTGTCGGCGTTGCTCTGCAGCCTTGCGAACGATGATTGATGCGGCCTCTTGGCCAATCACCTGATCAACAAGTTTGTCCGGAATTGGAACTTCTTCTGTTGACACTATGTCAAGTTCTTCTGCCCATTCCTCAACCGGTGTTTTGCACACTGGATCTTTGTCATCGGCGACGCCGAAAGCAGCACCGTCTTCCCACGACTCAAGTGGGTCAATAGGAGCCTCCTCATCGCTCATCGTGCATCCCCTCGGGGTTCTGCCTGACTAGAGCACCTTCTTGAAGGTGCGTTATGGGTAATTCAGTCCGATTATGACTGCTCTCGGCGTCGAAGATACTCTTCACCATAGTAATTCCATTGTTCCAAAGTCCAACCAGCAGGTAGCCCTTCTGGTGGCAATGGAGGAGCCATTCCAGGTGGTGGTGGAGGTACTGATAATGGACTCGGCTCAGGCTCTTCGTAGCCAGAATAATCGTAATCATCGTAAACTTCCGCACCCACGCCATCTCGGCGTTGCCTCTGCAATACAATTGCTAGCCCCAATACGAGAGCAAGTGAGAGCATGATTCCGATTGCCATAAGTCCAGTCGTCATTACTGAGAGGGAACTCTTGCCTTGGTTTCCTTCATCCTCAGATTCTTCCAATATTACATCAACAGGCTCAGTCGCGTAAGCCTTGAACTGTTCTTGAGTTGAGCGATCAAATCCATTCGAGTCCAAAGCATTGACCGAGAGGGTGACGTAATCCCCTACTTTGAGGCCCTCTCCACTGTTGGCTAGAACGATGAATGGTCCAAAGTTGTGAGAGATTCCAAAGTCGTTACAGATTCCTGTAATGCTGTTACAAACACTCCATCGAACCTCGATTTCCGAAAGTTCAAGGGAACCGGCGTTGGCAATTGTAACGCTTGGATTTGAATCATACTCAGTGGTATCCATATTCACTACTAGGTCTCCATAACCTGTTGCATCCACCCATAGAAGTGGAAGGTCATCTACCACATTAACGGTCATAATTGCAGCGCTTGAAGCCCCATGGCGATCTTCTGCAGTAACTGTCACCATCTCTTCACCAGCCTCATCCCAACTCATTGTGGCTAGACCTGAGATCGGGTTGTACTGTACAGCTCCAGGAACGAAAGTAGTGACTGTAATCCAAATCTCATCTGCTGGATCATCGACGTCAGTAACCAAATCTATCACATTGATGTTTAGACGGTCACCAGTCTGAATAATTGGGTTAATGTATTCACCCAAATCAATAACAGGTGCGTCGTTTATGTTGTTAATGTGGAATGTGATTACAGTGTCGGATTCCTTGACTCCGTCGGATGCCCGAATTACAATTTCAGCCATGCCATAACTGTCGTCGTCGACTGCAGCGACGTTGAGGGTTTGACTATAAATTTCGGCTGTCATCAAGGACTCATCACTGATACTGACAATAGACAGCGACAATGTGTTCGCAGGTACGGGATTACCATTGTCATCTGTGTCCGAAAGGAATTCAGTGAGAATTAGACTGGCAGAACCTCCCTCATCGAAAGCCTGAGTTGGTACACCGCTCCAGCGGGGTTGACCATTTTCAATTACATTGAACATCAAAGTTCCAGAACTGAAATCTTCTCCATCCCCTACGGTAATGAAAATACCCTGTGAGACCGAGTTACCATGACTGTCGTAGAAAATCTCGTCGAATTGAACACTGATTTCCAGAGTCTCTGGGTCAAAAGAAATGAACTGGTATGCATTTGAATCAATAATTAGTTCAGAGTGTGGAGTTTCTGCATCGCTTACCAGTCCAACGATTGACACAGCTTCAACGGTGTCAACCTTGACGGTTGGTACTCCGCCGTAACCCTCATCCCCTGCTTGAAGAATTCGAGGCATAGCATTTCGTAACTCAAAGGCATTTTCAGTGACTTCCCAATCTGACTTTTGTCCGCCTGCATCGGTCCATTGAATTCGAATATCATAGAATCCTGACTGAGATGTCATCGGTGGTGTAATTGTGTGAATGTATCGGGAATTTCCACCACTTCCTACCATGTCGATGGAGGTAATCCAAGTATCGTCCCAAGAGCCAGTCCCATGAATGCTGTATTGCAACTCTGCGCTCATGGTTGACATGTCATCAACAAGGTCATTCGGTAGAGCAGTGGACTCAAACTGAATTGCAGTTCCACGTTCTACACTAGATTCTGCAACTGCAACTGGGCGGTTGGGAACTGGAGGCATGTCATGTAGAGCAAGATCATCTTGGTAATCATTGGTTGGAACACGGTCGCCGACCATTCCTGAGATTCGCGCTCTAAAAGAAGAGGTTCCTGATGGAGCCAGAGTGATATCGCTAGTGTCAAACGTTGTAGAGTAGGACTGAGTTCCACCTACTGAAAGTTGGTTGATTGAAATTCCACCAAGGAGTATTTCCTGTCCACCGCTAAGGTGGTAGATATCGATGCCACCACCGTCATTGTATTCTTCCGCTCCATTGTTGGCAATATTGACCTCTAGGTCCAGAATGTCTCCAGCAACGAATCCAGTGTTTCCGTTCGCATTACGAGCTTCGAAATCAACGATTCCTATGTCGATCAATGGACCCATGTCTAGGTCTATTGCGGCGTAAACCTCGTTGTATGTTGAATAATCTCCATCCATCAGGGCGAATATTGGCCAGAAGTTTTCCCATTGTGTGTTTCCACCACCAGCACGAACTGTGTTTAGTGGTTTATCCCAAGTCAAGGTCTCGGCCTGATTTGGAGTCAAGGTAACCTCGGTGAACTCATTTTCATCCGATAGAAGCCACTCTCGCCATACGTGGTGAGGTCTGCTTCCATCGTCATATGCCTCTGCACCTAATTTCTCAGTAATCGCTCCGTAAACATACACGGTAATGTCGTTAGCACCTAGGTAGGTGATTTCTAAGGAGGTAGTTACTGTATCGCCAGCGGAATCCAAGGAGACGCCCATCTCCATGCTGAAATCACTCGCATCGGCGTGCATACAACCTCCAGTGCTAAAGTCGGCATCGTAGTAATTTGTTCCCGCGGAACCAACCTTGTAGCACGAACCTGAGGTTTCGTCAGAGAAAGCAAATGTTGGATATCCCCCCGAATTTGCCATAATGTGGTTCTGTCTGTTAACAGGCCCATCAGATGGCCATCCTGTAGAAGCACCCTCGAAGAAAGATACGTAGGTGAAATCCTCAGAATTGCTATTCTTCAGATTAACCAAGGAGGGTGAGGCACTTCCCATGCAAGGGCCACACCAATGTGCTCCTACATATTCACCGAATACTGAATGGCCCGGACTAGTCGCAAATCTCGGCATATCTTTTGCATGCAATTCTTCTCTCTCTGCACTCTGTTCCTCTATTGCGAAATATCCTATAGCGGACATTGTCAAAACAAGAAATGTCATTGAGACCGAGGATAGTTTTTTCACGCGCAAGGCTAGAACCATGATTTTGGGGCTGAATCCTATTCCTTTATACATACCTCAATATTGATTCCATAACAACAACGACCCTTAAGGGTCGAATTTAGAAGGATTTGCGGAATGAAGAATCGAAGGTATTGAATTAAATGACCCTTACAAGAGTTAGTGATGTCAACCGCTGAAGGGTCTGCTAAATTCCCGAACTGGGTAGCTCTAAGAGAAGATGATGGGCGGGCATATCTTGTCAATAATACCTCAGGTGAAATCAAAATCAAGGGGCTCGGTAGATTTGATGCTAGTGAGTTGTTAGATGGATTTTCTATAGGTGATCGAATCAAGGTTGGACAGAAATCTCTGACAATAGTAGATGCTGCCCTTCCAGAAGCCCGACGCAATATGGACAGAAGGGCGCAAACAATTGGAATCAAGGACTCTGGATTTTTGATTTCTTGGATGGGAATTGGTGTCGGAAGCCGCGTACTGGAAGGCGGTCATGGCTCAGCTGGACTTGCGATGCACCTAGCCAATGTCATGGGATCGAAGGGATGCTTAATTTCGGTTGAAAAACGACCTGAGCACGCTACAGTTGGGAGCGGAAATATGCAGAGAATGGCTGAGTTCGCAACTGAATTTCCTAACTGGAAACTGCTGGAGATGGATTTGCAAGATGCCGCTTCAGAAGTCGCTGGAATTTGTGGAGAACTCGACGCGGCAATAATCGATATCGCAGAGCCTTGGATCGTAGTTTCCGATATTTCTCAAACTCTCAAGATAGGGGGTCGAATTGCCTGTTATTGTCCAACTACCGCACAACTAGAAAATTCTTGGAACGCGGTCGAAGATGCAGGCCTTATTGTAGAATTTGCCGGTGAAATGGTAGAAAGACGTTGGTCGAAAGCCGCCAAAGGCGGCGTACGGCCGGGAAATCAGCCGATGGGGCACACAGCATTCTTGCTAATCGCAGCAAAAATAGCTGAGTATGAAGAGGAATAATCGGCTCTAAAGTGTCTTGAGGTGCTATGGTAGTATTACCCGCCATCAAGCAAACTTTCGATTCGATTCATAAATTGAAGACCGGACGCAAAGCCATGCGCGACAGTAGCGAGTGGCACCCCACCGCATTCCGCACCCACACAATTGGACAGATTGTGAGTAATGGAGCGGAATTGATTGGAGAGCAAGTCTCCGTTGCTGGATATGCGGAAACGGTTCGTGGCCGAGGTGCAATCGCATTCATCATGCTGCGTGACGGGACCGGCCACATCCAAGCCTTCCTGAAGAAGGATAATATGGACGATGATACGTTTATTGCAGTCCAATCTGCCTCGCGAGAGTCAACTCTACAAGTGACTGGAAATGTTGCACAAAAGCGACCTCCGAAGGTTGCTGAAGGAGAACCTACTCCACCACCGGAATACGAGATTAATGTCACGGGTGCAAACATACTATCTTCGGCTGAAACTCCACTACCAGTTGGTATCATAGATGATGTGAATGTAGGATTGGACATTAGATTAGATAACAGACATCTGGATGTTCGACGCACCCACGTGAATGCCATGTTCCAACTCCGAAGCCGAGTTTTGCAGTACGGGCGTGACTATCTTATCAGCGAGGGTTTCCAAGAAATCAATTCGCCAAAAATCATCGCAAGCGCAAGCGAAGGTGGTACCAACCTATTCCCAATGATGTACTTCGATACGCCGGCTTTCCTCAGCCAGTCACCTCAGTTGTACAAGCAATTGGCAGTTCTTGGCGGACTTGAACGTGTATTCGAAATTGGACCTGCTTTCCGTGCTGAGAAGCACGACACATACCGTCACCTGAACGAATTCATCTCCTTCGATATCGAAGGCGCCTGGATGAATGATGAGGATGTGATGGGGGTGCAGGAAAGAATGATCCATCACATTTGGAGTGAAATCGCAGACAACGATCAGCACCTAATCGATGTCGTCAACGAATACAGAGTTAGCCAAGGTCAAGAGCCAGTAACGGTGGAAGTTCCTGAATTGCCTTTCCCACGCATCCCTTACTGTGATGCGATTGAAATCGTTCAGAAGGGCGGTGGAGAAATTGAATGGGGTGAAGATATCGAGAGCCACCACTGTGATATCATCGCGGCTCAGTATCCTGGATTCCACTTTTTGCCTCGCTGGCCAATGTCGATGAAGCCATTCTACATCTTCCATGACGAGGATGAGACAGGCTCCACAGGAGGGCAGCTAAGCCGTGGATTCGATCTCAATTACGGTCGAGACGAGATGACATCTGGTGGGCAGCGTGAGCATCGTGTCGATGTCTTGGAACAGAATCTAAGAAACATGGGCTTGGAACCAGCCGACTTTACCTTCTACACAGATGGATTCCGCTACGGTGCTCCGCCGCACGCAGGATGGGGACTAGGTGTAGCCCGCTTGCTGATGATTCTGACCGGCGCAGGCAATGTCCGAGAAGTAGTATTATTCCCTCGCGACCGAAACAGAGTCACCCCATAGATTAATTTCATGGAAAAGGCCATTCTTGTTGAAATGCGTAAGTATCTCCGATGAATACTTTTTCGAATTCATCGAATTTTTCTTTCAACTGGTTGAATCTGTGCATCTTTTTTGCTGCACAATCACCATCGAGAATATTGACAAAAACAATGTTGGAGGTTGGATTTTGTTTTATGTATCTAAATTGGCATTTTATGAAATGGTATAATTCGCGTAGAGTCCGAGTTTGAGCGCCTCCGGTTCCAACAACCATTTTGAAATTCAAAAGGTATTGTTTATCCAAGATTATTCTTCCATCAAAGTCTTCAGTCCACTCAAATTCATCTATCTCATCTGAAGGTCTGGACAATTCACGCAATTCTGCCGAATCTATATTCAGTCTGAGATTTGTTTTTTTGCAAGGAAACCCCACAATTTTCTCAATGCAGCATATTTGCCAATTCTCAGCGACCATACTGGTAGCCCCACCCATAAAGGTCCCCCCAGATAGTGTATCATGACGCCATTCTTTGGTCATCTCAAGGCCAGGGACTATAGCATCCACACAATCCATGTGTTTTGGGGAGTTTTCACTTGTTTAAATCTGCCTTAGAATTTCCAAATATTTGAATTTTCTAAATATGCCTTGTTGAAAATCCTTCGGGCAAGTTTGTAGTCAAGTCTTCTACGTCTTTCGCCAGTCTTGGTATTACCCATGAAAGCGGTCAGGAATACATCGTGTGTAGCTTCTCGATATTCATCTATCGTCCTATTCGCTTCGTCGATGGTTGCGTCCAGTGTATGGCCTTCAAGTTCAATTTCGATGTAAGTCAAATGCCTGCTGCTGACCTTGATATTCTCACGCGGATAACCCAATTCTTCACCTCGACAGAATTTGATTCGCATTGAACCGTCCTCCCTTGTTCCATCTACAGCTCTGAAGCCAAGGCTTCCTCCAGCTGAATTGAATTTCATCGGAGTCGAACGAGAAGGACCTTTGGAGAACTTGTCGTGAACGCTTTTGATATCTACATATTTACCCAACAATTCGTCATTCTTCCATATCTCTTGTTTTGGATTTGAACGAGAGAATATCATGACGCAAACCGGGTGTTCAGTATCATCGAATGGATTCTGTTCTAGGATTGTCACTGAATGAAGATCCTTCATCCAATGGTTCAAGTCATCGAGGTCTTGTATTCCGGATTCAGGAACTATCCAGATTGATTCACTATAGGTTTGAAGAACCTTCTCAATTGCGAATTTGAACAGATCATCTAGCACACCCAACATTTCAATCTCGATTCCAGGAATAGCGCCTGGTTGGAAATAAGACACCATTTCTGACTTCATTCGCTTCGCAGAATTTTTGGCAAGATATGGGGGGTTGGTCAGGACAAATGCATCTTTGTGTCGAATCACATTCATCAAGGAATCATTTGGCACCCCCCAACCATTTTTCTTGCAGATATCTGCATCTATATCATGACCAACGGTCTCATAGCCAAACACTTTCGCAATGTTGAGAAGATGCCCGTCTCCCGCAAACGGGTCAACACAAAGCTTGTATTTCTCCATCAAGGATATGATGTGTTCCTTGATGTGCGGACGGAGCCAGACTTCATCTTTCGTGAAGTATTGGCCAAGTTCCCGCTTACTCTCAACCGTCATGAACACTCAATGAGAATCGGCCGTACTTGAAGAATACAGTCAAAAAGACCAAATTAGGAATTTTTCTTGTTTAATTTACCTAAATTGAACCAACCGAAAATAACGGGTATCAACGACCCCTTCGCTAGCATGGAGAGGGTACTGTGGGAGGCAAGCCTAGGTTTGCATATTTGCTTCTCAAGGAACACCCGTACGGGCGAGAAATGTTGCGCCAAATTCTCTCAGAAGGATTCGTTCCAAGCATCGTAATTACGGAAAACTCGGCGATTGGAGATGAAGAGAGAGAGAAGTTCCTCAAGCGTATTGAAGGCAATCCAATCGCGCCTACGATAGATTCGCAGTTGGCCGAATTATCAAATCAAGGAGTCGATGTGCCGCACGTCGAAGTGCCGATTCACAATTCTGAGGAGGTTATGCCACACCTCGCTGATATGCCACTAGATCTCATCGTCTTTGGAGGAACTAGAATCATCCGTGGAGAAATTCTCGATTACCCCAAGGATGGAGTGGTCAATTCACATCCTGGATTACTCCCAGACTGTCGTGGTTCTGCATCTCCTGCATGGAGTGTGTACCACGACATTCCTATTGGCAGCTCTACGCATTTTTGCGATAATGGAATAGATACTGGCGACCTATTGCTTCGTCGAGAAGTTCCAGTAAAGCGAGGAGTGACATACGAGGACCTATGTTACGAAACATTGGTTCTTGCTGGAGTATTGATGAAGGAAGCCCTGATGGCATACGAAGCGGGGCATTGGGATGAGATGCGACACCCTCAGGGCGAAAGTGAACATTCTGCCTTCAGGAATGCACCAGAGGATGTTCTACAGATTGTTTATAGGAAACTGGCGGAAGAGAAATATGCACACTATGTGGATTAGGGGTTGAATAAATGAGTGATATGTTGAATGATGGATTTCCGTTTGCTGAAAACGCATTGGCCGGTAGGACCGCATTGGTTTGTGGGGCAAGTGCTGGAATAGGGCGAGCAACTGCTCAGATGCTTGCACGTGCGGGTGCCCGAGTCATCGCTTGTGCTCGAAGTGCAGATGCACTAGAGGAATTGGTAAGCGAACTGCACGGTTCTGGGCATCAAACTCTTGTTCTCGATTTGGAAGATGCAGAGGCCGTCCGAGAGGCGGTTCTAGGCATAGGTATGGTTGAGATTGTCATCAATAATTCAGGAGGGCCGCCCGGTGGTCCTCTTTTGTCGAACAAATTAGAGGAATTTGAAGGACCATTTTCGCGTCATCTACACGCCTCTCACACGATTGCACAGATTCTCGCTCCGAGAATGGCAGAATTGGGCTACGGCCGCTTTGTCAATATCATTTCAACCTCGGTTAGAGAACCGATTGACAACATCGGTCTTTCGAACACTCTCAGGGGCGCTATGGCCTCTTGGGCCAAATCTCTCTCTCGAGAATTAGACCCCTGTATAACCATCAACAACATCCTTCCTGGATTCACAGATACCGACCGACTTGGCTCGCTTGCAGGATCAATTTCAGAGAATACTGGTAAGTCGGTAGAAGATGTTCAAGAGACCTGGATGAACTCAGTTCCAATTCAACGACTAATTGACCCACTAGAAACCGCTGCCGCTGTCACCTTCCTTTGTTTACCAAGCAGTGGAGGTATTCGAGGGGTATCTTTGGCTGTTGACGGCGGAAGAATGCGATCTATCTAGGGATTGATTTGCATGAAGTTTGACATCTTCTTCTCGATCTCCCAAACTCCTGATACTTCCGGACATACCCCGAGTGAGAGTGAGATGTTTGCCAACTTCCTAGAACAAGCAGAGAAAGCCGATGAGTTAGGTTTCGGAGTTGGCTGGGTTGCTCAAGCTCACCTATCAACAGAGGTTCAGAAGAAAAACTCCAAGCCTGTAGTACCGCATTACCCTGGAGAAGTAGGCCTCTGTACTGACTTTTTCCAAGTTGCATCAGCAATCTTCGCACGCACCAAGCGAATGGAAGTAGGAAGCGCGGTAATGTCGATACTCGCTAGTGGTGGGCCGATTGCACAGGCTGAGCGTGTAGGGTCATTTCTCGCTTTGCATGGAATGAATCCGGAAGAAAAGCGAAGACTGCACATCGGTTTTTCAGCAGGTCGCTTCGAATTCATGGCCCGACCCTACGGAATTGTTCCACGTGATGCTGTTGAGGAGGCAGCATGGCCGGCACTTAGAGGACTTATTTTCGCCGAGGCTTCAGAGATTTTCCTCAGACTCTTGAATGGAGAAGTCATCTCTAGCGAGATGATTCGGAATACCATCCTAACTCGGAACAATTTCCGTACCGATGAAGATTGGGGAAGGGTGCAGCAAGCAGCCGTCGAATTTCACGACCTCACAGATGCACCCGATTCAATCACCACTCCATCTCGATACAACTTTGAGGAAATCAAGACCATTCCACAGGAATGGCGTCGAGACTTGCTAAATTTGGTTCTCGGAAGCCATGATGTAAATCTGCAAGTAGAGGTCAACAAATGGGCACCTGTTCAGGTGTTTAATCTCTCAATCACTCCTCCACACATTATCGAACAAACTCACGAGAGGATGACCGAACACTACCACTCTTCCGGCGGCGACTGGACTCGTGACATGATGCCTCGCACGATCATGGTCTTCGTCAATGATGAGAACGGATTGACTAACGAGGAACGCAGCGCGGCTGCAAAGGAAGAAGCTAGAGCCGCGCTGACAACCTACTGGTACGCTCTAGAAGGCACCATCGACCCTGCAAAGGTCGAACGGGCCACAGATAATGCAGTAATTGGCAACGTCCATGAGGTAGCCGAGCAAATTCAGGAAAGATTCCATCCGGAAGATCGACTAATGTGCTGGTTCGACTTCTTTAATCACGATTCACAAAGAGTCCAACGCAACATGGAGGCATTCATGACGAAAGTCGCACCGGCGGTTAACGGAGGGAGCGAATGAGCGCACACAAAACCGAGCAACCATCCAGTGTTGCACCCGGTCGACCCGGTTCGGCTGTTTTCCCAACAAATCCACTCGGCGAGAAGCACGATGGCATCGCCACAGGCCGTGATGTCGAGTGGGAGCCACTAGTGGATTTCAGGCGTATGGACGTCTCAGAAAACACAATCCATGGAGCAATCGCTTGGGCACACGGTGACGAGATATTCCACTCATTCGGCGGGAATGTTCTGGTCTATGGTCGCTCGATGATGAAACCGTTGATGATGAAGCCTTTCGTAGATGCCTTGGATGATCTAGATTGGAAGCAAAAGGCCATCGCCTGCTCTTCTCATAACGGTGATACCGAACACGTCGCAGCCGCTCAATCGCTTCTTTCTGAGTCTGAATGGGGATTGATGCAATGTCCATTAGACGTGCCTTTAATTCAATTCGGGCGACAAGTTAGGCGACCTCGAAGATGGTTTCACACCTGTTCCGGAGAACATGCTGCTATCCTCAAAGCAATGCGCAAGTTGGGGATGAATAGAGCAGGATACACCCTACCTAGTGCACCGTGGTTCCCGAGGTATCTCGATACTCTACGCAAATACATGAACAAGCCTGATTGGGAGCCTTTGCGAGTTGCAAAGGATGGATGTGGCTTCCCAACGGTTTCGAACACCGTTGACGAACTTGCAGTCATGTTCGCTGGCTTGGCAACAAACCGAGACAAAGATTGGATTTGGGAAGCGATGAATAAGCACCCTGACCTAATTGGCGGATTCAACAGACTAGACTCGACATGTCTGAAGGCTGGAGAAGGTAAATTACTCGCCAAAGAAGGGGCTGATGGTTTGTTGGGATTGGCCGTTGACCACCCAGATTGGCCAAATGGACTCGGTATTGTGATAAAAATCGCTCACGGCTGGAATTCACAAGCAACTTGGTATGTGGCTAGGGCAGTACTGGGAGTTTTGGGGATTCAACTTCGCAATCCCTATCCTCTTCACAGACAGAAGGCTTTCATCGTTCCTGGTATCGTGCCAAACCAATATCGTGAGGCTCTGGAAGAAGTTGTTACATGGGACGAGTGGGATCCTGACAGAGATCGATTCTCACTCGACTGGAAAGAGTACGCTGCGGCTATGACTCGGTCAGATCCGTTCGCCAATGAGGGTAATCAGGAGGGTTGAATCTGGACCCTGAGAAGTGCTGTGATTCTGGTTGCACTCCTTGTGAGCGGGATCCCATTGGGAGTGAGCCTCGCGACCTTTGCAATTACATCGGTGGGGAGTTTGTTTGTCATTCCAACGATGAATGGATGAATGTGCTGGAGCCGGCGAGAGGGCTGCGCTTCGGTCGAGTTCCTCTCTCTGGCCAAGCAGATGTTGACTCAGCGGTTGCAGCAGCAAGATCGGCACAACCAGCTTGGGGTTCTTTGAGTCACTCGGATAGAGCCGACTGGCTTGACAAAATCGCTGACGCTCTCGAGGAAAAATACGAGGACATCGCTGCACTTGAAAGCAGAGATACGGGCAAGCCAATCTCGCTAGCCCGTGCGGTTGACGCTTACCGATCCGTAGCTAACTTCCGATTCTTTGCAGGACTGATTCGAGAGACACACGGCGGTCAAAGAGAACGCTTCGAAATGGAAGATGCAACCAATATCGTAGTTCCTAAACCGGTCGGTGTAGGTGCCTTGATTACACCTTGGAATCTTCCACTTTACTTGCTAAGTTGGAAGGTTGCACCAGCCATCGGGATGGGCAATACGGTTGTCTGCAAGCCAAGCGAATTAACCCCGATGACCGCTGATTTACTGATGGAAACTATTCACTACGTTGGACTACCTGCTGGAGTTGTCAACCTTGTTCACGGAGATGGTGAGGGAGCGGGTGGCCCACTAACCGCTCATCCTGATGTAGACCTTGTCTCTTTCACAGGCGGAACTGAGACCGGAGCCAAGGTCGCTGCTGCCGCCAGCCCGATGTTCAAGAAACTCAGTCTAGAGCTTGGCGGTAAGAATGCAAGCATAGTATTCGACGACTGTGATTTGGAGAAAACCGTAGGAGGGGTTACGCGAGCTGCATTCCTCAATCAAGGACAAGTATGCTTGTGCGGCTCTCGGATTCTTGTCCAATCAGGTGTTTACGATGAGTTTCTGACCGCATTTGTCAACTCGGTCGAAGCGATGAAAATCGGCGATCCATCGGATGAATCTACCCAATTAGGCGCCCTAATTTCAGCCGACCACCTTGCCAAGGTGGAAGGATATGTGGAGCTAGCAAAGGAAGAGGGTGGAAAGATTCTCACCGGCGGATATCCAGGTCTTTCGAAGGAATTTGAACATGGTAATTGGCTGGCTCCAACAGTAATTTCAGGAGTATCTGCAAATGCCCGATGTGCAACCGAGGAGATTTTCGGACCGGTTGTCACCATCCACCGATTTGACAACGAAGATGAGGCGATTGCAATCGCTAACAACACTCGTTATGGTTTGGCAGGAAGCGTCTGGACAAGTGACCTTGAGAAGGGGCGAAGAGTCGCTGAAAACATTGACACGGGTATGGTTTGGGTCAATACTTGGTTGCACCGTGACCTGAGAGTTCCATTTGGAGGAGTCAAAGATAGTGGAGTTGGAAGAGAGGGTGGACGTTGGAGTCTCGGCTTTTTCTCAGAACCGATGAACATCTGCCTCAAACACGATTGAAAGCATCAACTGTGAAATGTGAGTTCGATTGCGTCGGATAGTAGAAATGACCTCTGTCGGAATAATTGGACTCGGTTCATACGTTCCTCCTCATGAAATGAGCAATGAGGATTGGGCGGAAATCGTTGAGACCAGCGATGAGTGGATTACCACAAAGACTGGAATGAAAAAGCGACGAATCGCTGACGCTGACACGCACACCTCTGACCTCGCCGTTGAAGCCTGCAAACGAGCATTGGACGACGCAGGAATCACCCCTGCCGATATCGACTTGGTGATTCTTGCAACTTCTTCTCCCGACGTCCCTCTCTCATCAACTGCGGGCATCGTACAGGACAAATTAGGTTGTACCGATTGCGGGGCTTTCGACATCAATGCAGTTTGTGCAGGCTGGGTATATGCATTAGATGTCGGTGCTCGTTTCGCTGGAACCCCTGGATACGACAAGGTACTCGTAGTGGGATCTGAAATCTATTCTCGCATACTAAACTGGCAGGACAGGACGACTTGCGTATTGTTTGGTGATGGAGCTGGAGCCGCTGTATTGGGAGAAGTAGAGGATAGCAAAGGAATTCTAGGCTCTTGGCTGACCAGTGATGGAAGCGGCTCGGAGGTAATCGAAATTCCAGCAGGCGGGGTTCGAGTACCGATACCTAGCGATAACTTCGAGGAAGGAATGCAATACTTCCACATGGATGGTCGGGCTGTCTGGAATTTTGCCATCGAGGCATTTCCTCAAGCGGTTCATGGAGCGCTAGAACGTGTCGGAAAGAGCCTCGATGAAGTAGACCTAGTGATTCCTCATCAAGCGAACATCAACATAATCAAAACCGGAATGGAAAAACTCGGTCTGCCGATGGATAAGACCTTCACCAACTTGCACAAGTATGGAAATACAGCGGGGGCAAGTGTACCAATCGCCATGCGCGAAGCAATGGACGAAGGTCTGATTGAATCTGGTTCTCTAGTCGTAACGGCTGCTTTTGGCGGCGGTTTGGCATGGGGAGCAAATGTAATCCAATTCTGATGTTATTCTGAAACAAGAACCGCAATTACCAATGAGGAAGATATCTCACCGAAATTGTGGCTATCCTCACTCGTGTTTGGGTCTGGATTATCCCCCACAAGGAATAGTTGTCCATCCTCTATCGATTGTATTCGCTTGATTATCCTCAGATTTGGCCTAAATGGATGGTCTAGAAGAACAACTTGTCCTGTTTTCACTGATTCTGAATTGATTTTTTCAAATCTAGCTGTACTACCCGCCCTTAGCGTCGGCCACATCGAGTCGCCATTTACGACGACATTCAGGATGCGCGAATCCATGGGACGTCACGGCCCTTGGCGGCCCAGAACATGTGATGGATCGCTTCTACTGCGTCCATAAGTTCCTGAGCGTGTTGTTCAGAGACTTCGACTTTACATGCTGAGCAGAGTTTTGCTGCCTGCCAGAATGTGTCATGCAGGTCTGGAATTGTCTCTAGGTGTTGAGGATTGAAGAAGTCAGTCCAGAGGATCAACAATTCGTCCTTACATTTCTGCGATTCTTCTTCCTTAATGGCTGAATATCTTGCTAGGGTCATCACATTCTGAGGGTTTGCCATCGCTTCATCGTTCATCAGTGCGAGCATTTTCTTGGTCATCGATTGTACTGCCTCGGCGGCTACTCTAGCGCTAGCTGGATCGTAGACTCCGCAAGGTCCGTCACAATGCGCGCTCGCCTCGATAGTTGGGGTGTACTCTTTCTCAATCTCTGTCATCTTAATCACCGTCGAACCGTCGCATCGGGTGTCGCATTATCAATGCGACGAGTCTAGCCCTTCATTCATTCAATCGCAGACTTACTACTCGTATGAGTCCCAGCCACCAGTTAGTACGTTGTGTTTCATAAGACTTCCATCTGGATTTTGTACCCAAACATCACCTTCTTCATCACGCCAAACCTTCTGGCCGTGCTCATTCACTTGAGCATCTGCAGGTGCTTCAATTCGGGGCTTTGGTGGTGGTGCATTGGCGAGTAGACTGTCGAGGTCTAATTCACCTACGTCCTCCGAAGACTCTGAGACCATCTCCTCGGAGTCCATCAGTGCCTCTTCCTCTACTTCCGCCTCGTGAGTTAGATCCATTCCAACGGGTTCGGTAAACTGTTCATCTGCAGGCTCAGAGACCGATTGTTCTGCAGTCTGTAAATCGAACATTGCAACTGGTGGTGTGAAATCAATATCCGGCTCAGGCTCTGGCTCTGGCTCTGCTTCTGCTTCTGGCTCATCATCAAACAAATCCTCTGCAGATACTCTAACTTCAACTCCGGCTATTTCTCGAATCTCATGAGCGCTCTCATCCGCCTCTGGCTTCTCTGTGCGGCCCCCAATTCCCATTCGTACACTAAATCCGATTACTCCAAGTATAATCAATCCAATAATCAGGTGAACTGCGGCTTGTCCGTAGGTTTGGTAGAACTTCACTGTAGGGAATTTGTCCGAGTTGTCTCCTGTACCATCACCATCGGTGTCAAGCCATTCGCTAGGATCTTTGGGGAAAACGTCAACGCTGTCATTGTAGCCGTCACCATCGTAATCTGCAACAAGTGGATCAAGCCCCATCTTTTGTTCCTCAAGGTCAGGAATACCATCGCCGTCATCATCGGTATCTGCATTATTTCCAATTCCATCACCATCGGTATCTAGCCACTCAGTTGGATCTAGCGGAAGATGGTCTTCGGTATCGAGGAAACCGTCGTTATCATCGTCATCGTCCTCTAACGTATCCTCACAACCATCCTCATCCCAATCATTCGATTTGGTGCTAATCCAATTCAATAGACCGTAGTCGCATCGATCGATGTGGTCGATTATTCCATCATTATCATCGTCATCATCGAGGAAATCAGGAGTTCTGTCACCATCGAAATCTTGGCGGCAATCTTCTACATCATCCGCTCCTTCGACCATTGTAATTCGACCTTCAGGACATGGCAATGGCTCTGTGGAACCTTCGATATCAATGTAGAAATCTTGGGGTGCTGGAATCTGAGATATTGCGCCTGTAGAATTCACGAAGTAGCCCAAACTTGCAGGCTTACATTCAGTCTGTTGCCTTAGGTTCTGGTAACTACCTTCCTCACAAGGAATTTGCGCGGAAGATGCAGGATCGGGAACATAGTTTCCGGGCTCTGCTTCAAAACATGCAAACTCAGAAGTCGACCCAGAGTGGGAGTTGTAAGTTCCTGCCTCACAAGCAATTTGTGCAGTTGCAGCCTGAGTATCGACGTAATGTCCAGGGTCAGCAATCAAACAACTTGACCACCCGCCACTCGGTTGGTAATACCCGTAGTCACAGGCTTCTTGTGAGGCTGAGCCGATGTTGGCAACGAAGAAACCGGGGTTGGCCTCGATACAATCGTTGGCAGATGTTGAACCGCTCGAAGGATTGTAAGTTCCCACAAGACAGGCTGTCTGAGAAGACGCAAAGTGGGAGTCGACATAGTAACCTGGGTCTGCTAGATGGCAAACTGTTCCACCTCGCTCACCCTGATGCGAACCCATCGAACAGCCAATTTGGCCAGTGGCTCCTTCGCTTGGAACATGATATCCAAAATCAGCGTCGATGCAACTCGATTGACCGGGTGCTGGTTGATAAGTTCCTGCAGGACAGAGAAGTTGTTCTGCGGAGCCTGAATTTGCTACGTAACTGCCTGCATCAGCAGCAACACAGTCACCAGAATCAATTGACCCACTGTTTGGATTGTAAGTGCCCGCAGCACAGGCTGTCTGCATTGAGGCCGCTTCCGAATCTACGTAGTGACCTGGATCAGCATTATCACAGGCAGTTGAACCTTGGGAACCTTGCCATGTTCCAATCGAACATGGTAATTGTGCATCGGCCGCTGAATTGGGAACATAGTATCCTGGAGCAGCGGCATCACAGGCAATTTGACCTTGACTCGCAGCAAAGGTACCAGGTGTACATTCATCCTGTGCTATTGAGCCTTCCAGAGCTACAAAATGACCTGTGTCTGCAAGCATACAATCAGTTGCTTCGTCGGCTCCGTTGTAGGCATTGTACGAGCCGGCTGGACAGGGAATCTGAGCAGTTGCCGCCAATGTGTCGACATAGTATCCCGGTTCGGCTTCAAAACACTCAGCCTGACCGGAAAGTGGTTGGTAGTTCCCTGGAAGACAGGGCTGTTGGTTGATCGAACCGGTTGTATTGACATAATATCCAGCAGATGCCGTAATACAACTAGTCTGTCCACTTGCAGGTTGATATTCACCTACCGAACAGGCTGTTTGGGAAATTGCACCCACGGCTGCAACATAGTGACCGGGGTCTGCGTTCAAACAAGACCATTGTCCAGAATTCGGTTGATACGTTCCAACTGAACATTGAGTCTGGTTAGTTGCGCCTTGGTTTGGAACATAATGACCTGGATCTGCGTTAATGCACTCTCTTTGACCTGAGTTTGGTTGGTAGGTTCCGCCATTACAGATAGTCTGGTTGGCTTGGCCAGTAGTTGGAACGTAATACCCAGGATTTGCTGCAAAACAGGTGGTCTGTGCTGAAGAGGGTTGATAGGTTCCAACATCGCAAGGGAACTGGGCTGATGAGCCTGTTACGTTGACATAGTGACCTGGCCCTGCTGCTGTCTGAGAACTTGAACCTGGATAAGCAACAAAATAGCCCATAGAGGCGATGATACAACCTGTTTGTCCAGAATTCGGTTGATAATATCCCGGTGAACAGGCAGTTTGAGAGGTTGCCCCAGTTCCATAGACGTAGTGCCCTGCCGAGGCTTGGTTGCATGAGGTTGAAGCAACTTGATCCTGCCAAGTACCTGATGAACACAACGTATTTTCTATACCATGTTCTGCATCTACGTTGATTGTGGTAGACCCTATTTGCGATGTTGATGCAATTGATTTCAAGTCGATAACTAGGTTGTAGTCGTCTGAACCATTGAATCCTGATGAGTAGCTTATTCGTATGTAGTAAATTCCACTGGAATTATTTGCAGCGACTGTAGATACCTCGTCATGTGTAGAATTCGTAGTTGATGAATCAACCAATTGGAAGGAAGAATTTAGCAATTCGATGTCGTAATCCTGACCCGCTGGCGAAGTGAGATTTGCAGTGAACCATGTGGTTCGAGAAAGATTGAGGAAAAATATGTCTATACTGTCTGAACTACCCGATAGAGAGCCCGTGTAATTTGCGCTCATTGCTGATAATTGTAGGGCAGTGGTATTGCTTGAACCAGCGTCACCTCCCGACGGATTAACGTAGGAACCCGCAGGGGAAGAAGAGCAAGATGATTGACCGATTTGAGAGTTGTAGGAACCATTTGCACAAGGTGTTTGAGATATGGAAGTAGAAGAATCGACATAATTTCCAGCAGATGCATCGAGGCATGAAGATTGACCAATAAATGGTTGGAAAGTTCCTGCTTGACACTCGTTCTGAACTAATGTATTACCTGATGCTGAATGTCCTGCGGCTGCATCAATACAGGTTAGTCGTCCGTATTGCCCCTCGTCACAATCCGACCATCGTGCGGGGTTGTTAGGGTATTCATCGTCGGTATCGACAACCCCATCGCCGTCGTCATCACCGGTTTGATGAGTGTCGAAGAAATTTCGAATTCCATCGCCGTCGAAGTCTTGCTCAGTATAGGCGACGTGCGCCCCATCTGCAAATATCAATTGATACGGATTGAGGAGAGAGTCGGTTGTATTATCGAATTCACCAGATTGGGAACCCCAACAGTGTAATGAATCATCAGATAGTAGAGCACAAGTCGAATCTGAACCAGTTGCTGCTGCAATTACAGTTAGGCCTGAACTTAGATTGACATGAACTGCAGGGTCGCCTTCCCCTGGGAACATATTCTCTGCTGAGCAATCCGAATTTACCGTAGAGGAGCAAGTTCCATCACCCAGCTGTCCATGGGTATTTACTCCCCAACACTGCATTGAGCCATTATCAGTTACCGCACAGGTGTGAGAGCCAATACCATCAAGCATTATGGCATCAACATTAGTTCCAAGATCAATAAGGTGGACATTACCGGTTGGAGCACCGTTGTCGGAGAACACGGTGTACTTGTTACCCCAGCAACCTACCGAACCATTATCGAAAATTACGCAAGAAGAAAGACCAGAAGTAACCAGAGACACCGCTCGCAAACCAGTGGAATGGTTCACCAAAACAGGCACTAGGGAGTTATTGGTGGTACCATCTCCTAATTGACCTCTAATATTGTAACCCCAACACATTACATCTCCTAGATGAGTGATGGCACAAGTGTGATGTTCACCAGCAGAGACGGCTACAGCGTAAATGCCAGTGCCTAGGTCGATATTTACCGGAGATACTCGATTGCTGGCAGAATCATCCCCGACCTGACCGTAGTGGTTGCGGCCCCAGCACCAGAGGCTGGCATCGAGCAGAATAGAACAGGTGTGGTCTTTGCCCTCGTCGACTACAACCGGTTCTGGGCTTAGTGACACGTATCCTTCAGTTGAAACCGAATTTCCGAGGCCGAGCTGGCCGTAATTGTTAGAACCGGAACAATACATTGAGTAATTGGATAAAATCGAACATCTTCCAGATGTTGAGATTAGCGAATTTTCGCTGTAAACTGGATTTCCTTCAGACCATTCAACCGTAGTTCCATTTGCCAGAATCACAAGCGGGCCATCGGCGCCGATATCTAAGACAGAATGAGAGAATACTGTTCCCGCTTCACTACCTAGAATATTCAAAGTTGGACCACTAGTGTGGGTATAGGAAATCTCGTTTTCTTCCTTTAGAATTGAAAATGGTTCTTCGCTGCCTGAAAGATAACCCAGCATGGGGACTCCTAGAAATAAAACGCAGATTCCGAGAGCAACGATTCTCTTCATTTCCGCATGCAACATGCTTCTTGGCGTCGTTCCTGAGATTATCACTATTGCCTATGCCTGAACGAGTTGCATCACGCCTTAAGGACTCTAAGTGCCAGTCCGTAGGACTGGATTCCTGCATCATCGAGTGCCTGTTTTACGCTAGAATAGGGAATTTCAGGTGATTTTCGCGCCGCCTTGGCACGATTAGATATGATGCGCCAGGCGGCCTTGCTACCAATCCCTGGAATCGCCTCTAGTTGAGATTGGCTTGCTGTATTGATGGATAGATCTGATTCGACCCCACTGATACTACGCATTCCATGGCCGGTGACGATGATGTCCGACTCTGTTTCGAGTGGGATTTGGTAAGGTGCACCCACCAATATCGGATAAGCACCAATTTGCCTCCCAAAGGTAATTCCCGCTTGCCCATGAATTGCAGGATCTCTGTGGCTCTCTTGCAGCACTTGCTCGGGCCTTCTTATCCGGTCTTCATGGGCCTCCCACCAGACTCGCTTTAGTTGAATGCCGATTGGAAACATCTCCTCGAGAAGAGGTTTGTCTATCTCTTCACGAACACTACGCTTGAAGGCCTGAAATGTATCCTCAGGAATCTCTTGGAATCCCTTTCCTTCTACCTGTCTGATGTTTATTCGACGTAGCCAAAATCCTTCTGAACGAAGGCTGTCGAGGAGTTTTCGATTGATTGCATATGACTCCTCAGTTTCTCCATTTAGGCCGGCGATAAAATTTAGACCGGGCAGTAATTTTGGAAGGCCTCTTTCACCTCGTTCTCGGCCGAATTCATTGATGTGGCGGATAGCGATTTTGAGTTGCTCGGAATCACAATTCAACCAGTTTTCTTGGTGAACCTTAGGGTCTGCTGATTCTAGACCAAATGAGAGTACTGCCCCATCAGATAGGGTTGAAATCAACGACTTTGTTATCTCTGTAGCCGGTTCTAGATTCTCAGCAACAATTGATGGATTTGCATTGTCGACATGGAGTATTTCCAGCCGTTCATCTTCCCTCAACCCGTGTAGTACTTTGGCAATTGGTTCGGGGTCTGGAACTGGGTATTCCAGTTCTACGACACCTTCTGCCTTGTAGGTGTATATGTCTGTAGCTCCACCGATTCGAACATGACGAACTCCGTTATCTAGGGCGGTTGTAATTTCAGCGATAACATCCTCCTCATCTCTCCAAATCGGTATGCCTTTCTTGGGCTCGATACAAAACTTACAGCCACGCTTGTATCGTACACATCCTTGATACAATTCAACTTCGTAAGTCAGCGGACCTGAACGACCGTCTTCTGTGAATAGATCAGGGTGTTTTGTAACACAATCTCCAGCCGCACCAGCCTTAGCCCAAATGTCCCATTGATCGCTTGTTCTACGTTTGTGCGACCACTCTCCTGAAATGAGGAAATGGTCTAATGTTGCATCAGTGTCCTGAACTGCACAGAACAATTTCGAACGAAGAGGAATCCATCCATCATATCGCCAATGACGAATTGCCCAACCTCCCGCTAGGACTGGTTGTTCACTCGGAAAAATAGCCAGAAATTCATCAAGTTCTCGGCGGGAAATAGGAGTTCCCCGAACGTACTTTCCAGGAACTACCGCGCCTGCTAGAACTACTGCCCCATCAAGTTCTGAAAGTTCCCGTTTGAGTTGTTCTCTTTGTTCGGAATCGGATAGTTTCTGTTTGTGGTATAATCGCCATTGATCGATGGTCATGTAGGTGTATGGAATTCCTCTCGATTCAAGAACGCCACAGATGTAGCGAATATGAAAACCAAGATAATTTGGAACCCCGAATGCCGCCGGTTCATCCTCATATCCATCGAGGACTAACCAGCCTTCCATTCAACCCCTCAATTAGTCGGCTTACTGCTTAGTCTTCACGACTTCGCTAGACAAGGACTAGCAATTTGGTAAAGTTCACTATTAGCGGCGATTGCCACCACGTCCGCGGTGGCGGTTTCCTCGACCTCGCCCTCCGCGGCGATCTCCACCATCGTTAGACTCTTGAACACTGATTTTTCTGCCATGGATTTCGCTTCCATCCAGTTCCTTAATCGCCTTTTCCCCAGCTTTTCTGCTAGTGAATTTGACAAAGGCAAATCCACGAGATTTGCCTGTATCTTTGTCGGTAGCGATGCTACACTCAGTAATCTCGCCGTGAGTTGAGAAGATATTCTTCAATTCGTCCTCAGTAGCATTGTAGGATAGGCGAGCGACAAAGAGTTTGATTCCTGATACTTCAGCAGCCTGTGAACGAGCCTTGGTTAGGACTTCACGCTCTGCTGCAAGTTCTTCCTTACTCGCATTGCCGCCCTTGACCTTATCCATGCAGTCTTTGCAGCGAATTGGCTTTCCAGGTGTAGGCTCAAATGGCACCGTTGTATCCGTGCCGCAAAGTGTGCACTTACACTTGTGTTGAACTCGTTGTCTTCTGTCCCCGCCTCGACCTTTTCCAGTGATCGCAGCGCGCATTCTCATAGCAGCCGCTGAAGCCTCGTGAGTTCGGCCGCGGCGATGGTCAGCAACGGGTGAAAGATACGGCCTTGCTCCTTCGTGACCTAGGATATTCTCTGCTTCTGCAGACCAGCGCTCTCCGGCTCTGTTCAATTCCTGTATATCCTCACCAAGAGTGTGGCCATGGCCAAACCCATTGGATAGAGCTCGATAGCCTGAGTAATCGCATCGATTGCAATCGACATTGAAGTCCTGCTTGTCATCAGAAGTAACCAATTCATTACCACAAGCAGGGCAAATTGCCCACAACACCCCTAGCTCGGGAGAGGCACGAGTGCTGGCTTTTAGATTGGGTTCAAGTTGTGTGATTCGTGCTCGAATCAAGTCTCTAGTTCTCATCGCATCGCCAGGAGAAGGAAGGAATCTATCTACGATTTCAGTGACAAAAATATCTGCAAACAAATTCTCTGCGGATAGATCTCTGTGGCCACCTTCCTTTTCGATGTGAAGAAGGCGAATCATCGCTACCTTCGGCATAAGTTTGGTAACTTCCGCGATTACATCATCGCCAATTTGGGGTGAATTTGTTTCAGGACGGTTGGCCTCTATGGAAATTGTATCGCCCTCGGAAATGATTGTCCCAGTGACTAGTGCAACCGCACCGGCTTTGGTCTCGGAAAGGCCCGAGCCAATGTTGGCATCGGCCGGCACATCGACTGGATTGCCGGGAGTGACGAAATCCCCAGTGGTAGCACTCATCGAGGCCGGCGACCGGCCTGCCCCCTATGAACGGTCCGGCCGTGCGTAGCACGGCATTTGCAAGGAAATTAGCTTAATCTGGCGGCATTAATCGCCAAAATGCCGCCTTTGTTTTTCCTTGACGGCTGGAATGGTGAAAGTAGGCAGCGGGTAGAGCGAAATCAGCCTCCCAGTAGCGTTCAACATTCCATCCAGCCGATTTAAAGAACGCTTCGATATGTGTTGCTTCTGTACTGTGCATTAGATGCGCAACAGAGTTTGATCGTAGAATTGCGTTGAGGAAGGGTCGGTCGGATTTTGGAGTCTGAGTGCCCCAAGGAGGGTTCGTAATTATCATATCAACACCACTTAAATCCAAGGATTCATCGACACTTCTGCAAATAATTTCTACAGAGTCTGAAACGCCTGCCTGCTCAACCGCTTCGAAAGCTACAGAGCAGGCATTTTCATCCACTTCAACCAAAACCACCTGAGGGGAATCCATCAGCGCCGCACCAATCCCTAAAATTCCGTTTCCGGCACCGAGATCGGCGACAACAGAATCCTCTGATAAATCACCGAAGACAGTAATCTGAGCCAACCAAGATGCAGCAATGTCACCAGAGGTTGAGTATTGCTCTAATCCAATATCCCCACATGGGTGCGGGGGTAATGAAGACAGAAGCATAGCAAGTTGGCGTTGGCGCACGACTCGGGAAGGTGGTCGGGCTATTGGCGTGTGCGGTCAAATATCTCGGCTAAGTATGGTGTTGTTGTCATGCAGCAGACCATCAACTAGCAATCGTTCAACAAGTTGGAGTTATTGGAATAATTCTATGTGGACTTTTCTAAGAAGGTTAAATACCCTCGATTTTCTCTTTGTTTACTGAGTGAAATGGAAATCGTGTTCGTAGTCGTTGGGATTCTTGTCGGGGCAGCGATTGGTTGGCTTATTGCAAGACAATCTAAGGAAAGTGATTCAGAAGAAGTTGGGGCGGAATTAATCAAGACAAAAGCGCTACTTGAGGCAAAAGATACTGCCCTTGAAGAGACAAAAAAGCAAATGTTAGATTCATACAAAATTGCTGCTACTGAGGCATTTAAGTCCGCTGTAAAAGAGGCGGATGAACAAAAAGAATCGGCATTCAAAGGTGCAACTAAAGCTCTATCAGAAAGCATGAGTGACTACATGAAAGCGATTCAAGATGCTGAGAAAGCGGACATCAAGAGAGCAGCTACTCTTGGACAAAAAGTCGACAATGTAGCCGCTCTTGGAACTGCTCTATCTGAAGATACAAGAGAACTAACCTTGGCATTAAGAGGAGATTCTCGAGCCCAAGGAGCATGGGGCGAGGTGGTGGTCGAGAATCTCTTACAAAGTATGGGGTTTGTTGAAGATAGAGACTACATCAAACAACTCTCAGAAACATCTGAAGATGGAACGAGAAAACGTACCGACTTTGT
Source organism: Candidatus Thalassarchaeum sp. (assembly GCA_022449345.1). Classification (GTDB taxonomy): domain Archaea; phylum Thermoplasmatota; class Poseidoniia; order Poseidoniales; family Thalassarchaeaceae; genus MGIIb-O1. Next base: position 1,213 of record JAKURL010000004.1, on the reverse strand, counting down.
CCTAAATCTACCCGATAACCGCCAAGTAGTCCTCGATTCAAAGGTCTCTCTTACTGCTTACACCGAGTATGTTAATGCAGAAAATGACGAAGACGCGACTTCGGCTATGAAGGCTCACTGCAAATCAATTAGAGATCATGCCGCAGGTTTAGCATCGAAAAACTATGAGCACATGGAATCCATACATACTCTCGATTTTGTTCTCATGGTTGTGCCACTTGAAGGTGCGTTCATAGATGCAATGCGGGCTGATCCAAGTCTTTACGAAGATTTAGTCAAAAACCGTAGAGTCAAGATAGTTAGCGGCACATCACTTATGCTAACTCTAATGTTAATTCAGGAATTGTGGAATCGGGAAAGGCAAACCAAGAACCAAGCCGAGTTGGTAAACCGGGCTGGAGAACTTCACGACAAGGTAGTATTGTTCTTGGAATCGTTTACACAAGTTGGATTTGAAATCGACCAAGCTAGTGATGCTTACAAGGTCGCTAGAGACCGTTTGACTACTGGCCGAGGCAATGTAATCAGGCAAACAGAGATGCTCAAAGAATTGGGTGCAAAAACCAAGAAAGAGCTCAGAGAAAAGAGTGGGATTCGTGCCCTCGCGGAAGAGGCGGAAGAGGAGGAGTGATGTCCTTCGCCCTTCTCCGAGGGGCATGATTGATTGGGATTCGCACGAATTCCACCCCGTAGTCGAGATGCCCGATGACTACACAGTACTAGACTTGTCTGGCGGGACTTGGACGCCCCAAAAAACGGAATACAGTGTAGGAAAATACGACGAGTTACGACCCGGATTGTACTCAACAGAACTCTTCTCTGGAGAGCGATTCCTACACATTGGAATCGACATCGGTGCTCCAGTTGGAACACCCTGTATGGCATTCACAGACGGAGAAATTTCACACTTCGGATACAATCCAGCCGACGGAGATTATGGTCATGTTGTGATTACAAAACACATCCTCGATGGAACACCAATTTGGGCACTATATGGTCACCTTGATGCGATCTCCATAGAAGGTAAATCAGTAGGTCAGAAGGTGAATTCTGGCGAGGTCATCTGTTGGATGGGGGCTCATCACGAAAATGGTGGTTGGGAGCCTCACCTACATTTCCAATTGTCATTTGAAGAGCCAAAAACTCACGATATGCCAGGAGTTGTAGCGCCTAGTGATCGAGAAGAGGCTCTGCAAATCTTTCCAGATCCTAG
>JAKURL010000031.1 GCA_022449345.1 Candidatus Thalassarchaeum sp. | reverse complement strand
CCGTGTCTGTCGCTCCCGCAATCTCAGCGATCGACAAGCCGTTCCAATCCCACATTCCCACATCGGGGTTATCCATTCCGGGTGTTTCCCCGACTATACTCGATTCGAAATCGTCACTGAAAATAACCAAGTTCTTTGTGGTATTGATAACTTCAATCGCATCAACAAAGAACACCGTTCCTCCACCGTCGCCTTGAAGTCTAAATCCATCCACCTACCCACCGCTGCCATTGTCTTCACTCGAAACGCCCTCATAGGTTTCAAATTCCGCTCCATTGACCGAGATTGAATGTTCACCTGAATCATTGATGTACTGGATGACGACCTGATTCCAGTCACCCTCATTGTAGGTTTGATCAAGAATATTCCATCCAACATCCGCCCCACCGTATATCCTTACTTCACCGCCTGGGAAGAAGGTTATCTGGGCGCTGTCTCCATCTATTGAACCTGGGTAGATGCTTGCGTAACCGCTTTCATAAAAGAAGGAAAACCGAATCTCGACCGTGTCCTCTTCTTCGCTCTCAATCGCTGCATCGTCATCACCAACAGCGGTCAGCTTGACACGCGAAGACATGCGAGCAACCTTCAGATACTGTGAGCCCTCAGCAGCAATCATTTTTTTTGTGTTATCAAGCCCCCTTATTTCAGTAACTGATGTATCATTCCAATTCCAGGTGCCCACCTTTGGATCGTCTGCTTCGGGGGCTTCTCCTGTTGTGCCCGATTCGAAATCGTCACTGAATATAACCTTGTTCTTTGTGACATTCACAATTTCCAAGGAGCCTGATGCCTGTGCCAAAATCTGTTGAGGGATTAGATTCAATAGCAAAAATACTGCGATTGTTGTGAGTACGAAGTGTTTCATTTCCCTTCAGCCTTCAATTCTGCACCCGTCTTATCGCCGTGTTTACAGGGGAGGCCGATGGTTTCAGGATATTTAAAGCTGTTTTCAAAAAGGTTGATTGCCAGGGTAAGTTGCTATGCTGTATTCCTTCGGAATAGACCCTCTACCATGTCACTCATCATTAATTTAAAACTAATTTCATCAGCTTAGAATGCCTTTGAGTTTGCCTGTGCTGTCGGCGAATCTCTCTACGGGCGCGCCGAAGGCATCTAGAATGCTGCAGTACAAGTTCGAGAGTGGTGTGTCTTTGTCATAGACCAGATGTTGCCCAGTATTGATTCTTCCGCCGGCCGTACCGCCTAAAACAAGTGGGAGATTGTGGGGGCTGTGCCTGTTGCCGTCGCGAAGGCCAGACCCAAACAAGATCATGGAATTGTCCAGCACTGTGCTATCCCCTTCCTTGAAACTCTTCAGCTTGTTCAGAAGGTAAGCGTATTGCTCTATGTGCCATTGGCCGATGCGTTGATATTGCGTGAGGTTCTCTTCTTTGCGTTCGTGGTGTGATAGGCTGTGGTGCCCTCCTTTGACGCCTTCGAGGAATGAGAAATTAGTGTTGCTGACAGCGTTTCCAAACATAAAGGTGCAAACCCGAGTCGAATCTGTTTGGAAAGCCAAGGCGATCATGTCCAGCATCAACCGGACTCGTTCAGGATGCTCATCCGGACGACGCTCTGGTTTTGATTCAGGGCTGATCTCCATTCTTGGAGACCATGATCCGACCCCCGATTGACTGGTTTGCTCGATACGACGTTCAAGAGCGCGGACAGAGTCCAAGTAATCATCGATGCGAGCTTTGTCGCTGGCTCCAACTCGTCGGCGCAGTTGCTTGGCATCTGCTAGCACACGATCTAACAGGAGGGAATCAGATATGGTATTGGTTGTAATGGGATTGTTGATTCGGAAGAGACGCTCGAACACGAGACGAGGATTGATTTCGCGCGCTAGAGGTCTAGTTGGTTTATTCCAAGCAATATG
>JAKURL010000030.1 GCA_022449345.1 Candidatus Thalassarchaeum sp. | reverse complement strand
CGGCCATGGCGACAGTCTACGTGGAGATATTCCGAAACCTCCCACTAGCAGTCCTGCTATTCCTTATTGCAACCCAATACGGACTTCAGGCCCCTCTTTTCATAGAAGAGAGGTTCCTGTTGGGAGGGGCAGTGTTCTACAGCAATCAGGGAATCTGGTTCGTGACCGTGGCGTCATACCAGAGACTGGTAATGGGCTTGGTCGCCCTCGCTCTGCTCAGGGCCGCCCTACGACACATGGACAGGATCGAACCTCGCTTCATAATCACACCAAGGACTCCTCAGGAGCACCTGAGAAGGCCTTTCAGCACATTGGGATGGAGACTTGAGGCACTCGCCTCAGACATACTTCTGATTTTCGCAGCAGTGATTTTCATCAATTTCTTAGTTCCTTTCGTCTCGACAAACGGAGGAGGCATCGAGGCATTCATCGCGATGGCGATAATCGTCTATGCTCTATCGGTCACCAGTAAACTCGATGACGATGGCATGAACGCCCTGCAAATAGATGACTCTGAATCCGGCCTTAGGAAGAGGTTCACAATCTGGGTAGCAGCCTTCGCTGTCGCAGCTGGAATCGCCGTGTCGAAGGGCCTGTCATGGCCGGATTACATCAAGGACAGGAACGGCGACGGAGTGATAGACTCACCCGGGGCATGGGACATAGCCGAGGGCACCGGCTTCGAGATTACACCATTCTTCCTTGCAATGATTCTTGGACTCACCCTGTTTACTGCATCCACAATTGCTGAGATTGTTCGAGGAAGTATCCAGTCTCTTCCTCGAGGCCAAGTTGAGGCTGCAATCTCACTGTCCCTAAATCCATTCCAGAGACTCAGGTTGGTCATTCTGCCTCAGGCTCTGAGGAGTATGGTGCCTCTGTTTAACAACCAGTTCATGAACGTCTGGAAGAACTCCAGCCTAGCAGTTATCGTCGCCTACAGCGACATATTCTACGTTATACTGGTGATGATGAACAATGTTGGCAAACTAATCCCTCTGTTCATCCTACTTCTAATCACATACCAAGCAGGTAGCCTCGCTATATCGGCTGTTATGAACTGGTACAATACTAGAGTAACGAGTGTGAAAATATGAGCCTCAGAGAAAATCCTAACATCGTTTCGTTCCTTGAATTTGAGGAGTCGATTGCAGGTAAGTCTGGCGGCTTTCCTACTGACCACCATTCGGGATTATTGCGAACAAGAATCAAGTGGGTTACAGCTGACAACAGTGCCATACTCTCTGCCATAGCCATGTCGCTGGCTTTGTTCTTCGGAATTTTTGGGGGCATGTACGAGGAATTCCTATTCAACGGCTACTTCGAACTGGTGGCCAAAGCCGAGGCTCAGGGCGCAGCTTCGATGATTATTGGCCCAATCGGTTTGTCAATTCCGCAATCTCAGATCTATGGGGTCATCTCTGCTGCAGTAATCATATTCGCCTGGTGGGTTACCCTGACTGCACTAATCAAGTGGACACCGGGCAAGACAATGTCCACAGCGATACTAGGCATCGCTACCGCCTGGATAGTTGTCGTGGCAGTACGCGGACTGAGCCACTTCGTACTAGTGGAAGCAGATTGGGATGTCGTATGGGCCAATCGAGTTCTATTGGTCGTCGGCCAGCAGATGACTGAGCAGATGACACAATCGCCCGGCTCAGAATCTTGCATCGATGTAGCAAATTGCTACGGTATCAATCAGAACTGGCGTTTGTGGTGGATTCTATACCCGACATTCGCAGTCTTCGCCAGCGCCTACGGAACCAATCCCGAAAAGCCAGCTAGATTCCTAGTGCCTTTCACATTGGTATCCTTGTTCCTGATTGTTGTAGCATGGGTTCCTGCTGAAATCAACTACTACAAATCGGTCCCAATCATGAATCTGATCAAGGCCACGCTG
>JAKURL010000003.1:98091-104499 GCA_022449345.1 Candidatus Thalassarchaeum sp. | reverse complement strand
GAGCGGAATCACAATCCTAACGGAAGTATCGAGTGGATCACAAGTTTAGCTGATTCTTATTGAAAATTGACGCAGGATCACCGATTCTATTTTTGAATTTGAATCGAAATAATCTGCTTCTTGCACCCCCTATAGTCGGGGGTCAAGTTGAACGTGGTTCACCTCTCAACCACGAACTTAGTTCGCGGCAGCATTTCCTCGGCGTGCGTCTGACTTGATGGAGGACATCACCGGACTCTAGAGTCCTCAGTCTCCAACGCCAGTCTAACGCAGCAGGTCGCCGACCGACCTTCGGTATATGAATATGACGAGGGAGTCGAGATTGGTAATCGGCGTACTGCGCGGCTATTGTCTAGTCTTGAGATATAAACGCCGCGCCGCCTTATTCTAGTCAATAGTATAGAACAATTCCGAATCGAAATCAATCATTCTGCACCGAAGAATTCTCTCAGTACAGGATGCATCTCCATGGCTTGTTCCTTCTGGATCTGCTCATAAGTTCTGAGGATAATTCCGACCGCAAGAAGCAGACCGGTACCGGTTGCATTACCTACGGTTCCAAGCAGGTCAGCTCCTGCAGCGAGAAGACCTACGAAGGCACCAGAGAAGATTGTCACAGGTGGAATATATCGCTCAAGGATTCTCTCTAAAACAACAGGGTTCTTTCGGAATCCAGGGATCTGCATTCCAGTACGCTCGATTTGCTTTGCAACATCCTTAGCACCCATATTGGTGGTCTCAATCCAAAACTTAGCGAATACAGTCGAACCAGCCGTCATGAATGTAACATATACGATGACGTGAACCATAATCTGCCATAATTCGTGACCATAGGCATCACCAGATTGGTTCAGTAACGGAATCAACCAATCACCTACACCATTGACCATCGATGAGTACCAAGCGAAACCACCCGAGGGGGTAGTCGCTCCTACTTCGTAAGAACCGAACCAAGGCGCCAAACTCCAAGCCCCTTGCGAGCCAAGAATAGGCACTGTGGAGAGCACAGGGTGCTGCCAGAATAGCAAAGTGAACATGTTGACGTTCGCGAGAAGAGCGGCCATCAAAATCACTGGAATGTTACTGGCATAAACCAGTCGAATCGGGTATTGCCCTCTGTGGCCTCTAACCTTACCATGCGTGAGTGGTAATTCCAATTTACTAGACTCAGCGTAGGCAACTACTAGGAACACTATGATGGAAGAAATCAATGCAGCAACAGGATTAGCATGATTTAGCAATATCAGTTCGAAACCATTCTGAGTAACCAATTCAGCATTGGTGGCAGTCCTCAAGGTATAGAATATCATTGGAAGGGTTCCCGAAGGAGGGTTCTGTAATGAATACGGGGAGCCCTGAACAGTTGCAATCGGGGATAATGTTCCAACGAAAGTTGACTGAGCAACACCAGCTGCGATGAAGAGAGAAATACCGCTTCCAATACCCCACTTACTGACCAATTCATCAAGCAGGAATACGAGGTAAGAACCAACGAATAGTTGAGCGACAATTATCCCTTGAGCCCAACCTAGACCGTATTGCGTGATGATATCCCCATGTGGGTCTAGGAAACCGTATACTTGAGGAATGGATTCAATTGGAATCATCAGTAGAACCAGAATCTTCTGCACACCTTGGTAGAGTTGCTTGTCTGCCGAGTCCTGTAAATCAAGCTGAATGATTTTCGCACCAGCGAACAACTGCATGATAATCGATCCAGTAACGATCGGGCCGATTCCAAGGTGCATAATCGAACCTGAGGCTCCGGCCATAATGGCTCGGAATGAGGAGAATACGTCGAGTGTAGAGTCGGAAAGACCCCAAATCATTACGTTAGTCATCATAAAGTAGATGATTAGGACAAGGGTTGTTGTCCAGAGTTTTTGGTTGAATCTGACGTGTCCATCCGGTTTTGTGATCGATGGATAAACATCGATTAATTTCTGCAGAGCATACAGTCTACTAGATTCAGATCCTGAATACATTAGGCAGGCTAAAGCAAGACCTGCTCCAAGTCCAAGAAGTCCGACTCCTACTAGAAGAAATCCAACTGTTGAGGAATCCTTCACTCCATAAGCGAAGAAGGCAGCGATCCATACGAGCCAAATAGTCGGTTTAAGCATCCTTCCATAAGGAGTTTCAGCGATGTTCTCAGGAAGATCGAAAGAAGTGCCCCAAATTACGAAACCGACGTATGGGAATGATGACAAGAACAAAACCAGCGCTTTCATCTGATTTTCGGAATCAGTACCGAAGAGGGCATCCTTCTGCCACCAGGCCAAAGCGCCCCAGTACACAACAGAGAGGACTAAAATCCCGAGTACCGAGGGACGTCGCTCGACCATTTATTCCACCCCTTTGTTAATCCTATAAATCAAATCTAAACGAGTGAATTCACTCTTCTTCCCATTCTTCATCACCGTTGCTCAGGTTAACTGAACCACCAGCGGCTTCGACCTTCTCGATAGCACGAGCGCTAGCAGAAGCGACTGTGATGTTTAGAGCACGTTCCATTCGACCGCTGCCGAGAAGTTTGTCATATCCCATTTCTGTCAGATCTATTGAGTCTCCTTCAGCCATCTGGGATACCTGCATTAGGTTGATGCTGATATTGACATTTCTCAATTTAGGGTGACGGTTGAATCCGTGCATACCCCAGTGACCAGGCATATACTTCAGGCGGGTCATTAGGCGATGCTTATTGATTCCAGCATTACCTCGTCCACCGCGAAGGCCAGCGCCTCTGCCTGCCTTCTTTCCACGACCGTGGTAACGGGAGCGCCCTCGGAATTTGTTTGTTCGTGATACCATTCATTTCACCTCAGATCATCCTCTCGGCTAGAGACGATATCTCATTGCCTCGGAATCCAAGAGCCCCACCTACCGAGTAAGCTCTCTTGATGCCACCCCAGCCCTTTGAGCCTCTTGGAGGGTGCAGGCGGAGTACTGGCTTGAGCCCGTCTACCGACTTCATTGTAGCCTCTCCAGATGCTAAAGCCTTGGCGAAATCCTTCATCGACTTGAATTCGGAGTTCGCCTTAATTGCAGCATCATCGACCGGCTTATTTCCGACCATTCGGCCGCGTTCCTTGAGTAGGCTCTCGATTGTATTAGCATCTATGACACCCCAAGTTACGAAATCCTTCGACTTCTGAAGCATTCCAGCATAAGTGGAACTTTCTGGAACTATGGTTGCATGGTTAACTCGAGTTAGGTTTAGCATAGCCATAGTGTCACGAATCCTTCGCTCTACTCCACGGTCACTGCGAACTCGTACTACTAAGAAAGTCATTGTCCACCCCTCCCACTAGTGATGTGAAGACGCCTTCTGTCGCCCTCGCCAATTCTTGTCTTGTTTAGTTCAACAAGTGCGTTGAAAGTAGCCTTAGCATAGTTGATTGTAGTTCGAGTCTGTCCTGCTGAACGACTCCAGACGTCGGTTACTCCTGCCAGTTGTAGAACTCTGCGACCGTAGTCTCCGATAACCAGTCCCTTACCCGCAGGAGCAGGCATTAGAGTAACTCTTGTTGATCCTGAGCGACCGGTAATCTTCAGTGGAACTGATGTTCCTGGTCCGCCACCAGATTCCCAAGATCCGTTACCTCTCATTACAGGGATTAAATTCAACTTGGCCTTATCGATGGCCTTTCTGATAGTAGAAGCGACTTCCTTACCTTTACAGATAGCCAAACCAACATACCCATCACTGTTTCCAACTACACAAAGTACGTTGAATCTGACACGGCGACCGGAGTCGGTCATTCGTTGAATCATGTTAACTGCAAGTACATCGTCGGTTAGTCCCGGTAATAGTGCGTCGACGATTTCCACTTCACGGATTGGAAGTCCAGTCGCAAGTGCCTGCTCGTAGGTTATAATCTCCCCATTTGCAACCATCCTGCCTAGACGAGTACGTGGTTGCCATGTTCGCAGGGCTGCAAGAGGATCAGGACCTCGGCGGCGGCGGACAGGAGCATCCTCCTCTTCCGCCAATGCCAGAGCCAGACCTGGTGCAATCGCTGGTGCAGTCTCTACAATTTCGGATTCTTCATCGCTCATGATTTCGCCTCCTCAATTGACTTCTTGGTTGCCTCGACCGCTGCTGCAATCGAGTCGTTGATGTGTGAGCCATTGATTCGGCCATCGTCAGGTAGAACATCTTCGCCGTGTGGAATTTCCATACCAGCATCGACCATTCCTTTCAGGGCTGCAAAGACCCTGTTTCCTCGAGTTGAGGCGGCTAGTCCAATGTCAAGTATCGCTTCTTCGTAGCCTGCTGAAATTGCAGCCTTGGCCATAGCATATCCCGTTAGGTAACTTGCAGGAGTCGATTTGCGAGATGCATCGATAGGCCATCCATGCTTCTCTACAAGTGTGCGGCCATCAATGGATACTTGGATAGTATCTCCAGAGGTTTCGTAATTTACTAGTTGGCAAATTGTCTGAGTATTGGTCACTCTAACAACAGCTCGAGCAGAGCCTCCGCGTAGCATCTTCATTCTGCGTCGATAGTCTGTCTCACCGTTTCGGCGACGCTTGAAGCGCAACCTCTGATTCTTGCCATGTGCCATCACTGCTCACCCCCGAGTTTTATTCCGTCGATCTCCATGTTAGACTTCATGTGGGAGATTGAACGGTAGGAACCGCCCTTTGCCTTCCTGTAGTAGTAACGATATTGTGAAGGGGTTAGTGATTCATCGCCCCTCATTTCCTTCAATGTCCTGCGCTGAGCACGAATTGTCCTCATCCAACGATGCTTGCGTGGATGACGCGAGTTTGAGGATCCCTTTCTGGAACCTTGACCTGTTCTTCGGCCCTTCGACTTCTGAGCAGTTGCCTTGCGCGCGCGAGAACGGCTAGTTCCGACCAACGGACGAGCCTTGATGACACCCTCATCGATTAATCTACGAACATCGTCCTTCTGGACAGCATTTGCTACATCGTCTAGGTAGTCCTTGTCAATCCAAATTCGGTGGATGCCTACATCGCGTCCCTCGCGCTGACTGAAAATAGCAGCCGCGAGCCGCTTCTGGTTTGTGATCATCATCTCAAGTCCCCCTTGCGCGCGATGCGGCGTCGGTTGAGTACTCGCAGACCCAAATCGTCTGCTCTATCGTGAATTGTGGCTCGTTTGCGGTTTCCAACAGTCGTCGCAATTCGAACAGCTTGAGTCTCTGGGTCAAGACCTTCGAGATCGCCACTCTTCTGGACTAGGATTTCCTCAAATCCAGATGGGTGTAGTCCGCGTGCTGCAGCAATCTTTCCGTGACCGACGCGGACTAGAGCCGAGCGGTACTTGCGATTCTTTCTCTGGCTGGAGTCATCACCGCGGGGCTTCTTCCATCCTGTGTGAGATAGTCGCTTGTAGCGGAACCATTCCTGTCTTCGGAATGCTGGGGTCTTCTTCTTCTGAGCAGCACGTGTTGCAAGTGCAGCCTTGGTTGTGTCATCAAGAACAGGCTTCTGTCTAGCGGTGTGGAGGTCATCCCAATCGTCTTCAAAGAAGTCGTCTGATTCGAAATCATCTTCTTCGACATCCATTTCTTCGACTTCTTCAGCCTCAGCAGGTGCGTCTTCGGCCTCTTGCAAGCGAACGATTAGCTCCGCCTTCTTACCTGAAACCGGCAATCCGGCATCGCGCAGCAGATCCTTGAGTTGAGCGACTGTCATATCTTCGTAATCCATTCAAATCCCTCCTCACTCATTCCCCTTGGAGACGATGTAAATTCCATCTTGGAAAACACGTCGATCTCTCTTCTTGATACGACAAGCGCGCTCGATGTTGGCTGCAGTTTGGCCAACCTTCTCACGGTCGGTTCCTGAGACTGTGATATCGGTCTTGTTTGATACCTTGACCTCGACCTCCGCAGGAGACCAAGGTAGAGGGGCAACTCTCGGTACCTTTTCACCGAATAGATTGGTGATGGTCATCTCATTACCCTGAACCTTGATCGTCATCGGGAAGTGAGAGTAAACCGCCTTCAATTTGTATTTGAAGCCGGAATCGACACCTCTTGCCATATTGTTGAGATGAGCAGCCCAAGTGCCAGCAAGTGCTTTCTCCTTGCGACGCGGTAGGTTACAGAATACCTCGATTCCGTCCGATGAATCTCGAACCTCGATTCGTGGATGGCGAAACTCACGAGTTAGCGACTTGCCATCCTTTGCTAGGGTGACATCGTGGCCTGCAATCGTAGCAGTAACGCCCTCTGGGATGTTGATGCTGTGTGAAATCATATCCAACTTCGGCATTCTTAATCCCTCCTCAGAAAATGTACGCGAGCAAACGCCCGCCGACACGCTCCTTCTTCGCATCGTGGTGGTTCATCACACCTTGATTGGTGGTTAGTATCAGAAGTCCGAAATCCTGTGCAGGTAGGTAGCGAGACTCCCACTTATCGTAATCTG
>JAKURL010000003.1:0-98081 GCA_022449345.1 Candidatus Thalassarchaeum sp. | reverse complement strand
CAGTGGCGTGGCTTGATTACACCACAGCGGTTGATCGCTCCAATCAACTCTACACGGAATCCTCCTCCACGACTGTCCTCGATCGTCTGGTATTCACCTACGTATCCTGACTGTTGCATTATTGAGAGCATGCTTCCTAGAAGCTTGCTAGCTGGGTTAACAGTCACTTCGTAATGTCCTGCTTGCTCCGCGTTAAAGATGCGAACGAAAGCGTCACTCAATGGGTCAAATTGCATCCTTTGTCACCTCATTTATACTTCTTGAAACCGATTTGTGGGGCCACATCTCGGAAGCATTGGCGGCACAATCTGAGGCCGTGTCGGCGAATCATTCCGCGCTTGCGCCCGCAGCGGCGGCATCCCTCGCTTCTGCCGATACTTTCTCCGTGATCTCTTGCCATGCTTCACTCCTCCACAAGGGTAAGTCCGAAGTGTTCTTTGAACCACTCCATGGACTCGGTCTTGCCTACTCGGTGTGGCACCCCAACCTTGGCCGCACGGCGGCGACGGCGAGATACCCTGTGACCTGGGCGTTCGAATACGATGTTGATGTCCATGCCGAAGATACCAATGTCTGGGTCATACTTCTGCTCTGGGAAATCAGTGTAGTCGGCGATACCAAATGATAGGTTGCCGGATTGGTCAAAGTTCCATGCTGGGAGAGTGTTCTCTCTTACCCAGAATGCATCCTTGAGGAATGATTCAATTGTTGCGGGGTCACGAATGGTTACCTTGCAACCAATAGGCGCTCCTTCGCGAGTTCCAAGATCACGGTTGGTGCTCTTTGCTAGGGTTCGAACTGGCTTCATACTGGTCAGCAACTCAAGAACTCGCTCAGCGAGTTGTAGACGCGCTCCACCCTCGCCGACACCGATGTTCACGGTGACCTTAGCAATTCGAGGGGTCAACATTGGGTTGACTGTATCGCTCAAGCCTCCACCTCCAATGGTAGATCCTTCTCGGAATCGATAACGAATACGTAATCAGCAACGGTTCCAAATTCTTCGAATTGTACCTCGTTAGCCTTGGATGAGCGCTTTACATCCTTTGAGACGACTTTTGCAGTGCTGCCGATGTGGCTACCACCAGTTAGGTATGCTAGAACTCCCTCTGAGAAAGCGTGGTGTCCAGCGACTGCTTGATCTGGTAGTGAAATCACCAGTGTATCTCCTGAATTGTATTGCTTTGCATCATCGACAGTAATGTTTCTTCCATCGTGTAGGTGAATCTGTGTCTTACCTCCACGAATTGTGGTCTTACCCATTACACGGCAAAGTTTGCTTCCGGAATCCTTTGCCGGAATTGAGCGGTATCGAAGCTTGCCATTCTCATCGAGAACGCATCGATAGTGGTCTTCTCCTACGGTCAGAACGTCCATCAGTCCAACACCGCGACCGGCATCGGTTTCGATTCTACCGTCGACTAGGACCTTGCGAGTTGCAACCATGCGCTTCGCCTCTCTCCCTGAATGAGCAAGGCCGAGGACGTCACGCAGAATGATTCCGAGGGGCATACACATCTCATCGCTGTGACCGCTAGGGTTAGGCTTCTGGACCCAAATGTTGGTCTTTCGAGTAAGTGGCCAACTTCTTGGCATTGTCAATCTCTTCATGTGGCTACTGCTCATTGTTCAGCACCTCCATTTGATTTCTCCATAATGCGTTTGATGCGCAGTGGGTCAGCATCGTACAACTTGGTGACAATTAGGTTAGATGGGTGAATTGGTAGAGCCTCTTCCTTTCCGTCAGCGGTGCTGGTTGTAACACCCTCAACGAATACATATCCGCTCTTTGTGTCTACACCAACGATGCTTGACTTGACGCCTGCGCGTCCACGCGATTGCCCAAGTCTCTTTCCGCGGGAATCGGCCTTGACACTGTTTGGGAATCCGAAATCTCCACGCAGAACTTCTACTTCATCGCCGACTCTAACTGTAACTGTGCGAATCAATGCCAGTTCTGGATCATCGGTTACTAGTCGCGCACGAATACGCTTCCTTCGGACGTGAATCGGGGCGTCGGTTTGTGCCTGACGTTGTTTTCCTGCTTTCTTGCTTACCATTCTTGACACCTCACACAATCTGCTTTGCCGTTGCGGCAATCCTAGGCCATCGCTCAGCTGCTTCGCGGCTTACTGGCCCCTTGATATCGGACCCCTTGACATCGCCGCGCTCATTCGTAATGACACAGGCGTTGTCTTCGAATTGTACCCAAGTCCCATCGACTCGGCGGAAAGGACGCCTCTGACGTACGATAACCGCGTTGAATATTTGACGGCGAGTCTCAGGAGTTCCTCGACGAACTGTTACACGAATCATATCTCCGACTCCAGCTGAAGGATATCGGCGAGCAACGCCACCCTTCTTCAGGACAGTAATCAATTGCACAACCTTTGCACCGGTATTGTCTACACAATCCATCCTAGCCATACTAGGCAATCCAGCGGTGGACCTTCCTGCTACTCCTCTCATTCAGAATCCCCCTTCTCAATTACGCAGAATTTGACCGTCTTCGAAAGCGGTCTGCATTCCATGATTCGGACATAATCGCCGCTAGCAACCTCGCCAATACAAGACGGTAGGTGTGCAGCATATCTGCGGGTTCTCTTCTCGTAGCGCTCGTATTTCTTCATGTACCGAGTTACCTCACGCTGAACGATAATCGAATTACTCATTCCAACAGATGATACAGTTCCTTCGATGATTTGCCCTCGTAGCCTTAGGCTACCGTAGAATGGGCAATTTTCGTCACCATCCCATTCACTCTCAGGGGCGGGGACGTCTACTCCAATGTCTTTCATTTTCAGTTCCTCCTGTATCTTCGGTTGATGCGATCCTCTGGTCTTTGTGTGACAGCAGCACCGTCAATTTCGTCCTTTTCGGAATCGATTGTGAATGTGATTACGTCCTTGGGCAAAGTGACCTCTCCACTCGGTGTTCGGACTCTCAGCGTCCTGCGAGTTTCCTCGACTATCATTCCAGTGACGCCAACAAGGGTAGGGTCTCGGCTTTCCACAACATGAATCTCTCGGGCCAACCAAGGTGCATGCATGATACTCATTCAGCGCACCTCCACTTGGTATCCATTCTGTTCGAGGACCTTTGCGACACGTTTCTTGTGATCGCCTTGGAGTTCGATGGTGCGGCCCTTTACTGTGCCACCACTAGCGCAAGCACTCTTGAGTAGCTTTGCTAGTTTTCCAATATCGATAGCGGAATCCTCGATTCCTTCTACCATCGTTACCATCTTTCCATACCTCCTTCTAACTGTTGAAATGATTGCTTTCTGTTGTTCTTTGGCTATTTCTTGGCAGATGCATAGTTCATCAGGCAAACCACATAGATTGCAAATACCTGCCATTTGGTTCACTCCTTATTCTCCTCGGACATCTTCGTCAGAAGACGTGCAATGCTCCTTCGTGTCTGTTTGTATGCGCCCGCGTTGGAGGATGAACCTCCAAGCGCTTGCTGAGCACGTAGTTGGAGAAGTTCCTCCCTCAGCTCAGCGAGGCGACGCTCGCGCTGCTCAGGGTTCATCTGGTCAATATCTCTAGACCTGATTTGTGCCATTTTCACTCCTCCTCTCCTGCATCTGTTGATTCTTCAGAGGCCTCAGATTCCATCTCAGCCATCTTTTCTACAACGCTGTCGACGACTTCCTCGGCATCCGCAACTTCGGACTCTTCGACCTGAGGTGCCTCTTCTGGCTCATCGTCTGGGATTTCCAGCATAGAGACCTCTTCGATTGGACTTAGACCTGATTCTTGTCGATCTTGAATAGTAATCTCGTGTGGCAACTTAGCTCCTGGTCGCATAATTCGTACTGTACAACCAATTGTCCCCAGTTTCTTGACGGCTGTGGAAAATCCTTCATCCATCAATTCGAGGGCAGTCTCTCCACAGAACTTGATGTGCCCCTTCTGGAACTTCTGAACTCTGTGGCGAGCCCCTGAAATCTTTCCTGAGAGGATAATCAAACAACCACGCGCGCCAGCATCCATGATGTTTTGTGAAGTGCTGTGACCAGCACGGCGGAAGAACCAGCCTCGCTCAAGAGATGATGCTAGACGGCTTGCCATTACCTGTGGGTTTAGTCGTGGCTCCTCAATTTCATTAACCTCAAGGCGAGGCTTCTCTAGATTGAAGTCATTCTGCAGTCTGCGCTGGAGTTCGTGAATTACCTTACCCCTTCGGCCGATCACTCGGCCAACTTGCTCAGCTTGCAGAGTAATCTTGGTTCCATCGGGTGTTCGGTTGAATTCTAGTCCACCAAAGCCAGCGCGCTCGGTCTCCTTCAAGAGATACTCACGAACCAGCTGGCGCTCAATATTGCGGTGAACGATGTTTCGAATTGTGTTTGTCTTACTCATCATCTTCACCTCAGAATTCGTTCTCCTCATCCTCTTCATCGCCGAAGTGTTCGAGGAAAATCTCGAGATTCACTTGGTAGTGGTTCTTCGGAGTCGCGCGTCCTCGTGCGCGTGGCTTCCAACCACTGTGAATTTGGCCTCTGTGCGCGGCACAATGAGTAATCACCATGTCCTCAGCATCGATTGTGTCGTAGCGCTGGCGGGCGTTCTCCATAGCGCTGTTAATCAGTTTGATGAATTCTCTAGAGGCTTTGTATGGATAGCGGCCTGGACCCATCTTGCCCTTTCGGTGACCTGCCATTGTATTGCCACCTTTGCCCTTTCTTGATCGGCGGGTGTAGGGGATTGCTTTCTTCTTGTCCATCACCTTCTCCAAGTACTCAATGGCATCAACCGTATTCATTCCGCGAATGAACTTGGCAATTTGGTAGCAATGCTTGTGGTGGATGTCTAGGTTGACTGCACGAGCAGTAGCTAGGTTGGACCCCTCAAGCAACTGAGTGTATCCGGATTGTGGCTCTCCTGAAATTCGACTCATCCTTTTCACCTCACTTCAATGCCACGTGCTTACTTGACCGAGTAGCACCTACACCTGGACCGGTGTGTGTCACCGATCTACGGGTTGGAGCGAACTCACCCAAGGCGTGTCCAATCATCTCTGGAATTATATCGACCCTGACAAAGTCACGACCATTGTGGATGCCTATTGTTGAACCCACCATCTCAGGCAGGACGTACATACTTCGGCAGTGTGTCTTGACCATCTTTGAGCCAGCATTTGCTCGGACCTTGTCTAGGAACTTCTCAGCTTCCTCGGACAAACCACGAGATAGTGATCTCTTGGCACGAGAAGGCATTAGAGTTGCAATGCACGGTGCTTCCGGATCGTCCTCAGGAGGATATAGTGGAAGAACGTTCAACTCTTCCATAGTCAATCCACGCCATAGGAACTCCTTCTTACGGCGCTCAGCAATAGTTGAGCGGCGTTTACGAGCCTGACGGCGTGCAGTCTTAGGTGAGCGGAACATCTTCTTCGATTTGCGGGCCATTTCTCACACCTCACTGCTCCCTTGTCCTTCCACGTCCAGTTCGGCGTGGGGCGATGTTTCCTACCTTCTGACCCGGTGGCGCATTGCGGCTAACTGAGTTCGGTCCGTGAACCGCCTGATGGTTTCCTCCACCGTGAGGGTGGTCTACTGGGTTCATCGCGACACCGCTTACTGTTGGGTAGAGCTTTCCTCGTGCCTTTGCACGATAGTGGGCTGCACCGGCCTTCATCAGTGGCTTATCGGTACGGCCGTGTCCACCGAGTACACCAATTGTAGCACGGCAAGATGCTGGAAGATCCTTCATCGAACCGCTAGGCATTCGGATTCTGACATTGTCACCCATTCGGGTTTCAAGTACTGCAGAATTTCCACCAGAGCGAGCGAACTTGCCACCATCTCCTGGTCGAGCCTCGACATTACAGATTGGAGTCCCCTCAGGAATCTCCGATAGTTTGGTAACGTTGCCGGGTCGAAGGCTTACATTGTCTCCAAAGGCTAGTTCTTGACCGACTGAGATGCCTTCTGGTGCGGCAATATGAGCGATTGTTCCATCCTCAAACTTTACTCGAGCAAGAGGAGCGGTGTGAGCCGCGCTGTGGATGAGATCTGTAACCTCGCCCATCTTCTCTCTTACGCGTGGAAGACGATTAGCCGCAGGGAATCTGTGGCTCGAAACCTGATTCTTTGGACTTGAACCGCGGCGTTGTGAACGTGTGCGCTTACCCATGAAATCACCTCATCAGAACGCCCCGAGCTTTAGCGCCGCTTCCTCCGCATCGTAGCCATCGGCAAGGCGCACGGATGCGTGCTTACCAGTGATAGTAATCTTCGTGTTGACCTTAGCGACCTGGACATCAAATAGTTCCTCTACAGCGGCCTTAATCTCTGCCTTAGTCGCCTCGCGCCTTACTATGAATTCTATTCTGTTGTTATTCTCTCTGTAACCGCCTTCCTCGTCTGCGACTCGGCGAGCTTCGAGAGTCTTCTCAGTGATCCATGGCATCTGGATAATATCGTACGGGTCAACCATTTCAATCACTCCAGTGCTCCAATTGCATCCTTGGTCCAAACAGTTAGTCTACCTGCATCGCCACCTGGTGCAAGATCTTCAGCGCTCAGGTCTTTGACAGCGACGACGTCGACTCCGGGAACATTGCGAGCAGCCTTCGCTAGGCAGTCGGTTTGGGCGACAACCAGTAGGATGCTCTTCGGGGTTCTGTACTTACGGCCGCGCATTGTGCCCTTTCCTGCACGGATGTTGCGGCCGTTTCGGGCTCGCTCTAGGTCGTCGCCTAGACCGAGTCCTTCCATCATTGCAATGAACTTGCGAGTTGAATATTGTAGTGGAATGGATTCGATTGAATACTTCTCATCACCTTCTTCACGGCTCTCAACGTATCCATCGATTACGATTGGGAATCGCACGCCACTGTCGAATTGATGTCCACGAGCTGCGACCATTTCTGCATCCGAAGTTGCTGCGATTGCGGAATCACGAGCAATCGCGTTTTCCTTGCTGTTAATCTTCTGTGTCCAATCCTTTGCGACCATTGGACCGTGGGCTCTTCGACCACCACGGGTGTGTGGGTTCTGTGCTGCAGTGCGCTGACCGGCCTTTCGCATAATTCGAGATACACCTCGACCCTTGCCCCACCATTCAACGGAATGCTTCATTCCTGGTTGGGGTGCACGCTTTCCATCGTGCTCTCGGTGTCCGTATGCCTGTCGGCGGTTGGCTCGACTAGCGAGGACTGCTCTACGAATCAGGTCCTCACGAACTTCCGAATCGAAGACTAAAGGCAGAGTAAACGACTTGCCGTCCTTCACCTCGACTTCGTACATCTCGGCTAGCAGACCAGCGTCCATCTCCTCCTGATCGACATTGTTTACCAGGTTGTATGACTTCGTCTTCATTTAATCACACTCCCTGCTTGCTCGAAGTACTGACGTAGGTCAGGTCGATCTCATGCAATTTCGAATTCGGGCGAACAGCATCTCGGAAGCGCAGGAGGCGCTTGGCGGGACCTGGAAGACTACCTTGAATTATCATGTATGGATTGGTTACTTCTCCATAGTGAAGGAAGCCACCTGCTGGAGTCACATCTGACTCTTCTGGGTTTGAAATTCGAAGAACTCGCTTGTTCAATTCTGTTCGCTGATGGTAGCCCATTTGACCAGCTTGACGGATTGTCTTTCGTACATATCCTGTACCGAAATCACCCATGTTTCCAATCTGACGACGCCTCTTGGAGTTCTTGTGGCTGAGCAGTTTGACTCCAAATCTCTTGATTACACCTTGGAATCCCTTACCCTTAGTGATTCCAACAACATCAATCTCTTGACCTGAATCGTATACATCTGCGACGGTTATCTCGCCGCCCAATCGATCCTTAGCCCACTCAAGCTTGGCGGTGTTATCTCCACCGACCAATCCAATCTCCATGAGTTCTGGAGTCTTGGATGGTACACTCTTGACCAGGGATGGTTGAGTTGCAACGATAAGTCGCACCTCACAGAGGTTGGATCCGGAAAGTGCCTCGAATGCATCTCCGTTTGTCTCGCCATCTCTGACTGGAATTCGACCAGCACGCTTGGCTGGCTTACGACCCTCTTCCGCGTCGCGCTCTCCGCGAGTCTGGTTTGCGTAGCGTGGGTGAAGACCATCTGGGCCTTCTGAAGAGTTTGACCATACTTCACCAGCGGTCTGCATTCCGTATGGTGTCATGTGATATCCTCGAATGGCTAGAACCTTCATCGGAGGAACCTCAACAACAGTGACCGCCTTTCTGACCTCTTGACCGGCAGAGGTTGAGTGAGGATTGGCATCCCTCATCAAGACGTGAGTCATTCCCGCTTTCCAACCAGCGAATCCCTGAACCCTGATCTCGCTTGAATCGCTATCAGGCCATGATGTGATCCGTCCATAGGGTCGAATAGCCCTCTTACGAGGGCTAAAGCCCATGCTACCACGGCGGGGGTTGTGTCGGTCGGCCATTGTGTGTCCTCCAGTAATTACCGGTAAGTTTGCCGCCGAAGCGGATTCAGACCGGGCCACCACGTTAGGGAGGAACCGTGACACCGAAAGCCGATTTCCGAGTGGAATTCGGATTTCTGGGATGTTTGTAC
Organism: Candidatus Thalassarchaeum sp.; assembly: GCA_022449345.1. Taxonomy (GTDB): domain Archaea; phylum Thermoplasmatota; class Poseidoniia; order Poseidoniales; family Thalassarchaeaceae; genus MGIIb-O1. The sequence continues at coordinate 89,539 of JAKURL010000003.1, read as the reverse complement.
AGAGCCCTATGGTGTCTGGTGCCTCACGTAGTGAGCGGCCTTGCGACCTCCATGCCCTATATGAACGAATCGGGCATAGACGGTTTCCACCCCTACGGGGTGTAAGTGAACATAGGAGGTAGTGCAAGGATTTTGAACCCTGACTTCGAATCAGGAGGCCCATGAGCGCTAGTCTTCACCACGACGGACTCCGAGACGGAGTCATCGAGGCTAGGGCATATCAGCTAGAAGCCGTCGATGTTGCGCTGTCTGGTTCAACACTTTTGGTTCTACCAACGGCTGCTGGAAAAACTGCAGTAGCTTGGATGGTTATTGCCGAGATGCTTCGGCGAAGTGATGGCTGGGCATTAATGATCGCCCCGACCGCCGCCTTAGTCAAACAGCATCTCGACGACCTTGAATCAGTTTTCGACAAAGAATCAACACAACCGATTGCGATGAGTGGAGCAATTCCGCCTTCCAAGAGAGAGGGTATGTGGAACAAGGGTAGATTGGTTATCTCCACACCTCAGGTTGTTCGCAATGATGTCAATAAAGGATTACTCAACCTCTCGGACTGTTGCTTGCTGGTAATCGACGAGTCTCATCACTCAACTGGAAAACGCGCTGAGGCGCAAGTTGCGGACCTATATCTCGGGCTTGCGGATGAACCACTAATTCTCGGAATGACAGCAAGCCCAGGTTCAAACTCTGAGAAAGTCGAAGAAATTTGTAACAGGCTACAAGTGGGCCGAATTCATTTACGAACTTCAGAAGACAATATGCTTTCTGAACACCTAGCGAACCTCGACATTGAAGAATTGATAGTCAGGGTTCCAGACGAAATTCGTGAACTAGCAGAACCTTTCATTCTATGGCAGGAAACCATTGTCGATAGGGAGAGAAGATTAGGCAGGTACGTGATACCAGGTGCGGTGACTCATAGAGGCCTTGCCAACGCCATGGAGCGAGCTAATTTGGCGGTCAGAAGAGGTCAATCTGACGCCTATGGGTCGATGAGTCGAATTGGCCTAGCCATGTCACTTCACCACCTAATCAACCACTTGCTTTGTCAAGGTATAGCCGCAGCAAGAGAATTCCTAGATCGAAAGGAAACCGGAGAAGATGCAGAAAAGAAAAACACTCGAAATTTACTCAGGGATTCACGTGTCAGAGAACTTAGGGGAAGTCTCAGGGAAATGCCAGAAATACACAGTAAAGTTGGTGCAGTAAGAAGGCTGGTGAGGGAAAGACTTCGTCGCGACCCTGATTCGAGAATAATCATCTTTGCAACTTATAGAGACACGGTAACGGCTCTTGACACCGCTCTAGCAGATTTACCGGATGCTAAACCAATCCAATTCATTGGCCAAAGCAAACGTGCGAGCGGAACCGGTTTGACGCCAAAACAACAAATCGAGCGTATCGAATCGTTCCGCTTCGGAGAAGGCAATGTGCTCATTGCAACTAGCGTAGGAGAGGAGGGGCTCGACATTCCTACCGCCGACTTGGTGATTTTCTACGAGCCGGTTCCGAGCGAAATTCGTACAATTCAGAGAAGAGGCAGAACAGGTAGACATCGTGATGGTGATGTTGTGGTTATAATCGCTGAAGATACTCGTGACGAAGGCGCTAGGGCAGCAGCTATTCGTCGTGAAGAAAATATGCATCGAGCAGTAGCAAGAGTAGGACGGAAACTGGCTCGCAGCACTCATGTTGATCTATCAAACTTGGATAATTTCTCGGTCGGCGATGGTGATGAGGAAATTCCTGCATCCGAATTCATAATTGCAGTCCGAGAAAAACATAGGCCTGTACTGAGTGAAGTTCAACAAACCCCTGAACAAACGGAATCAACAGACTCTCGAAAATTATCACCATCCACTTTCAGGCCGAAAGGTCAAACAGGACTTGAACAATTCAATTCAAGTGGCGAATGAATCGCTTGAGAAATCAATCGCCAATTACTGCGATTCTGGTCCTTAGCATCGCTAGTCGATTGTTATGACATCCTAGCGCGAATGAGAGCATTTCACAAAGGTGGATTACCGGGATATTTGTTGAAAGACCAGTATTTCGACCAGCTTTTCCTTGGTAGATATCGAGAACTGCGTGCGAAAGGTTGCAAGCGCTAACAATTAGTTCAGCACCCTCTGATTTGGCTTCTGACAGAGCCTCAGCAGCCTGTTTCATGACTGTCGGCTCTTCACTGAATAATCCGGGCACACCAACGCTCTGAGTCCTCGCTTCCCATCGAACAGGGGTTCCACCGAGCGTTGAAATCACTTGTTCTAGGTAATTTGGATCGTAGACGTCATCTCCTCCACAAGCGCCTTCTTGCTGGATATTTGGACCATAATAGCCAGCGATTGCAAAATCTAGTGGATTGCGAACCTTCTCCTCAAGTTTGTCTAATCCGATTTCGTCAACAATAACGTGCAGCAAGTGGTGAACCTCAACTTCACCTGTCATGGTTAACCCACAGGTGTTCTGAAGTGTCTCATTGACTTCTTGCATCAAAATCTGATCTGATTTGAGTGTCATCAAATCCTCTTGCAGATTTCCTGCAGTGGCCGCACAAGGAGTTAGTATGTTCAGACCTTCTGCTTCAGCCATAGCAAAAGTTCGGGCATTGAGGGTCAGTTGCAGCCTGCGGTTAGCCTGTCGAACAATCCCCGCGCCACAACTAGTGGCTTCATCCAAAGGAACTAGCGTAATGCCCACCGCGCGCGCGAAGGAATCCATTGTGGTAGCGACCTCGGGTGCACTGCTGTGCGACACATTTCCGGGATGATATGCGTACTTAACAGCCATATTCACACCTTAGAATCTCCCATCTAACTCGTTGAATATCGCCACGACCTCATGGTGATTTCCTACTGATGAATTGAATTGACGCGGCATCTTTCCAACGCCTGCTGGTGGAGCGACCAAGGCGAGCATATCGTAGAACATGTCTCCACCTGTACGAGTGAAGCCGCTAAGCATTCGAGCGGTGACTCCTGAAGTCAAGTTGCCGAGAAGACCGATTGGCCCCAAGACCTGACGATAGAGCACGGTATCGTTTACCTTGCCGCTCGACTTGAGAGTCCACGTATACCACCAGACGTGCTTTCCATGTCGACCATTGAATGCATCTCGCTCCAAGACATGGGTCTTAGCGTCTAGTAAGGCTTCTGATACTACTAGGCCGGAGCCGTTTTGCCTACGGATACTGGCTAAGTCTGTCTCTGCCTTGATTCCATTTGAACTTCCTAGTATTTCGTCTAGGTTGCTGATTGATGATGGGGCGGAACGAGGGTCATTTCGCCTTGCCCAAATTGGTGCTAAGACCGCAGGGCCGAGGTAGCCATTTGCATGGGGGACTGCGTCTGAGGATGCTTGCAGTAAAGCAGGGCTACCGAAGTCTGTCATCGAGTGTAAAGTAGTTGCAACATTAGAGTCCATCACACCCATGTTGCCTTGCATGGTAGCGACCCCTTCTCGGGTTGCGGCAACCATCCAAGGTTGAGTGAATTCTCTTCTGCGTTCCATCGACCAGTGGTCGATGACTAGATCGCGGATTACATCGAATCCAGGTAATGGGTCAACTCGCAACCGTAGCGTTCCATCGCGAGTTGGTGCTACTGAGTCCAAGCGAACCATACCAGGTAGCACTAAGCGTCCATTGACGCAAATCGCTGTGGTTGGGTCATCCGAAGCACCATCTCGGAAAGAGAGGCTACCGTCGTGGGTGCTCTTGATGGTTCGAAGAGCCTCTAACAGGCTCAAGTGACCAGGTATAGCGCAAACCCAAGTATCCGAACCGGTAGATGCCGCTTCTGGGTGGTAGCGGAAGATGGTGATTTCCGCCTGAATTGGCTCTGCCCTAATGTCTGGAATGGTGAATCCATCTTCACCCTCGACTCCATCATCGCCACCAGCGGCGTAGGCCTTGATCGCTTCAACCATATCTTCGTGGAAGATACCATTTCCATCGACCGCCGCCATAGTGGCCAAAGCATCGAGGGCCCAAGTATCTGCTGGGGCTTCGTAATCGACATCGCAATCAACGCGGTCGACAACGCGAGTAGAACCTAACTTCTCAAATATCTCATCCCAATCTTTTCCAGATTCGCAGAAGAACTCATAACTTGTATCTCCAAGTGCTAGGACTGAGTAATGAACTCCATTTAGACAGCCAGCAGATGCTTTCTGAGCTGTCTGCCAGAGGTCTTCGGCATTGTCGGGCATCTCGCCCTCGCCCCAAGTAGAGCAGACGATGAGAACCCGCTTCATTCCAGACAGGGAGCCGAAGTCAAAACCATCCATATCGTAGACTACTCCGTCAAGGCCATAATTTGACGCCTGCTTGGTAAACTTAGCAGCCAAAGCCTCTGAGTTACCCGATTGGGAACCAAATAGAATTGCTAGGCTGCGATCGCCAGCACTGAGCAGTTCACCAAGGTCGTCTCCAGCCACCTCAACGGGCTCTTCGGTCGCTGGCTCCAGAGCGACTTCTTCGGCTGCAGCAGGTGCTTCTTCCTCGACTACAGCCTCTGCTTCTCCGGCCTCTACAACGATAATTACATCCACAGGACAGCCATCGGCTGCATCTAGAATATCGTCGTGGAATTGAGAAATGGTTTCTGGCTTTAGTCCGGCCTTACCCTCATTCTGGTCGTAGCCTCCATCGAGCCTAACGTCGGCCTTGATGTAGCAGGTATCGTCCGTAACGTGGAAGACTTCTGGAAGCGTCTCTTCACAGGCATCACAGGTGATACATCCTTCTTCGATATAGACGCTGACGATAGCCATCTTCCTAACTCAGCCCCGATAGATGGTTGCCCCACTGGAAAGCGATTCTTGAACTTGATGTAAACTAGGGTTACGACCTACGGTCGTATTACACCCTACATATCGAAGCCATCGAAGTCAGCAGGGTCGGCTCCTCCACCGCCCTTGCTGGAAATTACATCGTCGATTCTGAGAATCATTACCGCAGTCTCGGATGCACTTTGCACAGCCTGCTCAACGACTCGGCTTGGCTCGTAGACCTTGCTCTCAACCATGTCTACAACTCCACCGTCGTAGACGTTTACTCCATGTGAAGAGAGACCTTCGGAATGTGCCTTGCGAAGGTCAATAATGGTGTTAACTGGATCCAAACCGGCGTTCTCGGCTAGGGTTCGTGGAATTACCTCTAGAGCGCCCGCGAACGCCTCTATAGCCATCTGTTCTCGACCACCGATTCCCTCTGCATAGGAACGAAGGTCTCGGCTAATCGCTGCCAACACAGAACCACCGCCTGTCAAGACAGCTCCATCTTCGTGTGCAACTGCAACAACACCTACCGCATCGTCGAATGCTCGACGGATTTCGTCGACTACGTGTTCAGTGCCGCCACGCAGCAATACACTGACGCTCTTGGCTTGAGGACACCCTGTGATGAATACCATGTCCGCATCGCCAATCTTTCGCTCTTCGACCTTGGCTGCTTGACCAAGGTCGCCCTCACTGAGATCGTCGATATTTGTGACGATATTTCCACCAGTCGCTTTGGAAAGTGCTTCCATATCGCTCTTCTTTGCTCGGCGAATGGCGAATAGACCGGCCTTTGCCATGTAGTGTTGGGCTAAGTCGTCGATTCCCTTCTGGCAAATGACAACATTAGCGCCGCTAGCGATGATCGTGTCAACCAAGCCTTTGAGGAAGGACTCCTCTTCATCGAGGAATTGAGCTAGCATATTTGGATCTGTAATCTGTATCTTTGCATCGACCTCAGTCTTCTTGACCTCGATCGCTGAATTAATCAAAGCAACCTTGGTATCTGCGATTGAGCGAGGCATTCCAGAGTGAACTCTCTCCTTGTCGAGAATAATTCCGTCAACCAGTGCGCTATCCTTGATTGAGCCGCCTTGCTTTTTCTCTATCTTGATGTCGTCTAGGTCTACAACCACTCCATCATCGGTATCTTGAGCTACCGCGAGTACTGCTTTAACCGATATGTCGGCAAGAAATTCCTTGACCGCACCTGCACTCTTTCCAGTCAGAGCGGTTTTTGCAACCTCATGTAATCTATCTTCATTGACATCTATTGCATGTGAATCGATTAGATCTGCTGCCTTGTCTGAAGCAAGTCTGAAGCCTTCACAGATTACAGTAGGGTGAACGTTTTGCTCGACTAAATCTTCACTGCGCTTGAGTAATTCTCCAGCGATTACAACAGCGCTTGTTGTACCATCGAAGCAGTGCTGCTCCTGAGTCTTGGCGATTTCAATAATCATTTTGGCGGCAGGATGTTCGATGTCCATCTCCTTTAGGATTGTAGCACCATCGTTTGTGATGACTACATCGCCCATTGCGTCGACTAACATCTTGTCCATACCTTTTGGACCAAGGGTGCTTCTAACCGCGTCAGATACCGCTTTTGCAGCCGCGATATTGTTGCTTTGAGCAGTCTTTCCACTAGTTCTAGTGGTGCCTTCTTTGAGGATGAATATTGGCTGTTGACCGTTGTACATCGGAAATCACGCTCCGGAATCCAGCAATCCGCCGACCCAAGTGGGGGTCATAAGACCTCGCACACGTAGGCGCGAGCGTTCGAAAGAACATTAGCCTGAATTCGAGGGGTTATTCGCCCTTGTTCTGATCCAGCCATTTCTGACCATAATAGGCCCACTGCTCCATGGTCCAGCCCTCTGGTAAACCTTCCTCTGGAACTGGAGGTACGCCTAGGGGTACTTCTGATTCCTCGGCAGCCTCGGGCTCGGGCTCCGGTTCAGGCATAGGCTCTGGTTCTGACACCTCCGAAGGAGGTATTTCAGAAGCCTGAGGCTCGTCTTCTGGAAGTGGTGGTGGTGGCATCTCTGCAGCTGGATTTTCAAAGATTTCAGCGGAACCGCCATACATAGAATTGGCAACTTCGTCTGCAGCCGGTAACTCGGGTGCAGCAGGTACCGCGCCGTCATCACCAAGGTTAACGAAACTCTGTGAATAGTCCTCAATGCTGGAATACTCTTCTAACGGCGCACTAGCCTCCCTAACTATCCTAAATGTGATTACAAATACTACTCCCATCGCTACTAATCCAGCGATTACAAAGACGAGATTTGCCGCGACTTTAGCCATGAAGCCCACATCAGGCCCATCTTCTTCTTGAATCGTTTTTACTAACTGAATTGGCGTTGATACAGACACTTTGTCAATATCTGAATCTACGGATAAAATCACGTTGAATGTCATGGTGTTATTTGCCAAATTATCAAGATTTTCTTGGTTTACATCTACTGTCACGGTGACTATTTTTGTTGCACCCGCTGGAAGAACAAAATCCCGATCTTCGCTATCTACGCGTACATCTAAGACGTTGAAGAATAACTCCGGCTCGGAATTTCTATCGATATCTGCTCTCATCAATTGCTCCGAAGTGGTGTGTAGGTTCTGTACAGAGAATTCGAGAGTTACGTCTCCTCGGTCCTCAATCACAACGATTCCACCTGCTGGAGGTAGGACAAGAAGCCAACCAACTTTTCCGACCTTGAAATCTGCATCTCCTTGCGCAGATACCGTCTGTCCAACAGTTCCTGCTTGCTGACTATCGGCAATTAGAGTGACTGTTCTATCCCCGTCCGCACCTTGGGCAAAAGCGTAACTTATGGTCAAATTGACTGAAGATCCTGGCTCGATCCAATCCGTCTTTCCGTTGTTTAAATCCTTAGCAAATACGGATATATCCGAATGACTTGTCTCAAAGGAAATTTGGAATCTATCGGGCATATTTCCGTTATTCCAAACCTCCCATCGCATTGTTCTCGGGTCATCGCCTGCACGGTATACCTCCTCGGTAAGGTCAAGATCTGGAACATCAATTAGGTAGGTTTCAGGAACTGTAAGTAATAGTTGCACACTTCTTTGGTATTCTGGATTAATTTGGCTAGTTGCATGAACCCAAATTTGGTAAGTTTCGTTCTCTATTCCGTAAGGCATAGGGAACATCAGCAAGACGCTAGTATCTCCACCGAATGGATCGATTCCCAAGGTTTGGTCAGCATTCATTTCCAACCCTAACCGCCAATCAGCAGAAATCGACAGGTCGAAGGCCTCCTCGGAATTTCCATCATTGACTAGCTGAATCTCAATCCACCGTAAGGCTTCATCTGCAGGTGCCATCATCTCCCTGATTTGAGGGACTAATTTCAGGTCATGATCGATTGGCACCTCTACGTGAACAGTCCATTCAGTTTGGAAATTCGCTGGAGCTCTACCGCTAGCGATTAGAGTAATCGCATAGATTCCGGGTGTTATTTCCTCAGGGGAGGTTATTCGAGCATTGAGTTCAATTTTATCATCAAGCTCCATCTCAATACTGGTTATCTCGACTCCAGTTTCATTTGTCCAGACTAGATTGGAAGCACTCCATCGATTATCTGCAAATGTGCCTCCAAGATTCCAAATCGTCTTTTGATTACCTGTATTCTTGAGTGTCATAACCACATCACCGGTTTCACCGGGAAGAAGAGTTACTGCGGGATTTTCCAGTGTCTTTTGGGTTAAGTAAGCAGAATAGGCAGCAGTAACGTCAACTGGAAGATTAATGCTCCATTTTGAAAAATTGGTTATTCCATCTCCAAGGTGAATATACCAATCGACCTCTTGCACCGTAACTCCATCTGGAATAGTCAAATTAACCCACAAATCCATGGTTTCGAGAGGTTTGATGTTCTTGGTCACGACATTATTATCGTGATCTGTAGGATGGTTTGAGTCAATCCTAAGTGGGAAATCCCACATCCAAGATTGGTTGGAAACCTCTGTATAGGCTCTGAGAGTAATGTCGACATATCCATTATTCTTCACTGTACATTCCAGAGAAGGAGGGCGAGGATCTGCAGGTACCACTATGTAGGCATTCGGCAGGGGGTCGTCACATTCAACATCCAGTGTATACTCAGGAACGCGTTCAATCCCAAACAGGATGAATCCATCGAGATGAATACCCTGTGTAGCGTAAGACGAGTCAGAATCAAATCTGAAGGCTAGAGTATAATCTCCAGTAGGATGGACGTCTGTCATATTCCAAACAAGTTGGGTCCAATTTCCGAAAGAGCTTGAGAGTTGCATTGCAGTGTAATTGAAAAATTCCTCATTTCCGGCGTCGGCTTCCAATCGAACGGTGTCACCTTGACCCATACTTCCCCATGCGTGTGAAACCATTTGCAAGGAGAGAAAATCGAATCCTCGAATGCGAGCGCGACAGAAATAGTTAGCATAAACAGCTGAAACTTCTGGATCATAAGTCCCAATTCCAAGGCCATGCCCTGGGTCATCACACGAGTCGAATGGAGTCAACCACCCCCACCAAAGTCGATCGATTCTGTTGCTAGCGTAATCAGAACCTGGGCGAGATACTCTCCAATGCTTTTCTCCGACAGCGCTCGCATTCGAGGTGTTATCCATTCTCCAATGACCATAATAGTCTGGGGGGTCTGATAAAGAGCCATCTGAGTCATAACCTGCACCGACCCATGTTGGGTTGTTGTAACTGAGTTGATTGGGACAATCCGGTTCGCCATCCTCATCAACATCGCCGCAAATGCCGTTTTCCATAGGATCGTTCCAAACTGCTACTGGCATTAATCGGTCGAGTTGGTTATTGTCGGGGTTATCGTCTGCTAGCCCTCCATCGACAATCCCTCGAAGGATTATCCCACCCCGAAGATAGCCATCTTCATCTAGGTAGCTTTGGGCGGCGTTTGGAGTCCAGTAAAATTCCGCTCTGTAGGACTGGAAACCAGAGAGCGTCATATTGACTATCCACTCTGCAACCATTACTCCAACAGGATGCCAAATTTGCATTTTTCCAATCGCACTAGCGGGTTGCCCAGATGTTCCTGCCTGAGTAAATGTGACATTAATCTGAATTAGTTCGTCTCGCATCACATACTGAATTATGCTATTATCGGGATTAGTCCATTCCCTTGCCTGAAGTGAGCCATTACCCAGTTCAATATCACTCACTTCAAAATCGATCAACGCTCTCGGCGACACTTCACGAGTTGGATTGTGTTCCAGTGCAGGACCAAATGCCAGTGGAGAAAGGCTCGTCACCATTAGAATGACGAATAAGGTTAGAGGCGACAGGCTACGCATGGACAACGAGGTTATGCGATATCGGTTCGGGTATGAAGGTTCGGTAGGTGCGTGCGCCGCCCTACGGGCGGCATCTCGCTTGTTTTCGGCGAATCAATACGGTGTTTGAGAATAGCAATTCATTGCTGCTCAAACTATGAAGGGCTTATGTTGACTACTACTCGCCACGACTCTATGACCGAACGCGGAACTCCTCTACTTCCGCGGTTTGTCCTTGCCACGATTGTCCTTGGTCAGGTAACAATTGCACCAATCATTGGATTCTCGCTAACCTATTTATTGTCGATAAATAACGAGGGGGATCAACTTTCCTTCGATATCGACCTCGGCGCTCTTGATTGGATAATTATCGCAGGAATACTATACGGTTTCCTTTCTTTGGTTCTCGCCTTGATAGCCGGTGCTTACTCTCCGACAAGCGTTGCCGACAGAGGAGGTTGGTTGACAGTTCTAGGCCTAAGAAGAAATGTCAACACCCCAGAACTGATTGACCGGGCCAGACTAAATTTACAGCAAAGTCCCTACGGGCAAATGGCTCGATTAGTTAGCAGTAGAACTCATCAATACGATCTACTTTCTATACACGGTGGTCTGCAAATTCTTGCAATCCCAATACAAGTTGCATTAATCGCAATTCCTCTATTAATAATGGAAGGAATTCCCGAAAAATTTGTTGAACCCGAGCAGGCTTTTGAGTTGGGCATGGTTGGATATTTCATCGCACTATGGTTTGGCCTTAGGATACAACCACTGTACTCCAGACATCTAATTGGCATAGCGGCTTGGTTTAGAAAAATCCTAGCGAGGATTTCCAAATTCTCTTGGATTCTTCCAATCATTATCTTCTGGTTCATAGCGCGAATAATGTTGCAACTGTCTCTCGATTGGTTAGAAATCGATTATTCCGTTTGGCATAATGTCCAACTCGAGGCGGTATTAATGAAATCAATAATGCCAGCAGACCAAATACCAGATGCTGCAATAATTGATTTCCTAGTGGCTATTTCCGTTCTCCCAGTTGCTGTATTTACAACAATCTCGGTTCTTGGAGGAGCGCATGATATGCCCGATTGGATGCGTGACCCAGAAGAGAGGCTTGAGAATCTCAATCAAAATTTACTCGAGGAGGAGGCATCCTCAGGCAAAGCCGATGAGAATGCAGATGACCCATTGGAAGAATTTCCTCCATGGCAACGTACAACTAATTCGCAAGAAACTAAAGAAGAGAATTCTGAATCGGATGAAGATGAGAGCAGAATGATAGATCTGCCATACGGATTATTTGATGATTAATTTTCACATTCTAGTTTTCAAGTGGAAAGATCCAATCCACCCCTAAGTTCAGCAAACACCATCCAGTGGCCAATATCATTCCAAAGAGGAAGGGGTGAGGACCAATCATGTATAGTCCAACTGCTGCAACGATTACCAATCCAAGAGCTACTTTTGAGTTTAGCTTACGAGAACCAAACATGAATATCGTAAAACCAACAATAAAGGAGGCGAGGGTTATTATTCCTGACAAAAAATCGCCTCTTAGTCGCCACGTAGTTCTACCAACACCTTCTCTACCCTGTCCATTCCCCGAGAGATGTCTTCACGGCCGATTGTGTAAGCGAAGCGAAGGTGACCTTCGCCAGCCTCTCCAAAAGCGGAACCAGGGCTACAAAGAACTCCACCTTCGAGTAAGGCCAAGGCTACTTCTTCACTATTCATTCCGGGCACATCGACCTTAGGGAAAACGTAGAATGCTCCTGTAGGTATGTGACAAGAAACTCCTGGCATGGCATTAAGACGTTCACAGATTAGGTCTCGTCGTGCTTTGAATTCTTCACACATCTTCGCAGGATAATCTGAAGCCTTTTCCATGGCTTCGAGAACTGCATATTGCATCGCATCATTGCTGCAAGCAGTAACGTAATACTGCATCTTTGTTATGTGAGCCATGGCTTCTGGGTTCTCTGAGAGGATGTATCCAATTCGCCAACCAGTCATGGCGAAAGTCTTGGAAAAAGAATTGATCATTATCACTTTATCATATCCAGCCCCAAGGAAGGAAACATGTTCGCAATCATATACGATTCTGTCGTAGACTTCGTCGGTTATCACCCAAAGGCCGTTACGCTCAGCAAAATCGAGTAATTCATCTCGTTCTTTCTGTGTTACATTTCCTCCAGTGGGATTACTTGGGAAATTGTAGAGAATCGCAACGGTCTTGTCGGTTACTCGAGCCTCTAGATCTTCGATGGCTGGGACAAATCCATTCTCAAATCTACATGGGTAAAGTGTCGGTTCTCCTCCGCAAATTACCACATCTGGAGGGTACAATGGGAAGTAGGGTTCTGGTAGCAGAACCTCATCGCCTGGGTCAACGAGAGCAAGGAAAATATCGAGCAAAGCATTTGTTCCGCTCATCGTGATACAAACATTTGATTCATCAAGGTCGGGAGAAAGATAATGCCAAGTCTCTGCAATCTTTTTTCTCAGGTGCGGTAAGCCTGCAGTTGTGGTGTATTTGTTGCGACCTTCTCGCATGGCTTTTTCGAATGCATCAATGGCTAATTCAGGTGGTTGGAAGTCTGGCTCTCCCAATCCAAACTGAACCGCATCATCGCCAGCCATATCGAACATACGGCGAACGCCTGTTGGACGAATGCTGTTCGCCCGTTCCGAAAACCGCACCACGACCCACGGAGGACTCAATGAGCATTTGAATTAACACCCTCGAATCCTTCGGATTCGTACTTTAAAAATAGAATTGACCAGAAGATGTGAATTTCACTAATTATCTCAATCGAGTAGTTCAGCTTCAACAACTTCGTCAATCTCATCAAGATTGCGGACACTGTCAATTATTGCTTCAATTTCATCATCTGACCGTATTCGAATTAACACCAACGATGCCACCCATGCCAATGCGACTACAACCACTATTCCAATAGCGATTGGTGGGATTGCAAGTGATCCAGAATCGGATTCTGTTCCTGTGATTTCAAAGAAAACTGGTAGGGAATGCATTGCTCCTGCAACGGCATGAACCTCCACTGTATGATTACCTGAAGAAAGTTGACTTGAGTCAAGGAGAATGTGCCATAGGAAGGGTGTAAGTGCCCCGATTTCACTTGGGGTGGCCGAATATGTCGTCTCGACCCAATCTCCATCATCAATTCGATATTCGACCCTGTCAATGCTACCTGCTTGACCCCAAGAATGTCCGGTCATGTTAATCACACCATTCATCGACAAGTTGAGTCGGTGACTTTGCAAAGTTGGGTCGATCAATGGTGTCTGTCGACTATCTTGGAGGAACAATGCAAGCTCGACAGCGGCCAATGCATCAACCATGCCATATCCATACTCTCTATTCCAATATGGGTCGACATCTGGTGCGCTGGCTTCTCCACGTAATTCAGCAGTGTGCTTGAGAACTTCTTTGATCTGTAATGGAGTCAAGTTCTCATTTGCCTCCCAAACCAAAGCCACGACTCCTGTAACTGCCGGAGCGGCATACGATGTTCCGCTGCCTCGTCCAGTGTAGGTATTCTGGGATGCATCACCACCGAGGAAGTTATTGCAACCACCACTGGATACACATCCTTCAGCTTGAACGATGTTGGTGCCAGGTGCGCTGATTTCCGGAATCAACTCGTTGACTGGATTGCCATCCCCGTTGTCCTTACGAGGACCGCGTGAGGAATAACCGGCAATTGTATCGTCGGTTCTATTGATGGTGTTCTGGTCGTCTGTCGAGGCCACCGTGATTGAGAGAGAGGAAGCGCTCATCCCAGATAGGCCATCATTGTCCTCGCCGGAATTTCCTGCAGCATTAGATACTGCAACACCCAATTCCATGGCTTCGTCGAGAATTCTGCTATGCATATCGGTTCCATCTGAACCACCATTCTCGTGGCTTGTTATTCCCCAAGAAAGAGAGATTATATCGATACCATGACTCTCTTCTTCAACTCCAGGCCAAGCATCATCGCGATGATCGATAATCCATTGTAGCCCATTCATCGCAGATTCGTAAAACTCCTGTTCAAGGAGATAATTTTCGAATGGTCCGGCTCCGACATCGGTTCCAATCCTAACGTCTACCAAACCCGCATCAGGGGCTGAACCATAGAATTCAGATTGCGAACCATCGGATTCAATTCCGGTAGCACTAGCCATTCCCATACACGCAGTACCGTGTTGGTTGCCATCATCGGGATCGAATGAACCGTCATCTTCACGTCCACCGGCTAGTATGCATTGTGGGTCTGAATGCATGTAACAAACAGCATCGTAGCCGGCTACAAATTTTGTATTCAATCCAGGATGTTCATTGTCAACTCCTGTATCCACCATTGCGATGTTTATCCCTTTACCAGTAACTCCAAAATCCCAAGCGCCAACAGGATATTCAGAAGAATTCTTTGCTTTTACTGCGGGGGTCTGAACATCTCCGTAGAAGACCACAGAACCATAACGTTCGACCATCACAACGCCATCGATTTCGGCCAATTGCCAAATCTCGCTAGCATCAACGTCGCCAAGCAATAAGGCATCAACAATGGGCAACTCTAGGTGGATGTCGAATCCTAGTCCTTCCAGTTTCTCGATGTCCCCAGTAGTAACCTCGCGCGCGTAAGATAAACCAACATTGACTGAGCCTTTTGCAAGTTGTAATGAATCATGTATTCCATTTCGGTCAATATCTAGTGAAGTGTGTTGCCACCAATCCAGTTCAGGATTCCACCAAATTGGTCCTTGTTGAGGGATTTTAGTAATTTGGCCCTGCTCAATCAACTGAAGCCCTGTGGGATCTAGTTGTCTCTGGCCTACATTTGAACTAGGAGCGGCGACGCTCCCAGCAAGAGGTGAGAGTAGAATTAGCACCAGCGCTACTGCAACTGACCTGCGGTCCATCGAATCATGCCGATGGGCCGCACTTCATCAATACAACCACCGTTTGCCCATATTTAGACTGGATTCAAAGCTTGATCGATCTGGAGAAATTTGGTGGGGGCACTGGGATTTGAACCCAGATCAGCGGGTATCTTCCGCCTAGCGTGCACCTAGCAGATGCACGCTCTCGGTTTGCGATGGGTCGGTGCTCCAGTTGGTCATCAAAACCATCAGATTACCCACTCGTCGTCATTCCCGTGCAACTGGAGCCCGCGGTACTACCAGGTTATACTATACCCCCAAAGGAGTAATTCGACGAGCGGCCCCACTCTTATGATGCTCTCGGTTGATTCGTGTCTGTGAAACAAGGAAAAATAGTTCAATCAAATCATAGGCTACCAAAAACTGGGCCCACGATTAGACTGATTAGTAGCCAACTTCCCAAAATGGCGCTCGCT
This sequence comes from Candidatus Thalassarchaeum sp., assembly GCA_022449345.1. Classification (GTDB taxonomy): domain Archaea; phylum Thermoplasmatota; class Poseidoniia; order Poseidoniales; family Thalassarchaeaceae; genus MGIIb-O1. The sequence goes on along the minus strand of JAKURL010000003.1, from coordinate 74,081 downwards.
AGACCCCAAGCCCTTGGACGAATTCCTACACTAAGACTGCCAAGGGTTCTGGGGATTGGACCCGTTACGCCAATGATTGCTCGTGCGATTACTACAGCAAGACCTGCGGCGAGGATTAGGCCCAGCAACATCCCTAGAGAGAACAATACTCCAAGAATTCCGGTACGTGCCACCGACCCAACCCCTTGGGCTACCAAATCAGGTGTTCGTAACCAAATCAGCCAAGCGACCCAAATCCCTAGATGGACATCGTCGCTGAAGGATGAAACATTTCTCCATTCGCGATATCCATCGGGCAGAATTGAGTGAATTTTCTTTGAAACCCAATCAATCTCAGGAATTCTTCCTGCGGTTAGTGTTCGGACACCGTGATAGGTTAGAATCAATGCAAGGGCCACCTCTATCCAAATCCAATAGGCACCCAAGCCCGCCGCAGCCATCAAAGAAATCGGAATAGCCCAAAGGGAGAATCCCACTCCTGCTGCTAGCAATGTCAGTAAGATTCCAGAGCCTGGAAGTAGAATCTCATTTGGCTCCCGATATTTCTTCTCTCTAGGCATAGCCAGAACAAACAGGGGTAGTAGCGCTGTACCCCACAACAGAGTTAGTGGGTCAAATACACTGTGTCCTGAACCTTTTGCTGCATCTTCAACAGCATCTGCAATCTCAGAACTAGAGTAGGTTCCGGGCGACCAATCTGTAATGAAGCCGGCAGCGTCGATGATTATCACAGCGTCACTGGCTCCACTTGGGAATGACTTGCCAACACTTGCATCTGCATTATCCATCAATAATGGCCAAGATCCGTTTATTGTATTGGCATGGGCATCCAAATCTACTGCTCTGACTCCTTTTCCAGTTGCAATTTGTACGAACGAAACATCTCTGTCGATTAACGCATCAGCCATTTGGAAATCATTCGTTTGACGGTTTGCATTAGCCGAGCCGGGTACATACATCCCAACCACAACGGCATCGGAATCAGATAGAAGGTCAAACAGTGAAACCGAGCCATCACCACCATGTTCCAAGAGAGTGAATGATGGCGCTGCACCATCGGTACGTGGTGAATTAGCATCGATATCGGGCAAATGGATTGCTGGACCAATGCTAGCGATGGCGAGGACTAGGATAACTGCGTAGGCTGGAAGAGGTAACATCGCCTCCCTCATTGAAGCGCCTAGCCAAGCGATTACTCCTAATGGGATCATGATCGCTACCCAAGTACCGCTTAGAAGGGCTTGAGGATCTTCCTTGACTTCGAATTTCAATACCGCGATTACATCGCAAGATTCCGCTGGGTCTTGGTCTTGCAGTTTGAAACAACCATCAATCATGTATAGTCCGGGTTCCAACGACTTCGATGTAGACCAAGTTAGAACGGTCCTATTGGCTTCACCGACCCTCAATGAATGAGGGGACTCAAAGTGCTCCAATCGTTGATCCTCTTGACCAAATCCATGAACCATTGATTCATAATTATCCATTGGGCCTACGACTTCGATAACTTGCTCAGAGAAATCAGAAGGACCCCACGGAGAAATGGGGGTAAATTCTATTCTTGTGATTCGATTTGAGTCGGTAACCTGCTCCAACTGTGGATCGATTAGGTTACCGAAAAATGTGATTCCGCTTCTAGCATCATAGGTGCCCCACCACAACGAGCCAGGTTGAACACAATCATGCTGAACAGAAATTTGCAGAGATAAGGCATCTCCAGGACCTAAATCGACATCCTCCACCGGAATCACAACTTGAAACAGATGCGATTGTGTATAGGATTCCTCCATTGTCACAACATTCGTAGCCATTTCATTGATGAGGGTGAATGAACCCCAACGTAGGGTTACAAAAAATTGAGTTGTAGCTCCTGCAGGCGATCCTGGAATTACGTTAGTTTGCCTGCAAATCGGAGACTTTGCCTCCAATGAGGCATACAATTCGACAGTAATCGTTCCGTTTAGTGAAAGTGCCTCTATGATTGGCGTCCCTTGAACATCTACAAGGTTTTGAGGTGCTCCTGCAGTCTTTGAAAAACTGGCTGAACCCCCAGGTATTCCAGTTAGTATTGGCCAATCTCTTCGAAGTTCAGGAATTTCCTCGGTTCCATGCAGGAAGATGTTGTGAGTTTGTGGGATTTCAAGGTCAAGACCGGGGCCGTATTCCTCAACCTCTTGTGCACCTGTAGTGCTAGTAGCAATAGTTCCGAGAAGCATCAGTAATATTGCTACAGAAAGCGCCCGCGATCTCAACAAAGGTTACACCTCTCGCTCATTCGCCCATTGGTCCGACATTCAAACCTCGCGCTTCTATGTTTAAACGATAGCGGCATTCTCTGGGGTTTGGAAAATCGCTTCCTCCTAGAGGAAGCGCAAATAGAAACCTATAGCCATAATAGCGCCTGAAAGTGTTGCGAGGAAGTTTACAGTGTGCTTGCCGATTAGGCCTTTATTCTCAAACAGCGCGCCTAAAATAGAGTCTACTTGGCATCCAAGCCAGCCGATTACCGAAACAGCTACCATTAGAGTCAATATAGGGATTTCAACATCAGTGATAGAGGCAAGGCTAACCGACAAGAAGCCAATTAGCAATGCACCACCTAATGCTGCAAAGGTACCAGTTACTGACATTCCACCATTAGTACCGGCAGGCACCGCCTCGAGATTGATGATATTACGAGTTCTAGGATCGAGGCTGCCGATTTCTGAGGCTAAAGTATCTGAGGCAGCCACAGAAATGGAGGCACAGGCCGCCAAGTAAGCCCATTCTGGTTGCTCAAGAGTGAAATTGGCAATAGCAACCAATGAAGCCACACCTCCGTTGGCCATAACATTCCTCCAACCACGAGCGCCTTTGTTATCCTCAGCTAGCCTTAAGGCGGCCTTTTCCTCATACTTCCAAAGAGTTGCCAAAGAGCCAACTGCGAGGAAGGAAATCAATATTGTAAGCCAAGTCCAATGACCCAGCAAAGAAACCGTCAGACCGACTATCGCTGCGGCAACCAATCCACTACTATTCAGCATTCCACGTACTGCCGAGAGCATCATCAAGCCGAAGACTAGCCCGACGGAAATCATCTGGTCAGAGGTTGGGTCCATCGTCTACCCTACCATTACAACGTCAAAGGATGATGAAGGATTCCCTAATAACGACTCATGCCGTTGGCAGAGAACGTACCCCCCTGAATATGCCGCGGGCTAGAATTAGGAGCACAGTAATCAGAATCGCAACCCAAACCAAATTCAGAATCAATATGCCACCCATTCCGAGACTAAGCAACCTAGATAATTGCTCAATTCCAACTAATGTTCCGTTCCAAAATGCATGTCCTCCTATGGCTAAACCTAGACAGCCCGCGACATTAGCAGGAGGCAATATTCTGAATCCATCTTCCTTCCTTAGTTTTGTAGCATCCCATGAGGTAACCAACGCCTGACTAACTTCACTGGTCTCAACGCCCGGAGCATCGATTGGTTCTCCTGTTTTGGTATCGATTAACTTCCAACTAGTTTCAATCTCGTCTTTATCCATAATCTCTTCAAAAGTTGGTCTAAATTCATCAAAACCTGAATGATCTCCGTCCCCATCAATATCGAAGCCGAGATTTTCTGCGAGGTCAACCGACTTTATGCTTATACGATTAATTATCCATTTCATTCGCTTATCAGCATCTGTTGTTTGTGCAAAATACCCAATTCCAAATCCTGAAATTCCTGTCCACAACCCATGTCCAGGAATAGAGCCAATTCCTCTCGTTAAGGTGGTTAATGTTAGAGAAAGAGCACCGAAGATTCCACTGTCCAAAATGTAGGATAGATTCTCAATTAATGCAAAACCTAGACCTACGGTGAATCCAACTTGGAATCCCTTTCTAGCGTTACGAATAGAAGGTAAAAACAAGCAGACTGCTAGTAATTTGAAAATTTCTTCACCTATAGGTGCACTGATTGTGGCAATCAAGGCTAATTGAGTCTCAGGGGAAAGGGCATTGGGGAGAAAAGCGGGGAAAATGAAGGAGTTGACTATAATCGCGGGGAGGGCAGAAGCCATTCCAGCAATCATCCAAGCTTCAGCGTCTCTCCTCCTAGTGGGTAAGCCGATGATTTTCGAAGAGGTCGCCCACCAAGCAAAAACAGGAATTGAGAATGCTGCTATAGAAAGTAGCATCACAGGTACAAATGAAAGAACGAAGACTACAGAAAATATTTCCTCATCATCGGCCAATAATGAAAGAATCAGCGGAATCGATAGTGCTGATCCAATAACTATGATTGCAACGAAAGCCCCCCAAACCTGACGCAAAGGTGGCATATCGAGTACCGAATCGTCTGGAATGATGAAACGCTGGAAGGACGTTCGTTGAGGAGTCTTGAGAGATCCTCCCTCTGGTAAAGGATGATGTGTCTTTCCTGAAAAATCTGGAGTTGCTAGCCTTACATGTACTAACTTTGGCCGATGCAAAATAATCAGGAAAGGAAGTGGAATCAGAGAACAGACCGCACCGATACCTGTAACTGCCGCTTCACCGTAGATAACCCCAGCAATTAGTAAAGTGAGCCCAAACCAAATCAAAATAAATGCAAGAATAACAGTTCCAAGCATCCTCCAGTAATTCTTCCATGGCTTATTTTTTGTTGCCAATTGTATGTTCATTGGTGCTTCGCTAAGAGGTACTGGTTCCTCAAGCAAATACCTCTTCCCGCTTGCATCCATGATTATTCTAGACATGGGATCACCGTGGTGCCGCTCAGGTCGCCCATCACTCGCGATGCCCAAGGCATCCGGTGCGGTTCCTCATCACTGCGGCGACACTCGGTAGATGGTAATCCATTTGAGGTTCAGCCCTAATCCCTAGCGAGAACCCATGATTGCACCACAAGCGCCGCAATACAACTCAACTCGGTTGTTGTCTTTCTGCATCGACCATTCACCACAAGCGGGACAGGGGGGGAGGCCTCTCTCACTAGGCGACACTCTAGGACCTGTTCGGCGCTTTTTTTTGCGGGGTATATACCACCCTCCCTTGGGTTTTCTGACCTTGGGCATACTATCGACTCTCTCTGACAGGATAGGGTCTCTCAAGACACTTGTGGACCGTTGATGTGAAGTGATTGTATAACTCCGAAGATGCATGGATTGCGTGGTGATTGGGGCTGGCGTATCCGGCCTCTCATGTGCAATCCGATTATTGGAGGCCGGTCATAGTGTTAGAGTCCTAGCAAGAGAATTTTCTCCTCATCTGGTTTCCGACCAAGCCGCCGCCATCTGGTATCCTTTTTTGGTGCACCCGGTGGAAAAAACCGATCGATGGGGTGCTGAAACCTATACAGAATTAATGAGGTTGGGTGAAGTCGAGCCAAATTCAGGAATTACAATGAGATTTGGCCGAGAATATCTTCGGGAACAAGTCGAACTACCAGGATGGAGAGAAGATATCACCCACTTTCGAGTTCTACAAGCCAATGAGATACCAAACGGTTGGGTTTTCGGATGGGAATTTCAGTCGCCAATAATCGAAATGCAACACTACATGCCTTGGCTTTTGCAACGCACACGTGAGTTAGGTGGGATTATAGAGCAGAAAGAGATTAAAGATTTGTCAGAAATTTCTGCTGAGATTATCGTCAATTGTAGTGGTATTGGAGCGAGAGAATTGTGTTCTGACATGGAGGTTAAACCGGTTCGTGGACAAATCATCTACATCGAGCAAGATCCTGGATTTGGCCGCTATGACCAGCAACCGGAGACCCTCACCTACACTATCCCAAGGCGAGACTGTACAGTTCTGGGAGGAACTGCACAAAGTGACGATTGGAGTCTTGAATTACGAGACTCCGATCGAGAATATATTTTGTCAAAATGCGAAGCCGTTTGGCCTGAACTTGACCGAAGCAAAATAATCGGAGAATCGGTTGGACTTCGCCCCTCACGAAGTGAGGTTAGACTCGAAGCGCAGAAAACAATAGACGGCCTCATCATTCACAATTACGGCCACGGCGGAGCTGGCGTTACCTTGTCATGGGGATGTGCCGATGAAGTATTGAGAATCATCCAAGAAGAAACTGAAAATTAAAGGAGATTGGATTTTTTTGCGATTCTTAGACCAACGATTGCGATTAACAGAACTGTCAGAATATCCGTGATTGATGAGAGCTCAAGTACGGAATTATCGTCTTCCGAATCATCATCATTACTGAGTTCCTCTTGATTTGTTGAATCGGTCAAATATTCAATATCAGAATAATCAATTTGCATCATTTTCCCTATTGTAGAGTAGCGGTCTGATTTCCAAGTCTTACCATCTATGGTTTCTGAACTGGTTGGCCTTGTGTTGACAAATAGAACTGAAATTACAGATTCACCAGAATCTGTGACATCTCGTTTGAACGCCGTTGATGAGCCAGAAAATGCTCCGTTGTGATTCCAAACCTGGGTATCAGTAGAAGCAATGTAGACCCCTCTGCCATAGTAACCACCCATGGAAGGCGCACTAGGATTGCCAATGAAGAATTCAAACGGGTCTGAGAAAGCACTAGTGAATAGGGTTCCATCAAGATGGGCTATGAATTTCGCGTAATCTGAAGCGGTAGAAATCCAGCCGCCACCACCATCTTTCTCTTCCAAGACAAAATCGCCACAATCTGGATCTGCTGCGTAATCAAAAATTGGATTGCCTTCATCATCCGTTCCTGAAGGGAAATGGCACAAACTCCAATCATCTTCATAATCGTAGTATAGTACTTCGTTAGGGTCTCTTTGATCGGGCATTGTCATTCCGATTTCCATAGAAGTTATACCCATTGGAGTAAGAACATTTTCTATGGCGTATACCTCGTAATTTTGTTCACTAATTTGCTCAATAATTTGGCCAAGAATTTGGTATCCAATGTTAGAATATACATAATCGGTATCCGGCTCGTAATTTAGAGGGTGACGTAACCACTCCTTCAAAATACTCTCCATTTGTATTGGAGCAGTGTTGCCATTATCATACTGTGAATTGAGTCCCTCTTTGTCTATGCAAGGGTCATTTCTACTATGCCAAGTATTCCAATGCCAATATGTAGGATCAGAACTTACCTCCCAACCCCCTCTATGGTTGAGAAGATGAGATATTGTCACATCGTTGATGGAGTAATCAAGGTCGAAATTAGGGTAATCACATCCTTCTATTGGTTCGGGAATCAAATGCGGAATATAGTCTACCATTTTATCATCAAGAGTTAGCCTCCGATCTTCAATTAGCGTCAATATTGATGCCGCGGTAATTGCTTTGGATAAACTGGCGATACGAAATTTAGAATTATTTTCAACAGGAAAATTATTTTCTACATCTGCGAAACCGAATGACTCCCTCATAACAAAGGAGCCATTGTGTAGGACTGCTAATTGCCCACCGGGGATTTCCCAACGATTCAGCAGATCGTCAATTTGCTGGTAATATTCCTCGAGATCGGACTCCTCGGTTTCGATTATTCCATGTTTATCAGCGCTGGAAACGGGGGCAAGAGCAAGGATTGTGACCAGAAGAAGTGCGACCCGCTTACTCCGATTCACACCCCCCAGAGTGAGATTTAGACCATCAATTATCGCCTTGTCTTGGAATCAATCGTCGTGATGGCCTACCCAAGCTGCCTCAGCGTGCAATGTCTTAGACTTGACTGGGACAATCTTTCGGTAGATTTCGTACGGGTTACGACGCTCGCCATTTACTGTTAGAAGTCGCTCAAGTGGAATATCGAAGTGCTGTTCATTTTGAATTAACAATGGTTCAATTACCTCCCAATCGGCTTCCTGAAGTTGAGTGAATTCTCCACCATTGAGTTGAGAAGAGGACAATCTGTTGTGCGGATCTCTGACGTAGATTGCACCACCACTCGCAAGAGAGAATAGATTCCCACCAGGATATGGTGTTTCCAACGCGCTCATCGAGCCATCTCGGCCAAACTCAAGGCCGTTGATGATAACAAATCCGCCGCCATCAAGAGGGTCTCCGGCCATGAAAGATTCAGCGAGATAATCAAGGGCGGTCCCATTGATTACGAGACGTGGCCCGCCGACCGAGTTAATCATCGGTCGGCCAGCGGCGTTGCCAAGAACAAACATATCTCCGCCCTTCGAACCGTATCCGTAGCACTGGCCAACATCACCATGAATCACCAACTCGCCAGACTTGTGAATCTGAGCGACTTGATCTTGACCATTTCCATGCATGTGAATTGTCATTCCATCATTACCGCTCGCCAAGTAGTCGCCTACAGCCCCGAGTACATCCATCCTGACATCACCTGTTCTTGGGCCGAATCCATTGCCGATGAATCGATGTCCTTGGCAATTAATCACTAAAAATTTCTTCCATCCCAATCGATGCATTGCGACTAATTCACGGGCTAGAGAGTCCACACCTTCGATTGGGTAAGGTCGCGCGTCGATAACGAAGGCTTGAGTTGGACTGCCAGGCTTCGGTCGATGTCCGACGGTTTTCTGCCCAAGATAAGCATCGCATGGGGTTGCAGCAGAGGAGGCGACGGTACGAATTAGCGCCGCCTCGACTAAATCCTTCCACACAGACTCTCTTAGGTTTCCACAGTCGTATTTTCGGTTCAAAAGAAGAATTAGTGTTTCCCAAACCCATTCACGACCTTTGGTTGAGGCGGCTTCCTCAAGCGCTTCTAAACAACCACGAGATTCTGACCAATCCATTGTTGCTAAACCTGCTACTAAAGCATCGTAAGTCGCTCGTGGAGTGCCCAAGGTAAGTGAATAGGAGCCTGCTTCTGTTACTTTGTAATCTCCCGTTGGAGTTGTATCGACAATCGCCCCAAATTTGTCTTGCATAACCAGAGTCTTACTACCATCTGGATTCGGCATTAAATCGAACATGAAGGCCCCACCATCGGTGTATGAACCTCCTCGAGCATTCCAATATTCGTCAGCCCTGCGCCAGAAGCGAGTGTCCTCGGATGCTAGAGATTCTAGAACCGCATCAATCACTTGTTTCTCTGAGCCGCAGAAGGCAATGCCAACATCTCCACGCTGGTAAGCAAAGACTTGTGGCCTCAACATCGAGGTGTCCGTAATTCCCAACAAGCGATGAGTCGGGCCATCGGATTGTGCGATGATGAAGAACCAAGGACCATCGGGGGAGCCATGAATGTGGGTCTTCTGAATCGCTTCGTAAACCTCTTGTTTTTCCTCTGGCAACATAACGAAGTCGAGTTCACTCGTAGGAGCGAGACTCTCGATAACGTGCTCAAGTGAATATCGGTAAACTCGACGATGAAGATCGAAGGCAAGCGCGGCTACCTCGGTATCTGTAAAGAATAGAGGTTCCATACCGCGCTGAGCGAGATAATCTTTCACTGAAACATAGTTCGAGAAGTCTCCATTGTGGACAAGAGCACAATCAATTCCCTGACCAAATGGGTGCGCACCCCCAGGGTGAGTGACCCGCCCTCGAGTTGGGTAGCGGTGATGGCCGATCCAAACGTGAGCAGTCATGCCCTCTAAGTGATAATAGCGAATCACATCTTCTGCATATCCGACAATTTTCAGAATCAGAATATCCCTACCGTGGCTCAAGACGAAAGCATCGGTACGGCCGTCCTTGGCGTAGAACTCAACATTCAGAGCATGAGTTGTATGAAATGTGTACTCCTCTTCGACAACTGCCCTATCGGCTGCATCGACAACTGCTGAGAGGCTATTCTCGATGAATTCGTCAACCTTTGAAGCCTTTGGTGTTACGAAATAACACACTACTTCCGGTGGTTGCACATCCAAGGCTGGTAGGTCTTCTTCCCAAGTATCCAATTTAGGCATCTCATGGGTATGGTGTAAATTGTAAGCTTCCTCTAACAACTCCTCGACATCGTTGCGGGCCTCATTATTCAGGTATGCTATAGCATAGAGATAAGTCGAGTCTAGAGTCTTCTGATCTGTCCCAAACTGGGAAGCATCGAGACCGACCATTGCCACACCTCCGCCCTTTCCATTTCCTCTGTTGCGCATTTGTTCAAGCGAATTGAAAAGATGTCGGCCGGCGACTGGAATCTCGCATGCTAGTCCGACTACTCCACAACCGCCTTCTGCAGCATCCTCTTCTTTTCTCTCAAACTTTGGATGTGATGCAGTCATCCTTCTGCGGGCATTGATAATTGTGTTTGGGTCAATCATTCGCCGGCCTCCTTTCCAATGTAGCTGAGTAAGTCAGTGCGGCCACGCAGCTCACTAACATCTGAAAGACCCAATTTGCGTAGGATATCACGGATACGATACTGCATTGCAGAGTAGAGATTGTGTAATCTCTCTTCTGCCCAATCTGGCTGAACCCATTCTTGCAACTCAACATCAGTCGTGGTCAATCCCCATGGACAACCTCGGCCGGATGGGCCTCCCTCGCAGTTGGAGCACCTTGTGCATCCGAGGCCGACGAGGTCAGTTGTTCCGAGGACACAACCATCTGCGCCAAGGGCAATCGCCTTGGCAATATCATCCGCGGTTCGAACCCCTCCGCTTGCGATCAGAGTGACCCTGTCTCTGACACCTTCCGCTTGCAGGAACTTATGCACCTTAGGAATTGCAAGTTCAATCGGCATTGCGATATTCTTCTTCGCGATCTCGGGCGCAGCACCTGTTCCACCGTATGAACCGTCAAGATGGATGATGTGTGCTCCTGCGTAAAATGAGCCAACTGCGACCATGTCTACATCGTGAGGGGTGCTTACTTTGACCGAAAGTATCGCTGTCGGATTTACTGTCTCAATCCAATCAAGATGTTTTGAGTGATCCTCAACTGAATATGTCGAATGGAATGGAAACGGGCTGAACAGGCTGACGAATGGTACGCTTCCTCTCAACTTGGCGACTTCTTCTCCTGCTTTTGCTGCAAGAAGATGGCCGCCCAATCCCGGCTTTGCACCTTGAGCGTACTTGAATTCGACAATAGGTGCGGCTTGAATCGTCTCCTCTTCTACGCCGAAGTAGCCTGTAGCGACTTGGGTAATCACATTCTCTTTGCATTCCATCAACGGCGCAGGATAACCCCCCTCGCCAGTAGACATGAATGAATTCCAACGAGCCGAATTTCGGGCTCTAGACATCATCACATTCACAGAAACAGAACCATATGACATACCACCTCCGTACCAAGGTATGTCGCAAGTCAATTTTCTCTTGGCATCGCCTCGGCGATTCAAGTCGAGTGTAGTTCCTATTTCCTCAGAATGTCGTAGCCATTCTGACTCGGGGAGGAATTTAAAATCCAGTCTATCAAAACCACCGTCTGACTTTCCGGTCTTGTAATTCAAACCATCAGGAATCTTTCCTGTTTCTGCCATATACCAAGTCGAGAGAATCAACTCATCAGTCCAGCGAGCGTCACCTAGAGCCTCAGGAATTCCATATTCACCAAAAGCTACGGCATTCATTCCGTCTTGCATCAATCCGGTAGTTTTCTCGATAAGTGTCTGACTTGGTTTTACTATCGTCATCATGCAGCACCCCCACTAACATAACCCTCTATGCCTTCGAAGGCCTCATCCTCGAGATGTGTAACAATCATCGAACGACCAAACTCTCCTCTAAGTCGACGAACTTCTCGGATACCCATTGCACCTAGGATCTCAAGCAATTGATCTCTCCAAGAACCACAGAGGTTGGTGAGGCGTTGTTCTGCCCAATCATTGGTCATCTTTCTTGGCAACGTTCCCTTTACCCCATCACGAGTTTGCAGGGAACCGTGGGAACGACCCTGTAATGCGAATAGAACCGGTAAGTCGAGAGCTACCGCGTCAAGACCACTGATGATTGCCTTAGGCAGATGGTCGGCACTGACAATACCACCTGCACCAATCAGAGTAACCATGTCTCTGCATCCCTTTTCGATGAGTAGCATGTGTGCCTCCTTCAGGAGGTCGCTAACGAATCTGCCATCTCCTCCTCGACCGTGTAAGTCAGCATTGAGATGAATGACATCCGCGCGATTGTTGACCGCCTTCATCATGGTCTCCTGCCAACCATCGGTGAAATTGATTCGAACACCAACAAGAGCCTCTGTCGAAGAACGAAGTAGTTCGAAGGCTTGCTTGTTCCAAGCATCTAACTCGATAAGGCGAGCCTTGGGGAATGAAGCGGCAGTTTCGGGAGATGGTGAAGATACAACTGGCACGATATGAGGTGCATCAAGCCCCCAATCTAAGACATCAGATGCATTCATGCAAGCCAAAGTGTCGATCCGCTTGCACGTTGAGTTGAGCACCTCAGCTAACCTCTGAGTACCAAGATCGCCGGGTGGAATATCGAAGACGAATGGAACTTTTATAGTGAACATATCAGGAGTTTTGCCGACGATGTTTCCGTCAGAATCGAAGGAAAGGTGCATTGGTTTGGTACCAATATCAACACTTGTTCCGATTAGTTCTCGGCCATGTATACCGTCTCTGCTCGGGCGAACAATCTCGGACATGTCGGTTAGCATTCCATCGAATCCGGGGCCTCCAAATCTACCTCGGTATCCTTGGCCACGGACAGGCACCATGCCCTTCTTCGACTCTTCATCGATAGCAGTGATGTGCCCGTGAGTGGTGTATTTGTCACCCAACGCAAGGAGATCTGGGTTTGGCAGGACTTTGACAAAGTCAGGATGTTGGACTGTGCACCGTAGACATCCGACGCATAGTTTGGGTCGAGGTAAGAATCCGCCAACCGGACCGGAGAAGACACCGTAGGTGCAGGGCCTCGAGAGAATTACATCTGGTTTCAAGCCGTAGTGAAATACCTCAGACAGAATGAATTTTGCCAATCCAACTTTGCCGACTTCTACTAGGAATCTGTGTGGTAATGGATCGACATCATCGACTTCCTCGGTATCGATATTATAGCGATGATATTGGTCTGCCATCTCTCTACCAATTAGAGCAGATTCGGCTCCGAATTTTTCCAATGTCAAGACTCCCGCCGCAGCGGTAGTAGTACCTTCCCCAGTCGACTCTAGCATGGCGTTCACTCCAATACCGCCAGTCCCGTAACAGCAATGATATAATCATTGGTACAAACGAGTATTGAAATAGAAGAAAATTGCATGAAATAACTATAATTCCGTAATATATTGAACGATTGTACAATAAATTTAAAAAAAATTAGGAAATTGAAAAATAACATTTTTAAAAAACGAAGTTTGATTGACAATCGATTAGGTTCTGTAAATTTTGCATATTCTAACGCCTACGAATAAGCAGATTGAAATGCAACATTTTGTGCATTTTTACTTATGAGTTTGGTCAGGGCATGGGGGATACCCGAGTTTCGTCGTCTGCTGATTGGAAACGGCGTCAACATGCTGGGCACTTCGATCTTCATAATCGGGATGGGGTGGACCATAGCCGAAGTGGGTGGACCCAAGGCCTATGGTCTGGTCTTCACCGCCTACTTCCTCGGACATCTCCCCTTGCTTCTGTATGGGGGCATGGTCGTAGACAGGATGCCGCGGAGGACGGTTGCTCTCATCTCAGATTTGGCCCAAGCGATCCTAGTCACGATAGCGATGTTAGCTCTGATGGCTGGCTTCGATGTGATCAAGACGCTACTCGTGATTACCTTTCTCACCGGTGGTGCGGGTGCGTTCTCGATTCCTGCCATCGGTGCGTTGGTGCCTGATCTAGTGGAAGAGGAAATTCTGCCTCAGGCTAATGCCCTGAGGGGCGTGGCCATGACGGCTGCTTGGATGCTGGGGCCTCTGATAGGAGGCATCACAGTGGAGCAGTGGGGAATCGAGGTGTGCCTGTTCCTCGATGTGCTGACTTTCCTGTTCAGCGGGGCGGTCTTGTGGACCATCTCAGAGGTCCCGATTCAGAGGGAAGAGGAGGCAGAAAGCCTGCGCGAAGAGGTGACCGAAGCATGGGCTTTCGTCAAGACCCAGCCATGGCTTTTCGCGGGTATCATCATGGCCATGATTTGGCATGTCGGAGACTCGGCAATAGAGATAGGGATCCCGTTCAGCATCGAGAACAAGGGTCTGGGAGCAAGGGAGTTCGGGCTGTTCGGGGCATTTGGAGCAGGGGGTGCGATGATCGGTTCAGTGATTGAAGGTATGAGGCCCATCCCCAAGGAGTCCAGAGGCACAGTGTTCTACATGTTCATTGGAGGTATTGCCTGGTGCATGCTGATGTGGGCTATGCCCATCCCGTTCTGGTTAATCCTGCTGTTCGTGCTGATCGAGGGTACTCTTGGAGGCACTCTGGGAGTAATTTGGAGGACCACGATGTCGGACAGCGTGGATCAGCACCTGCGTGGCAGAGTCAACTCGCTGGATGCCATCGGCTCCCTGATATTCATCCCACTAGCACCAGTTCTGGGAGGGTGGATGATTGAGACGACCAATGTGCTGACCACATACTCGATCGCTGTGGCAATCATGGTGCTCACATCCACTGTGGGAATCATTGTGCCTTCATTCAGGCGCTTCGAGAGAATCGAGCACCACGATTTCCCCCTCTCGGATTCTCTAACTCAATCTGAGTGATGTCAACTTCGAACCTTTTCTTGTAGAAATCGTTCTGCAGCCTTACAACGAATATCAGTAGAATGATGTATAGCGTCCAAGCCACGGCGGAACGGCCCATCAAAATTGGTAATTCGATGAGAATTAATCCATCAAAAATAATGCACAATCCAACGTATAGTACACGCCCAAACGTTCGAAATACACTTTCTCCTTCTTGCGCTAAAACGCGCTTTACTCGTTTTTCTCTCCAAGCATCCGCTGCCCGCTTCAATCTCCAGAAAGCAGCTTCTGCCTCCTCCTCCTTATCGATGAATTCAGGGGGTTCAATTTCAGCGTCCGAAGTTGAATCCGATTCGTCAGACATCAAACCCCTCTAACCCCCTAACTTGTTAAGCCTGAGAAAGCCTCCGGTGATTCAATCGTTGAGCACTGGGAGACTTCCACCCGCTTCGACTGGGAAATGACAAGCGACTTTATGTCCGCCGATTATGGTTTGAAGTTCTGGTTCATCGACATCGCACTTACCTGCAACGGCGATTGGGCATCGGGTGTGGAAACTACAACCACTTGGTGGGTTTGCTGGACTTGGAACATCGCCAGAAAGGACTATTCGTTCCTTCTTTGTTTCATCTAAAGAAGGTTGAGGAATCGCAGACAACAGGGCATGAGTGTAGGGGTGAGCAGGGTTGGCAAATAGGTCGTCTGTCTCTGCGATTTCTACAATCTTTCCGAGATACATTACTGCAACTCTGTCGCTAATGTGGTTGACAACATTGAGTGAGTGAGTGATGAAGATGAATGTAAGCCCCCTCTCCTTCTGAATTGAATCTAGAAGGTTCAGAACCTGTGCCTGAACCGATACGTCGAGTGCTGATGTTGGCTCGTCGAGAAGTATGAATTCCGGGTCCAAAGAAAGCGCTCTGGCGAGTGCAATCCTCTGTTTTTGTCCTCCAGAGAATTCGTGAGGGAAACGAGTCATGTGATTTGGTTGAAGTCCGACAATTGACAATAATTCGGCAACGTTCTTGGTTAATTCTGCTCCATCGGCCAATCCATTGACTAGCAGAGGTTCACCGATTATTGAACGGACTGACATCCTAGGATTCATCGAACCTCCAGGGTCTTGGAAAACAATCTGTAGACGCCGCCTGAGTTCTTTGCGATTGATTTCCCCAATATCCTTTCCACCGAATTGGATTGTTCCTTCAGTCATCGGAATTAGTCCCATCACAAGTCGGCCTAGAGTTGTCTTTCCACAACCGGATTCTCCAACTATTCCAACTGTCTCCCCTCTTTGGATATCCAAGTCAACTCCATCAACCGCACGAACGTGAGCAGATACCGGAGAGAATAGTCCTGCCTTGATTGGAAACCACTTGCGGGCATTTCGAATCTTGATTAGAGGTACAGAATTTTTTGTTTCTTTCTTTAAAACAACCTCGGGAGATTCTTCGCTCATTGTACATTCACCCCCGATTTGAGGAATTCTTCTGCTGAGAATGCTTCCTGAGCTTTTTCTAGATCCAGAGTCAAATCTGTGTGATGACAAGATGCGAAGTGTCCGGAGGAAACTTCCTGCATCATTGGTGGTTTAGTCCTGCATAAGTCGTCGGCGAATGGGCATCTAGGGTGGAATCTACAGCCGTCGAATTTTTCGTTTGGATCAGGCACTTGACCAGGGATAATTGGAAGATCAGCTCTCTCTTCACCAGTTTCTTTGATTTTAGGAATACTGTGAAGCAGGCCGATGGTGTAAGGCATTCTCGGAGATCCTAGTACCTGTTCAAGCGAACCGGTTTCCACTACTGAACCCGCGTACATCACAGTGACGGCATCACAGGTTTCTGCAATTACACCCAAATCGTGAGTGATCATCATTATCGCAGTGCCTTCTCGGTCTCTGAGATCTTTCATTAAATTGAGAATTTGAGCTTGAATAGTGACATCCAGAGCGGTAGTAGGTTCGTCAGCAATCAACAACTTAGGCTCACAAGCCATCATCATTGCAATCATCACACGCTGTCTCATTCCACCAGATAATTCGTGTGGATGCATCTTAACGACAGCCTCTGGATTTGGAATCCTAACTTCCTTGAGGATATTTACAACCTGCCTAGTATGAGCGGAATCAAGGTTGAAATAACTCGAAATTTGAATTGGGGGGATTGCCAAAATTGCTACGCTAAGAATTATTGTAATTAAGACTCCAAATGGAATCCACAGAAAAATCGAAATTACTATCCACGAAACGAATATTTGGGCGAATCTGGAATTTGTCCAGTTACTCGCGATTACAAAGTAGGTATTGATTGATAAGGCAACAACGCCCTCGGGGTGGAGTGGGTTGGCGGCGTTGGAAGTGGTAATATTTCCTTGGAAAATATTCCAGAAAATCAAGTAAACAAATATCGACGTCATTAGGAGAAGGGTGGGTTTGTTCATCAGAACTCCGAGTAGCAAATCCGCATTATTGGATTGATGTGTGACGAGAATAAACAAAAGTGTACCAATAATAGGTAATGCCCCCCTCCAATCGTTGCGGAAATAATTCACTAAGATTTCAACTGGGCTAATTATTGCTTGGAAGATTTTCATTACCTTGTGGGTGTCAGTGGCATCGAGTCTTTTGTGCTGCCTCAATACTTCAGAAACCTGTTTTTCGACTGTGTAAAGTGGATTTAATGCGGTCATAGGTTCTTGGAAAATCATGCTGATTTTGTTTCCCCTAATTGAACGCATAAATTTCTCATGTTTTCTTCTCGGGGCATCTAGAACACGAGTGAAAACGAAACATAAAGAAAATGCTACAAACATAACGGCAGAAACTTGCAATCCTTGAATTGGTTCTAAGAATGTCCAGAATAATGAAAGAATCAAACCAATAGTGAAAAACGAACTAAAGTACTTCAAAACAGAAAGAATTCTTTCTGATTCTTCTGGGACTTTATGGATCATTTCCTCGCCCTCAAAGGCTATTCTGCCCTCATCAATATCACAGGTTGCTAACCCAATGGTAACTAGTGAAGTTACAGATTTTCCACAACCTGATTCCCCTACAACCCCCATAATCTCCCCTTCTTTGACTGAAAGCGAAACTGAGTGAAGAGCCTCTACTGGACCATCAAGAGTGTCAAAGTGAACCCGGAGTCCTTGGATATCCAACAATTTTGACATTCATTCACCTCCTGTTCTTTGGATCAACAACGTCTCGCAATCCATCACCGAGCAAATTGAAACCTAAGGTTGTGTAGGCGATGGCAAGGCCAGGGAACAGAACCAACCAGTAATCTTGTGGGAAATGTGCTCGGCCATCTGCAACCAATTTGCCCCATTCAGCCGCGCCTGGTTCTGCACCTAGACCAATGAAGGATAGCCCAGATGCTGAAAGAATTGTCCCCCCAATATCGAGGGTGAAAGCAACCAACAAAGGAGCCCAAGCATTTGGCAGGATATGCCGGAACATAATTCTCCCCGAAGGCGCACCCACACTCCTAGCTGCCTCAACAAATGTCATTTCCTTGACATACAAAACTTGGCCACGAATTAATCGCGCATAGCCAGGCCATCCGGTGAATACTAGAGCGATTTGAATTTTCCAAAGGCGATCGAAATTATCGATGACTACGATTTCATTATCACCATCGCCTGACCAAGTGAAGAGAGCTATTGAAGCAATGAATATCACTATTGTCCTGAATGTTAGATATCGATATGGATTCCTCCAATCAAGCGAATTTAGTGCCCTACTGCCTACTCCATCGAGAGGAATATTGTCCATTACTCGTCGATCGATAATTAATAGGCCCCCCACTACCATTAGGCAAATTAGGCTAGCAAATATTCTCCACTCACTTGACTCACTTCGTTCAAAGAAATTTTCCCAAGGGCCAAACAATGCGAGCACAAGTAAAACAAAGATAATTACTAAAATTCGCAACAAACCGTTCGCATCTGAAACCGTTTCACTCGGCATAATTGTATCAATAATACTAGATCTAAAATAGACACATAAGCAAGAAAGTGGAAGTAAGAATGCAAACCACAGGGGGAGGGTGAAGTTGTCTACAGCTTGTAGGGCAGCGACGAAAGCGAGAGCGAGAATTAAACCTGGAACTGCGAAGAAGATATCTGTGATTCTCATAATTACCTCGTCTACTCTACCTCCAAAATATCCGCTAATACTACCAATAATTGTTCCAATAATTACAGTCAGTGTCGCGACAGTGAATCCAATTGAAAGTGAGACGCGCGATCCATAGAGAATCTTGCTGAATAGGTCTTGGCCTTCGTCGTTAGTACCGAAAATGCAAACATCGTATCCATCTGGCATCCACCAGTGGTGCATGGCGTCATTTTCGAATGTGTAAACTAATCTAATTTGGGTAACTGAATTATTTTCCATCAGTTCGTCTGATATCCAGAAATAGGTGTTGTTTGAGGGTTCAAGATAAACCAAATCATTTGGAATTGGATTTGCATATCTGTCTTGTAGTTCTATGAATTCAGTCACTACAAGAATATCTTCGTAGAATGAATTGTTATCTGCAATTTTTGTTGGACTTAATGCATCGGTGCCATTGGCATCCCAGCGTCTCAGAGTGGTGAGTGAAACCTTCTGATGACGCGTATCACATTCTTCAGAGAATGGGGCTGCCTTTCTCGGCTCGTAATCGATGTGCCAGACATCCCTTGTATCCAGAAGATTTCTACCCGGATGTTCAACTGCGAGGTCTTCGGCGAAGATTGAAACCACTGAAATCGATATAACCATGAGTAATCCGACAACAGCCAATAATGACCTGCGGTAAATCTTCCAACCCCTCTGGAAGTCGTATTTTGCTTGTGCAAGGCGCTCGCTAATTCGGCGACGACTTTCCGCCCTTTCTTCTCCGCCATCTTCCCAAGTCATTCTAGCCTCACCCTTGGATCTACAACACCATATAGGATATCAACAATCAAATTAGACATTAGGAATATGATGGCAGTGATCAGAGTCACTCCCATTAGTACTGAATAATCTAGATTGATTATGGCATCAACGGCTACGTTACCCATTCCATAGAATGCGAAAATCGATTCGGTTAGAACCGCTCCACCTATCGCCCCACCTATCGAAAATCCGAGAATTGTCAGAATTGGAACTAGTGCGTTCCTGCAGGCATGGACAATGATAACTCGACTCTCTGAGAGACCTTTTGCTCGTGCAGTTCTTACATAATCCTCGTTCATTACTTCCAATAGACTTGCTCGCATGTAACGAAGGAGAGAACCTGCACTTGCGATTCCCAAAGTGAAGGATGGAAGAATTAAGTGTGATAGACTATCGTTGAATAATTTTGAATTTGAAGCATAATCTGGGTGTATGTTATCTAGTGCTTCATCGGTGACAAACCAACTGTCAACTAAATGGAAACCTGTCCCTCCAGACGGATACCAAGATGGGTAGCAGGCAATTCCAGTAATCGCAGTATCGCATAGACTAGAAGTTCGATCTGGATAAGTCAGTGCTGTGTCGTGTCGTCCATAGATAGGAAGACAACCGCCTTCTGTTCCAAAAATTGGATCGCATATTCCACCCACATCTGTACCTGTCCCGAAAATCAACTGGAGCATCATTGCTAACCAGAAAATAGGTAATGAGACAAAAGCGATTGCTAAGAATCGAGAGACGTGATCGAATACCTGGTCCTGCCAAACAGCGCTCAAAATACCCAAAATGATTCCAATGGGGTAGGCCATCATTAGAGCGAATAGTGCCATTTCAAGGGTCACTGGAGCAGCATCCCTAACCACTTCTGAAGTAGGTCGATTGTAAGTAGTAGACTCACCCCAATCGCCCTCAGCCAAATTCACTAGATACAATCTGAATTGTTCGATTACAGGTTTGTCTAAACCTAATCTCTCTCTTTGTAATTCCAGCATTGTCTTACCAGTTACTGGGTCAATCAAACCACACCTTTCGCCGCATAAAATTGCAGCTGGGTCGGCTGGGATAATTTGAGCAATTGCAAATGTGAATACCGTAACTCCAATCATTACCGGAATCAAAAGTAGAATCCTTCGAACGATGAACTCACTAGTCTTCATGCTGACTCACAACCAACAATCTCTGTGTGATAGCGAGTAGTCAATCACTGTTGTGAATGAATACTGCCTTCCATTTTCTCAATGCTCGACGCTAGCCAGTTATTTCGAATATTTACCCCACGCCGGGAACAAGCCCGACGCGGGGGTTTTCGTAAATCAGATCTTAATCTGGTTTTCAACTATCAGCAACTGCCGACGTACGATCCGGAGACCTTCGCCAACTTATCCCAGTTGAAGAAGTAGTCTCCACCAATTGCGTCGTACGCAGGTGGGCACATGGTCTCGGAACCGACTCCTACACCAGCATACTGACCCAGTAGAGCCATTGTTGGTGAAGTGACCCAAAGGTCGAATGCATCTGCATACAGAAGTGCACGGGCGTCACTGTCTTGTTCCTTTCTTGCATCTAGCAGAATCGCATCTAGAGCATCATTGTGGAAGTGGCCGTGGTAGGCGTCTCCTCCGATGTCTGCGCTTCCTGCAAATGGTGACCAGTAGTTATCAGGGTCCAAGTAGTCAGGTCCCCAACCTATTACCCAAAGGTCCCACTTTCCATAGATGTAGTTGTCAATAACGGTAGCCCATGGTTGGTCAGCGTTATCGTTTGCGATACCAATCGACTCTAGGGCAGGTCCCCATAGCTGTGCGACAGCAATTCTGTTGTCGTTACCAGTGTTTGTCAGAATCCTGAGCAAGTTTGGTAGTCGGCACTCATCACCATTACGGTCTGCCTCAGCGACAACTGTTGGTGCTTCAGTCAATGTTAGTGAAGCACAATCGTACTGGCGGATAAATCCTGCAGCGTCGAGGATTTCCTCAGCGTAAGCAAGATCGTAGGTGAAAACCTCATACTGAGTATCATCGTACGGGAATCCTGTTGGGATTGGGCCATAAACTGGCATCAATTCTCCCTTGTAGGATTCTGTGTGGATGGTATCATAGTCAATGGTGTAACTTAGTGCCTGCCTTACAGCCGACTGACCTAGTACGTTACAATCATTGGTTCCATCAGCATCACAGTCGTGGTTGAGGACATAGTCTGCAGTTCCATCAGCCATGTCAGCCTTTGGCTCGTGGTTGTATGGTACGTTCACGATACCGTAGGTCTGGCGGTAAGTGCAGCGGAATCCTTCCTTACCGTAGGCGTTTGGAAGGTCTTCCATGTTCTCACAGAACTCAGTCTTCTGAGCAGACGGGATGTATGCTCGGTCAACCTCGCCGTCTTGCAGAGCAAGTACACGAGTCTGAGTTTCTTCTACGAGGTCGACAACAACTCTGTTCAGGTTGAAGTCTGCTTGTTCCCAGTACATCCAGTTAGGCTCCATAACCAATCGAGTTCCGCGAGCCCACTGAGCGACCATGTAAGCGTTTGTTCCAGCACCTACTTGAGCCTCGTCCATGAATTCGTGGCAGTAGTCGTCAGAAGTGACGTTGCCGTTCTCATCCATCTCAATAACCCTGTTTGCCTCACATAGGTCAGAGTTGATTACAGATCCAACTGTGTAAGCAATTGTT
Organism: Candidatus Thalassarchaeum sp.; assembly: GCA_022449345.1. Classification (GTDB taxonomy): domain Archaea; phylum Thermoplasmatota; class Poseidoniia; order Poseidoniales; family Thalassarchaeaceae; genus MGIIb-O1. The sequence continues at coordinate 51,976 of JAKURL010000003.1, read as the reverse complement.
GCTACGAATGCAGCGGATGGGTCGTAGATTTGAACGGAGAAGGTGTAGTCATCAATGACAGTTAGACTATCGCCGCCCCAGTCATCGTGGATTCCATCTGCATCATTACAGTCGAAGGACTGAGTTAGAATCCAGTTGACACCAGAGGATGGAGAACCCATTCCGATAACACGGCACCACGAGTATACAGCGTCATGAGCTGTCATGTGGTCTCCGTTGCTAAAGTATACATCGTCTCGTAGAGAGAAAGTGTAGGTCAAATCGTCTGCACTTACAGAGAATCCTGTTGCCAATCGTGGTACGATAATCGAACCACCGGTACCGTCTCCCTCGTAGCGGTATAGGGTATCATAGACGTTGGAAATGACGTCACCAGACGCTGAATCATAAGCGTCTGCAGGATCGTGAGTATCTGCCTCACCAATCGTCATTTGGGTCATTTCACATGGGTTGTTTGTTCCCAAGTCACGGCACTTTCGTGATACAGATAGGTTGTACCATGCATCGGAGAATGCCATATCTCCTGCGGCATATGCGGCCATAATGTCTCCCTGAGCCATACCGTAATCGCAAGAGCCGTCATCTTCCTCGGCTGCGGAAACGTGGTTATTCGCAGCTTCGTCCATGCAACCCATTACAGTATCGGGCATGACACAGGATCCATCATCACGGGTCGCAGCCGAGTCGTAGTTAGTCGCAGCAGGGTTGGTGCAACCATCTACAGGCTCGAAGCCCGGATCATATTCACAGGATCCATCGTCCTTGGTGGCGTCAGCGTTGTAGTTGTTGGCATCGGAATAGGTACATCCCAACACTTCTACAACGTCGTCGCCATCATCATCATCATCTCCGCCGAGACACCCGGCAAGAGCTGATGCAATCATCAGCGTACACATCAATAAGGCTCTCATTTTAGAGTCCATCCCCGCGAGCGAGTCTTTGGTTCATATATAGAATATATGCAGTTTGAGTATCTAAATGCCGTTTCGACAATATTACGGAACAGGAAATTTCAATCGACTGACTGCGTCCACAATGGACGAAAAATGCAGAAAATAGCAAATTTCTAACTCGGGAAAAATTGCAAATCAGACCATCCTTGCGAGATGTAAATCGAGGGGGAAGATGGTGGACGTGCCGAGATTTGAACTCGGGGCCTCTTCCATGCCAAGGAAGCGCGCTTCCAAGCTGCGCCACACGCCCAGTGAGATGACGACCTGCGACGGCCATTTAAGGAGAACTGAGTAGGCTAGGCCATGAGCGGGGGGCGTGTCTCAGCGACTCCAAATGAACCCCCTCAATTACCTGATGGAATACTCGATGAGTTATCCTCTAGATTGTCTCGCGATGATGCACCGTTTCTACGCCACTTGGCCAAGCAACTATCGTTGGAATGGGCAGATGCTCCGGACAATCGCTTAGGTTATACTAGGTTCGAATTTGATCACCACGAGTTATTTCGTAGACGCAGATTGAGAGGTTCTCCAGGTCCTGTTACTATTGCACTACATCCACGGTTGAAGGATGATGAGAAACTATACCTGCACACTTTGGTTCACGAGTTACTCCATGCTGCTGGTCTGGTAGATCATGGCAATCGACACACGGAACTTGTCAACGAGGTCGCTCCTGCACCAAAGTTGTCGGAATCAACTGTTCTGAGGAGTATGAGAGAGGAAGTTCTCTCAGGTCTACCCGAACAGTCTTGGATCTGTGGAGAGTGTGGTCATACATGGGAAAGAAGGAGGGTGTCATTACCTAAAAGATGCCCAAAGTGCGTCCGTCCGTTCAATAGCAGATAACGAATCAACACAGAGATTTATCCGGCAAAATCACAATGAACTCGGAGCTACCAAGACGACATCATGGATTGGCCGCCAAGCCCCGACGGAGTTGCTAATTGGGCTGAGGATTTCATCGCAGAGGCTTTTCCTACACTGATGGCAATTATCGCCATCGCAGCATACTCAGGATTCGTCTTCATGTTCTATCGAATGCTAGCAAGGCGAGACATTCTCACCCTCGATCTAAGCAAGTACGACCAGACCATGGGAGGGAAGATTCGTGCCTTCTTTAGAACCGCCGCATGGTTGGTTCAATACGCGCTGGCGATTCCGGTTATTATCGCCTTCTGGACAGTTGTAATGGCGGTTATTCTAACTCTGCTCGCCGATGGGAATGACCATGCTAGAAATGCTCTGATTGCAACATCGGTGGTGGGCTCAGTTAGGATTCTATCTTACTGGACTGAAGAATTGTCCCGCGATGTAGCGAAGATGCTACCTTTCGCGGTCCTAGGTGTTTTCTTGGTGGGTTCGACCTCGATTGAATTCAATGAGTTCGAAGAGTTGATTGACAATCGAAATGAGCTAGCTGCCTCCTACCTAAACAGCCTAATTCTCCTATCGATTCTCGAGACCTTCTTACGGATTTATCATGGTGTGCGAGAATTGGTTGGAAGTCAGCGAAGAGTGGATAAGAAATTGAAGAAAATTGCCAAGGCAACAGGCCGCTCAAAGTCGGATATCCGAGAGGACATGCTAGACGATGGAATTCTCAATCGTAGCACCGATGAAGAAGACAATGGAGAAGAATCATCGGCCTAATAGAGTCGAATATTGTGCTCATCTCAAGGTGCAGGATTCACAAAGGGGAAGCACCGCCGAAGGTATGGGTGCGTGGTGTAGTCTGGATATCATGCTGGCCTTCTAAGCCGGTGACCCGGGTTCGAATCCTGGCGCGCCCACCAACATTCTCAGGCTATTATCCCGTAGGGATTCACCGTTTACATCAAATACGCCCAGCAGGTCGGCGCGACGCATGAAGCGAGGTTCCCGTGCGTGGAAGAAGGCTGGGAAGCAGCGCTGGAAGTGGCGTAAGAAGAAACTACGAAGGCGTAAGGCCGCTCGTAAGCAAGCTCGACAATGAGCCTATTCAAAGAGCAGAGACAAGATCCTCTACCACAGATGAGGGGTTCTCTGCCTTCGTAACTCCGCTAGCGAGTAGGACTCCAGTTGTTCCAAGTTCAATAGCGGCTGCAACATCTGCGCCATTCTTGACTCCTGCGCCACAGAGGATTCCAACCTGTTCAGAAATCTCTCGAACCGCAGCCGCAGTTCCGCTGACGATTGTGGGGTCTGCGGTCGTGACTGAAATGTCTCCGCCGATTAATTCCGGTGGCTCAACGGCAACATAATCCGGCTCGAGTGCCGATAGTGCGCGCGCCTCATCGATATCAGCCGCGCACGCGCAAACAGTGAATCCTTCAGGAACTGAATCTAACAACATTGCGACATGCTCGATGCTTACCTTGTGCTCAGCGTGATTGATTAGAGTTCCAGTCGCGCCCCGCTCGACCGCGGTTGCAGGGTGTAGCCATCCGGTGTATGAGCCAAATCCAACAGGGTCGAGATGCTGGCACCAGACTTCTAATTCAGGGGCAGCGGCAACCACGGCGGACAAGTCGAAGGCTGAGACTGCGACGACCATGCGAGCATCTGTCTCGACGCTAGCAATCGCCTGCGCGAGGGTTTCAGCACCGGCACCATGTGCAGTCTCGTAGGTCTTCAGATTGACCACGACTAGGGGCTGCCTCACACCAATGCGAGTCGCACCCACTCTTTGACGATGACGGGGATTAAACCAAGACCTAGCACTTATTCTCGGGTTTATGGTCGGTGGGCCGCAATGGACTGAGGAGTCTCTAGGCCACCATTACCATGCAACTAGTCAAATCGACCTAGGTTGGCTAAATAAGCCTACAAGACATCAATTTAGATGGAGGAGTTTGAAAGGCCCTTGGATTACATCTAGGAGGAGGATTTCTTCTAGTGAATCACTTATCAGAGATTTTGCCAGTGCGATGCCAACTGATGTTTATGTCTCAACATCATCATGGCTAAATCCCGTGAATTTACCTCGACTCAAGGATAAGAAAAGACCCGCCCCGATTCTACTTGACCACATGGTGGTCTTCGACATAGATATGAGGCCCTTTTGTAGAAAAAAACTGGATGAGGCGAGAGTCGCAACCTTAGAGCTTAGAGAGTGGTTATTGAGTAATACCGACTTAGAAATTCAGCACGTTTCATTCTCTGGAAGTAAAGGATTCCATCTAATTGCAAATGACCCTGATAGGAGCGTGTTTTCTGAGCCCGATGCAGAAATAAGAGAAGAACTGGTTAGAGAGCAAAGAAAGGAATTACTGGATAGAGTGATTGCTGCAGGGCACCCTGTTGACCCTGTTGTTACAGCAGATACGCGTAGGATTATCCGGGTCCCTGGCACTTTACACGGGTCAACAGGATGGGTTTGTACGATTCTTGAGGATGAATGGTTAGAGGTGCCAATAAGCGATTGGGTAGAAAATATCCAGAGGCATGATTTGTCCTTGAAAATGCCAAAAAGACCCACGTTTGCTTTACCTCGCTTGAAGTTCAAACAAAAATCAGCCTCAAAACCAAAGAAATCTAAATCTGATAATGAAGAATATGTCAGCATAGAAGTTAGTAGTCACGTACAGGGGACAAAGGATAGATCGGCACTCGTAACGTGGCTTCCTGCTAGGTGGGGCGAACCGATTGAGGCAGTAAATACAGCACAAGAAAAATTCGACAGGGAAAATATCGGACCTGTTGCTTATTGGTACGATGGAAGTAGTGTTCTTGCAATTATTCCTAGAGCAATACCAAGAGATTTCCTTCTCAGTAGATTATCCAAAATAGGGCTAAAGAAATTTGATAATGACCTCCGAAGATTCGAACATTCTTGGATTAGGGTTTCCGGTAGAATGAGCGGGAAAGGCTGGGAATCTGAACTCGAGCCAATCACCGTTTTGGGTTACGATGCCAGCGCAAGATGCCAACACCCATGGTCATCTTCCCATCTGGAATTGTGTAATCGTCTTGGCTTACCGATTAAAGTAGATTCTAGTGATTTAGCAGGCAACAAAGCCGCGTCCATCAGAATCGCTGTCCGACGCTGAGTTTATCGTCCGCCGGGTCAACCGCGTATTGTCCCGAAGAAGGAGCCCACGAGGGCAATGACTGCAGATGCTACGCATCGGCTTTAGGTACCTCACCGACCTCGGTGCCGGGACAGCGCCGGGGTCACACTATCGAGTGATTACTATGTCAGCAGAATTGGTACTCTTCATAATTTTTGCAATTTTTAGTGGCATCTGGGCGGTAATCAAGTGGATAGATGAACAAACAGACAACAAATGGGTGTTCTTAGTCCCGGCAAGTGTTCTAGGATTGAGCATTTTTTCAGGAATTGGTGATGATCGTTTTTGCTTCCTTATTCTCCTTCTTGCATTTGGCCCTATTGTGGTGATGCTGACAAAAGTTGGACTTGAGCAAGGCAAGGTGCCACAGAAGAGGAGTTATTCCTCGTTTGACCGAACCGCCCAAAGGAACCCCCAACCACTTAATCTCAACCGTGAGCTGGCTCCCTCTTACATTCGAGCCTATGACAGATTAATCGCATACATTGAGGCACGAGGAGGGGGCATTAAATCCCTAGAAGATGCAAGACAGAGGCTCGCAGAAATATGGAGTGTTCCCGAATCGGATGTGGGACGATTCTTAGACAGTCCCTACGTGATCAAGGTGCTTGGCCTCAAAGAGGAAGTTGTTGAGGAAAAGAAAGAAGAACTCATCGGCGATGAATGGTGGGAAGAAGGTTATTCTGTCGATAATTCAGATGACTTGCCCAAAGCATAAACCGGGGATGAGTCTTGTGGGCATTCAGGTTGTGAAAATTCAGTCTCTGCATTTGACTTCAGGTGCTTTACTTGTCGCAATCGATTCTGTAGCAAGCACGCAGGATCTAACATTGAGTGTAATGGATGCTCGAAATAATCACAGGAATACACTCTTGCGATGGAAGGATGTTTTCGGAACCAGTCCGACTCTGTTGATTTCTGCCACCCGTTCCTTGCCTTTCTTGCTGTGACCATACATTATTTCACCAGGACTGACCTTCAAATTCCATTGCCTTTGGAATATCATTGCTTCCTCTTTATTGCGGCAAAGTACCTTTGGAACAGTATGAAACATGGACAGAGTATTTTTCTTCTTTCGAAAGTATTTCGCCAGGACTTCGGGCAGTAAATCGCTAAGCCAAGTATCACTGATTATTTTGACCTCTCTTGGGATTACATACCTTGGATTATTTAGTGGACCTAGTATTTCTTGCATTGCCTCAGCGAAGATTGCGGATTCTTCCTCGGTCGCATCCTCAAGGTAGGCTCTCATCCAGCCACCACTTCTGTCTCCACCACCAACTTTAGCACCAAATCCTATCAAGTCCAAATTTTGTAATGAGGTTGCAACTGCGTCAGCGATAGCTTGAATCAAAGATTCGTCAGTCCAGACTGTGACACCTATAGAATTCGCAGGTGGGAAACCTCCTCCAAGATTTCCTTTGATTTCAACCGCTTCTCTAGGAACGGCATTGAAGGGCTTTCCAATCCCCCATAGTTGCCTTGTTCGGGGTCTATTTTTGGCCCTCATCAACATTTCTTCGTTGAATATTTCCATAGTTTCGGACACACCCTCCGGCTTAGCCTCGGTGAATGCTGGATGGACATGTCCTACCCCTTTCTCTATCGCTCCATCGTCGCATACTCCGTAGAGCTGCTTGTGCTTTCTCTTGAATCTCAAATAATCATCAAAGCCTTTGGAAAATTCGTCAGCCAAACAAATAATATCCCAATTATTAGCTACTTTCTCCGGCCAAAGTTTGTCTAATCTAAACGACCTTCCTCGGAGCTGATTTATGCTCATACTAGTGGTGACTGTAGTCAAATCGACCAGTACATTGATTCGGCTAGCGTCCCAACCTTCCCCTAGTAGACCCCTAGTGCCTACCAAGCACTTTGTGACCCCTTCTTGGAATAATTCGGTTATCATCATGGTGTAATACCGAGGTAGCCAATCCTTGCCCTTACCTCTAATTTCAAAATAATCTCCTCGTTCAACATAATCGAACTTGATATCAAGATTCCTTTCGGAAACCCACTGCTCAAATCTAGGAAATATCCTATCCAACAAATCGTCATCTACCAATACAGTAGTTCCAGTCATCATTACAGGATCTAGCCTGTCGGTAGTTTCTGATTGTAGAACTGCCCTGTAAGCAGCTACTGCACCTCCTGCTTCTTTATCCAACACTCCTTCAACCAAAGCAGTGGCAGAGGTTTTCTCAAAGTCAGTAACAATGACTGCTCTAATATCTGGCCCAAGAGCCTGCATTTCGGCAGTTAGAATGTTCTGTAGAGCATCGTACTTAGCAGAGGCGTAAGCCATTACTCGACCAACAGGGGATGCGCACATTCTTGCACCAGAATCCGTTATCTGGACACCTAGCATTCTGAGTTTTTTCTTTGCATCTTCAGCGAGGGCGTGATCTTTCTTACTCTTTGACCTCATCAAGCCATTTCTGATGTATCGATCGAGGACGGTAATCAGCGTATCCATACTTCTTCCACCAGATGTTGTTGATTCCAATGGCTGAGGGACGTCCTTCGGCAAACTAAGCCCACTCGACACGAGGAATTCTCTTGCTGCATCAGCGAGGTGAGGGTCTCTCTTACGGAAGGAATCCCAATCTTTTGCTTTACCAGCCGGTAGACTTAGTTCATCCAATATTCTAGCTAACCAAACCTCAAGCCTAGGGATTCTCCCCTCTGGTTTCTCTGGACCTCTTTTCAGTTCGTCAATTAAGTTAGCAAAGTCTTGATCGACATTTGCGATATATTTCAACTCACCTTGTGAAGGGCGAACGAAGTATGCAAGATCTTGGTAAGGAGACAAATTAGCATCTCTAACTAATGCAGGAACTGGAACTTCGTAATCAACCTCCCCAAATAGGTCGAGATAGAGATTATCCGATGGGTCATTACCTGCCTCTGGAGGTGTTGCAGTCAGCCCCAGTACGATTGGATTATCTAGAAATTCAACTATCTCAATTAGGACTCTACCCCAATGCTCCAATAGATGATGGCATTCATCAAGAATGACAAGACCAATGCCAACATCAGAGAGCCTCTTCAAGTTGGCTTTTGCAGATTCATGCAACACCCAAAGCGCATTACCATGTTCAGATAGTGAATCTCTAACTTTCTTTCGATAATGGCCCATCCTATCTGAGTGATATTCAGGATTCTTTTCCTCCAAATCTACTATCCAAGAAATTGCACTTTCGCGATCTTCGGCTTCAACTATACCGTCACTAGAATCAGAGTCCATTAGACTGCTAATCCATAATTCCATGGCTGAATCATCAAGTCCCTCTCCTCCTCTTTTTGGCAAAGTAACCGATTGATATGTCAGTGATGTGAGGATTCCTGGATTTTTGGGGTCAGTGCCAATTTCCGAAACCTTTCCATCGAGGTCAAAGAGTTCTTTGGCCCTCTCAACCCACTGAGCCTGTATTGCTGAGTTGGGGCTAAGCACTAAGGTTGGAAGTCTGACTAAATCGGACCAAACATACAACCCAAGTACTGTCTTTCCAGAACCTGGTGGAGCAACAATAAGTAATTCCTTTGAATTCGATTCTAATTCATTTCTAATTATGCTTGATGAAGCCACTTGAGAAGGTCTCAGTTTCCCGGAAAATCGTATATTTCCGAAATCCTTTCCCATTTTATCTCACTCAACTTTAGACCCGTGACCCACGATTTTGCTATTAAGATTAGAGCCGTCATTTACTTCCGCGCTCTTACCAATTAAGCAGCCGTGCAATTGACAATTAGACCCAATAATTGCACCTTCTAGAATCACTGAGTTGTGAATCGATGAGCCTTCTCCTACGATGACATTAGAGCCAAGAGAGCTGCCAATTACTTCACCAAAATTTTCGCAACCTTCTCCAATCCATGAATCGCCTGCTACTTGACCGGTTGCGAATCGACCAGAAGTGATGCAAGCTTGGCTGGCTTCGACAAATGAAGGAGGTGTGTCTGCGTCAACAAACATGCCTGCGAAGGGGAATCCATTCAATGCACCAGTCTCTGCAATCTTCTCGTAAATGTCTCTCTCGATGCTATGAGCCTCGTCTGGCATAAAGTCGAATATTTCTTGCTCAAGGATGTAAGTTCCAGCGTTGATTAGATTAGAATATGCTTCTTCGATTGCAGGTTTCTCTTGGAATCTCATTATCTTGCCAGTATCTGCTTTGTAGTCAGCGACACCAAACCGAGATGGGTCTTCAACTTCCCAGAGGGAAATGGTTGCAATACCGCCATTTTGTTTGTGGAATTCAAGCATCTCTTCGACCTTAAGGCTAGTAATCAAATCTCCATTGATAACACAGAAAGTCCCTCCTGAAAGATGCTCTCGGCAGTTTACAATCGCCCCTCCAGTGCCTAGAGGTTCAGTTTCTTCAACAATGACAACCTCGTAGGGTAAGGGGGTTTCCTTGAAATGTTCCCGCATCTGTTCTACACCGTAACCAGCGGCGATGAGAACCTTGTCAACTTGAGATTCAGGCAATACATCTAGAACATGCTCAATCATTGACTTGTCAAGAATAGGCAATAGTGGTTTGGGGATTGTTTCAGTCCATGGACGCAAGCGAGTGCCAAATCCACCGGCCAGAACCACTACGTCCATGGTTGGTCGGGCACAATTACCACTTTCAGCACTTCGTGTCCCCGACGACTCCCGCATACCCTCTAAGCGCATCGTTGAAAGACGGGTGTTAGGTCGTCGGACCGTCGACATGAACATCCACGAGTATCAGGGTAAGCAGCTCTTCCGTTCCGCGGGTGTCAAGGTGCAGGATGGCGTGCACTGCAAAAGTGTCAAAGAAGCCCTTGCTGCATACGATTCTCTTGGCTCAAAAGTAGTCGCAGTCAAGAGTCAAATCCATGCCGGTGGGCGAGGCAAGGGCAACCTGTACTGCCCGACTTCTGGAGACCTCCTAATGGAGGGCGGTGTCAAGATTGCTTTCTCCCGTGATGAAGTGGAAACCTATGCTGAAAACATCCTGGGACATATACTCGTAACTAAGCAGACGGGACCTGCTGGGAAATTAGTCAGTAATCTCTACGTCGAGGCTGGTTGTGAAATCGCACATGAATACTACCTTGCCTTGTTAGTCGATAGGGAAGCAAAGGCAGTACTAATCATGGCCTCGACGGAAGGAGGTATGGATATCGAAGAGGTTGCCGAAAACACTCCTGAAGCAATTCACAAAATATGGGTTGATCCGCAAGCAGATTTGCTTGAATCCCAAAAGAGAAAACTCGGTATGGCTCTAGGTCTATCAGGTGCTGCCTTGAAGGACTTCTTAGGAATGATCGGAAGCCTCTACGACCTATTCGTTTCAAACGATTGCTCGATGGTAGAAATCAATCCTCTAGTTCGAACTAAGTCAGACGAAATGGTCGCTCTTGACGCTAAGGTTAGTTTCGACGAAAACGCCTCATTCCGACACACGGATTGGGGTGAATTAAGAGATTTGTCTGAAGAAGAGCCGACCGAAACTCGCGCCAAGGAAGCAGGTCTTTCCTACGTCAAACTTGATGGTGATATCGGTTGCCTCGTCAACGGTGCTGGCCTTGCAATGGCATCGATGGATGTCATCAAACTGTACGGTGGTGAGCCCGCCAACTTCCTAGACATTGGAGGAGGGGCAAATAAGGAATCAATTACTACTGCATTCGGTATCATTCTAGAGGATCCTAATGTGGAAGGCATCCTAGTGAACATCTTCGGGGGCATCATCCGCTGTGATATGGTGGCTAGAAGCATTATCGATGCATCCAGAGAGGTCGGTTTGTCGGTTCCACTTGTAGTCCGATTCTCTGGCACCAACCATGTCGAAGGCAGGACTGTCCTAGAGGAGAGTTCCTTGGAAGTCACTACTGTAAGTACACTAGCCGAGGGAGCTGAAGCAATTGTCGCAGCTCTAGAGGGGGCGAAGGCTTGAGCATCTGGATCGATGAAACGAGCAAAGTCCTAGTTCAGGGCATCACTGGAAGTCAAGGCACATTTCACGCTACCCGGATGATAGAGTACGGGACCGATGTGGTAGGTGGAGTCACTCCCGGCAAGGGAGGACAGATGGTTGAACTGCCCGGTCGTGAGGTCCCTGTGTTCGATGATATGACCGAAGCAATTTCCCAAACTGATGCTGATGTCAGCGTGATTTACGTGCCAGCTAGATTCGCAGCCTCGGCAATCATCGAAGCTGCCGATGCGTTCAACGAAATCAAGGGAGAGGGACTGATAGTTTGCATCACCGAGGGTATTCCAACCCTCGATATGGTCCGATCCGTCGGACATATCTCAAAGATACCCGGAATCAGGCTGATTGGGCCAAACTGCCCGGGAATCATCACGCCCGGAGAAGATGGAGGCTGCAAGGTCGGAATCATGCCTGGGTATATCCACGCCAAGGGAAGAATCGGTGTTATCTCGAAATCTGGCACTCTCACATACGAGGCAGTGGCTCAGACGATGAGCGTAGGCGAAGGTCAGACCACATGTATAGGAATTGGTGGCGACCCCGTCAGTGGGACTGGGTTCATCGACTGCCTAGCGGCTTTCGAAGAGGATCCTGAGACTGAGGCAGTGGTGCTGATTGGCGAGATTGGTGGTACTGCCGAGGAGGAGGCAGCGGCTTGGGTCGCAGATAACTTCAGCAAGCCGATTGTCGGCTTCGTGGCTGGGGCGACTGCTCCACCTGGCAAGAGAATGGGGCACGCGGGCGCCATCATCTCTGGAGGTAAGGGGACAGCCGCCGAGAAATTTGCCGCTTTCGAGGCGGCAGGCATCCACATAGCTAGAGACCCCTCCGAAATCGGCGCCACGCTGAAGATCGCTTTGGAACAAGCCGGTCTTCTATGAAGACCGAACTCTAAGCCCGTGGACTCACGGAGGGTCTTAACCCAAAGAATGCAGCCAAGCGTTCGTGAGTTTGCAATCGCGAGTGGTAGTATTAGGTGGAGGCATAGCCGGTTGTGCTTCTGCTCTTGCCCTTGCGGGACGAGGTGTGAATGTCACTTTGCTAGAGGCTTCCAACAGGTTGGGAGGGCGTTTCAACAGCATCAAAATCAGTGGACTTAACAGGCAAATTGACAGTACTCAGAATGTGATTTTCCGGACTTACAGCCGCTTTCTTCAACTATTGGCAACTTGTGAGGTGAGAGATGTTGTAAAATTGCAAGATTCGACCATGTTGCCATTCCTAGAGGTGGGGGAAGGGCGAATATCGACAATTCACTCTGGTAAATTGCCTCCACCAAACCATCTAACCACCGCTTTTCTTAATGCGAGTTTCCTTGGATTAGTAGATAAAATGGCGATGCAGAAGGCAGTCAAAGCGATTCAAAGTACGACTGAGGAACAAAGGAGAGAACTAGATGACCTAACTTTCTTGCAATGGCTAGAGGACAATGGCCAGAGCAAGAGAGCAATCGCTCGATTTTGGAATCCAATCATCCGATTGGCGCTAAACATCAATTCCGCTCAGGCCAGTGCTGCATCTGCGATCTTCTTGTTCAACAAGGCATTCTTTAGTCAAGTAGATACATTCGATGTTGGTTGCTTCACTACAGACTTTACGCAGGCAGTTTCCTCTGCCCTACGAAGAACTCTAGCGGCTGCAGGTGTTGAAGTCCATCTCTCAACCTCTGCTACGAGTCTATTCCGAGAAAGTGGAAAGGTTACGGGTGTGAATACAATAGATGGATTTCATGCCGCTTCAACAGTAATTATTTGCACACCAATTACAGCCACTGCGAGGCTTCTCACAGGATCAACAGCAAGCCTTGCTTCACACGACGTTGCAGAACGACTCGCGAAATTGGGCAACACATCTCAAATCGGAATTCACGCGTTCCATGAGGGACCTGTGCTACCCGATGGTACACCTTTCGTGATCTGTTGTGATGAACCATTGATTCAGATGTTATTCGACCGCTCTGGTGAACTCGATGACGGAGAGAGAGGTGGTTTGCCGGGTCACTGGATTTCCAGCCCTGTGTCCTACGCTGACCCATATATCGACTGGGCGGATGAATTGATTAGGAACGAATACAAAAGGGTAATCGAAACTGCATTCCCGCAATCTCCGGCATTAATCGACTTCCGCGTTGTTAGAATTAATCGGGCCACTACGGCCCTAATGGCAGGATCTCAACGCCTTCGCCCAAATCCCTTAGACGCTGGCGAAGGAGTGATTTTGGGAGGAGATTGGATAAACATCGATTGGCCTTCCACTCTAGAAGCCTCAACGAGGTCCGGACTCACTGCTGCAGCAACTTATCTAGAACTGAACGGAGTTAGAGACTTTACTGGTTGGCATCACGACGATAGTTGGCTGGACTGGCCAAATTCCCCTAATAGAGGAGACAAAGATTGGAGAGTGTGGAAATAGAAGAATCTGCGAAGCACTCAACAGATAAGCGATTGTGCCGGAGGTGAAAGAAGCATGGCTGAGGTAATTGACGAGCACATTGATGGGCTGCTCAAGGCCACCTCTCGTTCCTTCCATTTGACACTTACAACTCTCCCGAATAGTGTTCGAGATCAAGTTGGTCTACTCTATCTTCTAGCGAGGTTAGCAGACACGATTGCAGATTCCAAAACAGAAGATGCTGAAGCATTGATTGAAGCTCTCGATGGATATCAGAAAAACCTCGTCGGTGATGCACCTCTCGACTTGACAAATATTGCCGTAATTCAAGACGATGTTGATGAGAAAAGATTGCTAGAAAACCTGGATTCTGTTGTAGCTGCATATCGGAATATGGCTTCACAGGATGCTGTTTTGATGCAACGCTGTCTGGATGTGATCATCTCGGGACAGAGGCTCGATTTGGTCAGGTTTGGGGCTCTTGGATCTGAACTCACCTGCTTAGAAAATGATTCTGAATTGGATGATTATGCATACAGGGTGGCTGGAAGCGTTGGAGAGTTCTGGACGGCGATTACTCTGCAGAACGAATTGTCAGGAGATATTGCCGACACCGCGACATTTGATTCGCTGGGGATTCGCTTCGGAAAGGCACTGCAAATGACGAACATTCTGAGAGATATTCCTGCGGATTTGGCCTTGGGTCGCTGCTACATACCGAGTGAAAGATTAGCGGAGATTGGGCTAAGCTACGAGGACCTTAGGAATCCAGAATCAATTACGGCTTTCAGACCGCTCTACGATTCCTATCTCGACTTAACCTGCCATCACTATGAAGCCGCAATAAGTTATATTCGAATGATTCCACGAAAATACCGTAGTCTCCGAATGGCTTGTATGCTACCTGTTGTAATTGGCTTAGAGACTCTTGCACTACTTCGAACCGGTAATGTACTCGATGCTTATGAGAGAATCAAAGTCGACCGTGGTAGAATCAAGAAAATTGCCATTTCATGTAGTATTTCAACACGTTTCAAACCGATGGAAAACCGAATTCTCAACAATGCTGTAAATAGGGCTAGAAATGACTCCTAAACCGACTATAGGCCGCTGAGGCGGCCTGCACGCGCGCGAGGGTGAGGTTCAAGAGCGAACGACGGGGGCTCGCGTTCGGCGTTACCATGTCTCAAGACACGAGGAGCGATTCCGCAGGTGATCTGCGGTACGACCTTGAGCGTAGCATTTCTCTCGTGGATGCCGATGTTGAAAACAAGGGTATCGAGGGTGTCAGATCTACAGTTAGCCTAACCCGAGAAGCGGCCCGAGCAATTTCGATTACCGCCCTAGAAACCATTCGAGAAGGTGCTCGATTCATGGGTGTCGTCGGCTCTCGTGGAGAGTTAGTTAATCCGTTTGGGCACATCGATGCCGCGATTTGGTCCGAACCCGGTGTGCCGGATTACATGATTGAAACCGCGTACGAATACTGTGAAGAATTGACTCGAATCGAGGCAGGAAACTTCTATCATTCGTTCAAATATCTTCCAAATGAGGCACGTAGAGCGATTTGTGCATACTACGCATTCTGCCGTAGAGCTGATGATATTGCAGATGGTGACTATGTCGATTCATTCCCTGGTGGCTCTTCAGACGACCCTGAATCGATAGAATACAGAGCCCACATCGAGAGGCTGACTGGAACTAGCCCTGTCGTCGCTCGAGACCATTACGATGACCGCATGTCACAACTTTTCTACTACCGCAAGAAATTGTCTAGTGCGTACGGTCAAGTCACCTCAACAGACCCGATTTTCATCGCTTTGAAAGACACCATTCGACGCTACAAGATCCCTCGTCAATTACTGGACGATATGATTAGCGGAATGGAGGATGACTTTCATCGCAACCGATACGAAACCTTCGAAGAACTCTATTCCTATTGCTACCGAGTTGCATCGACCGTTGGATTGGTCTGTATCGAAATTTACGGATACTCCGAATTAGAAGCAAGAGAATTCTCCGAAGCTTGGGGGATTTTCATGCAACTGACCAACATCATACGAGACGTTGCAGAGGATGCTGAGCGAGACAGAATTTACCTTCCAATTGAAGATTTACGAAGGTACGGAATTAGTGAGGATGATGTCAAGAGTGGTGGTGAATTACTCAAACATCCGGGTTGGAAGCCGTTCGTTGAAGAGTACATTGAGAGAGCAGAATCCTATCGCGATAAGGCGTTCAAACTGCTTCCACTGTTAGATCGACAATCTCGTTATTCACCTGCAGCAATGATGGCTTTCTACGAATCCATACTAAAGAAAATCAACAAGAACGACGGTGATGTTTTCACCGAGCGTATACAACTTTCGAAGGCAGAGAAGATTTCTCTAGCCGCATATGTATATGCGAGATACCGCTTCCTTACTCTTTGAGCAAGAAGCGGCTTGCGAAGGTCAAGTCAGAAGGGAAGATTATCGAGCATAGTAATTCGGAGGGATATTTATGAGGGTGGCAATACTTCTAGAGGAGCGTTGTAAACCCAATAGCAACGCCTTTGCATATCTAAAGAAATACTCAGAAATGTGTGATAGAGATTGTATTCAAATCGAGGGGGACAAATGTAGAATCCTTGAAACTGCGTGCCCTGTTTGCTTTACGAGAGCGAAACACTGTCCCGACGACGCTGTGAAAATAATCAACTTGCCAGAAGAATTAGACACAGATTTGACTCACAGTTATGGAGAAAACTCATTCAAATTATTTCGTCTTCCGTCCCCTAAACAGGAGCAAATTGTTGGAATTCTCGGGCCCAACGGAATCGGAAAATCAACTGCGATTAATTTGCTATCAGGATCTTTCACGCCTAATCTTGGAGACTGGAGAAACCCAAGTCCCCAATGGGAAGATGTAATCACAACATTTCCCAGGGGTGAGTTAAGGGATTATCTAGGGCTTGTTGCAGAGGAAGAGGTAAGAATTGCCGTCAAGCCCCAGTATATCGATAAACTTCCCAAAATTTTCCAAGGAAAGGTACTAGATTTACTTGAAAGGGTTGACGAACGAGACGAGTTTTCTCATTTCAGTAAAATAATGGGTATAGACCATATTTTGGAAAGAAATCTTGATGTCTTGTCTGGTGGTGAATTACAACGCGTAGCAATATGTGCAACGCTTCTGAAAGAAGCCGATGTCTACTTTTTCGATGAACCCTCGTCGTACTTGGACATATATGAAAGAATGAGGATGGTAGGAGTTATCAGGGAATTAGCAGAGAAAGGGAACAGAGTTTTGGTAGTAGAACACGATTTAGCAATACTTGATGTTCTATGTGACCTAATTCACGTAATATACGGTGAACGCTCAGCCTACGGGATTTTCACACCACCAAGGACTACTAGAACTGCAATAAATGCATATCTAGAAGGTTATCTTCCTGAAGAAAACATACGTATTCGCGATAAGCCTATCCAATTTCTCAGAGGACGTGACCGAGGTATGGATGTTGGAACCCCAATATTGCAGTGGGGAGATATGCAGAAAAAATTGGGAGAATTTGAACTTAGGACAGGGAATGGAGAAGTTCGTAGCGCCGAGGTTGTTGGTGTAGTTGGACCAAATGCAACAGGAAAGACAACAATGGTCAAGATGATTGCAGGAGAGATGGAACCTGATCAGGGTTGGTGTACCATGGATGCCGCCATTTCATACAAAACACAGCATGTCAATACTGATTTTGATGGGAGCGTTCAGGACTGGCTTGATACAGAACTTGGAGCAAAATGGCGGAGTGGTGAATTCCATACTCAGGTAATTAGACCTTTACAGGTTGACCAACTATTACAATTGCGCGCAAAGAAACTATCTGGTGGAGAGTTGCAGGCTGTAAGTATTGCAATCTGCCTAGGAAAGGAAGCGGATTTATACCTGCTAGATGAACCAAGTGCTCACCTTGATGCCAACGCTAGGATGGAGGCCGCAAAAGCAATCCGAAGGACTATGGAAAGTAATGAAAAAGCGGCTATGGTAATCGACCATGACATCTATTTCATCGACATAGTCTCAGATTCATTATTGGTATTCGATGGATTGGGTGGTTCATATGGTAATGCAGAAGGGCCCATGTCTTCGCGAAAAGGAATGAATAGATTCCTAAATGACGTCGAAGTTACTTTTCGTAGGGATCACGAATCACATAGGCCTAGAATCAACAAACCAGGTAGTCGCAAAGACAGAGAACAGAAGGCCAGCGGCGAATATTTCTACCTAGAATGAGGTTTGTTGCAATCTGAACAACCATTGGATTCTTGAATGGTGCTCGGAACCGAGTTACCATGCCAGATGATGAGTCGGAAGCCGTCGAAGATACGGAAGAAGCCGAAGATGGGATGGCTGTACTAGAAGCAAAGGTAGCCGAACTCCAGAAAGAATTGCAGTACTCGCAGGCGGAAATTGCAAATGCTCGACAACGAGGGCAGCGAGATCGTTCTGAGGCAATTCGCTTCGGAGCCGCTGGATTGGCGTCTAAAATTATTCCAGCAATAGATTCGTTAGAAAAAGCACTGGCGAATGAAAATGGCGACAATGAGGCGATATCAAATGGCGTCAGAATGACTCTTGATTCTCTGAAGAGTGCTCTTGAATCAGAAGGGGTTACAATTCTACAGACCACGGGAGAGGCCTTCGATCCGAGCCGAATGGAGGCAATCGCAACTGTACCTGCATCTGAAGGTCAAGAAGTCGGACTCGTAATTGAAGAAATTGAATCGGGATACATGCTACACGACAGAGTGCTTAGACCCGCAAAAGTGATTGTTGTTAGTGATTAAGATTCTAAATTGAACGGATTTATATGATTTAGGCAGTTGCGATGCAAATATGAATCTAGAATTAGACAAAATTTGCATTGGTTTGATTGTAATTTCCATGCTATTGTCTGGTTGTACGGCTGAAGGTCCTGTTGACCCAAAACGAGGTTGCACTGACAAATTAGCCTCTAACTTCGATATCAACGCAGAATTAGATAATGGGGAATGTGAATACGCCGACTCTGATGGCGATGGACTATTCGACATCCATGAAATCGCAGGCTGTACAAATTCTGCAGCTGACAATTATGATGAAACCGCTACCGACGATGATGGATCTTGTTTGATTCCTTGGGAGTCAGAGTACGGAGTTAATTGGGTAGAGAGAGATGGTGGTGAAGACTGTGAATGCTCAGATGGTTCGGAATGGACTTTCTGGACTAGGGATGCAGACCCCACTAGGGTCATTCTCTACTTCCAAGGAGGAGGCGCATGCTGGGAAGATCACAGTTGCAAGAATCCAGGTGGCACATACAAAACTACTGTGCACGACGATGACCCCCAAATTGCTTCAATATTCCATTCAAACACTTACGGAATTGGAAATTTCAGAAACCCATCTAACCCAATTGCAGATTGGTCTTGGGTTTACGTCCCATATTGTACAGGAGATGTTCATCTTGGATTCAGTCAAGGTGTATATTCTGACAACAACGTCAGCCACCATGGACACGCAAATGGGCAATTCGCATATTCCTACATGCTAGAAAACTATCCAGATGCGGAAACTATCCTTGTGACCGGTTCAAGCGCTGGTTCAATCCCTTCACCATTCTATGGAGCACAAGCATCACTTGACTATCCAACTGCTAAGATAATGGTGTTCAACGACGGAAGTGGTGGACTTTACACAAATAATACCTATGATTTCTACGACATATGGAATTTAGCTGATACCACACTTGATTTCCCACAATCATTTACAGATTTGAATTTCAATCAAATGGACTCTGGAGATTTAGTAATCGCTACACATAATGTCGACAATGACATTAGGTTTGCTAGATTCACCGACTCAAATGATGAAACTATGCGTATGTTTAGCGCTTTATTGGGTAATGACATGAGTATACCATACAAAGACAAAATTATGCATTCGATGAACAAATCGAAGTTGCATGGTGTGGACCAATATCTCTACATGACCCCAGGTGAAGGTCACACTATTCTTCTAGACAGCAGATTTTACACCTTAGAAGTCAATGGAGTAATTTTTGTTGATTGGTTTACTGCTTGGATAAATGAAGAAACGATTGAAGACGTTATTTGTCAGGAATGTTGAGAATTTCACTCAACCAACTGGCTCGCCGCCTTCGCCCATAAACGCCAGACGATGTAATCCATTGGTCTCGATAAGATGGTCGAGAATAGCCATAGGGACTAGAGTTCCAAGAACCTCACGTAACGCCTCTTCGTCTCCTATTGTACTGAGCATTCTGGCAGTCTCTCTAACTCTCCAGCCCTCAAAGCGTTCTCGCTGTTCTAATGGAAGTAAAACAACCTCCCAACCAGCCGCAGTATACAGTTCTGCAGTTCCCATATCAGTGGTCACCAATACACCCGCCTTTCCGTGGTAGCGGCTGGCGTGTTCTACCCAATTTGGAGGATCTTCGATATCTGGAATTCGGCAAATCAGATAATTTACCATAGACTTTGAATGAGCCCATGATTCAATCATTTGACTTCTTTCTTCGTGAGTCCAAGGATTTTGCAAGTTCTGAGGACGATTGGCCGATCCTACGGCGATAATCAGATTTGTAGTTGGGTTGTTTTCATCGCGCCACTTCGCTGCGGATTCTAGCATGTACTGATGGCCGAGATGAAATGGCTGAAATCTACCAAGCACCACAATTCCAGACTCTGGTTCTGATTCAGGTGGTGCAGGTTCCATAGGCAAATCTGTCATGCTACCACCTCAGAAAGTGTGACACCATCTAGACTCCAGTCCTCAGCGTGTAAATACTCGCGGCCGATTAACAAAATCAGGCCGTCTTCTTTAGACAATTCAATGAAATCAAAAAGGCTCTCTGTTAACGACCTGTGAGATTCCATTGTGGGTAGAATTCTCGGGTCTTCATCGGGATTTAGGGTGTCGCCTAGATCCTCTCTTCGCTTCATCCAATCCAAGATTACAGATTCGGAATATGACTCACGATCCTTAGACGAAAGCTCAACAGCGAGTCTTTGCCAAACATCCGGGTTGAAGAAAACATCCGCATCCTCGAATCGCTCTTCGAGTAATGGCTCGACGTAGAGGAATAACCTGCCGTCCCAACAGCGCCATTCAGCAACACTAGACCAATCACAAAGAATCAGTGATGCCTCTGCGTCTAGTTCACCATTGGATTTGTCAGCCCATTCCAAGAAGTCGCCTTCAATATCAACGGAAAAACTTCGATGAAAACGAGGGTCACCGGCTGGTCTCTCCTCACTCAGTCGACCACTCTCAAAGGCGAGCACGAGTTGTTCAATGCTCATCGAGCGTAATCGGCTAAGTGTATTGGGATCGATTAATCGCAGAATCACATCGACCACAGACCCACCTCGATTAACCCTGTGAGTCGCCCATCATCAATCCTCGCTTCCCGCCTTTAACGGCTTATGGCTACATCGAATTGAAGAACTCCACGCTAGCGCATAGAATCACCCCCAACGAGGGCAGGAGTGTTCGTCATGGCCACCATTGATGAGCAAATTAAGGCCCTCGAGGAAGAGATTTCTAAAACAAAATACAACAAAGCCACTCAAGGGCACATTGGCAAATTGAAAGCGAAAATCGCCGCCCTAAGAGAAAAGAAAGAGAAAACCCAAGCACACGCAAAAGCCAGTGGTGGTGGACCCGGATTTGAGGTAAAGAAATCCGGTGATGCTTCGGTTGCTCTTGTCGGCTTTCCAAGCGTTGGTAAATCAAGTCTAATCTCACAATTAACCGATGTTGAATCAGATACTGGCACCTTTGCTTTCACCACCCTAACCTGTATCCCAGGAGTGCTTCACCATCGTGGTGCCACCATCCAAATTCTCGATTTGCCAGGGCTGATTAAGGGCGCCTCTGAAGGAAAAGGCAGGGGTCGTGAAATTCTCAATGTCATTCGTAGCTGTGACATGGTACTGTTTGTTGTAGACCCATTCCAAGATTCACATTTTGACATCCTAGACATGGAATTATGGAAAGCAGGAATGAGACTGAACCAGCCCAAGCCACAGGTATTCATCGACAGAACCGAGCGTGGAGGAATTGTCGTGCGTTCAACGCTCGAACAAACCAATCTAACCGACGAAGAGATTCAAGCTATAATTCGCAGCTTTGGAATTGTTTCTGCAAATGTAACTCTCAGAACCGATGTCACCGATGACCACATCGTAGACACACTTGCAGGAAATCGTGTCTACTCGGATGCGGTTGTGGTTCTGAACAAAATTGACCTCGCCACAAAGAAAGACCTGAAGAAGGCGAGGTCAATGCTTCCAGAAAGTTGGCCGTTATTGCCAGTTTCTGCAAAGACAGGAGAAGGAATCGAAGAAATGAAAGATTTCATTTTCGATAATTTACACTTTATGTCGATCTATCTCAAACCTCAGGGTCAGGAAGCAGATTTAGTTGAACCGCTAATCGTCAAGAATACCTCTACTGTAAGGGATGTTTGTGTAAAATTGCACAGAGAATTTGAAAGAAAATTTCGCTATGCAAGGGTCAAGGGTCCAAGTGCAAAATTCGATTGGCAATGGGTTGGATTGGACCATCTTTTAAAGGATGGAGATTTGTTGACTATTATTGTAAGAAAGTAATTTCCTCAAAAAATTAGCAGCCACTCACTTGCGAATCATTCACCTACATGATTCGCTACCGCGCATCGTGGCCGAATCCGGAGACCTACTACCGCGAGCGGAACTTCGTGCAATATTCGACCACCTCAGAGGCCGAGCACGGTTGCTTGTCGGGGTCTTTCTGTTTGGATTCATCATCGGTTACCCAAGCGCTGAGGTGATGATTGAAATCCTCCTAGATGCAGATGGATACCGTCCAGTGGGTGTGGAAATAATTGTTCTACAACCGATGGAAATTATACTCCTTAAGCTCAGAATTGCAAGTCAGATTGCGCTTGCAGCATTTGCAGTCACCTTGGTCAGCGACCTTGCACTGAATGGCAGGAAAATAATCGCTGAGGGGAAGCGAGTCGCTGTGGAATCTAGCGCGGGAGGAATGTCCAGATTCATTTTCGCCTTACTCAGTATTGCAATTCTAGGAGTTATGGGATTCATCTACGCTCACGAGGTGCTAATTCCATTCCTACTTGATTACCTCGCAGCAGATGCAAGTGCTGCTGGATTAGACTCAACTTGGCAATTGCGCTCTTGGATTGGCTTCATCATTGGGCTCTACATGGGTTCAATTCTAAGTTTCCAAATACCATTAGTCTTGATTATGCTGATTCGAGCTGGTGTGATTGAGCGTAGTGCTGTCACGGATAATAGAGCATTTCTGTGGTTTGCTGCTGCGGTTTTCGGCGCCTTTGTCTCGCCGCCAGATCCTCTCTCAATGTTCCTAATCGGAGGTCCGATGTTGATATTACTAGAGATTGCTCTACTGATAGAGCGATACACTAGTCGCTAAGTTGCTCAGAGTTCGATGCCTCGGTTTCGAGCATCTTCTTCCATAGCGTCCTGTCGACCTTGATCTACATCGACCCATCTCATCATTGCTGTACCGATTAGAATAAGCACAGCAATAGAAAGAATCCCAACTCGGCTATCGTACATCACAGTCATCAATCCATAGAGTAGTGGGCCGATGAATGCAGCCACCTTTCCAAAGAAACCAAAGAAGCCAAAGAATTCTGCACTTCTGGATTCAGGAACCATCTGACCAAATAGGCTCCTAGCAAGACCCTGTGAACCCCCAAGTAGAGTACCCATTGACCCACCAAGGATTAGGAACTGCAAACCAACGGAAAGACCCAAGGGTTCCCAAACATTGCTTCTAACTGCCTTAGGAATGAAGTCCAACTTTCCATCTCCAAGGTTAGTTGGGTGATCGATACCAACTACGCTAGTCCCTCCATTTTCACTAATTGAAAACCTCGTTTCCTCAAAGGAAGCCATCAGTGCTTGAACGGAAGCAGAATCAATAACTCCTAAATTCAATGTTACTGAATATCCATCTTCATCAAAGCCAGCCCATTTGTAAGTTACAGAATCTTCGTAATCATCGTCTATGATTGCTATACCATAAGTGGATAGAATATCCGCAGCCCAGAGTTGCTCATCGTCTCCTTCCTCCACAGCTATAGGAGTCCCTTCGAGGTTAGCATGTGGCGTGTAATGCCATTCGCCGTCAACTTCCTCAATTTGAACTTGGTATTCAGAATGTTTTTCAAATTCTAGAGGAGCAAAAGAAAGTGCTGCGAAACATAACACAACCCAGCCGACCAATGCTACATTTAGTGCCGATTTGGTTCCAATTTTCTTTGCAAGTACTGTGAAACCAATAGCAGAAGGAGCGGCAACAATCTGAATGACTACGATAGTGAAAATTAGCTCGACGGTGGTGACCCCAAGAACTGTAGTCCCGAAAATACCACCAAGAGCTGTTACACTGTTTATTCCGTCAATGAAGAAGAAATATGCAAGCATGTAGATGAATAGGGTCCGGAATTTATGCACCTCAGAAATGGTTTTTCGAATTTCTTTTAAAGCCAACTTTGCAGATTCTCCTAAGCCCAAGGCAGGCATTTCATCCTTGATTGGAGGCTCTGGAACCAACTTGAATGTCAATAATGCAAAACCATACCACCAAGCTGCAGAAGACGCCATTACAAACGGAATAACCCAATCACCAGTAAGGGCTAGTACCATGCCCAAGTGAATTACCAATAGTATACCTCCACCAGCATATCCGTAGGCAAAAGCGAGATTGGAAATCCTATCCATCTCGTCATCGGCACCTATGTGAGGTAGTAATGCATTGTAGAAAACACCTGCACCATTCAAACCAAGATTAGCAAACATAAAACAGACCATCAACCATAGCCATTGAGCATCAACTGGTAACATCGGAGCAAATGCAAGCAGTAGGGTACCGCCAGCGCCAACATAGGTTAGAATCCTTAGCCACCACATCTTGATTCTACGACGATCAGCGATTACACCCAAAGATGGGCTGACAATTGCAATCAGAAGGGTTCCAATTGCAACAGATAATGACCAAACAGCATCACCTGTCATTTCGATTGAACCAATTTCGGTGGTCAAACCATTGGCTTTCAAGAACAGATAAGCATACCACGCGGGTAATACCGCAACTGTGACTGAGGTCTCAAAAGCTGACTTACCCCAATCATAGAAGGCGTATCCTTTCACTGCTTGCGGGTCTGATTTTCTATCCAATTCTACGGTCTCCGACATGGTAGTACCTAACTTTCCGGTGGTATGACGGGGTTTGAGCATTAGGGCGGCAAACCTACTGATAAAGAGGGCGTATTCAATACCCCCTGAGCGCTCGAAGGCCTGTGTCAGAAGACCGCAGTTGGATGCGCCCCGCCGAGAATTCAATCGCAGCACTAGAACATGGTATGCGATTTGTCGATGGTGTTGAATTCGACTTGAGGTTGAGTGCTGACGGTGAATTGATGCTTTGGCACGATGACCTATTTACAGGAAATTCTCCTAAGAATGAAAGATGCTTAGAAGTAATGCAATCTGCAGAAATCTCTGCTAAAGGTGTGGAAAAATTCGACGAACTGCTCGGAAGTCAGGAATTTACAGAATTATGGAGAAGTTCGTCAAAAACCGTAAACATCGAACTGAAAGTCCCCCATCCAGCTGCCAAAATCTCTGACAATGCGAATCATCTCGCTTCGATGATGACCAAGTTAGAAGATTCATTGAATGAATTTGAATTACCAAAGCGTTCGACAATGGTTTACGGATTCTCTCCAAAAATTGCAGAAGCGGTCAAAATTAGTGGAATGACTCTTCCAAATACTCAGTTATCTCCACATCTCAGGTCTTGGGGTAAAACCAAGATTAAACGATTGATTGGCTCACCGAATTTCATTTCTAATTCAGTAGCCGGCCTGATTAGAGACCGTCGACGTAAGGGGATGCCAGTAGTAGGAATGGCTCTGCACTATCTGCATGGATGGGAGAGGTTTGTTCACCCTGGAGCGCCAGTATCCCTAACTGGAAAGGGGCTCAACCGTTTGTTCAGGATTAGTCAGGAGATGGGACTGCATGTTTGGCCAGCCCCACTTAAACTTGAGACGATTATGTTAGAAGCTGGAATTACCCTAATTTCAGATCACATCGATCCGACGGTGCATAGTTTACCGGCTGGCGAAGTGCGGTGGCCTCGGCCTGCTAGCCAACCTTTGGACGAAGAATGGCGAAACAAACTGAATTCTGCCGATGAATCAGAAAGACCTGACCTATTGCTTGAGGCTGCAGATTCCTTGCCGATGTGGCACGAAATTCCTGATAATATCCAAAAGACTGAGATAATTTCCGATGCCAATAAATGGAATTGGTCGGGGAGTCCAGAGTCTTGGGCGAGAGATTTGAAACAAGGTCGTCCGTGGGGGTGCGCAAGAATTATTGGACACCGCGGTTCGGGTGAAGAACACTGAATGCTTTGATTATTCCAGTCTTCGGTGAGGTTGATTTCGAGGGATATACTTCGGTCGATAAATCGGAGTACCACGGCCGTCTCTTGCATTGCGCTCATCCATGACTTGTGCACAGATGCCCGCAACCCTAGACCATCCAAAGAATGTGGTATAGTACTCCGGTTTGCGGAATCCAATTGCGTGCAGTAAAGTACCGCTTCCCAAGTCGACATTTGGATAAGGGTTCTTGATTTTCGGATGCTCTTTAAGAATTGGAGGCACAACCTTTCTGAGTGTTTTGACGATACGATAATTCTCATCATCGGGGCAGACTTCCTCGCCAAGTCCGATTAGCAATCGTGCCCTTGGATCCTCTGCCCTCAGAACTCCGTGTCCGAAACCAAAGATTGGTCGCTTTGCGGCCAACTCAGCGCGGACGAACTCTTCGATTTCGACTGGATCGTCAGTGCCAATTCGTTGAACAAATTCCAAACAGGCCTGATTCGCGCGACCATGGAGCGGCCCTGAAAGTGCATTCATCGCCGAGGCAATCGAGGCGTATACAGTCGCACGACCACTAGCCACCGCCTTGCCGGTAAATGTCGAGAGATTACCACCGCCATGGTCTAGGTGTAGTATGAAGAAAAATCGTAAAACGTGATTCATTTTCTCGGCTTCATCACCAGTCATGCCGAGCATGTGAACGAAATTCTCAACCAGTCCTAACTCTGGCTTACTCGGCTGGAGATTTTCCTTCTTGCCACCTCGTAGTAAGAAAATTCGTGCCATCAATTCAGGCATGCGTGCGATGAGGTTCATTGAATCGGTACGAACATCGCCAGTTGTGTCTGCTGCGCCCAAAGCCATGATTCCCATCGATAACCAATCCATAGGATGGCCGCTTCCTGGGGTCAGAGATTCGAGGACACGGAGGGCACCGGTAGGCATGTCCATTGCTCTATGAGCCAGTTCTATGCGGAAAGCCTCTGATTCCTCTTCTGTCGGCAATCTCTTGTTCATGAGTAGGTAGATTACATCCTCTTCTTCTAGGTCTGCAAGATCCTCAACAGGGTATCCCACGTAGTGAACTCCTTCTATTGGATCAACGAATGAGGTTTTGCAGGTTCCTACTGGAATACCACGCATACCACTATCAAGATGTGATTCTGTTATGGTAAACAACGACTCGTCTTCGGCCATCCCATCGCGCTCCAATCGTTTGCTCTCGGCAGGGAACTGGTCATAATGTCTGCGTCCATAGGCGTAAGGGAGTGTGAGGCGATGAATCAGGACAAACCTATGCCTCATGATCCGCAATTGATGGCCTGGGAAGAACTCGATGAAACGCAGAAGAATCTGTTTATCGAGGGTTGTAGTTTATTCGACGAAGGAGGATTTTGGCACGCCCATGAATCTTGGGAAGACCTATGGAAATCTCTCAAATCCCTCGACAAACAAGTCGAGACCGACGCAATTCAAGGAATCATACAATGTGCAGCTTTGTTGTACAATTACGAGAAAAAGAAAATTCGGGGAGTTGTAAATATGGCTTCGAAATTGCTCACAAAACTATCCGGTATAGAACATGGGATTTGGGGGGTTGATGTAGCGGATTTACGCGTCTCACTGATTCCATTTATTCGGGACGCTGCGAATGATGAGCCAAAATGGAATCTTGAAACCACTTCAGTCCGTATCGAGTTGGAAAATTAGTGAAAATGCTCCAATTGGCTATAATTTGTGCAGGAACGGTATTACAATTGGATTAGTGCCGGCGGTCGATGGCTGTGTGGCGTGAGGCTCTTGAGGGGCTGGATGACGACCACCGGATAATGCTCGAAGGTGGGTCTCTGAGCCAATTATTTCTCAGATACCCATTGACGATATGTCACCCTGTATTCGTAGGAATAGTCTACGGCATTCTCGCCAGCCTGACACTAATCGTTCCTTTTGCTTATGCTGGTTGGTTAGACTCAACAGCTTGGGAGGAGGTAGCATACGATTGGGGGACAATCAGTCTCATATTCTGTGCGATGACCGCCAGCTTGGGAGGATTTTCCCTACTGATTTCAGGGATGTTCAAGCGACCCCCTGTAAGACTTGAAAATCGTAGACGCTACCTATTCCCTGTCCCATTCATTGGTCTACTTTTACTGACTTGGGCGATGATTGGGGATGCGCCTGATTTTGTCAATAGTCTTGGCTGGTTTTTAGCAATACTGCCCGGCCCTCTTTACATTCATCTTTCATATGCACCAAGATGGAGAATGTTAGATCGCATAGATCGTGGATTAGATCCATTTGATGGAATGAAGAGAACTATTGTTCCAGAAGTAAGTCCTGAGTCCGATGAATTAGATGACGACGACCTAGACGAGGTCGTCGCAGAGGCCTAATTTTCTAAATGAGAATCAACTAGTCCAATTTGATGTAATTGACCTGAGCAACAGCCACGAGTTTATCTTCGGAATCGTAAATTTCCGCTTCGGAGAGGCTCATCGTTCTTCCAGCCTTAATGACTCTAGCAGCACATCGAACATCTGTATTGCAAGGTCTCAGAAATCGAATGTTGAAGTCGGTAGTTGCAACCTTGGCGTCTGAACCGATTTTAGTTAGAATCGCCCAACAGGTTACTGTGTCAGCAATAGTGGCAAGTAATCCCCCATGGAATGTCTGGTAGATACCGTCCCACTTTGTAGCACGTGGAACGTGTGCCTCACATTCACCCTCGTCTAAGCGAAGGATTGTCATCTGCAAAGTCTCAATGATTGGAACTGCATGAATTCGCTTCATCATCGCCTCTACTTGCTGCTCGTTTAGGCTAGAGGATTCAACCAACTTACCACCTCAAATTAGTCCGAGTTTAGGCCCAACCTGCTCAAAGATTCTGAGCACCTCATTTAGGTCTTCTCTGGTTAGACCCGCAGACATTTGAGTTCTAACTCGAGCCTTGTCTCTCGCTACCATAGGGAAGGTGATTGCTCCAGCCATTACACCTTCATCTGCGAGAGATTGAGATAATGCTTTTGCGGTTGCAGATTCATCACACATTACTGGAATAATTGGGGTCTCAGAAAGGCCGGTATCAAATCCAAGCGATTGTAACTCATCTCGGAAATAATTTGTATTTTCCCAAAGTCTTGCATGGTGTTCGGGTTCCGCCACCAATACCTCTACCGCAGCCTTCTGAGCAGCTGCTACACCTGGTGGTTGACTTCCAGAAAGCAGCCAAGAACGTGAATGATTTAGGGCGTGTGTGCGAACCTCCTCTGAGCCAGCAACAATACCGCCTTGCACGCCTAGGGCTTTGGAAAACGAACCAACTTCAAAATCCACCTTACCTTGTAACTTGAAGTGGTCAACAATTCCCGCGCCGCATTCGCCTAGAACTCCTTCTCCATGGCAATCATCGACGTAGACCATCGCTTCATGTTCTTCGGCGAGAGCAGAAATCTCGTCTAAGGGAGCGATGTCACCGTCCATTGAGAATACACCGTCGGTGATAATCAGTTTTCGATCAGCACCAGAATGCTCTCTCAAGACTGCCTCCAAAGCCCCCATATCATTGTGCGAGTATACCGCTCGTTGGGCTTTGGTTAGTCGGACCCCATCAATAATAGAACCGTGATTGAGTTCGTCGCTGATAATTACATCCTGTTTTCCTTGCACCAATGTTGGAATTAGACCCACATTTGCAGTATATCCCGCGGAGTAGATTAACGAGGCTTCCACACCCTTGAATTCAGCCACCTTATGTTCAGCCTCCAGATGGATATCCATCGTTCCTGCAATAGCACGAACCGAGCCACTTCCAGCGCCATATTTTCTTGTGGCTTCGATCATCGCCTCCATTATCTTCGGATGATTTGTTAAGTTGAGATAGTTGTTCGCTGAGAGCATGATTGTTGAACGGCCGTCCATTGTACATCGCGGCTGATTAGCGGATTCAAGGATAGGAGGGTTCCATTCCAAGCCCTGACTCTTCAGCGCTTCGTAGCGCTCCTTCATCCATGAGGTGTCGCCGCTCACGCACCTGACAGGTCGGCGACCTTGATGATTTCATCGGAACAGCAGACTTACTCCATCGACGACTCTTTCAGCACTAGGTATACTCCCAGCCCATGAATAACCCACCACCCACTCTCACTCTACTCGGGACTGGGCAAGATGGAGGTGTGCCACAGGCGGGGTGTGGATGCGACAACTGTTCAGCAGCATTCGAAAATGCTGCCAGAGCCCGTTTTCCGGTTTCTTTAGGGGTTCAAGATTTGGATGGCGGTATGCATCTAATCGAAGCGACTAGAGCATTGCCAGAGCAATTACGACTGTGGGCTAATGCTTGTGGTTTGGATAACCCTGTAAGGCCTGATTCAGTATTACTTACACATGCTCACCTAGGTCATATCGAAGGAATTGGACAATTTGGTCGAGAGGCTATGGGTTGCCAAAACATTGGCCTCGTTGTCAGCGATTCAGTAGCCTCTGTTCTTCAATCGAGGAATCTTATGCAACCTTTTACCAGGATAGACCGGAATAATTCAGGGGCTTCGCCTATGCTTGAGCAAGGTGGAATCAGGTTTGAATTCATACCTGTTCCCCACAGAGATGATTCCTCAGACACCCATGCAATTCTAATTGCGGGAGGGAAAAATCGAGTCCTATTCCTACCTGACCACGATGATTGGAAACAGACTTTGGAATTAGTTGGACATTCCAAACCTAGAGAATGGTTTGACTCACTCGGGTTGACACATATCTTGTTGGATGCAACATTTTGGAATGGGGATGAACTACCTAGTCGAGACATGACAGAAGTTCCTCACCCGACCGTGGAAGAAACAATTTCCAGACTAGAAGATTATACAGATGAAGGCCCAGAAATTATCCTAATTCATCTAAACCACACCAACCCACTCAATGACCCAAATAGCCCCCAATCTCGGCTAATTGAAGTCGCTGGTCTTAGTATAGGGACAAGAGGCTGGAGCATCGAATTGTAAGGCCAGATACTGATGCTTATTTGCGATGGGCGCAACGCAGGGTCATGCAACTGTCTGGGACAGTGACTAGCGGACTTGGTCGCGCCCATGTTTTCATGGCTCAGAGTCACTATCAAGAGCAGTTCAAATCGGTTCTTGGTTCTGGCGCGTGGCCGGGCACTCTCAATGTGGATGTTCTAGAAGAAGATATCAGTTCTTATCGAGAATTGAGAATCCTTGCTGGTCTAGATGAAGGAGAATCAACCTCTGACATTGAACCTGTGAGAATTGCAGGATTCGAGCGCGATGGACGTTCTTTTGGTGGAGCGACGGCTTTTCCTGCCAGTATTTCAGCAAATGGGGATGATTGGATAGAATGTGCTATTCTGATTCCAGATTTGACTAGACATACCAAAACCGCTGAGGTCATTTCAAGAGTTTTCTTGAGAGAGGGATTACCCTGCTCAGATGGTGATTTAGTCACCTTACGTCTTGATTAGTCTAAGTAATTCTCGCTGTAAGATCGAACTATTTTCCATCCTTGCCAAATTCAACCATTGCTTGTGAGCTCTTTTCTCAGGGGGGGGTAGACTAATTCCCTCTACAATTGTAGGATACTCGAATTCATGAGAGAATTCGTTGTGTTTAAGAGACCACAGAATTAGCCCCTCTGCAGGTGCACGACCTAGGTCAATCGCCTCATGAGGATTTTGTAGAGACTGTTCAATTTCCTCTAATTCAATTTCATCGATTGCAAATCTATGCAGTGCAGAGGCTATTCGGCGAATTTGATTCCAGAGAAACGATTTTGCAACGACCGAGAAACCGATAACTCGACCGGAATTGTCCAACCAAGGCTGGCAAGAATCAATAGTTCGAATCGGACTACGGCCTCCATCAATTCTACAGAAATTAGTGAAATCATGACAACCCACGAAGATTTGACACGCCGTCTTGAATCTCTCAAAATCCACCTCTTGGGGCCAGCCTGAAATCATATCACAACGATAGACGTAAAGCCTCTTTTCCGCGAATCTGGATCTAGTTCCTGTAGGGGCTCTGCAAGCCTTCCAAACCAGCAAATCGTCTGGTAGATGGTCGTTCATAGCAGACACGAATACAGATTCTTCGATATTCTTTGCAATCTTCTCTGGAAGGGTTATAGTTGCCATATTCATCCTCACACTTACACCAGAATCTGTCCTACTTGATATCTCAAGGCAATCATCAGTCCACCACCCTAGTCTCTCGATAGCTCTCTTCAGTTCCCCCTGTACGGTTCGAACATCAGGCTGGATTTGCGAACCGTGAAATTCAGCTCCATGATAGCCAAATGCGACCATCATTAGGTCGCCACTCAAACTGAACCCTCATCACTCTTCGAGGCCGAGATACTCGATTGCCTCTTCAACAGAAGTAAATCCAAGGCCCAATAGTGCGAACGATACCGCTTCGGAGATATATTGCCTAGCGATGGGTGCACTTCGGTCAAAGTTGGTCTTCAGATCGATTGCGTCGATTAGCCCTCGTGCGGCCTCATAAAGGTGGAAGGACACATCCACATCGTCTGAGGACTTACCGATTTCAACCAACTTGTGCAATTGTCTTACAGCCATTGGAATGCGGTCGAATTCAACTAGAGCATTGGCATACGCCGCATTGTAATCGGCATTATCAGGAGCCATGCTAGCTGCTCTACGGAAGTAAGCAGCAATTTGTCCCTCGTTAATTCTATCATTTCCATTGTCGTCGAGGTTACCGTTCTCTTGTATATCAAACAGTGCAGCCTCAGCCCAGCCGTGGTAACCGGCTGGGTCATCGGGGTTGGAATCGGTATAGACCTCGAATACCGCCATCGCGCCTGCATAGTCTCCAATAGTAATCAGTTGAGCCGCTTGTGTTACAACCTCGTCTGCACTCATCCCTATACCTCGGGTTAAGTCTCAGTGTAATGCTAGTTATGAACGGTGCGGCGTTGGCCTTCGGGAATTGCTAGTAATCAGTTCAGAATACCCCATGAGTGTTCGGCATTGCCTCTAATCCACTGATAATCATCTACAGAGCGTAATCCTTCCTCGTCAAGTATGGCTATTTTTTCCACCTCCAATGGATATTCATTGTAAGTCAGGTGACTAACGAAACCAGCACGAGTAGGCTGGTCAAACACCCATCTTGCTCGAGAGGTTGCTCGCAGATGAATGGAAACCTGAGTACGGCCATTCCAAACTTTAATCCTAAATCGAGGGAGCAAGTTTCCTTGCTCATCCCGTAGAGCATTTTCTCCCTCTTGACGTTCTAATTCGACGGTACATCGCTTGAAGTTCTCAGTTCTATTTCGCTTGGCATCATGGAATAAACCGGTTCCAATATTTGGCCACCTGAAGAAGTCTCTTTGTGACCATGGGGTATCGTCCTTCATGGTAATTGAAGGTGAAACATGTGGCAAGAACCAATCGAGATAGGACCCATCATCAAAGTGCAGCATTCCCCAAAACCAAGGGACGCTTGGGGCTTGTACACCGACCTTCTGAATGTACGCCGAGCCTTCTACCTCTTCTCCATCAATGTTCACGTTTGCTCTCATTCCGTGAACTCTTTGGATATCATACCCCATATTCAAACCGTAGACATTATTCTTGTATCTTGCAGTGCTTGGTCTCTCCCACCAAGGACTCATAGTTACGCTGAAATCCTTAGGAGCACCTTCTGCAACCTTTGCTTGATCACTGGCTAGATTTAACCAAAAGGAGCTCCGAGCGGGCCGTAATCCAAAAGATAGATCCTCTGAGCTCAAAGGCACTACTGCTCCTGCTCCTTGTCCAGTCTCTCCTGCCTCTTCTGGCCAAAGTGGGTGTTTATCGTCAATGGCTGCCATTCTGCATTCCTTCATCATAAGTGGTTCGTACATTTTCTCACCATCATACCACCAAGCACAAACCATCCCAGACATGACTGTTCCACCTTCCTCATCAATCAACATTCGAGTTTTCGGTATCCACCAGTGACCACTCACTCTGATTGCAGGCGTTTCCTTAGAAGACCAGAGTACCATCAACTGCCTCGAGCGTTCTGGATGAACGGGGTCGGGAAGTAGTACGAGAACCCACCACCACCACCAAGATAGGCGATTAATCGGAGGAAGCATATCAAATCGCCAAAACTGGCTGAAATCCCCTTCTATCTTTTCCATTTAGAAGGCCACCTCAAAAAAAATCACATTATCTCTCTTCGTTTGAATTGAGCCTGTCCAAATAGAATCATCATTGTGGTAATCAATAACAGGACAACGACCGAAATTAATCCGGAGATGAATGGATTATCAGTTCCCAGAGTATGAACAGGAGGATTCCAAAAAGCCCTAATTCCCGAGGGTAAATCGAATGCAGTTGCGATAAGATGCATTTCTATGGTATTTGGCCAAACAATGAGTACGATAGAGTCGATTAACTGTAATGTCCAATGAGAGACCGAGAGTACTGGTATCAGAGTAGCACCACCTAAAGTAAGTACAGCCATTACAAACTCATATACACCAATAACTAAGGCAATGTAAACTCCATATCTTGAGGATAAAAGACCCAGTGTATTGAATATCGCTCCATAGGCAGCAAGCGCCAAAATCGTCGCGAAAGCAATTCCGAACCAGAGTATCATATCATTTAGTCTGAATATTGAATCTCCAGGACCTAGCGATGCTGTAACCAACCCCATCAAAAGGGACATAATTAGAACGAATCCTCCTGAGATGATAAGATAACCAAGAATTCTGTAAGTTATGAATTCGCCACGATGGATTGGCTTTGAAAGAAGATAATGCAGAGTGCCATTCTCAGTCTCATCTCGTACTAATCCTAACGATAGGAAGAGCGGCAAGAAGATTCCCAGAATCATCACAAAGGCAATCTTTCCGGTACCGATGATGAACGCTCGATGTGCGTCCTCGTAAGCAAGCGATTCTTCGCTAGGGTCCTCATCCACGTTATCATCAGGATTAATCTGTATGATATTACCACTTGAATCGCTAATCCAAGCCACATCACATGGAATTCCGTTTCCGTTTCGATCTGGTTGATGCCTGGCATCCCAACCCCACCAAAAATCAGGCTCGGTATCTTCAGGCCATCCAATTCTGAGACAGTCCCCGTCATCATCAAAACCGTTGATTCCATTAGGGTCTCCGGTCCAATCTATGTCATCCTCATCGATGTAATTTGAAGCGGGTTCAGGTTCAACATAGAATGTATCTTCGAAATGGCCCCATTCCGCATAAAATCCTTCTTGCACCCTAAATGTGCCATTTCCAACGAATGAGGCTTCATGAACTGCTATTCTATTCACATCCATTCTACAGCCATCACCCCAATCTATCCAGAAGTCTTCGAAGAGTTCTCCTTCGGGACAGGATTTAAGGGAGCCAACTTCGATAATTTCTTCCCCTCCGATTTGCGAATCGTCTAGCCATGTGTAGGTGAATATACCTGTGGCGTACCGCCAAGTATGATTGCCAGAGTAAAGGCCAACGCTCCCCCACTCGAATGAACCCTCTTGGACGAAGAAACCTGAACCAGGGAAAGAAAATCCATCGTATGGGTCTGAACCATACTTAAATTCCTGACCAGCTGGATATCCATCTTGGTCCCAATCGTGAGAGTCGCCGTCATTATCGATTGGCTCCCAACCTCCTCTAACTCCTGCGATAAACATAGCCAGTAAGGACATTAGCAATAGAGTACCAACCGCCAAAACCACCCATGTCGAAAGGCGGTGTCTCAATTGCCGAATTGTTAATTCTGTAATCGCTCCCGCCTTCCTATCCAGCCGTGTCCATACCGTCTCAGCGAGGCCTCTACCTTGTTTGTCCATCACGAAGCACCTCCTACAAGGTAACGCAACAAGGCCTCGAGATTATCGTCAGGATTCTCAATCGAAGTCACTTTCAGACCGGAGTCAACTATGACTCTCGGAAGCACATTATGAGCTGCTGAGAGGTCGTTTGTCAAGACCTCCAAGGCCTCCTCTCCAGCAAACCTAACTCCATAGACAGGGTCTTCCGTAACGAAGTATTCTGCTAATTTTCTAGGATTCTCAGTACGAATCAAGATTCTATGTGGATGTTTGTCGAGTAAATCGCGAATCGCATGGAGATTTCCTAAGGCTAGCAATCTTCCATTGTGTAGGATGACGATTTGCTCTGTAATTCTCTCGATTTCGTCAAGGATGTGACTAGAGACTAGCACGGTTTTTCCTTGACTGCCCAAATCTCGAATTACGCTCATTATGCTGGTTCTAGCTATTGGGTCGCAACCATGCAGTGGCTCGTCAAGGATAATCAAATCAGGGTCGTGAACCAAAGCATGGGCTATCTTGATCCTCTGCCTCATGCCTTTGCTATACTTGCCTATTTCCTTATTTTCAACATCCCCAAGCCCTACGAAATCAAGTACGTGAGATGCTCGCTCGCTGGCCTCTTCTCTGGTCATTCCATGCAGTCGGGCAAGAGTTGAAACAAAGTCATGACCGGTCATCCAATCATACAATTTCTCAGTCTCAGCAACATAGCCGACACGACGGTATGGCGAAGTGCTTACCCAAGGATCAACACCAAACAATCGAACATTTCCACTACTGGGTTTCAATCGTCCCATCAGGAGTTTAAACAAGGTAGATTTCCCTGCACCGTTAGGCCCTAGAATGCCGGTGACTCCTCCATCAATTGCTAGTGATATGTCGTTGATTCCGATTACTTGACCATACCACTTAGAGCACTTTTCCAGAAGCACCGCTGGGGTCGCTTTTGTACTCATTCTCGAGTCACCTCCAGTGAACGGACTCGAGTGAGGAGCAAACCTATCGAGGCAGCGTTGTAAATTATTATTGAAATTATTGATAGGGCCAATGAATGTTCATAATTTGCAGGAATACCAACCAACCATTGACCAACGTGAGCCAGAGAATCATATGGACTGAGGATGTAGAATATGGTCGTATCAAAGATAAGTTCAATCATTAGGGCGACGACTTTTGTTCCAAAAATTATCGCTAGGAATCCAATTGCTGCAAAGAAACGACTCTGACTTACACTGGAAAGAGCCATGCCGATTGAGGTGTAGGTAATTACTAGCAGAATTCCTGCGAGTAGGCCGCCTAAGAATATTGGTAGTGTATCGATTAGGTACGCCCATCCCTCTCCATTGAACACTATTGCAGAAGTGTAGTACAGCATGTAAGAAAAGACGATGACAAAGCCGAGAACGACTGCAGATGAGAGGTACTTCATCGCAGTGTAATCGGTCCTAGTAACCGGACGGGAGAAGTAAATCGCACTAGTTCCATTCTTACGATCATCAGATATCATTCCTCCGACCACCAAAGCAGTGAGCAGTGGCCACATACACAGATTTCTCGGAAAGTATCCGAGAACTTGACCCCATAGGTTGTATCGATTGACCCCCCACATTCGATTAAGCCAATCTGAACCCTCGCCTCCAGAGATTGTAACCGATAGGAATATCATCGCAATCGGTGTCAATGATGTAAGGAAAATAATCAATATCGACAGACGAACGAATGGATTGTAATGTCGATGACCCTTGCCACTGAAAATGCCGTAAACATGGTGTCGGAAGATGGCGTAATTTCGAACCCATCTAGGTCCTAATTCTCCATCCCAAGGGCGATATATTTGTTCGTATAGAACACCCATTGAGGCTTTGCGAGCAACAATCGCTTTCGCATCATCGTCGCCATCACCGGCACCATAAGCCACTTCCATCCTAGTTTGTCCCAATTCAGACTCAGGTTGACTAATTGGCACCGAAGTTGGAGGCTCTTGACCTGAGAATTCGTCAACATTAGCATCTTCGTCAAGCATTTCTTCCACCTCCTGTGTGTTTCGAAGTCATCAATTCTGATGCGCCCTTGACCCTAGCACCTAATTTGTCCATAATTAGTAGGAATATGTCCTCTAGGTCTGGTTCATATTCTCGTAATTCTCGGATTTGAACTTCCGCTTTTGCAGCAATTGAGATGACCCTATCAATGGTATTCTCATCTTGGAGAGTGACTCTCATTACTCTACCCATTCGCCTTACTTTCAGACCATCGGCTTGCAAAGCCTCCTCCATTTTTGAAGCGCCGCCCCAAATTACTGCCTCGACCTCTTTCTCGATTTGGTCTGCTAAATCAGAAATCGGCCGGTTAACCACAATGTTGCCCTTGTGAATCAAAACAACGCGGTCGCAAACCTCCTGAACATCATCCATTACGTGACTTGACATCAGAACCGTTCCGCCGCCTTCGTCGACTGTTCTTCGGAGAGTTTTCAGCATGAAATCCCTAGAGCGTTGATCAAGCCCATTAGTCGGTTCATCACAGATCAATATCTCTGGGTCGTGAACTATGGCACAGGCTAGTTTAGTGGCTTGTTTCATCCCCGTGCTAAACGATTCTATCTTCCTGTAACGCTGGTCCTTAAGTCCAACGTATTCCAAGACCTCATGAGCTCTTTGCATGGCAGCGGCTGGATTCATACCTAGCAATTCCCCAGCATATCTGACCTGATCTATGGCATTGAGGTCTGGGTCTAGTGAGTCATACTCGGGCATGTATCCAATTCTAGAACGGATCATGTCTCCCTGAGTTTTGATATTAAAACCAAGAACGCTACCCTCTCCAGATGTTGTTGTAATCAGTCCAAGCAGGCACTTGAAGAAAGTCGATTTACCTGCGCCATTCGGTCCAAGAATACCAACCGCACCTCGAGGAATTTGAATATCGACGTCATCTAGGGCAAGATGTGGGCCGTACAACTTCCTCAAATCACGTGTCTCGATGACAAAACCCTCGCTCAATCTGAACATCTCCGGTGGTACGACTCCTAAGGGAGTCGGATTAAGGTGAGAGCCTGAATCACTTGAATGAATCCCCGTCGCATTTGCTAATGCATCATTGACAAAGGCTAGCGAGATTATTTCATTGCCCCATCTCGGACCTTTACTGCAATCCCTTTGTCAAAGAAGGCCATATCATCGGCTGTTGCATTTGCAATCCCATGAGCAACCAATTCTCCTTTGCTACTGACAACCAAGCATGGCTGACCGGAAATTATGTGGGCATCTGCGCCGAGAACAAATCCATGGATTACATTTCGACCCTTTCCTACGAATGGAATTGCATCGTCCATCAACAAGACCCTTGGCATTCCTGGGTGATCTAGGTCACTGGCAACTACACCTTCTTCGAAACTTGATGGTGCAGATGGATTGAGAGTATGGAGTCTCTCTGCACCTGCTAATGTAAGGGATAGAGCCCCATCAGGTAAACGAGGAGACAGACAGTGAACATCTGCAAAATTCACGTTTACCATGCGGTCAGTGCGAGACCTACGCGATGTCATTTCAGCAGATAATTTGCAAGCTTCTGAGGGTGAAATTCCACAGAATAATGACAATTTATCGACGATTGCGCAACGGTCGATCCAGTCTCGGATTTTATCTCGATTCCCCCCTCCCGCCACACTCTGTGGATCGGGTTGACAGAGATGAATATCAAGAGGTAAATCAGATATCCCGAGGTCTTCCAACCAAGTATCGATTTCGTCCTCATCGAGAATCATTTCCCAGAGCTCATCTGAGCATTCTACGTGGCACCAAGGTGATACATCCTCGAGTGTAAATGGGATTAGGCCAACAGGTGTTGATATTAGTAGAATTGAACGGGGTTCTTCTGCTAACGCGCTTACCGCAGAACCAAGTGCGGAATCACGCCACGGAGGCTCTGCTCCGGACAAAATACCCACACGTTCGGCCTTTTCATCCGAGCCGTCCCACCAAGAGCCGGGGCGCCGCCATCTCATCGCCAATAAGGCATTCAGATGTAGCAGATGAGGGCGGCTATCGATGTCATCTGAAAATTGCTCAGCTGTACCTCGAACTGGATTTGTTGATGCTATGGTTCTCAGAACACTTTCTCCAACTGGACCTTCTGCTGGTTCTTCCATTTGCTCGAGAACCCATTCGAAGGCTTCCCGAAGTTTCGCCGAGGCATGACTGCGCTGCTCGGCGAGTTGCCAGATAGTTCCATTTCTGACCGCCTCTCTACACCTAGCGAGTTCGGCTTGCGTGACCTCTAGATTATGATGTGCTAACAGCGTTGAGCGCTGTTCTTTTTCCATCTCACGAACCTCAGAAGGTGTGTGTTGGAAGAGGGTCGAGGAGTTGTGAGTCCATTCGTTCAAATCCCCAAGTTTTACCGTACCAGTAGGAGTCAGCAATCTATCGTCGCGGGCAAAGAGAGCATAGGCTGCTGAGTCGAATAGGTCAACTCCAAGCGCAATACACAACGGGAATAAAATTGGATGCCCACAGCCAAACATGTGAATTGGACGATTTGGTGGAATCGTTGACCGAGCAGCAAGAAGAATACGGAATAATTCCAGATATCGTTGCTTTTCCATTAAGGGAACAATCCCTCCAATTGGGTGCACTGCAAAGCCTCGATTCTCGCCCTCCAATTCACCCATTAGCAAACCTGCTTGTGCCCTGAGGTCGTCGTGTAAACCGCCTTGCACAGGTCCATTCAGGAGCATTTCTTCTCCAGCAGCATTTAGTGAATCTAATGCACGGTTTGCGGTCTCTTCTACTGCATGTTCAAGTTCTTCTCTCGACATATCGGGTCGGCCAAATACATCCAGCATTGTGCCAATATCTACTCCGATTTTCTGTTGAAAATCGACAATTTCCTCAACACCGACTTCGACATCTCCATAGACGTAGGATTGAAAGGTGCCTGAATCGGTTACGATAACTCCAGGAAAGTCTAGTAGAGAATGGATTCCATCCTTGAGTGCTGGTTCTCTGAGTTTCTCGTGTTTCCAAGTAACGTATGAGTTTGTGATCAGGCCACTTACTCGATATTTTTCCCACATCTCTCGAGGCTCTATAGTGCGAATATTTGGATTGATTACAGGTAGCAACATAGGGGTCTCCAATACCCCGTGTTTAGTGTACAATTTACCCAACCTTGCGGCCCCATCTCTCACCGTAACCTCGAATTTTCCGAGGTCCTGATCTCGACAGGGGTCTGGATCTGGGCGTTTATTCACAACCCCTCTGCGATGCCCTTCGGTCATCAATCCTCGCCCGCGCGAGAAACAACTGTCAGTTGCACTTGACTGTTCTCTAAACTCATCTCCACAGAGTCACCATCATTGATTGCCAGAGTAGGATCTTCGTCGAATCCATAGGCATATGGAAGTGCAAGTAGGCTAGCTGCGGGAAGGGTAAGTGGGCATACATCTCGATTGATTATTCCCTTGGGACCCTTACCTGTGTAGATTAATCCCATCAGAACGAAAGGTGCGACCGTTGAACCTGATCCTTTCGGGTAAATCAGAATTGTATCTTCTATAGCCACTCCGTCAAGAGGGTGGCCTGGTTCCTCGATTACTCCAGTATCCCTATTCACGTAGCCTAGATAGGTGATTGGAACATCGGTAACCATTGCTTTACCGCTAATTGTCCAATCCGTTTGACTGGGCAAACCGTTTCCATTGAGATTTGCAGTACCTGTTTGTACGGTTTTGTTCGAAGCGAGAGGTTTAGCCTTCTTTCCACCTAAGACAGGACGAGGGCCCTCGGACAAATTAGGGTCAAATGCGTGTGCAACACACTCTTCGATTGGTGCTACACTGGTTGGTAAACGATTCAATCCGCTCTTCAGATAATGCTCTGCCTTCAGCGAGTTGGTTAGCAGATGATTGTACTTTGAGCGGTTGTAGGGAGTAACCTCGGGGCAGGTGTCTTTCAGAACCAAAGCACCGGCTTCTTCTAGCAGGTCGACTGTTCCATCTGCCTGCAACAATGAGTAATTGTAACCACTTGTGAAGACCCACAATCTTCTGTCCGGTATTTTCTGTCCCAATTCCATTCGAGAGCGGACTGCCGCTGCAGTTGCCCTAGCTTCGCCAACACTGGCTTGAGGACAACCGATTACCACTAGGTCAACAGTTCCGGAAGGTGCTAAATCCGAATACCTCTGAGCAAGGTCATCTTCGCTGAACACCAATTCCCCCTCATACGCCGATACCTCTGGTGCAGATACTGTTAGTCCGTCAGCCCAGAGCATTGGACAGCCATAATTTGCAGCAGCAGCGGTCAAAGCCTTGCGTTTTTCAAAATCTGCACCCTCTGGTAAACCAACTATTCGAGGCATCATTCCCCAAGGAAGATTCCATTCTGGCTTCAATTGCATACCCATCCAGTCACCTAATACTGACCAATCGGCGAGATTCTCCATGGGCGCTTCCACTTTCACGAAAACATTCGGAATACGATTGTCTTCGATGTGAAGACCCCACAGGGGAGCCCATCCGGTCAGTGCAGTGGCGAGGGCGGAGATACCTGATTCTCGATTAGTCATCAAAGAAGTATACGAATTAGAGTAACAAACTGCATTCGATTCAGCCCAAGATCCGATTCCAGACTCCATTTCGATGCCTCGATCGTAGGGTGTGCAGGACAATGTAGCCTCGATACCCAATTCAGAATATGCATGAATAATCTCGAACTGGTAAGCGAGGAAGTTTTCGTAATCGATTCCCATTTCTTCCATCTGTTCACGATCACAACCTGCGGAATTCAAGGTGGTTGGAATGGAAACCACTCCTTCTGGATCTCCGGAGAGGTCCGAAAGAAATCGTCTCAAACCGTGGCCGCCGGTGATTACACTAACTCCAGAAACATGGGCATGTTGGCAACGGGTAAATTTGGAGGCCCCCGCTGATGCTGCCAAGTCAACTACCAATCTTGCGGCCTTTTGCTTGGTTGGGCCGTGCTCTCCGCTGAGCATCGATTGCAGTTCAGGAGGTATCTCCACGCTGATGCCGCGGCAGCGACACTCCTTCAAAGCGTTGGGATTATTGTCAGCAGGTAAGCGAATTGAGCCTAGAGAGCCCGATAGCCTCAGCAACAGCCCTTATCGCGTTGTGGTGAGACAAGAAATTCTACTCTGTCAACATCTGTTGTCTGTTTGAGTTCAGAAGTCATCTGTCTAATTGCTCCCACTCTGCCATTGAGTTGTATTGTATCGACAC
Organism: Candidatus Thalassarchaeum sp.; assembly: GCA_022449345.1. Classification (GTDB taxonomy): domain Archaea; phylum Thermoplasmatota; class Poseidoniia; order Poseidoniales; family Thalassarchaeaceae; genus MGIIb-O1. The sequence continues at coordinate 9,069 of JAKURL010000003.1, read as the reverse complement.
ATGTGTGCGATGCTCGGAGACATGAATGATGGTAGGAATGGATATGTACTCCAGCCATGTGACGGAATCTTTCGAGATCTTTTCGCGCGTCGTGCTGGTAATATACGACCAGTGTACCGTCTACTTTCAATACATCCTCCATATCTGAAATATCTCCCAACTTCATCAATTCAGCATACCTAATCGCTGCATCACGGAGGAATCTGCTACGGTTTGAGTAGCCGCTATCTCGCATTAGTTGGTCCAATTCACCTGCAAACTCGCGGGTTGAGCTGAAGGAGACTATTGTGCTAGCCATGAATGTCGCACCCTAGACTAATTAATAGCATTATTGAAATATCTAATAGCACTCGAACCGATTCATGCAAACAGCACTGACCATGGCTGCAATCACCCTAGTTATCGCCCTAGCATTCGGACTGATGCCAATCAAGGGTTCACCTTTCAATGACCAAAAACGCTTGAAATCGATTACAGCAATTGCTTCTGGAATCATCATCGCCTCCGCATTGCTCGTTGTAGTCCCAGAGGGCTTTGAGCTAGCAAGCGGCGAAGGGCACGACGAACATGGAGACGAAGCTATCGGTGGAGAGGTAGCAATAGTTCTCCTAGAACACGACGCTGGAGGAATCGATGCGGAAACTGCAATCGAGGAAATAGAAGCCTTGTTTGGAGATCATGAGGGGCATGGTGAGGAGGAAGAGCATTCCGAATCTGAAGAGGTAGAAGAAAGTCTGTCTGAAGAAATCATGCACGTGATTGAGGAAGTCGAAGATGGAGATATCGACGCAGCAACTGGGCTAGCAGAGATTCAAACCTTGGTGCTAGAACACGGACATGAAGAAGAAGGGCATGAAGAAACTCCAGTTGCAGTGTACGGTCTTGCAATTCTCCTTGGATTCCTCCTAATGTTGTTGCTCGAGGCCAGCGGAGCCGGACACGCGGTCCACGAAGAACATCACGACCACAGTGAGGAACACGGACACGCACACGTTCACCATCACAAGGTTGGATGGACTCTAGTAGCTGGATTATCCCTACACGCAGCAGCGGATGGTCTTGCTATCGGCGCTGCAATTGCTTCCGGTGAATCTGCACTAACTACGGCAGTAATCGCTGCTGTATTGATTCACAAAGCACCAGCAGCATTCAGTCTTGGTGTCTTCTCAATGCATGAGAGAGAAAATGAGAGTCAAGCGATTAAGGATGTAGTACTATTCTCAGTAGCGACGCCTCTAGCGCTTATCGTATCCTACCTAGCACTAGCAGATATCGAATCTGCAACGCTTGGATTGGTTATGCTATTCTCTGCAGGTTCATTCCTTTATGTTGCCACAGTAGACACTCTACCTGACATTCACAACCCAGAGACTGGTCGCGCCACAGTTATTCCAATGTTAATGGGAATGGCATTTGTTGGCATTCTACTGCTCTTGGCATCGCAAATGGGATGGTTAGACCACGGTCACTGATCTGAGCGTTGTCTTTGTGCTTCAATAGCGACCGCTGATAGCGGAGCCTGTAAGTTGAATGAAGGGACGAATCCGGTCATTGGGATTCTAATTATTTCATCGACTTCAGACAAGACTTGTTCGCTGATACCTTCTCTTTCGCCACCGACAATTAGGACAATATTGCCTTTCAGGTCAACTTCCCATGGTGCGTTTTCTCCAATGTCTTCAACTGCGATTATTCGGAATCCTGCCTCTTTTGTGGCTTGAATGGAGTCAATGGCCTCACGCCAGAAAACAGGAATGAATCTGTTTGACTTCATCGAGGCGCGTTTTGCAGCGCTTCTTTCCTCGTTGTTGAGCGGCCCACCTACAATTACTGCATCTGCTCCAGAAACTTCAGCGGTTCGAATACAAAATCCGATGTTTACCGGATACTTTGCGCCATCTAACATCCAGATGAGTCCACCCGATTCGAGAACTTCCTCAAAGCTTGCAGAAGGATTTCTTCCTACCAATGCAAGAACATCTGGAGTACCATCAGAATTGTTTCTTGCCATACGCCACAAATCGTTCTCTGAGCCCTCAATCACACGAATATCCAACTTTTCAGCCATTGAAATGATATCTTTCACCGCCTGATTTTCGTTACCCCTCTTGACTAGAATCAGTGATACTGAATCCCCCCTCTCGATTGCAACTCGGACCTCTTCGGTTCCACATAGTTGCATTGTCACGAGCACCCCTCATTGACGATGTTTATTTTTGAAAACGGGTATTGGATTCATCTTGTGTGAATTGGCTTTGTTGAAGCCGCGGTAAATTTCCAATACTTGCTTTTGGCGTTCTGTTAACTCCTCATCGCTAGGGTTTTCTTCGTGACCCATAGCCCATTCTAGTTCTGCATAAGTTGCACCGATTTGCTCCTCATCTGTTCTACCATCATTCCACAAACCATCGGTCGGTGCCGCGTCCTGAATCTCCTGTACGATTCCAAGTGCGGTGGCAACCGCGTAAACTTCGGATTTCATCAGGTTGGCGATGGGCGAAATATCGACTCCACCGTCGCCGTATTTTGTGAAGAATCCCACTCCAAAGTCTTCGACTTTATTTCCAGTACCCACGACTATTCCGCCAGTCGAGCCAGCAACGGCGTAGAGGGTTGTCATGCGCAAGCGTGCGCGAGAATTTGCTAATGCTAGCGGCGATAAATCGTGCTCGGCCATTTCGTCAGTGAATGTGTTGTAAGTTCCAGTAAGGTCGACTAGTCTACCTTCAACATTGTCAAAATTTGATTCAAGCCAAGAAATGTGTCGGTTCGACAATTCATATTGTTCGGGATCTTGATGAATTGGCATATTGAGTACAATCGTAGAAAGTCCAGTTCGAGCAGAAAGTGTCGAGGTTACTGCAGAATCGATACCTCCAGAAACTCCAATAACCAAAGTGGAAATGCCGTTACTTTCAGCATAATCACCTATCCATGCGGTGATTTCGTCCGCCAGACCACTCCAATTCACCATATTCTCACCTACTTCAATGACAGGCTACACCATATTTCTTCAGACGCCAGTAATTGTATGGCCATGGAGTTAGGAAACCAGCAATTAGCATTGGAATGATTACCCACCAAGTTAGTTTGGCTCCACCCATCAGTACCAAGTCTACGATATTCATTGCCGCCTCCATGGAAAGCATCGATATGAGGGACATTCCAATTGCCACCCTGAACGCTTCCCTCAATGCCATTTGTGCTGAGAGAATAATTGTCTCTAGTGCGATTGAAGTCATTATTCCGTTGAACATTGCAAGGGCCATAATCATCATTGCACTCCAACCAGAGTCGATGAAAATAAACTGGAAAGCAGCAATTGTTCCAAAATCACCAATGCTACAGCCAATCAAGCACCACTTGGTATTGTGCGCAGATTGTTTCCATACACTGCCATCTCGCCAATGGAAATCTTCCCCTAAACCGTCGACTGTGTAGCCGATTGTCCTGACGGCCCCAGACAAATTTTCCCTCGATGCGCCATCGTGAGAAATAACCGCTGTTCCTTGCTCATGAGAAACATCAGCGGATGCAACGCCAGATACTGCTTGAAGTGCGTCGCGCACCCTAGAAGCGCAACCCTCGCAAGTCATTCCGCCAACATCGAGCGTGATGGTATCTGACATGGATAGAACCCTGCGTAGCCCGCCTTTGAACCCTTCCAATTAACCATAAGCGCCCTTCGGGCGACCCCCTCAAGTTCAAGGCGACATCGCGGTTCGACCGCTCGATGGTAGTGCCTACGCCAGCAGGCGACCTCGACCCGGTCGCCCTCGAGACAGCCCTAATGCAGACCTGGAGCGATGAGAAGACATTCGCCCAGAGCATTGAGGAGCGCCGCGACGGTGCGTCCCCGTTCACCTTCCTAGAGGGGCCTCCTACGGCGAATGGAAGACCGGGGATTCACCACGTTATTTCACGGCTATTCAAGGACATGGTTTGCCGTTGGAAGACTATGGAAGGCCATATCGTTGAAAGAAAGGGTGGTTGGGACACCCACGGACTACCCGTTGAGATCGAGGTACAGAAGCAATTGGATCTGATGAGCAACGAGGCGATAGAGGCCTACGGTATGGAAGCCTTCAACCAAAAATGCAAGGAAAGCGTCTGGACCTATGAGCAAGCATGGCGTGAAATGACTGAGAGAATGGGATTCTGGGTCGACATGGATGACCCATACGTCACCTTACACGACGAGTACATCGAATCCGCTTGGTGGTCACTGAAGCAAATGTTCGACAAAAAATTACTTTTCAGAGGTCACAAAGTTCTACCATATTGCCCTCAAACGGGAACCAGCTACTCAAGTCACGAGGTTGCACTTGGATACAAGGAAGTATCAGAGCCTGCGGTTTTTGTTAAGTTCAAACTCTCTGATGACGACGCATCGGTTCTGGCTTGGACCACAACCCCTTGGACACTGCCAGGTAATGTTGGATTAGCGGTCGGGCCAGATGTGACCTATGTTAGGATACGAATTAGTGCCCCGCCATCGGATTCTTGGGAAGGACGTGGCGGCGCTCCTTTGCAAGAAGAGTTGATTCTAGCAAAAGACCTCATGAGTGAGGTATTAAGACACCAAATCGAAGTCATTGAAGAATTCCAAGGCTCCAAGTTAGTTGGACGTTCATACGACCCATTATTCCCTGGAGCAATTGACGGATCACAGCACCCAGCCGCATGGACTATCGTGGGTGCTGACTTCGTCACTACTACCGACGGTACTGGTGTTGTTCACACGGCGGTGATGTATGGTGAGGAGGACTACAATCTCGGAATGAAGGAGGGATTTCCTGCTCAGCACACCGTTGGAATTGATGGCCGATTTGTCACAGGGACTCACTCACTACTAGATGGTAGATATGTCAAGGACTGCGACTCTGATATCATCGACTTGCTCGCTGAGCAGAATTTGCTATACAGAGAGCACACATATACTCACGATTATCCACACTGTTGGCGAACCGACCACCCTCTCTTGTACTATGCAATGGACAGTTGGTTCGTTCGAATGACCGCGGTCAAAGAGCAGATTCTACAATACAATTCGGAAGTGGAGTGGGCGCCATCTTGGACTGGAGAAAAGCGCATGGGAGAGTGGTTGTCCAACATCAAAGATTGGGCAATAAGTCGAGAAAGATATTGGGGGACTCCAATTCCTGTTTGGATCTGTCAGGATTGTGGCACAGAACACTGTATTGGCAGCATTGCTGAAATGGAGGAAATGAAAACCGCTGATTCTCAGATGCCCCCAGAATTACACCGCCCTTATGTTGACGATGTAAAATTGCACTGCCCATTTGATGGTTGTTCAGGTGAAATGGTTCGTGAACCGTATGTGATGGATTGTTGGTTTGATTCTGGTTGCGCTTCCTTTGCTCAATGGCATTATCCTTTTGAGAATCATGACAAGTTCGATGGCTCATTCCCTGTTGACTACATCTGCGAGGCCGTTGACCAGACTCGAGGTTGGTTCTACTCTCTGATGGCGGTCTCAACTACCGTATTCGATAGTATCTGTTACCGTAGATGTCTCTCTCTTGGTCACATCTTGGATAAAGGCGGAAAGAAGATGTCAAAATCCAGAGGAAATGTAGTGAACCCATGGGATCATTTCAACAAGGAAGGTTCGGATTCAATTCGCTGGTACATGATGACTCAGAGTGCTCCATGGTCGCCAACCAATTTCGACCCAAACGGAGTTCGAGAGTCCTATGCGAAGATGTTCCTGACACTATGGAATGTACATCGATTCCACGCTGACTACGCTGCACTGGATGGCTTTGATGCTGATGATGAGCAGGGCTTCGTTCCAGTATCTGAGAGAAGCCCTCTCGACCGTTGGATTCTCTCCAGATTACACACGGTCGCCAATGCCTACCACGACCAATTCGTTACGTGGGATTTCCACAAAGCTGGTAGAGATTTGGAGTCATTTGTTGTGAACGACTTGTCAAATTGGTATGTCCGCCGAAGTCGACGTAGACTTTGGGATGAGGCGGATTCAACTGACAAACGAGCCTGTCAGCACACCCTACACGAGGTTTTGCTGACAGTTTGTCGCCTGATGGCACCGGTTGCTCCATTCATGCCCGACCAAATCCACCGAGACCTGACCGGCGTCTCGGTTCACCTTGCAGATTGGCCGGCTGGTTCTAGCCTAGTCGAGTCCAGCCTGCCACCTCAAAACTGGGCGCTAGAACAGGAGATGGCTTTGGTTCGAACACTGGCTGAGGCCGGTCGCAGAATTCGTGTGGAAGCAGACCGAAGACAGCGACTTCCGTGCAAGGCTGGATGGATTGTCGGAGGCCCCGACATTTCACGATTCCACGAATTATTGGCCAACGAGCTGAATGTTGAGTCATTGACTACTGAGGAAGACTTAGAACGCTTCCAGCGCATCGTTGTCGAACCTAATCGAAAGACACTTGGGAAGAAATGTAGGCAGGATTTACCAGCCGTCCTAGCCCTAATTGCGGAGGCTGACCCTGACAATATACTCCTCGAAATTGATGCTGGAATCTGCATCCTTGAGGGATACGATATCACGATGGATGACATAGAAGTGAGAAGAGTCGAAAAAGAAGGATACGCTGCTGCGACCATTTCAGATGAGAACATTGGAGATGTTTCTCTGGTTCTCGATATGGCTTTGGACAATGATTTGCTATCCAAAGGCCTCGCGCGCGATATCATCCGCAGAGTTCAGGCCAAGCGAAAGGACCTCGACCTTGATGTTGAGGCTTCGATTACGCTGTCTGTTTGGATTGAAGGTCTTGAGTTGTCCGATGAAGATTGGACTCATGTGCAATCAGAGGTTAGAGCGGGCAGTTCTAGCCTTAACCAAGGCTCTGCAAATGGAGACTCTTTCGAGGTGGATGGAGTCTCGGTAAAATTCTCGGTTGAATCCTAGATTCAAATCGCAATCGATGGACCATATTCGGTTGGCAAAAGCAATTCTAGCCCGAATAGAGGATCTGGATCTGTTGAGTCATGGTACGCGATGAATGAGCCTCCATCCGGAAGAATGGCCATACTTGCAAAGTCAAACCGTATGTCATTTCCAGCTCCAGATGTGGAATCGAGGTCACCCTGACCAAGATATGTCATCATATCTGGCTCAAGAGATTGTGAGAAACCTCTCACATGCCAAGCGACGTCGACATCGGGTCCCTCCGCACTTTGGAATCTAATGTTGACAACCATTAGGTCGTGGACTCCGTTTGAGTGCCATTCCCATTCCTCTAGTTCACTAGCAACTCCTGAAAGATTGTAATCCTGCCAATCCCATGTCTCACCACCGTCCCATGAGATATAATGAGTGATACCAACGCCACCTGATATTCCACCGAAGCAATGTAAGGCGGTAGAGGAATCAAATGCGCAATACTGAGTTGGTAGAGACGAGCCATTCAACGTTGTAGCAGCCCACCAATTAAGTGAAGTATCGACGAAAGCATCGGTTCCATCAACGAAGTAATTCGGGAAGTAAAGTCCACCAGATGGTACAGGGAAGGCGCGCATCTCTTTGTGAGGCTTGGTAAAATCCCACTCTGGACTTAATACCTCAGCCGTAAGGTCGACCTCGATGATGTCGAGGTTTGCATCTCGGTCGGGGAAGTCGAAGTAATCGTAATTCAGACCGTCTGTTGAAATCTGGCCACCAAGATTGGCTACTTGATGCCAGAAGTTTGAGATGACTAGGCTAGCCCATTCGCCATTTCCATACAATCCTCCATTAATCGGACCGACCACTTCAACCTGCCAAGAGCGATCATAGAATGGCTCCGGAGTACGATTGAAACACCAACTCCAATCCTCATCCTCAGCATCATAGAAGAAAGCGTAGAACTGGTCTGCTCCGCTGGTGCTAGGATAAGGGAACCAACCCATAGAAATGAGGTCTCCATTGGTGGCTTGGACAATACTTCCCTCGCCAAGACCTTCTTGCCCTGGAACCGTTGGCTTGGGTTCCCTACAGCCTATTTGCGATAGGATAGTTGGACGATATTCCTGCCAAGTGTGCCCCCTATCTTCTGACCAAGTCGGGTACTCTCCACCGAAGTTGAGAATCCAACCTTCTTTGGTGGCGGCAAGATAGTGTTCACAGCAATTGCCGCCCTCTTCATTTCCGAAGACTGCCCAGCTTGAGTTGCCCCATGACTGGTTCGTGAAAGGTGAACTGACATTGAAAGCCCTTGCATCTGAATGACCCATTGGGTTGTCGACATACACCATGTCCTTATCCCAGTCCGGAATCGAAACACCATCATCTGAAGAAGAGCCACCTGAAAAACAACCAGCGAAAGACATGGTGATGACCATTAGGGCCGCACAAGCCACTCTGCCACTACGCTGCATGACTAACGCGAGTGCTTCGCACTCGGTCAGTATTTCGGTGCTTCGCCTAATTGATAAGAAGAATTAGTGTAGAAAATCTGCAATTCAATTGCTTGAACCATTCGGGGTTGGATTGAAGGGGAGTAATCACTCGTCTAGGCCCAATGCGCAGAGCCTTTACCTTGACCCTGCTGATGTTAATGATGGCAATGACGCCGATGATGACCGGTTCAGCACAGGGAACTGGTGATTCGGTCATCATCAACGAGATACTGATTTCCCCGAACAACGAGAACTACGATGGTACCGACTGGAACGGTGACGGTTCGATGGGTACCCACAACGACCAATTCTTGGAATTGTACAACCCGACCCCCGATGCGATAGACCTCGGAGGATGGTGGCTCGACGATATCGCCGATGGCGGATCTCCAGCTTGCAGTATTGGCTGGGGAACTGTCCTCGAGGCAGGTGCCTACATCGCCTTCTACCGCTCGTGGACGGGGATAGAGTTCGACTTCTGGGACGGAGACACCATCCGGATTCTCGATAGTTCTGGTGTGGAGGTGGACTCGGTCAGTTACGGCGCTGAAGACTCGGACTGGGACGTTCCATACGGGTACGACTCGGGTGGGAATTGGGTGAAACTGTCTGACGGGAGTCCTACACCCGGCGGCGCGAACGACCAAGAGTGGGGCGGGGCCAACCACCTGCAAGGCAACTGCT
>JAKURL010000029.1 GCA_022449345.1 Candidatus Thalassarchaeum sp. | reverse complement strand
ACAACATTAGAAGCAATCATCCAGATTACTAGAAATGTAATAATGATTAACCATGAGACCCATGTTTTGTCACTAGCACCAATCGATTTTTGTTCATCAGATGGGTCAATAGGAACTCCTTCAAATGCCTCTCTAAGGGAGCCCTTTCCAGATAGCTCCCAGACCTGCCCAACCGCTGATTTTCCATAACCATGAAGCAACTTGCCGATATCGCTCATGGCCATGTGTTCCTTACTGGCAATATAATCCAGCTTCTTCTGCCTAACTACGCCAACCTTTGAACTGAAATACGGCTCTATGTAATTGTAGCAGAAGTAGATCGACAGATATGTCGTAATGATGGCCAAAATCAGAAGGGATATCCAACCTCCTGCAATCACAAAATCAAACAAGAGTGCCAGAGCAATTATCGACAGGGTACCTCTGGTAGGAAACTCTCCGACGAAAGCTCTCCCGAACGGCCCCAATTCGCTAGGATTCTGAACTCCGGAGACGGTTTGCAAATCCGTGCTCACGTGAATCTATTCCTCTGAAGAACCATCGAGAATCTCTTGCTTCTTATTCTGGGCTTGGAGAGTGACTAGCTCCAAGTAAGCAGTCCTAGCCTCTAGGTACTTGTCCATCTCATCAAGGTATGACTGTTTCTCGGCAGCATACAGGCTCCCGTCCCTAGCGTTGGCATCCATCTTGTATAGCATGAAGAAGAAGAATAGCGTCAACATAAGTGGACCCAATAGCATCAGGTAGTTTTCATCCAAATTGTATGTGTCTCCAGCAACCTCTGTCCCCGAACCTAGGATGACTGAAATTATCACGACACTGGGCCACAGGATTAGATTCGCAAGGAGTAGAACCCATTCGTACAACTCGTATTCGGATCTCCGGCTCGGCCTTCGGGGCTTTGTGACGGGCGCTTGTTCCATGTAACTACCTAAATCCCCCACGCGGGTGTCGAGATATGAGGATTCTGCACTATCATCAACCGAATCAATCAGCAAAGAAGTGTCGATTTCAGAATCTTCTTTGCGCCTAATCACTCTCTCTCTGTACAGGGGAAGCGAAAGGACCGAGAAAAATCCTACCAACCCAATTGTCATCGAGATAACCGAACTCCAATCGTAGGAAAGGCCCTGAACGTCAATCACCCTTACTGCAAAAGACCCGATAAACACCACAGCTAGGTAGTACAATGATTGGAACTTCTTCAGTAGGTAAAGTACAGATGATAGGGCCAAAATCACAACCATGACATCGGCCACATCAATCATAATTGAGAATTCTCCAAAGTCAAGACTTGAATCGAAAGTGGATGATAGTAGGTAGGCACCAATGGCCCCGAATATAGAAACTAGAATGGCGATATTACGTCCCGACTCACTCAATCCATCTGCCATCGGTCCGACAATATCGTGAGAGACAGATCCTTCGGACAAATAAGCCAGCCAGAGGGCGGTTTGGAAAATCACAGTTGCTGGGATGATGTAAGGAAGATAACTTCCGACACGCTTCAATACGGAGTAAAGCGCACTCCCCGCACCTTTGGCCGAATTACCTATCCCGGTTGCTTTGCCCGAAATATCTGCCTTCTCTACAGTTGTGGAAATTCTGCTTCCCACATTGCTCATCTCTTCCCGGGCCTTTGACAACGTCGAGCCTTGGTCTGATTGCTCATCATCGTGATCAATTTCATTGGCGACGGACTCTTTTTCGCTCTTTCTCCTGTCGAGTTTTTGCTTGATTGAAGACTCCAATTTTTTCGATGCCTCATCGATTTTGTCCAAGGCTCTGCCAACTCTGGACTCAAATGAGTCATTATCCGACCCATCGGCCATGTATGGTGGAATGGATTAGAACCCTTGAATCTTCGGAGCAGCAACAAGTAGAAAAGCTCGGGTTTCGGAAATACCTCCGTTCCTACGGGAACGGACTTCTCACAGGGGAATCCTTCATGACCGCTGCACAAGGCAGCGAGAACGAGCAGAATGGTGGATCCATCGACCTACTTTTCCGACGACCAGATGATTTCCATCGCTCTAGTCGCCGGGTTGTTGCTGGTATCCAAGCTCCGTGACATGCTCGACCTAAGCGGAATGCTTGC
>JAKURL010000028.1 GCA_022449345.1 Candidatus Thalassarchaeum sp. | reverse complement strand
GTTCGGAACCAGAATTATATCGGGAACTACGCAGTTCGACATCGGCCTGAACGGAAACCCGGTTGACAGGTCGATAGCTTTCGACCCCGAATGGAGGATGAACATCACATTCACCAACGAGAGCGGCGGCCTGCTCGCCAATCAACTGGTCAGGATTACCAACGTCGAGAGCGGTTGGATGATTTCACACTTCACCGACTCCGAGGGCAGGTGGACAGCGCATGTACCAGAAGGCGAGTGGATAGTCACAATAGGCGCCTTCGAGACCTCCCCCGGCGTACGCGAGATACTGCGCGAACTAGTCATCGTATCTTCAGATACGGCATCGGACGACATCTCGATGTCGACCGGGGAGGTGGCGAGCTTCGACGTAGTACTGTATGAGGATCACTCGGGAGATGTCCTCGAGGGAATCTCGCTGGAACTCGTTTCGGAAGATGGCCTTGGAGTGATTCATCTGGATTCTACCGATTCGTTAGGAGAAGTCGGAGCAGACGTGCCCCCTGGTATATGGAACATTGAGTTAAATCTCACCGAAGATCGGGAGCGTTGGACAATCGAATCCACGAACGAGTCATCTTTCGAACTTGTTGCCGGTGAAAATCCCGGTGTCAATGTAACCGCCTCTAGATTGATTGAAATTGGCTCTAACGTGTTCTGGGACTTCGATGATGATAATCGTTCGGATGTGGGCGAAGGAATCTCTAATGTAACCATTCATCTCAGTTCTGAAGATAGCAACCTATCAGTAGTTACCGATAATATTGGTGATTGGAGAGTCTTTGTTTCTGCAGGAAGTTTCTGGGAGTTGCATACTGAAATCGCCGGATTCTCCGATGAATATAACTCATTACAGATGGTCATTGATCCGAGTTGGTCCGATATTGAACTAACAGCGGGGACGGTAGAAGTCAAAGGTAATGTCTCATACATCAACGAACAGCAATTTTCTCTAATCAGTGACTCAATTATTTTGGAAATCATTCCAGTTAGTGGCTTTGAGCGTGTTTCAATTATTCCAGACAAGATACTGATTAATGGTTCTTGGAACGGAGGATGGGAAGCGCAAATTGAACCTGGTAATTGGATCCTAAGGGTGACCTCAGTAGAAAACAATCTGGTTGCCATGGCTATGGTTGAAGCTGGTGTTGTGGAAGGAGCAGAGATAGATATCGAATTGAGAGTTGGCGGATGGCTGAATCTCCCGACATCATGGCTAGATTATGAAGGAGATGCGCACACATTAGCGGTTCTGGAAACCGAAAACGCACAGATAATCAATTCCCCCGACCCAATAATCAACATTGGTGCTGGAATGAGCTGGAATTCTTCCGTCGACGAGGAGGGTAATCTCATGATCCTACTGCCCAGCGGGAGAATTGACGTATCATGTACGGCATTGATTGTCCAGCGGAATCTCACCATGGAGTACGAAGGCGAGCAAGGAATTGATATTCTTGTCAACCAAGAAACACCTCCTACAACGCTGAATCTCATTAGGAAGGCAAATCAGTACATTATCAGTTACATGATTAACAATTCTCAATGGAATGAATCCGAGAACTTTGATGTTAACTTAACCACATCTATGCCGATTGAAAATGGTGGCTATGAATCAATTTACTACAATATGGGTGTGCAGTACGATGGACACGAAACTTTCCAGACATATACGGCCTACCCAATACTCGAGGGAAGTAATCTACCCCTCAATGAAGGAGGGGATGGTTGGACAATTGAACTCCACAATGGCTCAGGAATCTGGGGCGAAGAGACCAACTTCTCAATCGGCTTGGACACAATAACCAACTTCACGGAATTGCACATCCGCATAACACCTCCAAATCAGAGTGTTGCACACTATGTGGCGGGTGGCCAACAGGTCACGATTTTCTTCAAGGATCCAGAGCCATCATATTTCCACAATTACCACGATATCTATGTTACCATTCCACAAATACGCGATTTTGATCTTACAGAGCCGATGGATGAAACTTATGGGGTACATCCGGGAACCTCTTCTGGAATTGGAGTGAAATTCACTAATTCCGGCAACGGGGATGAGATATTCACTTTCGAGTTCGACGACTCTGAATTACCCGATTATTGGGAGAGGACCGGAGCCATCACACACACGTTAGGGGCTTTTACTCAGGCAACACATACCGTGACGATTAGGGCACCTGCAAACGCTAGTGATGAGGATTTCACGATTTACGTAACTGTCCGAGACAGTGCTAACAACACCTACCCGGATGTCGAAATACACATTCAGACCTCCCGACCCGAACTGAGCATCGAAGCTCACCAGCTCTACAGTGGAGGGGTTGATCCGGTTGCGGGCCAAGTCGAACTTTACTCGGTGGTCGTCAGGAACGACGGGCTAATCGACGCACAGATGGTAC
>JAKURL010000027.1 GCA_022449345.1 Candidatus Thalassarchaeum sp. | reverse complement strand
TGGTGCTGCTCTGGTCCACCCTTATGACAATCCGAACGTAATAGCGGGTCAGGGAACTGCAGCTCTCGAGTTATTTCTGCAGGCAGGAGCGTTGGGTGCAATCGTCTCGCCATTTGGAGGGGGTGGTTTGATATCGGGCACCAGCATTACTACCAGAGCCATGTATCCAGAAACTCGAATCTTCGGAGCAGAGCCAGAAGGCGCTGACGATGCTGCCAGATCACTTGAAGCTGGAGAGTTTCTGCCTCAAACGGGTCCTGACACGATCTGTGATGGCCTCCTGACCAGTTTGGGAGAGCATACCTGGCCGATTATCAGAGATCATCTTGAGACTATCATCAGAGTCAGCGACGAGCAGGTGATTGAAGCTATGCGATTGATTCTGGATAATCTAGGGATGGTTGTCGAGCCCAGTGGGGCTGCGTCACTGGCTGCGGTTCTTACTCCGGAATTCAAGTCGCTAGAAGGAATAGGCAAGGTCGGTGTTATTCTCTCAGGTGGGAATGTCGATTCGCTTCCGTTCTAGATGAGAAAGATCAGTAGAATATGCAAGAAATCCAATGCACAGAAGAAGGTCACAATCCCATCAATTATCGCAATAATTCTCTGCTTGGAAGTTGCATGTTTCAGCCAATCTAGAACCCCTTTATCCTGATTTAGAAAGAAAATCATGTTCAAAGCAACCAGAATAAGGAAGGCGCAAGCACCAATTATCGTGGTCGTGAGGATGGACCCGGCCTCGGCCATGATTGGCCTTTGATTGATTGTGTCAAGAAATTATTCCCTGCACAAAGGGTAGTCTTCTTTTCTAATTGTGACGACACAGTCACTAACTCGAACAAGAAAGCATTGAACAACCAACTCTATTTCTGGCCCATTCTGGACGTTTCTTAAACCATTTATCATCATACTCAGGTTGATCATCATAGGGCCTTTTCAGTAGTTCATAGAGTTCTATCGCAACTGAATAGTCTTCTTTTTCAGCAGCATCGATAGCTAACTGGGCCATCCAATTTCTAAGAACATACTTTGGATTAGCCCGTCTCATTTTTTCTTGACTGGGCTTTCCGCTTACCCTACTCCACCACTTATTCAGCCAATCATTCCATTCATGAGCAGGAATCGCATCTTCGGCGTAGAATGCGAATCTCAGATGGTCAATATTGGGTTCCTTAATCTCCGATAACAATCTGAAAAATATCGTCATATCCGTCTCGACCCTCTGTAGAATTGATGTCAATTCTGTGACCAGTTCGTGATCTCCAGCATTGAATTCCTCTAAACCAAGTTTTTCCGCCCACATTCCGCTGTTGTGTTTTTGGTAGGCTTCGTAATAGAATTCTAGAGCCTCATACAACTTTTCTGGTTCTTCCATCAAGGGAGCCATAGAATCCAGCAGACGAGCATAGTTCCACGCTCCGATTTGTGCTTGACGGCCAAATCTGTATCTTTTACTTCCAGCATCAGTCGTGTTCGGAGTCCAATCGGGATTGAAATCTTCTAGCCATCCATATGGGCCGTAATCGATGGTTAGCCCATGGATGGACATATTGTCGGTATTCATCACACCATGGACAAATCCTACTCGCATCCAATGGGCGATCGTTAATGCGGTTTCGTCTGCTATTCTCTTTAGCCATTCTATTAAACCCACATCAGTGTCAGTACAATGACCTGGAAAATGATGCTTCACGGTGTGGTCTACAAGGATTCGAAGAGTCTGATGGTCTCCTGACATTGTGTGGATCTGAAAGCTTCCAAACCGAATAAAGCTCTGTGCCACCCTACAAATGATAGCGCCAGGCTCTGGGGCTGGTCTCCCATCATACATTATGTCACGAACAACGTCTTCCTCCGTCGTCACCAGAGATAGTGCACGGGTTGTCGGAACGCCTAGGTGGTGCATGGCTTCACTGCAAAGAAACTCACGAATTGAGGAACGAAGCACTGCTTTTCCATCAGCAAAACGCGAGTAAGGAGTGACTCCGGAGCCTTTGAGTTGTAATTCCAATATTTTTTCACCGGTGTCAACTTCACCCAAAGTTATAGCCCTACCATCGCCAAGTTGACCGGCCCAGTTTCCAAACTGGTGGCCCCCGTATCGTTGTGCATAAGGATCCATTCCCTTGGCTATTTTATTGCCGCCGAGTAATCCATCTTCCCCGGATTCGACTCCTAATTCACCGGCCATCTCGGTTGACCACAGCCTAAGAGCGGGATTTGGCATGGGTGTCGGATTTACTCTTGACCAGCAAACACCTGGTACCTGCCTAGGTGCGCCACCGATTATCCCATCACCAGGAGTTTCATCAAGAAATCGACTAATCCAATTCAATGAGCTCAACGACTTCTTTCCCACATACACCTGTCATGTCTGGACCAATTGAAGTTGATTGTGGTTTGAGCACAGTCACTAGCCTCTGTTTCTACAACAATCTAAGGCTTCATAAGGATCGACCACCGAATACGCTCGATGCCACAGTGTATCTTCTGCGAGGATGACGGACCGGCAGATCTTCCAGAGGATT
>JAKURL010000026.1 GCA_022449345.1 Candidatus Thalassarchaeum sp. | reverse complement strand
CGCTTGTAGGGTGGTGCGAGAGGACAGGTGGGCCCTCCTGAGGGGAGGCTGAGGGTACGAACGTGGTGCGCTGATCCTCAAGCTCGCCGTGGGGGCGCTGATCTTGCATTCGCCAGCGGCCGGGGCGCTGGTCATGGAGCTCGCCGCGGGGGCGGCCAAACAATCTTCTCGTGGCCTTCAGCAGTGACAGTGCCAAGGATACTAGAGCCAATACCGAGACTACCTCTGTGACTAACACATATTGGACAGTTAGCGTAACGTGACTATACTCCTGTGAGTCGAACTCCATTGAATCCATCCTAATCGATAATGGCCCTGCATTAGCTCTTGCCTCAACGTTGTACTGCCCAGGCGCTAGGACAAGTTGGTGATCGTCGGTATTTTCATCTTGATTAACTCTCAAGACGGAGTTTTGATTTGAGTCGAATACCTCAAACTCCATCTGGGCGAGAAACATGAACTCTCCCTCGAAAGTGAAGGTCACCATGGAAGGCTCTGCAGTCGTTTCCTGGTTGCTCGCAGCGACTGCAGAAGCAGTTAGGACAATACACCCCAAAAAAACTGAGAGGAAGACGGCCTGGAGCCCATGACTGCGCCTCAAGTTTACTGCCACGCTATGGAGTTGGTATGCTGAGTATTACTGTTTCCGCATGCAAAACTCCACTAAATCAACCACCAAATATCACCACAATTTTTTAGCGAAAAGGAGAGAATATGGTGGAAAAAAAACGAAACCGTAAGTTGATGACCTGTTGCCCTTCTCGGTTGATGAGGTGAATGAAGTGTCAGAAGAAGAAGTGGGTCGCGTGCAGTCTTTCTTCAGGAAGCCAAGCGTAGCAGCTATGGTTCTAACTGGGGATCTATCTATAGGCGATAACATCAGAATTCGAGGCGCTACCACGGACATAGAGATGACTGTCGAATCGATGCAGATTAATCTGGAGTCGGTGGAGAGCGCAGGAGCAGGAGACGATGTCGGAATCAAGGTCCCTGCAAGGGTCCGACCAAATGACCGTGTGATTCGTGTGAGCTCAGGCGGAATCAATGCGGACATGATCAAGTATGCAGCGATAGCTGCTATTGTAGCCGGTGCCGCGTACATGCTTGGGTGGATCTAAACGAACTAACTAGGCTCCACTAAAGAAGAAAATGGAGCACAGGCCGGGATTTGCACCCGGGTCCACGGATCTGCAGTCCGTTGCATAGCTACTCTGCCACCCGTGCAGGGATAGACCGACCCCTAACCTCCACTTGAAGAATGTTAGGAGGAGGCACGTATTCTGTAATATGTTCAAAGAGTAGTTTCTCTAGGGTGTATCGTGGAAAAAGAGTGGTGGAAAAAGGACAAGCCCCAGTGGCATGAGGAAAATCAACAGGATCCACCCGCCGACCTCAGCCTAGCGGAGCAAAAACGCATCGAAGAGGAGCGCTATCAAGAAGAAAAGAAGGCAGAAGATTCCAGTGCTAGTGGTCACAGACTCTTGGAGAATCGTGGACCTGTTGTTGTCGCAGGAGTCGCCGTCGTATTGGTAATAGGCGTCATCCTCATCGGTTTTGCAGTTGCATCTGTAGGTGATCTGGGGTCCGATGAAGAATGGTTACCCGTGGACTCAAAGATTGATGCAAAATACCCAGGATATAGTGATTGGATTGAGATTGAAGATTGCTACACCGACAGTTGGGGCGATGAATACTGCGAATATTGGTACGAAATGGAGTGCTGGGTTGATTTGGACGTATCCTACATAGTCGAAAATACCACTTATTATTCTCAGTTCGACCAATATCATATCGGAAACTACGAGGACTACGATGGAGCCGAGGACGATTGCTTAGAATATGGACAGAATGGAACTATGATGGTGGGCACCAACTTAGAGATTTTTTACAACTCCAACGACCCAAGCGATGCACGCCTTGAACCTCCCATGGGCGCTGCTGCGATTTTGTTGATAGGCTGTGGGATTGGAGTTTTTTTGGGGCTTTTAGCGTTGGTAGGTGCGATTCGTGGGGATTGGGGAACGAGTGATTTTAGAAGGGCAAGTCCAGGAATTACCTTCAACATAGGAGGCCGTGGTTCTTTCATAGGAAGAGGAAGAAGACATAGAAAAATAAGGCGCAGAAGAAGTAAGGGTTCGGGTGGTAGGTCCGGTGGCGGCAGATCTGGTGGCGGCGGCAGGTAATCCAAGTGCAAATTATCTGAGGCAATTTTGCATATCTTGAAGACCGGTCTGCACTCAGTCGATGTATGCCTAAGGTCTCGTCCCGCTATGACGGACTCGGTGTAGGGTTCGCCCCCTACCTACAACCACCCGGTGAGGAAGTAGTTCGACTAACCGTAGGTGAGCCTGGCTTTGAGACTCCAGAGGAGGTAATCGATACTGCAATCGCCGAACTTCAGGCTGGCAAAACCAAGTACACCCGTGGGCAGGGTGCGGTAGAATTGTGTCAGGCAGTTGCGGATTATCTCGGCAAGCATCAGGACCTCGATGTGAAGGCTGAGGACGTTCTGATTACACCTGGAGCAAAGCAGGCTTTGCTTTACTCATTCATGATTACAACCATGCCGGGCGATGAGGCGATTTTGCTAGCACCGTCTTGGGCGAGTTACGAGCCGATGTTGGAATTCATTGGTGCAATACCCGTTCATGTCTCTGTGAAGACTGATGATTTCCATCCCGATATCGATGCAATTAGGGCCGCAGTGACTGACAAAACCACGATGATTCTGATTAATTCACCATGCAATCCAACTGGTGCTGTCTACACTCCTGATGAGATTCAAGCGATTGTTGATATCGCTGTCGAACACGACCTTTGGATTGTCTCTGACGAGATTTACGCTCGGCTGAATTGGATGGATTACCCACATGTATCACCAGCCTCGGTTGAAGGGGGTGCTGAGCGTACCCTAATCGTCAACGGTTGGTCTAAGTCGTGGGCGATGACTGGCATGAGGGTTGGATTCCTCACCGGGCCAAACGATGCGATGAAAGCAGCCATCAAATCTCAGGCAAATTCGGCATCCCACATTCCTACCTTCATGATGGAAGCTGCCCGCGTCGCGCTATCTTGTGATGATGCGGTCGAGAGTTTCAATGAGGAATACCAGAAGCGACGTGAAATCATGATTCAGGGGTTGTCAGAAATCCCCGGATTACGAGTCGGCGAGTGTGAGGGTGCGTTCTACGCCTTCGTCGACATTACCGGCACTGGAATGAGTGATATCGAATTTGCAGATGGTGCTCTAGAGGCAGGAGTTCAGTTGATTCCTACGAGTTTAATCGCAGGGGGCGAGGGTTTTGTGCGAATTTCCTACGCCGCTGATGAAGACGTAATTCACGAAGGTTTGCGCCGACTCAAGGCTTGGCTTTGCTGAGAACACTTGAAATCGGAACCTGCACCGAACAGGGTTGCTCTAGGTGGTTCGATGACTGGCTCTCACGGCAAGCATGTCTATGTCGATTACAACGGTTACCACCGTAATGGAGTCCATGATGGAGCTTGGATGCTAGAGAAGATGGTTGACGCTGCCAACGCTGCAAAGGTCCGTATTGTGCATTCCTACGTCGAGGAATTTGACGGTACGGAATCACCCACTGGCTTCGCTGCATTCGTGCTACTCGATGAGAGCCACATCAGTGCCCACTGCTACTATGACAAGGGTTGGCTAGCCATTGACGCATTCACTTGCGGAGGCAGTGACCCGAGTGGAATTGCCGACGACCTCGACGAGGCATTGAGGGCGGCAATGGATGGTTTGATGCTGATTCGACGAGAAGTGGTTGAGAGGTTCCTACACGAGGACCTCGAGGAATCATGAGGTGAAATGATGGCGATTCGTGACTTCATCAAGCGCCATTATCACCACTTCAACGCCGGCGCTTTAGCTGATTGTGCTGAATCATTGAATGGATTTCTTGACGGTGGTGGTCGACTAATCATAACCCTAGCAGGTGCCATGTCGACGGCTGGAATCGGACGCTCGCTAGCGCCTGCAATCCGCGCCCAGAAGATCCACGCAATTTGTTGCACGGGCGCGAATTTAGAAGAGGATCTATTTCGCTTGGTAGCAGCATCGAGCTACGAAAGAGTCGATGATTGGCGCGATATGACTGCCGATTCAGACGCTAAGTTAGCCGAGCGCGGAATGAATCGAATTACCGATGTAGCAATCCCAGAAGAGGAGGCTATTCGCTACATTGAGAAGCCATTGCTTCAATTGTGGAAAGATGCAGAGGCGGCAGGAGACGCTAGATTCCCACACGAATATATCTACGATCTACTGCTTCACGGAAACCTTGAGTTTGATTCCGAACCGAACGATTCGTGGTTGATGGCGGCCGCCGACGCAAACCTACCACTCTTCGTTCCCGGATGGGAAGACTCGACTCTTGGCAACATTCTGGTTGGCAAGGTAATCGATTGCACCATCCAAAGTCCAAACATTGTCAAGGGTGGACTACACTCTATGCAAGCATTGGCAGATTGGTATCGAGAAGACGATTCCCCGACGGGGATTTTGCAGGTTGGAGGAGGAATCGCTGGAGACTTCGCAATCTGTGTTGTACCGATGCTAAGACAGGACGTGGGAGAGCAAGTCCCGCTATGGTCGTGGTTTGGGCAAATCTCCGAATCAAGGCCGTCCTATGGTGGATATTCCGGTGCGCCTCCGAACGAGAAAATTAGCTGGGGCAAATTAGGGGTCGAAACTCCTCGATTCGTAATTGAGTCGGATGCAACGATTGTTTTGCCGTTGATACTGGCATCATTAGAAAACTGACTCATCAAAGAATCAGAACAAGTCTGTGTAAGTGCTGCACTGCTCGCTTATTCTCAGTAATTGATTGTACTTGGCGGTCCTGTCTGACCTGGCCGGTGCTCCCGTCTTAATTTGTCCAGCATCAGTCCCAACCGCGATGTCTGAGATGATTGAATCCGCAGTTTCTCCTGAGCGATGGCTGATGACTGTGCCAAAGCCGGCAGCCTTCGCCATCGCGATGACTTCTAGGGTTTCAGTCACTGTTCCAATTTGGTTGAGTTTGATGAGGATTGCATTGGAAGCACCAATCTCGATTCCACGAGCCAGACGCTCTGGATTGGTAACGTAAAGGTCGTCGCCGACAATCTGTACTCTGTGTCCTTCACGCTGGGTGAATTCTACCCAAGAATCCCAATCATCCTCGCCAAATGGGTCTTCGATGGAGACGATTGGGTAATCATCGAGCCAAGATGAGTAAAGTTGGCCAAGCTCTGAACCGCTCATAACCTTGCCATCTATGTGGTAGCCGTCATCGTGGAAGAATTCCTGACTGGCTACATCCAAAGCAATCGATACTTGCTCGCCTGGGGAATAGCCAGCGCCGATAATTGCCTCGACGACGTATCGTAGACCTTCCTCATTTTGAGGAAGGTTAGGTGCGAAGCCACCTTCGTCGCCAACACCGCCAAGCAGTCCTGCTTCCTTCAGTACGGCGCGAAGTGAATGGTAGATCTCAACGCCTGCACGAAGCGCTTCAGGGAATGAGGCGAAACCGTGTGGTACAACCATGAATTCCTGCACGTCGACATTCGAGTTTGCGTGTGCGCCTCCGTTGAGGATATTCATCAGTGGTACTGGTAATGAGGCGCTACCATCAGAGACGTGCTGCCAAATCTCGCCACTTCCAACGGTTGCTCGCAGACATGCCATCGAAGCACCAAGCATTGCATTGGCACCGATGTCGCCCTTGTTTGGCGTTGAGTCGAGGGCTAGCATTGCAGCATCGATTGCGCCTTGATCGCTAACGTCCATTCCAACCAGAGCATCGGCGATTCGAGTGTTGACATTTGCAACCGCTCCATCGACTCCTTTGCCGGCCCAGCGGTCGCCTCCATCGCGCAATTCGACCGCTTCATGACGGCCGGTGCTAGCTCCGGAAGGAACCATGGCTCGGCCTAGTGTTCCATCTTCTGTAACGCAGTCAACCTCGACTGTTGGGCTACCGCGAGAGTCCAGAACCATTCTTCCATGGATACGCGAGATGCGCGCCATTGAACCGGCGACTAGAGTGGTGCTTCTCAAGATACCGCACTAATACACCATTACTCAACAAATTAATTATCTGTTTAATCCAAAATTAGTTTGTATTATACAAAATATTATAGTAGGATACCTGTTCCGGTTAAATGAACAACATGGCGCTGGACCCTTCTCAACTAGCACGTTTACTCAAGTTGAGAGCTGTGGGTTGGTCGCAAAAAGACATTGCAGGCATGTTGGGAGTTTCCCAACAAGTTGTTGCTTACCACCTGAAAAAATTGAGAGAGGAATCGAAGAAGAAGGATCCTGAAGAGGTATTCAATTCGGCGATACTTGGTGGCTTGGCAATTGGCGCAGGAGTAGGTGCTGCAGCGATGA
>JAKURL010000025.1 GCA_022449345.1 Candidatus Thalassarchaeum sp. | reverse complement strand
TCGATTTACATGAACGAGGTTGTGCCCCATGCTGACCTGTATATCACCATGCACACAGGAGTTTGGATTATGCTCTACCCTTGGGGCAAATGGCCTGAACAGCCTTCGGACTGGGAGCTCTTTCATTTCATCAGAGACGATGTCCATGCAAACATATCTGATATTCCAATTAGAAATGCAAACCAAGGACTTTACCCTAATTGTGGAACCAGCAGAGATTACGGTTATGGTGTAATGGGATACCCCACATTCACCTTTGAGACCGATGATGAGCAATTCCTTCTAGGATCCATAGAAGCGGTCTCTGACAGGTTGGGTGAAGAACTCGATGTAATGCGATATCTAATCCAGAACGTATGGTATTGGCGTGCTCGCTTAGTTGTCGAAAGCATCGAGATCAAGGGCGACGATGTGGAAGTTCATGTGGTAAATTTAGGCCGAGCAAGCACGACTAATGCAACTCTACATTACTCAGATTCCAACGGAGAATTACTCTGGCATTCGTCTTTGTTCGGGGTCAATTCTACGAACGAAACAAAGGTAACTCTCGACGGCAGAAATCTAACTCTTGTTGAGGGTGGGAATTGGAGTATACATTATCAGAAGCGGGTAATCGATGCGTCTCAATGGGTGGAAGAAAATTTCAATGAGTCTGTTGTGAAAGTCTCTGCAAGCAGTGGAGGATTACTACCGGCACCATCGCTATTTATTCACCTATTTTCGGTAATTACTGCTGCCTTCGCAAGTCGAAGAAAAACTATTGATATTAGACAGAATTGACCGTTCCTATACCAGAAATTGCGTTGAAATCAAGAATTTCTTTGGAGATTCTTTGTATATTGGAACTTTTTCCCACATCCCATGCAGGCAAGTTGCGCTAATTTTGACCGAACTGGAGACATCATGATTATACCCGTATTCAAGGGCTTAGACAAGGCCCCTAACAATACCACAGTTGGTCTCGGTCGTGGCGCTAGTATTGCCGTTAAGGCCGCAGCCGCCGGCGATGCAATTTCTGGTAAGGCTGGAGAATCACTCAGTGTATGGACTAAGGGTTGCACGGTAATTTTCGTGGGCGTTGGAGACAAGGAGAAAATAACTCACAAAGTTGCACGAGACACAGGTGCAAAGTGCCTAGCGAATCTATCCAAGGACCTCGGCTCAGATATTGTGGTACGCTTCACATCGGGATGGTCTTCGGAAAATATCACAGCATTTACCGAGGGAATGATTCTTCGAGACTATGAATTTGACAAATATCAGAAAAAAGACGATGAAAATAACCACAGTGGTTGGTGTCTAGAATGTCAAGCACACGACAGGCATTTGCAAGGTCTAGCCGATTCTATCGAGAAGGCTAATCTTGTCGCCACGGGTGTTCACTTAGCACGCGACCTAGCCAACGAACCTGCCAACCGACTGTATCCCGATGAATATGGTCGCAGAGCCCTAGAATGGGCTGAAGGCAAGGAAAATGTCGAGGTGGAAGTTTGGGATTACGAACGACTACAAAAGGAAGGTATGCAGGGCGTAATCGCGGTCGGAAAGGGCAGTATTCGCAAGCCCTGCATGGTATTCTTCCGACTAAATCCAGACGCTCAAGAAGGTAAAAAGGTACCTTGTATAGTTGGAAAAGGCATCACCTTCGACACAGGTGGAATTTCCATCAAGCCTAGCCAAGGCATGTGGGACATGAAGTACGATATGCACGGATCAGCTACTGTTTTCGGGCTGTTCCAAGCACTTTGGGCAACTGGATACGAAGGCCGAGTAAACGGAATCACCTGCATGGCAGAAAATATGCCGAGTGCCGAAGCATACCGTCCAGGAGACGTTATCGATACTTACTCAGGCAAGACGATTGAAATCTTCAGCACCGATGCTGAGGGCCGAAATGTGCTTTCTGATGGTCTTTGGAAGGCGGCGGAACTCAACCCTTCATACATTGTTGATTTAGCGACTTTGACTGGAGCCTGCGTTGTTGCTCTAGGGCATGAAGCATCCGGTCTTTGGTCGAACGACGACAAGTTGCGAGAGAGAATCCACGAGGCTGGAAATGCAGTCGATGAACTGGCTTGGCCGATGCCGCTTCTACCCGCTTTCGAGAAGGAGATGACCAGTTCCAAGTTTGCAGATGTTAGGAATGGTGGCAAGGGTCGTTGGGGTGGAGCAAATACCGCTGCGGCCTTCCTCAAGCAATTCATTCAGGAGCGAGAGGATGAAAATGGAGAGAAGTCAGAGATACCTTGGGCACATCTCGACATCGCTGGAACCGCTTGGGGTGTAGATACCAATGCCTGTGTTGCACACGGCGGAACAGGTGTTCACGTGCGAACCCTACACCGACTGATTACTCAGGGATGAATCACTCGTCGCCATCTTCGCCATCGACTACTTCGAAGTCGGCTTCGACAACCCCATCGCCCTCGGCTGCGGCCTCGTTGGCTGCCTGTTGCTCAGCCATTTCTGCTGCTGCTGCCTCGTAGAGCTTGGTCGAGATACCGTGCATGACCTGCTCTAACTCCCCCATCTTGGCTTGAATTGCAGCCTCGTCGAGGTCCTCGAAATCGATAGGATGGTCGTCATTCATGATGAGAGCCTCGAGTTCGTCCAACTTCTCATTCACTGGAGTCTTGTCCTCATCAGACAGTTTCTCACCAGAATCTTCCATCATCTTTCGAGTCTGGTACACGATGCTGTCGGCTTGGTTACGAAGGTCGACGCGAGTCTTACGGCGCTTGTCTTCCTCTGCGAATTCCTCTGCCTCGGTAATCTTTGACTGAATATCTTCCTCAGATAGAGAGGTTTGACTCTCAATCTTAATCGATTGTTCGGTCCCTGTGCCGAGGTCCTTTGCCGATACGTTGACGATTCCATTTGCATCGATATCGAAGGTGACCTCAATCTGCGGAATTCCGCGAGGAGCCGGTGGGATTCCCATTAGATGGAATCGACCGAGCGTTGTATTGTCCTTAGCGAAATCACGCTCGCCCTGCAAGACGTGAACCTCGACTGCTGGTTGATTGTCGGAAGCGGTCGAGAAAACCTCCGAGCGACGGCTCGGAATCGTGGTATTGCGCTCAATCATCATGGTAGTCACGCCACCTAGAGTCTCGATTCCGAGAGTCAGTGGAGTAACATCGAGAAGTAGCACATCGGTTACGCCTTCATCACCAACAATAATTCCCGCTTGAAGAGCAGCTCCTACTGCTACTGCCTCATCTGGGTTGATGCCCTTGAATGGAGCCTTGCCAACTTCCTTCTCAATAGCGGTTTGGACTGCAGGAACGCGGGTAGAACCTCCAACTAGGATTACCTTGTCGACTGCCCCCCTGGAAACTCCTGCATCTTTCATCGCCTGTCGGGTAGGAGCCATGGTTCGCTCGATTAAATCGGCGATTAGTTCCTCAAATTTTGCTCTTGAAAGTGATAGATCAAGATGCTCTGGTTGTCCGTCGCGCATAGTGATGAATGGCAGATTAATCTGAGTTGTTCCAGTTCCGGACAACTCAATCTTTGCCTTTTCAGCAGCCTCCCGCAAGCGGCTCATCGCCTGCATGTCGCTTGACAAATCAATTCCTGTCGACTTCTTGAATTCAGACAGAATCCATTCGATGACGACATCGTCGAAGTCGTCACCACCCAATCGGTTGTCTCCACTGGTTGCCTTGACTTCTATTTGTGGTTGATCGTCTACTAGGTAAATCTCCAGAATTGAGATGTCGAAAGTTCCACCACCGAGGTCGTAGACTAGAATTGTCTGGTCCTCCTCCTTGTCAACGCCATAAGCCAATGCAGCAGCAGTGGGTTCGTTGATGATTCGAAGAACCTCCAGACCGGCGATTCGGCCAGCGTCTCGAGTAGCCTTTCTCTGAGCGTCGGTAAAGTATGCTGGACAGGTGATTACAGCCTGTGTAATCTCCTGACCGAGGTATGCTTCAGCGTCGGCTTTCAACTTCTGTAGCACGAATGCAGAGATTTCTTGCGGTGTGAACTCATCGGCGCCAATCGACTTCTTCCAATCGGTACCCATCTCTCGCTTTACAGACAAAACAGTACGTTCTGAGTTGGTGACCGCCTGTCGCTTTGCGGTAATTCCAACAAGCCGGTCGCCATCTTTTGTGAAAGCGACTACCGATGGAGTAGTTCGGCTTCCTTCTGAGTTCGGTATGACTGCTGCTTTACCACCTTCAAGGGTAGCTACACAGCTATTCGTTGTTCCAAGATCAATTCCAATTACTGCAGCGCTCATTTCATTCACTCCATTCAAATTTCACTCACTTTCGTCGGCTGTTGTAGCCTCCGAATTGATGTCGAATTTGACATCAAGAATTCCGTTGTTTAGACCCCATTCGACGATATTTTCTGCCGATTGAGGAAGGGTGTAGCGCTTCAGTGGGCGCATTTGTGTGGTTTTCATTAGTTGCAGAATATCACCGCCACTTGTTAGGTTTAGTTCGATCTCCTCTGGTTGTAGGTCGGTGAATCTTGAGATATCTACGGTGATACACATACGATCCTCGTGAATGAATACATCATCCAACGGTAGTTCCTTCTCAGGTTCTTCCTTTACCTCTTCATCAACCTCAATCTCTGGAACTGCAGTGGGATTATTGCCTTCGAATTGAACCTTAATTCCCATATTTCGGAAAAGTTCACCCATTCCACCTGGGCCGTTGAGCATGGTCTCCATCTGCTTGCGGAAGTCCTCAGGATCAACGTCTGTTCCCATCCTAATTTCAGTCGAGGCCATACGCTCTGGATCGAGTCCCATTTCCTCAAATTGTTCGCGGACCTGCCGCATCATATTTTGCAGCAATTCAACGTCGATTGGCATACCCATGTCTGCGAACATCTTGGCCATCTGCTCGAGCATTCTCTCCTCGAATTCGTCTCTTTCAGTTGTGCTCATTGTACCACTACTCAACCTGAGGTTGTATAGTCCGAGCAGTGAGCCATATTTGAACCAAACGGTGGCTGGAGCGCTCACGTGTGGGTGTGAGCGGGTGTCCGCGCGCGGGTGCGAGCGTACCTCGATATTCGCTACATCGCATTCAAAGCGGGTCTGTGGTTCGCTGCACACATGGTCGAGTCAGAGCAGGATGTCGCTTTGGAAGATACCGACCGAATAGAGGGGCGCTCGGCCCTTGTCAACAACACCAATGCCACTCTAGCTCTTGCAAGTGCGGTTAGGTCGACATTAGGGCCCAGAGGCTCTGACAAGATGCTTGTCGATGAGAATGGTGAAATCGTCGTAACTAATGATGGTGTGACGGTGCTCGAGACCGCTAAGGTAGAGCACCCCACTGCAAATCTTCTCATTGCTACCAGTTCCGCTCAGGATAGAATCGCTAGAGATGGAACTACAACTTCGGTGCTTCTGACTGCAGAACTTCTTCGTAACGCACTGGAATTATCCAGAATAGGAGTTCATCCAACCATTATCATCAATGGATATCAAATCGCTGCGGAAGAATCTCTTTCGCAACTTGATGAAATTGCAAGAGATGCTTCCGATGAAGACTTGATGGCGGCTACTGCTACAACTATGGCGGGTAAGATCGATACCACCCTCGCTGAGACCATGACTGGTCTAGCACTAGAAGCCGCTCGGACTCTAGAGAATGAGGAAGGTGGAGACGACCTCGAGAGGATTCGTGTAAAGCGACTAAAAATGACTGGCGGTGTTGCTGCAGACTCTGAAATAATTCACGGCTTAATGCTCAGAAAGCAACGCCTCGACTTCACCACAGACGGCCATTCCAATGGTGGAAAAATTGCCATTATCGATGGAGGCCTTGAGAATCGAGAATTAGAACTCGATGCCCAGATTGAGATTCGTAGCACCGGTGTGCTGTCTGGATTCCAGGAGCGCAAGAGTGCCAAATTAGCAGAACAGGTCGCTAGCCTTTCATCTCTAGGAGTCGACCTTATTTGCGTCCGCGATGGGATTGCAGATGAAGCAACTCCTCTTCTGAAAGAAGCGGGAATAACCGCTTATCGCAGGTTTGAGCGGGAGGATTTGGAAAGACTTTCAATTCTAACCAATGCGAAGATGGTTCGAGATGTAAATAGAATCTCTGCAGATGATGTAGGGGATTACAGCAAGCGTTCGGCTGACAAGATAGACGATGCTTGGCATGTCAGAATCGATGGAGGGCGCGGAGCAATGACCGCCTTGCTTCGTGGAACTACTCCAATCATGAGAGAGGAAGTAAACAGAGCCTTCGACGACGCTCTTGGCGTAGCCTTCCGTCTAGTTAGAGAACCGAAGGTTCTGCCTGGTGGAGGAGGCACTCAAACCCATTTAGCACGCCACCTACGATCTTTCGCAACGACTCAGAAAGGTCGCGAACAATTGGCGATTGAAGGCTTCGCGGACGCGCTGGAAGTAATCCCTCGTGTACTAGCTGAAAACGCTGGACTAGACCCTATCGATGAGATATTGGCACTATCTGCAGCACAAGCAGAACACGGGGCTTGGTACGGCCTTGATGCGATGAGTGGAGAAAAGTCCGACATGGGAGACTCTGGTATTCAAGACCCGTTATTCGTCGCTCGACAAGCACTTACAGGAGCGACAGAAGCGGCTATCACAGTCTTGAGAATCGATGATGTTCTCTGGGCTCACGTCGAGCCGAAAACTCCAGATTGGTCGAATCAAATAGATGATGATTGAAGGCCGGAGATCATAGAATCACACAGTGCATCTAGGTCATATTCGGCCTTCCAACCCCAATCTTTCTGGGCTGCTGAATCATCGACGGAATCAGGCCATGAGTCTGCATATTTCTGTCTAACATCAGGCTTGAAGTCACAAGTGAATCCAGATACTCTATCTGCAACAGCATCAGCCAGTTCAGCGGCTGTGAAGGAGCAGCCTGAGATGTTGTAACCGCCACGTGAATCCCCAATCGACCCTACCGGCGCTTCCATGAGAGCGATGGTCGCGCGGATTGCGTCATCCATGTACATCATTGGAAGGCGTGTATCTGCCCGAACAAAGCAATCGTAGTGCCCGTCCTCTAGTGCAGCGTGGAATATATCGACGGCGTAATCTGTAGTTCCTCCTCCGGCTGGAGCCTTGTAGGAAACTATACCAGGATATCGAATTCCACGCACATCAACTCCGTATTGCTTCCAGTAATTCATCGCCAAGCGTTCTCCAGTGACCTTGGTCTTGCCATACATAGTAGTCGGATTGAGGGCGCAGGTCTGTGGAGCATGCTTTGGAGCATCGGGTCCGAAAACCGCGATTGATGATGGTGCATAGACCCTCAATCCGTGCTTTCGAGCGGCTTCAAGTACTGTGATTGTGCCTCCAACATTGATTCTCTCGCATAACTCTGGTTTTTTTTCTCCGGTAGCACTCAATATCGCCGCTAAGTGATACACCGTACCAATCGATTCCTCAACAACAACCTCATCGAAAGCATCTGCATCAATTACACTCAGATGTCGGAATGGACCACCGACCACACAGGGGTGATTTGGGATATCTCGCACGTCGCTAGCCACCACAGCCTCGGCGCCATGGCGAGAGCGCAATGCTTCAACGAGCTCTGTGCCAATCTGGCCGAGGGCTCCGGTTACCAAAATCCGTGAACCAGAAGCATCGGCCATGCCTCCACGGGAGTCAGACGATACTTAGACTTGCGAGGCGAGTGTTTGAACACTTAATTTTGTAATCTCTAGAGCCAACGTTGATATGCGAGACATATCGGCTTCAAACCCCGTTGATTGCATGAAGTATGTCGTAGTCACGGGTGGCGTCCTCTCCGGACTAGGCAAAGGAATCACTGCCTCAAGCATCGGAGTTTTACTGAAATCCGCAGGACTGCGGCTGACTTCTGTCAAGATTGACCCCTATCTCAACAGCGATGCGGGGACCATGTCACCCTTCGAACACGGGGAGGTTTTCGTACTCGATGATGGTGGAGAAGTCGACCTTGACCTTGGAAATTACGAAAGATTCCTCGATGTAGCACTAACACGTGAGAATAACATAACAACCGGCAAAGTCTATGCTAACGTCATTGAGAAGGAGCGCCGAGGTGATTATCTCGGTAAGACCGTACAGGTCGTACCACACATTACCAATGAAATCCAAGACTGGATAGAGCGTGTTGCCCATGTCAGTGCCGACGGATCGGGAGAAAGTCCGGATGCTTGTATAATCGAACTGGGGGGTACGGTCGGAGACATCGAGAGTGCGCCATTCATCGAAGCCTTGCGACAGTTCCAGTTCAGAGTCGGACAAGACAATGTTTGTTTCGTTCATGTAAGCCTAGTTCCTGTCATGGGACCGGTTGGAGAACAGAAGACCAAACCAACTCAACACACGGTGAAAGAACTGAGAGGACTGGGAATCATTCCAGACATTCTGGTATGTCGTTCGGAGAAACCATTGGAGGAGGAAACCAGAGCCAAATTGGCGGCATTCTGCCATGTTGGAAAAGATGCAGTAGTGTCAGCACACGATGTTTCCAACCTCTACCAAATTCCAATCTCGCTTTACGAACAATCGGTACTAAATAAGGTCTCAAACCATCTAGGATTCGAAGTTCCAGATTCGTTGCCGATGCTAGACGATTGGAAGGAGATGGCCGACAAGATCGACCATTTAGAAGAGGAAGTCAATATAGCGATGGTGGGCAAATACACCGGCCTATCAGACTCCTACCTTTCAGTCATCAAGGCCTTGCAGCATAGCGCTTTTACGGTAGATCGTAAACTGGTAATCGATTGGATTGAATCGACCGACCTCGACCCTCATGATGTC
>JAKURL010000024.1 GCA_022449345.1 Candidatus Thalassarchaeum sp. | reverse complement strand
GCCTCCTGCGTACCTTAGGCAGGGATGTGTTGACACAGATGTATTGGAGGAAAATCGACGTAACTGCCGACTTCCTGTTATGTTCCGTTCCCCGACCGGAATGAAATTCGAACCTCTGCCAGAGGACAATTTGCCAAGTTCAAATTCAAGGGAGATAAATATCCTATCTACCGCTTCTCCATCGGCATTCATCGATGTGAAGGGGAACGGTCGTGCGGACGACAATGAGAACCCGGCGCCGGGTGATTTGGCTCTGATTATACGAATAGACTACCCTGGAATTACTACCTTCGATAAGGTCAGCGCTGGTTCAGGAGGACTCGTGGGTGGAAATACCCGAGAGTTGCAGGTTACCGGCAGCATCGTATTCGTTTCCGACGAGGAAGCTTTCTCAAACAGATTGTGGAGTCTAGACGTAGCGCTCGAGAACGATATGAGTTCTTCCTGCGAACAACAGGCTAACCACTGCTGGTTAAACACAGTTCGAGAGACATATTGGCAAGGTAACGAACAGTACTTTTCGCTCCTAATCGACGATATGATGGAACACGACAACAGGAAATTAGCTAAATCAATTCGCGATGATAAAAGTCAATTCCAAATTGTCTTCGATGAGAGCCGACACGTGACCGGAATCATCTCTGCCCCATTTGTAGAGGCGATGGGGACTGTTGTTCTTCTCACTTCGAATACTTTCCTCAAGTGGCTTGTAGTACTGAATGTGGGGCTACTATTGCTAGTTGCAATGATGGTCGTTCCAGAGAAGGAAAACTGGCGCCATATTTTTGACCTCACACGCTTCAAAGAACGTCCCAATAAATTGGACCCGGGTTCTTATCGAAAACGTGTTCAAAAGGCCCTATTCACAAAGGTCCGAGTTCACTATGACCTAACTAGAGATCAGATGGCGGTCAAACCGCCAGCTGAGATCCAGACGATGATCGGAGACCCGAGACTCGTGGAATTGGCCTACAGCCAAAGCAGAAAATACACTCCCCAAGAATTGCGCCAACTAATGGTTGCGATAAGACGTTGGGGTAAAAACTGAAAGAAACAGAAAATGGAGAGAGAAAATATGACTGAAAAAAAAGCAGCGACCAAAAAGAAGCCAAAGGGCGGCTCAAAGAAGATGAGCGATAAGCTAACCGCCGTCGGTGCAATCGGCCACGCGATTAGCACCGAGGTGCAGAAAGTAATCATCGGAAAGAGCCATGTTATCGACAATGTGTTGGTCAACATTCTGTCCAATGGTAACCTCTTGTTTGAGGATTACCCTGGACTCGCTAAGACCCTGATGACGAATACGTTCGCCGATGCACTCGGCTGTGATTTCAAGCGTGTACAATTTACGCCTGATCTTCTACCAGCCGACATCACTGGAACGAACATCTATGATGCAAAGAAGGGAGAATTTTCCTTCAAGCCTGGACCGATATTCTGCAACTTACTACTGTCTGACGAGATTAACCGCGCGCCACCAAAGACGCAAGCGGCACTGCTCGAAGCGATGCAAGAGAAGCAGGTAACTATCGGAACTGTAACTCACAAACTACCGGCCCCGTTCCTGACTATGGCAACACAAAATCCTGTGGAACAGGAAGGAACCTACCCCCTACCTGAAGCTCAGCTTGACCGATTCATGTTCAAGATGAGCGTTGGATACCCAGACCGTGCGGATGAGGACGAAATCCTTGCACGACGTATCGCACGAAAGAAAGATGAGGTAGAGGTAGATACCATCACAGATCCTGCTCGTGTGGTTGCAATGCAGACTGCAATTGAGGATGTTTTCGTCGACCCTGCTGTACGAATGTACATGGTTGAGATTGTATCTCGAACCCGTGAGGACCCACGAGTTCTCGTCGGTTCATCGCCACGTGGTTCTCAGGCTCTACTGAAGACAAGTCGCTCTGCTGCAGCAATGCGCGGACGCGACTTCGTAACACCTGACGACGTGAAGTCGGTTGCGACCCTAGCGGTTTCTCACCGATTGATCCTAAAGCCGGAGCACCAAATCAAGGGTCTAGAAAATGATGAAGTAATTTCGGACATCTTACGTCAGGTACCAGTACCTACTGTTTGAGGACATAAAACCGACCTAGAATGGAGGTAATTGCCGATGGCATGGAGCAGAAAGTCAGCCATGTTTGCCGCACTAGCGGCGGCTATGTATCTGCTCGGGCTAGTATTGCGAAATCAGCAACTGGTCACCGTTGCCGTTGTGCTTCTTTCCTTCTTGACCTATGCAGCATTCCGCACCACACACGCCGACGTCGCTTCTAGCGGACGTCGATTGGAAGATGCTGAATCAGATGTTGGGATTGCGCTACAATCGATTGTCGCGATGCGAAAACTCTCCTCAGCGAGGGTTTTCGAGGACGGTGAAATTGATGTCGTACTTAGGATCCAGAACCGATCTACTCTCTCCAAGGTTCTAGAGGTCCGAGACAGAGTCCCTGAAGTCATGCGAATAAAGAAAGGAGCGAATTATGTTCTGATGGAATTAGGCGGAAGGAAAGAAACTGAAATTTCCTATACGATTGAAGCGCCTCTCAGAGGATTCTATACAGTTGGCCCCGTTTGTGTCCGAGTGCAGGATGCCTTCGGATTATTCCACAATGAACGAGAGATTCAGCTCTACGATGATTTCCTTGTTTTCCCCAAGATGGAGGATATCAAGGATGCATTAATCAAAAGCAGAGTACCGAAGATCTTCACCGGTGCTGTGAACATTCGCAACCCAGGTGAGGGGTCGAATTTCTACAACCTCCGTGAGTACATCCCTGGTGACCCAATGAAGAAAGTCAACTGGAATGCTTGGGCTAGGTCCGGCAAAATGATGGTGAACGAATATGAACGCGACGCCGTTAGTGATATCATCCTCATTATCGATAGTAGGTCTGTTTCAGAAACTGGACCCGTAAGCCGGAATTCTTTGGTTTACAGTACAAGAGCTGCGGCAAGTCTAGCACAGTATTTCTTGTCTCGGAGAGACTCGGTTGGTTTGGTAACTTATGGAGACGAAATTGTATCCGTTGATCGAGATACTGGAAAGAAGCAATTGTATGTGATTCTGACAAAACTTGCTGGAGCCATGGCTAAGGGTAACACACCACTGAAAGTGGTGACCAACCGTATTCTACCTCACATAAACCGCGGAAGTCCAATTATCATCCTCAGCCCATTGGAAGACGATCCAACCATCATCGATGCTGTAAGAGATCTAAGGGCTAGGAACTTTGAAGTCACTGTTCTCTCTCCATCTAGCCTAGAGTTTGAATTTGATGCTCGAAGGCTTGACCGTACAGGATATGAGGTTCTCAAAACTGAAAGAGATATTCTGATCAGTGAATTAAGAGGATTAGGTGCCAATGTAATGGATTGGGAGCCGGATATGATGCTGATAACCGCACTGGCAGGAGCTAGAGGATTCTGAGGAGGTGAAATAGTTGGCAGATGATATCAAAGTAGAGGGAGCGGCCGATACCGCTCACCTGTATGAGGGGAAAAAGGTCAGTTCCGCCCCTCCAAGCCGCAAGAAAGCAGCTGGCCGACTCAAGTCAAGCACAGAAATTCCTGAAGATGCTATTCCGGAAGTACACGTGCCCTCTTGGATTGAATCATTTTTCGGAGGGCCAATTGTTTCTTCGATGAAATTCCTACCTCCAAACAGAACCGTGACAAACTTACAGGTGAGTTCAGCCGGATGTCTAGTACTCCTAACCGCACTTACCCTGCTATTCACTCCGGTATCAGGGACCGCTTGGTTTGCTATTGCAAATTTGATTGGCATTCCGATTCTAGGCGGAATAATCCACATACTAATCATGGTAATTGGGGCCATTGGAGGAGCTTACGGTGTCTTCCAGCGTGACCAAAGGGCTTTGTTGGTATCATACGTTGCCATGCTACTGGTAACACTAAGATTCGCCGGAAGTAAGGTGGAATTCGGATTTAACCTACTGCCTGAACAAGAGATTCTCCAGAAGATTCTCCTAATTTCCTACGCCGTTTTCCTAGTCATGTACTTCGAATTAACAAACGGTATCATTCGGTTCTCAATGCTAGACACGTCGATCCGAACCGGAGAAGTCTACGTAATGGGAGAAGGTAAAATCATCCGTCAGTATTACCGAGCGATTGGAATTACTCCGATTGTCGCCGGACTTGTTGCACTGCTAACTCTTCTAATCAACCTCATCATACCAGCCATTGTTGGAATCTTCGATAGCGTACAAGCCCACAGGTTAAGTGAGTCTGTAGAATTGACCTCGGTATACGGTGTAGCACTGGGAACCGCGATGGTGTTCACAGTAATCGCGGCCGCATTCGCTGTGAATTTACCTCTACGCATTCAACAAATGCAAGAAGGTCGAGCAGACAAGTGAGACTTCTAACCTACTCTGGATGGAGGAAACCACCCATCATACCTAGGTCTGCTACAACGAGTCTGGCGATGGCCTCCACAACTGGAACCGCTCTCGGACCCAAAACGGGGTCGTGCCTTCCACCTACTTGCAAAGGGCGCTGTTCGCCGCTTGGCAGGTGCAAGGTCGATTGTTCACGAGATATGCTACTTGGAGGTTTGAAGTGTACCACAACTCGAATTGGAGACCCTGTTGACCTGCCACCCAATGCACCATCTGCTTGGGCTGACTCAGAGCCTTCTAACTCCGGTTCATCACCCTCAAGATACCACGAGTCATTGTGTTCGGAACCTCGCATCCTAGAGGCTTGAACACCGCGTGAGAATTCAACTGCGCGAGCACCTGGAATTGCCATCATACCTCGCGCTAGAGCTGGTTCTAGACCATCGAACCAAGGCTCGCCAACACCGATTGGCAATCCCTCAATTATACACTCGATGCTTGAGCCTATAGAGTCCTGATCCATTCTTACTTCCTCAATGAAATTTGAAAATGATTCCGCGGCTTTTGGATCTCGACAATTCAATCTAGCCATTGTTGAATCATCTGGGGGTTCTGAGTCTATGTCGAGTTCGAATAATGGACGAGCTTGTAATTCACCAACACTGTGCAGATGAGCATCAACATGCCAGCCAGCCTGATTTAGCAATCCTCGAAGTTGGCTGGCTGCAGTCACCAAACCATAGGTCAACCTAGCCGATTGAGAACCACCGCCCCTGAGGTCAGCAGCACCTTGGGAGCGAACCATTTCTGGCAAGTCTGCGTGTCCTGGACGTGGTTGGTCTGGAAGAAAGCCATAGTCCTTCGATTTAGCATCTGAATTCCAAGTTAACAGTAGGATTGGCCATCCTGTTGCCTTTCCTTCATGAACACCTGTAAGTATCTCACATTCATCGCTTTCAGTGCGTCTACTGAGTCCTTTTCTGCCGGGCTTCCTTCTTGCTATATCCTCATTCAAGGCATCTAAATCGATTTCAGTTCCAGATGGAATTCCCTCGACTAAAGCGCCTACACACCTACCGTGACTTTCTCCGAAGAGAGTGACACGAACAGAGTCGCCAAGTCTCATACCCATTCTTCTCTCTCCCAATGAAGTTCCATACCGTGATAAGTTCGTGTATGGATGAATCCTAACCCCTTGGATTTGAGATATTCCTTGACATATTCTGCCTCCTTCGGTTCACAGAGAACAGCAATTGCTGGCCCTGAGCCTGAAATAGCAGCTGGACAACCAGAATTAACCTCAACATCCTCACAAATTTGCAATGCCTCTTGGTCTTTCAATGCCTCAGCAACGGCTTGTCCATTCATTCTGAACGCCTTTATTGGTGAACCATTCCTCAATTCCAATACAATCTGTTCAAACCTTGAACGAAGATTCTCAAATGCCTGAATGTCAATCTCTCCCTTCTTCTTATCCCTGAGGATGATGATGACTTCTTTCTCAGGGAAATCCAGTTGCTGCAATAATTCGATCCCGCCTGTATTTGCATCGACAAGCCAAGTATCCTCAAAGTTAGCAACTGCAATATCATCCCTGCCGCCAGTTATACTACAGCCAGCCTTTGTTTGCACTGCTGAGACTAGATTGAAGGTGTCAGTATGACTAAGGACAACATCAGTTGCTCCAGATAATGCGTTTATTGCAGCCATCAATAATGCTGAACTCGATTTTAGTCCAACACCCTTTGGGATATCGGATTTTACAAGCCATGCAATTTCTCCAGCAGGTATTGGCAGATCTCGCTCTCTCCACCCCTCCAAAAGAAGCCCGAGCAGATTGTGATCATCGCCCTCAACGGTGGAATCGTCTTTGACTAAGCTGACATGTGCCCAAAGATCGATTGGAGTCGAGCAACCACTTCCACAACCAAGGGCATGAAGCAGGCTAATTCCGCCATGTGCACGGTCCGAGCCGTAGACCTTCATTTCTCTTTCATCTCCCCTGCGAGTTCTCGACCAATGTGGCGCATACCCGAGGAAAGGCGTACAGTAATTCGGTCTCCATTTTGAATTGAGGTCACACTTATATTGCCATCTTCACCGATGAAGCGAACTGTTTCGGCCTGTTGAACTAAGACTTGTCCAGATTGATTATTGCAATCGAATCGAATGAGGAGAAATGGTCTCCTCTCAATTTTGAGACGACCGATTATTGCTGTGCGCGTTTGCCCTGTGGAGTTAGCAATGGCTACTTGATCTCCGGCGGATAGTTCACTGAGATACTTGGTTGAACCGTCCGCCATCAAGCAATATGCATGAACGGCTCCAGCATTTACTCGGAATGGCCTAGATGGTACAAATTCGGAGGGGATGGTTTCTCCATGAATCAGGACCAAGGCATTTGCAGATGAACCGATTAGCATTCCCTCTCCTTCTGATAGTCGCTGGGTCAAATCTACACAAATTCTCTCTCCAACAGCACCAGATTCTACCGAGGTAACCGTTGCCAGAAGCATAGATTCAACTGCTTCCGCCTCAAAATCTGAAGAGAAATTTCTCTCCCCTGCAATCTCCTCTGCGGATCTCCACAATTCTTTGTCAGGAGGTAACAATATTGCGTCAGCACCGTGTTGTAATGCATAGGCTGCGCCGTTGAGATCTACGGACTGCGAAATCGCTACTGCAATCCTAGTTCCACTACCTGCAGCCGCAGCAACGAGGTTCTCAAGAGGAATCATAGTCCAATCCGTACATCGTACCAATATCCAATCAACCATTCCAACTAGGGAAATCGCCTCATCTTGACCTCGGAAATCATCGAGATGAACCTCTGCTACATCGTGGTCTGAAGATTTCCAATCACGGTCGGCCCTTACAGCAAATTCCGATGAATTTTCACCTTCGAGCCACAACTGCAAATTATCACCCCAATCGCCCTGACGCATCTGAAGCACTCTCACCATCGTGAATTACCGCTTTGAGAGCACGAATATGTGAGGCAGGGTCTTCGGTTCCGAATACCTGCCTACCCATGCAGACTCCAGCCCCACCCACTGATATCGCCTGCTCAACAATTCCAAGTAATTCAGTGAATGATGTCCCCAGTGGACCTCCTGCAATCAGAACAGGTATGGGAACTGCTGAACATACTTCAGCGAAGGATTCAGCATCTCCAGGCCATGGAACTTTGACGACATCACAACCGAGTTCCCAAGCCACTCTAGCAGCATGAGCTACTCCTCCAGTATTGTCATCATCAGCGATGATTAGGTTTGGACCTCTGGGGTAAACCATTCCTAAAACAGGCATTCCGAGGGCGATCGCCTCGCCAGTTAATTCACCCATCTCGACTATCATTTCTGGCTCGGATTCGACACCCAAATTGATCTGAGCAGAACAACCAGTTGCACCTCGGAATAGACACTCTTCTGCAGTCGCGACTCGCACCTTTTCTCCAGCGCGATCGCCTGCGTGTTTGGTTGAAACCGATACGTGACAGACGAAGCGATTCCATCCGGTTCTTTCGAAATGGTGACTCAATGCACCCTTCTGAAGTACAATCGCGTCGGCACCTGCTTCGATACATGAATCGACTACTTCATCCATCCTTTCAAGGCCCTTTTCTGGATAACCCGATATACCGTGATCCATAGGAATCCACACACCTCTCCCATCGGGGAGTAGGCGGGCCAACCTCTCGAATAGGGTCTCGGACATGGAATTCCGCCTACACTTCCTCACTTCAAAGGATGCGTTTCCCTAAACTGCAATTATTTTCCGCTCCCATAGGGAGCGGAGACAAATTAAATTTCTAGATTCAGCCGTTGAATTCACTGATTACTCCTGCAGCAATCAGGAATATCAACAGGCCAACTGTCATCGCAAATGCAAGACTGTGGAAGATTACTTCGATGAAAATCTTCAACCCGTTTTCCTCAATCCGATTGTATGGGGATAATTTGTATACGGCCTCTCCTCCACCCTTTATTCCAAAAAATATCCTAGCAAATCTCGCCCGTCGAACTATTTCGAAGCAGACCATAACAGCGAACATGACGAAAATAGTACCAATCACCATTCCGGCATAATACCCCAATCCGATTACACCCAAGATAGCTATCGGAAGGAAGGTTAAGTGCATGTGAACAATGTAGGTTGGATAAACTGCCTCATTTAGGTAGGACAGCCATTTGTTTGGTTTGTTCAGCAACTTGGATGACCAACTGAAAATCAGCAAACACCAGAACCAAGCGTGAAAGGATTGTACAATAGAAGCAATTGTAGCACCACCTGAGAAGGCCGCATAACCCCGATCTACCCAACCCCCTTCCATTACAGAGGGAATTTCACTACTTTCATTCATGATGAACCAAAATATT
Organism: Candidatus Thalassarchaeum sp.; assembly: GCA_022449345.1. Classification (GTDB taxonomy): domain Archaea; phylum Thermoplasmatota; class Poseidoniia; order Poseidoniales; family Thalassarchaeaceae; genus MGIIb-O1. The sequence goes on along the minus strand of JAKURL010000024.1, from coordinate 7,605 downwards.
GCAAGTATAGGAGTGAGAATAGTAACCGGTATCCGTACGGTATCCAAAGCTGGGAAGTATTCCTCCCTCGCAGAAATCAAGAGGAATCCGAATAAGAAGTAAATCAGGTATCTAGGAAATTCCCACCACATACCTACTTCACCAAAATGCCATGGTTTGAACAAGATTCCATTCAAGGCTAGAATAAGAGGCGGTAGCAGCAAAATTCCGAGTCCCCACTTAACCTGCAAAACCGAACGAACAAGACGCACAACTAAGCCATCTGGATTGTTTCTCACATGGGTGAATAACGGCGTCAACAGAACGGAGTAAATCAGTAGATTATAGATGAACCAAAGGTGCCCATAGGGCATCTCATCTGTACTTGGAAATATTGTGAACAACAGCGTAGTTTTCTTTCCAAATTCAAAAATACCGAACCAGAGAATGTAAACTCCAAAGAGAAGAGGAAGACCCAATCTTGTACCTCTTTCTCGAATATATTGTTGCCAAGAGCGTCTCCGGAAAGCGAATGCTGTGCCCATTCCAGAAATCACGAATAAGGCAGCTAGTCTCCATTGGTGCATTACTGAAATTACCACAAATAATGGGATATTGAATAATTCCATTGAACTTTTCTCGCCATCGAGTTGGCCCAAAGAGAATACAGCATAGTGAAACCAAATAAGCAGAGCAAATAGAATCACTCTGAGCCAATCTACGTCGTGACGACGGATGGGTTTGCTTGGGCTGAGCAATACTGAAGCTGGCTGCTCTTGCACATTGCAAGCCCTAAATTGTCAGAATTTGAAGTCTATGATTAGCGGTGCATGATCTGAGCAATCTAAGCCCGCTTGCCGATTTACCTCAGCAGATTCGAAGGCGGAAAATGCTGCATCATTGGCGAGAACATAATCGATTCGCCAACCTCTGTCAAGCGCCCTCGCTTGACCTCTATTGGACCACCAAGTGTATGGTCCCTTTCGCTCGCCAAAATGTATTCGATGCAGGTCGTGCCAGCCGCTGGCTAGGAAGCGGCTGAACCATTCTCTTTCGTGGTCGAGGAATCCAGATGTCATCCGATTTCCACTTGGATTCCAGATATCATTCTCCGTGTGTGCGATATTCAAATCTCCAACCAAGACAACCGGTTCAGAGGATTTTAGATACTGCTTAGCCCAAGTCAGCAATTCCTCCAACCATTGATCTTTGTAGGCCTGTCTTGCTGGCCCAGAACCGCCATTTGGTAGGTAGATGTTGATGCAGGTAAGAGAACCACACTTGGTGACCAGTACCCTTCCCTCAGAATCATCAGGGTCTAGTTTTGTGTCTATTCCACGAGTGATTTCTTCCATCCCTATACGTGAAAATGAGGCGACTCCTGAATAGCCCTTTTTCTCAGCTGGATGCCATACAACTTCGTGACCTGTGGGTAATTCCCAATCCTTGGGTAATTGCTCAGGAAGTGCCCTAACTTCTTGCAGAAGCCAAATATCTGCATCGATCTCCTCAATCCAATCATCCAATCCCTTTCGGATTGCTGCTCGTATACCATTTAGATTCCAAGACACTACTCTCATCAAATCACCAGTAATCAAGTAGAGAAATCTTTGACCTTTTCAACAAGGTCCATTCTGTAAACTCTCCACATGCCAAGCGGAGTCAATGCAACTGAAATAAACAACACAATCCCTACCAAATAAGACGAAATTAATGGGTCTGCATTCACCTTGAAATAAAATGACCATTGAACTAATTGGCTAATCATCCACTGAGTCCCCAATATCGAAAATATAGCCCCAAGAACCCCTCCTATCAAACCGATAGCGAAGTGCTCTCCTAACATCATTGAGCCTATTCGTTTGATAGGAGCGCCTAGAACTCTTAGAGTTGCTAATTCCAAATCTCTCTCAGCTAAATTAATGATCAAGGTGTTGAACAAAACAACGATTGCAATTACAACCCCTAGAAACTGAATAGCAATGAAGAAGGCTTGCTGTGTTTCCATCAGAGATTCCATTGCATCGATTGTTTCTTGTTTATCGATTATACCTATTGACATATCTCCTAAATCGGTAGTTTGGCCAAACCCATCTGGATAAGAAAGTAAGACCGAGGTTGCTTCTAAATCGACCTCTACTGCCAAATCAGCCCGATGTAAGTAAACTGTTCGAGCAATTTCTCCCTCTGTTATTCCTACAATTTTGAAGTCTACTGCTTGAGAACCAAATCGTATTGTCTGAACCTCACCAACACCCCAACCAAGGAAGTGTTGTATCCCTTCGTCAACAAGAGCTTCCGGAGGGTCAGTCCCCTCGCTTGGAAGGCTTCCTTCAACTAAATTGAGGGTCTGCATAGCCTCATTGCCAGAGGTTGAGAATACGTCTAAGCCCATTGCAACCAACTGTCGAGAGTCACCATCAGGGCTAGCTGGCATTGTAAGGAGTAATTCATAATCGAGCGCGTTTTCATCCGCCCATTCTGTAATCGCATCTTCCATACCGGGGAAGACGATGGCTTGTTGGTCCCAATTCGAATTTTCACCCGCGTTACCTAGGAATAGGTCTTCCATAGAATCCATCATGAAGAGCATGGAACCTAAAATCAACATCGAAAGACCCACTGCGAAGAAAGTGAATGCCAATCGAATCGGTTTTCGAGTGCTAGAACGTATAGTCAATCCAATAGTCGTAGGAAGGCGAGATGTGAATTTCTGCATAGTCTTTGAAGAAAGTTTGACCTCGTGTTGACCTCGAAGAACTTTCAGAGGATCTAGATTCGCGGCCTGCCAAGCAGGCCTGATTCCAGAGAACATTACCAATAACATGGTAATCGCAGATATTTCTAGTATCGATGAATTAACCGTTGAGCCACCTATCGCTGGAATTCCAATAACCGTTTCGTATACAGATTCCATCGCCGGTGCTCCGAGGAATATTCCTCCAAGGATTCCCAGAATTGTTCCATATAGACCGATTACAGCGGGAGCAAGGATGTAGGAAGGCATAATCGCTGAGCGGGGAATTCCTAGAGTGCGAAGTATTGCAATCTCTCTGGCCTGAGACTGTATTAGTCGCTGCAAACTCAGGAAAATTGTAATCCCAGCTACAATAACCAACATTCCAGTAATTACAGGATAAGTCTTCATCGCACCCTCTGCATCGGCTCTCAAGAACTCTACAGATTCTACCCCCGAACGGTCGTAAACAATCGTCGAGGCGTCAATATCGGTAACAGTAATTAACATCGAATCGATAATCCCAGCCAATTCTTCACCTTCATTATCATCAGTAGATTGAAGGTCATAATCAGGACTACCTAAGATGTCAATCAGAAGCATGTTTGAGGTGCCTGAAGAAACATTAGCCAGTGATTCAAGACCCTCAGAGGTTAGATAACCAGTGGCGAATTTACCAGATTCCGCTGGCACAATTGAACCGGGTGCTGCGAAGTATAGATGCATCGGATGATAGCCAAATCCGACGATTATGAAATTCATTTTTCCTTGACCTGCTCCAATACTGATTGTATCACCTAATTCGACTCCCAATCCGTCAACAGCGTGAGCGTCTAGTACAATCTCATTTGATTCAACAGCAAGACGGCCATTACAACAAGAATCTTCAGGCATCCAAACACGGTCTACGTATCCTTCATCGATACCGTGCCAAACTGCTGGAACTAATCTCTGAGATCCATCCTCTTCTGTATCGAATAGTAATCCATCGAGAATTAAACGAGGTTCACATTCAACCATTGGTAAATCTGCATCTGACCATTTTAGCGATATTTCTTCACACAGGGTATCTGACTCTGAAGATTCCCAAACTCCTCTGGGGTTCTCAACCCAAACATCTGCTAGATTGACACCCTCTTCTGAATCTTCGTAGATATCAGAATACATGTTTGTAGTCATATGTGCATAATGCCCGAAGGCAATTCCGGACATTACCCCGACCATGATAATCAAGACTACAGCGACAAGCCGCAGTTTACTACGCCAAAGGCTTCGGAAAAGCCTCTTTGTGAGTAATATCTTCACCAAATCACCTCAGGCATCTTGGTCGGAGATTACAATCCCACTATCCAGTCTGATTACTCTAGTTGCAAATTTAATCAAAGACTCATCGTGAGTGACAAATACTGTAGTTATCCCTTCTGCTTCGCATGCCTTGACAAGAACCTCCATGACCATAGAAGAGGTCTTTGTGTCAAGATTACCTGTCAATTCGTCTCCTAGCAATAACTTGGGCTTCTTCGCTAAACTTCTAGCAATAGCAACACGCTGTTGCTGACCTCCACTAATCTCAGTTGGGAAGCGATCTACCTCGTCTTCTAGACCTACGAGTGCGAGTAACTCCCTGGCTCGCTTCTCGTCTCTTCCACCTGCTAGTTCCTGAATTAAGAGTAAATTTTCGAGCACTGTTAAGTCTTGTAATAGATTGAAAAATTGGAAAACATAGCCGATATTTTCTCGTCGAAATGTAGTCATTTCTTCGGGAGCATTTCGAGGCACTTCTTTACCTTCGAAAGAGTATGTACCTGCGGTTGGGCTGTCAAGGGCAGCGATGCAATTTAGCAAGGTGGTCTTGCCAGACCCTGATGGACCTAGCAGGATGATACGTTCTCCTCCCTTTACCTCTAAATCAACACCATCAAGCGCCTTTACAGTGCCTGAAACCATCTCATAATACCGCTTCATTCCGTCTATTTCTACCAGATTTTCGCCCACTGTGGTCACCTAGTTAATTGAAGCCATAGGGTGTCCTATATTGAATCTGATGAGCCTGCAAAGAAGGCCATCGATTCGCGGAATAACTCCTCCCTTCGCTTCCTCTTGTTTCGGCGTAGATGCATTAGTGTGAATCCCACTGCAAGCAATATCACGAATGGAATGAATGCTTCAGCGTGGTATCTTTCCATGAATTCAATTATTCCTTTCGCTGTGTAAGCCCAAGTTAGCGAAGCGGCTGTTCCCCCCATCAAACAAGCCGCTAGCACCCTCTGGAAGCGCATTCTAGCCACAAGACCGAGCATGGCGCCGACAAGCACCCCACTGGCCATGAAAGGTATCCAAACGAAGACAATAAGGAACCAGAAACCGTACTTCTCAATTCTATCCTGATTCTTGTTTGCAATATACTCAACACCAGATAGAATATCTCCCATGAATGGATTCTGTAGTAGAGCCCCAGTAATTCCGCCTTGTTTTGCAACCAATGCCTCGCCCACCAATTCATCTTTTTCAGAAGTTGGAATTACACCCGCAGGTAGAACTCCAATAACGGCATCTGATAGCGAACCCTTGCGAGCCAATCCGTAAGCTGAAAGTGTGGGATCTTCGACTCTACCCGCCATCGCCCTATCAGAAAGGGTCGCCTTCTCATTACGAGCACTGACAACCAGCACTCTTCCCTCAAGAAATTGAGGCAAATCTTGGCTTAGATGAGCGTGGAGGTCCTCCTGCATGTCCTGATATGTCGGCTTGAATAAGAAATAGGTAAATCGCGTTACAGGCTTGTAAATCACTCTAACGAAAACAGCGTCTTCATCTGCCAATACCGCTGTTCCGTAATCAACCAAATCATGCTTTTTGAACCAATGATTTAGGCTGTTGTTGGCTGCTGCCTCAAGCCATCCATAAGTGCTCATTGCAGCAAAAAACTCTGAATAATCTTCCATCAAGACAGGAATTTCTCCGGAACTCAATGAACGCCTATTGCCTTCATGAGATTCATGAATTCCATCATCAATACAGATAATCTTCATTTGAAGTGGTTTCATTTCTCCAAATACTGCAAACTCTTCCAACAGACTCTTGGTTAATTCAGCACGGATGTCTGAGGGTTGTTCAATGGTAGTCGAACGAGTAGTATATGGTACAAGAACATCTATCGAGATGGTTCTCAATTGCATCTTTAGTTCATCAAAATCGATATCGATGTGCAACTTTTCTGTCGACTTACGTAAGGTTCGTCGTATCAATCTACTAAGTTGAGCTTCATTCAATATGTCATCGGTATCTCGATGATACATCTTGTGCATCAGTGGATATTGTACACAGAGAAAGAACAGAGACATTCCGAGAGAAACCATGGCCATCCACCATGCAGGAATTCCTGCGCTTCCTCCGGTCAGCATAGCAGCCTCACGACCACCAACCCATTCGGCACCCATCATTACCCAGCCCCAATATCCCAATCCTTGAATTGTCCAACAAGGGCGAGGATCCTCATCAATTACTTCGACGTGTGTTGAAATTTCAAGTTCGAATGATTTGGAATGTAATGCCCCTTCGCTAGCCTCGACCAAGACCTGTAATTCCTCTTGAGTCATCGACTCAATAGCATCCTCGGTAGTGACCACCCATATTGCTACTGAAGAGTTATAGTGGCCATGAGCAAGTTCTGACGGATCGTATTGAATTTCCTGGTCGCCTAAGCCGCCTTGTAGCACAGTGGTAGATTCTGATTCTGAAATTACCACTGTCAATCCAATCACGGTTTGGACTTCGGAATTGACATTGTGAGAATCAATCTTCAGAACGTGCCCATCAACACCGTAGTAGACGTTGAACCATATCTCTCCTCTCTTATCGACACACTCACCATCAGGATCGAGCGGTGTAGTGGAAAGAGTCTTGTCAACTACGATTGAATCGGATGTGACCCAGCCCGATGACATGACGAAGACTCCGCCAAAGAAAATAGTCCCAATTATCAAGCCAGTAAGCAGAGTATAGTCTTCGAATGCTCCACGGAAGAATCTCTTATCGCCTTCACGCCGAGCCCGAATCAAGTCCAACTCCCTGTCGAGACTGTCCTTCTCGGTCTCCTCGGCTAACTCCGCCTCTGTCACGGCGCGAGAAGGTGAGGGACGGGCCATCAACCCGCCGGTCTCACAAACCGAGTTCCTATGGAACTCGTCATTTGTGTCTGGTTTCGATTTCAATCCCTACGGCTTGCGATTGCTGCACCTAGTAGGCCAAGGACACCGAGTAGGGCGCCGAAGCCTGGCAGCATCTCAGCAGTTGCGAACGATTCGGATGTGTACTGGTCTGCCCAGGTGTCGTACAGCTGGACCTGGACGCCTGGCATGAGATTGTCAATGACCAAGGTGTCCATGTCTGAAATCAAGCCATCACCGTCGTAGTCTAGGTACTCGTAGGTGAATTCGTAATCTACACCGAGAGCGGGGTCGACGGGAGCTGATTGGGGAATGGGCGCAAGAATGCCCGAGGCGGCGATTGTGCAGTCCGAGATTGGGGGCTCGTTGCCCTCCTCGTCAGGCTCACCGCAATCAACAAGGAATCTGACCTCGAAGTCCGAGATAGGAGCGTTCAGGGTCTGGCCCATGACCATCATGGTGACTCGGGATGGCTCGTCTTCGCCCTCCTCATCGTCGCCATCATCGTCCTCATCAGACATGATTTCATCCCACATTTCAGCGAACTCGTAGATGTCGAGGCCGTCGCTGTCATCGTAGTCGTACATGTCCATCATGTAAACGAGATTGTTGAAGTCCTCTTCTTCGATAATGTCACCAGTAGAGTTGGCAAAGTCGGCCCACTCAGAGGGAGTGACCTGCCCGTCACCGTCAGTGTTCATCCATTCGAAGACTTCGTCG
>JAKURL010000023.1 GCA_022449345.1 Candidatus Thalassarchaeum sp. | reverse complement strand
CTGCGAGCAAATAAAATAGGTTCGGAATGTTTCCGCCTTTGGAAGGCTTGTGATGCACAGGTAGGGACGACTTCCAAATCAATCCCGAAGATATTGAACAGAAATACTTCGGCGTGTTAACTAAATTGTTCAACGTTGCTAGGTTCTCTAGCCAATTCCCTGTTTCACCCAATCTGGAACAACTACCTGAAGGCCTTCAACCGGAGGATGAATGGATACTTTGTGAATTCCAAGATGTAATGACTCGAGTCAAACAAGCTTGGGAAGAAATCGATATTTACACCGCGTCCCAACTCTTGAAGAATTTCGCCACCGGGGTTTTGCCAAGCCACTGGTTAGAGATGGTAAAATCAAGATTATACGATGGAGATATGGCTGCATCATGGACTTTGCATAGAATAGTCAGAGACCTACTAGATGCATTTGCACCGATTTGCCCATTCTTCAGTCATTATCTATCATCTACCCTATACAAGAGGTCGGCTGTTGATGCTGAAACATTCCCCCTAATTTCTCTTGATTTCGACGCGAATAATTGGACAAGTCTAACAGAATCCGTGATGCAATTCAATTCCGAGGTTTGGAAATTGAAGAAGGACGAAGGACTTTCTTTGAACAGTGAGATTTCAGGAGTTTCAATTCCTAATGATTTGACTGCGCTAGAAACTTCACTGACTCGTATGCATAAATTGTCGAATTAAATTAGGTACGGAATCAGGGCCTTTCTGTCCTTTGGATAATCTGAAAACTCATCCCTATACCAGCGATGATGGGCAATTGCTCTCGGTGCTAAATTACAAAATGTCCAGATTGCAAATGTAAAGCCTGCTAGAGACCATGTAGCGATTGCAAATCCAGTCCATTCGACAATTTCTCCTAAATAATTAGGAGAGGAGACCCTTTCGAATAACCCCCCTCTTGGAATTTTATATCCAGTACTTCCATCATCCCTTAAAGAGAATAGAATGTCGTCTGACTTGATGTTAATTATCATGCCAAGGAAAAATATTGATGTTCCAAGTATGAACCTAGGATCAGTAAACCATGAATTTCCATATCCATTACTCAGATCAAATAACCAAATCCCATTCAACCAACAATTTACCGTGTTAAAGATCATTGCTAGAATGACTACACTTAGTGGAATTAGTTTTTGATTTAATTTCGCCCTATTGGGCCATGCCCAAGCTCTATTGACATAATGTGCAGTCCAAATTGCCCAAAAGAAGATTATGATTGGCTCTCTATTATCGCCTAATATCAGAATCAAGGTTAGTAGAACCGCGGGGATAGATTCCATAAGTATCCATCCGGCCTTAGCTGCAATCTCAATTCCCCAGCCTGACGTTCTATGTCTTCCATAAGGCGCCTTTACGAATAACAGCGTGCAGAATACTATAATTGCTAATCCTAACCATGCATAGCACACGGTTTTGTATTCTTCGTAGGATAAAAACATCATCTAAACACGTACCGTATTTTCTTGTGTAAACCATGAAATTGTGTCTATGATTGTTTCCTCTATAGGTCTTGTAGTGTGTTCAATGTGTTCTTGAGCTAATTTTCCGGGGATGTCTCTACATTGAACGGCTAATGCGTGTAAACTACCCTTGCTAAAACTGGGTCTATTTCCAGTCAATTTAGAACTAATTGAAGCGAATGGTAAAGCAAGGTATCCCATCCAAAACGGAATGGTTGCAAAATGAGTCCTCTTTCCTGTGAATTCATGAATAATTCGAGATAATTCTGGCATCGAAGCCCAATGGCCAGGAAGGATGTAATTTTGCCCGTCAACACCTTTTTCGTGACAATTTACCGCACTTTTGGCGACGTCTCTAACATCTACCCAATTGAAACCATTATTCAGCGCAAATGGCATATTTCCATTGGCAATATCCTGCAATACCTTCCCCATTCTACTGGGTTTGAAATCGTGAGGACCGATAATACCAGTCGGATGTACAATATTGACTTCTAACCCCTGAATGCGAGCTTCCAAAACCACCTTCTGAGCCTCAGCCTTTGTTCTATCATAAGGGGTCGCCTTAGGATCGTTAACCAGAGGTCTTGATTCTTCCAATGCTTCCATTGTCGGTTGTTGTTGAAATGCATGTATACTAGAAAAATAAACGAGTTTTTTGACCCCTGCACCTAATGCCGCAGTGGAAATTGACCTACTACCTTCCACGTTTATTTTCCTCATCAATGACTCTTCAACTTTCTCGACTGCAACGAAAGCAGCCGAATGAAAAACTACATCTGAATCAATCATCAAAGGTTGCATTTCAGAGACGTTAAGCATATCTCCTTTGACCAAATTTACATCTAGTCCATCTAGAGCTCTAGTATCAGAGCGTACTAGACAATCTACTTCGTAACCACGAGAAAGTAATTCGCGAACTAAATTGCCACCAACGTGTCCACTGCCACCGGTGACAAAAGCCCTCATGCCATAGACAAATTAATTTCGACGAAGAACCTACCGGCTCAGTTTAGTAAGATTGTGGCCTATTTTCTTAGAGCGTTTCCCAGTGACCACAGGCCGAGGGCAGCGGCAGCGAACCAGACTACCTCCAGTATGAAGAAGGCCCACTCGTCTATGAGGTACGCCCGGACGGCAAGCAGTCCGGAACCGAGGGCCATGAGTATCAGGTAGGGGTGTTCCTTGCTGTGCAAGATGTTCCGAGTCTCAAGTAAGAAGGCACTGAGTATCAGGATCATCCCGAAGTAGGCCACCAATTCGCTGTGCGCTAGCTCGATTACGGAATCAAGCATCTGACGACATCCCATCTAAGTGTTCTAGTAATAATGCGACCATTTCGTCGCCAATTCTGGCTTGTGCTTCAAGGGTCGCTGCACCTATATGTGGAGTTCCATGAAAGTTTGGATGTTGAAGCAGTGGATTGCCGATTGCAGGTTCTATCTCGAATACATCGAGTGCTGAACTGGTAAGTCCCCCACTTTCCAAAGCCGCCAGTACAGCTTCCTCATCTACAATACCGCCTCGTGCACAATTTATGATATGATTACCACAATTTATCCCATTCGGGGAAGTGGTCGGCATCATAGAAATCCTCTCTTGGTTTACGAGATGATAGGTTTCATCTGTTAAGTTGCAGTGAATGGAAATGTGTGTACACAATCTAAACAATGCATCAACATCACCGTGCATTGTGCAATCAAATCTCTTTGCAAAATTTGTCGGTAGGTATGGGTCATATGCATGACACTCCATTCCTAATGTCGCGGCGATAGCCGCTACACCTTGGGCAATTCTACCAAACCCTACTAAACCCAATCTTTTACCCGAAAGTTCAGATCCTTCCAACTTCTTTTTCTCCCAGAGACCCTCCCTTAGTCCGCGGTCTCCTCTTGGGATATGTCGACAAGATGCTAACAAATGACCTATTGTTAACTCAACTACACTGTTGGTTGAAGATCCTGGTGTGTTACAAACAACAATTCCTAATTCTTTAGCGGCTTCTATGTCGATATTGTCAACACCTACTCCTGCTCTGCCGATGAAAGATAAGCCACCTGAATTTGAGATTACTTCGGATGTGATTTTGGTTGCACTTCTCACTACTACTGCATCGAATGAGGATAGAGCACCCGCAACTAATTCCTCTTTCGAATAATGCTCCTCTACAACTTCATGCCCCTCATTTATCAGTTTGCTGACTGAACCAGAGTCCATCCCATCGGTGACTGCAACCCTACCCACATTGTGATGGGTGCAAACCAAAGAGATGAACATTTGTTTTCTCTATTGACACTAGGATATGGCATAATGTATTTCGGATATGTTTCGAGGTTTTCACAAATATACAACCGTTTGCTTCTTGATGTAATTTCACTTCGATTATGTCATGGCGGCTTCAGTGGAATCTCTCCTTACCGCCATTCTCATACTATTATCGCCCGTATTTCTAGCAATTCCATTGTCATTAGGCTGGAAATGGTGGGTTGGTACAGAACCCGAACATATCCATTATCGGGAGAAAGTAAGACTGGTATTAGATGCTGGTTTACCACTTAGCAGATTTAGAAAAGAATTAGACGCAGAAGCAAGGATTGTTAATATCGATCCCGAAAGGCAATCCCGAATTGAATCAGACTTACTATTCCCCATGCGTGTGAAACATTTCCTCTTGATGCCGGGTCTTATTGTCTGGCCTTTGTTTGGATTATTCGCAGCATTGTTAGCAATTCCACTAATGCCAATTTTACGATTTTTCGAATGGTTGCTAATTGAAAAACGTGTATTATTGTGGATTGGTAAAACAGTACAGAAACTTACTAGGTGGGAAATAATTGGTATTCCTAGGGTCGAAGACGGATTGAAAAACCCTGACCCAGTTTTATCATCAATAAATCGAATGCCAATCACTGTATTTTTGGGTTTATTCGCATTTTTAATAGTGACATATCTCCCATTAGATACACAATCGGTGTTAATATTGTCTGGAGCTGTATACGTCATTCTAGTCGCATTTATTTCCGTAATTCGAGCAGCAACATTGAGCACTATGGTATTTGCAGATACTGGTAATAGAAGACTATTGCCAATGGGGACATTTGTAGAAGATATGCTCGGTCCTTGGGTGGGTGTTGGACTACTTTTCTTAATTTCAAGGCAGATATTCTATGGTACCGAATTGAGATCCGGAGAAATGTTCGGCGACCCTGTTATTTTCTCATTGGCAATTTTGTTGGTTCTTTACACAGCAACTATGATTGGAGTGGCAGTTGAGATCTCTTTCTTCAGGTCCAGAGCAGAATCTGTCCGCATCAAATTCCAGAACCAAATGATCAATCAATATGAACCTCAATTGTATCTTTTTACGAGGAATTTGGGGATGCTGAAGATTTCAAGGCTAATGACCTTGAGACAATGGGTTGAGCAAGGCGAAAAAATCAACCTCAATGATTTGGATAAACTCAAACGTGGTGGAAATTAAATTCACCTTCGGATGTAATTAGTGCAAATTCAGAACCCGTTTCTAAGTCTCTCGGATGGACAATTAGGTTAATCCAAGAGTCTCCTAACTGTTCAGAGCTTATCACCTCTAGTGGGATATCTTGTTTGGCTGTTTGTTTACCTAAGGGGATTAAAGTGCTTGACCGGAACGCTGAGATTGATTTGTTTATTGCGCCTCTACTCTCAATTCTAGCGTGTATCTCTTGACCCGGATAACAGCCTTTTTTGAGATCAACAAGTTCAGTCAACCCAATATTGAATGGAATGTGTCCAGCAATTTCAATCGAGGTATCGATATTTCCTTCGATGGATTGCAGTGCAATACATGAGTGTAGATTCCCTTCCTGAGCGCCATTAATGCTCAGTGCTTCAGTAATTTGCTCAATATTCCTAGTTGGGATAAGCATCTCGAAGATGGTATGTTCATTTCCAGACTGAAGTATTGAAATCATAGAATCAAGAAATTCAGTCCATGCCTCTTTGCGTATTTCTTTAACATTGATTCCAAGACCGAGAATAACTCGTTCGGGATGTGCTCCATAGAGAACTAGGCGATGTACTGCCCCATCTCCACTCGAAACATCTACATTTTCATTCCAAGGAATACCAGTTGTTAGATTATCACGCAGTATATTAGATACTGATTCATTGTGTAAAAGTAAAATTTGTTCACCCAAATCTGCATGTAATTGGAAACTACTGATTCTCCCATTTAGATCACATATTAGTGAATGTCTTCGAGATAAAAATTGATCCTGCTGCATATCTACAGTAACTATTCGATTGAGATGTTGTCGGGCATCAGTACCAGACACCAATGTAGCAGCCGTTGGAATTTCAACGAACTCAGCCAATGCTGGAATCATCTTCGAAGCACCAAGTAATCATCTCAACCGAATGATTGACCACAGCCGCAAGCTCTGTTTGCATTGGGATTATCCATATGAAATCCTCCACCCATAAGTGAATCCTTAAAATCAAGTTCCAATCCGTTTAGAAGAGCACTATCATTATCGTGAATCAAGATCGTTATCCCGTCAACATCTATTGATTGAAACCCGGTTTCTTCGGGTCTTTCGACAATTATCATGTCATATAGATATCCAGAACACCCACCAGCCTTGGCGCTGATAATTAGGACGTGAGTATCGACTTGATCTGCTATGGCTGATTTTACTGCTGAGCGTGCCGCCTCGGTGACTTCGATATTCACCTCTACCCTTTCACTAACCGTAGCAATGGGTAAAGAGAAGCCCGAGCCGTCTATTAGAGCCACGATGTGCACCTCAAGAGCCCCATATATCAATCATTCCAGTAATTCCCACTTCCTCCGTCAATCCAATAGATTAGAAGCACCTAGGGTGGTTGTGGGCGGAATTAGGGAGTCTGATGTTATCCGTATATTGGAAGATGATTCCGAACGTGTAGTAGACTCCCTTGCTGTTGAGTCACCATTATCTATAGAAATAATCCATCAAGGCAAGACCTACTCTTTGGGAATAACAATGAGAACTCCCGGTCAGGATGATGATCTTTCAATTGGATTTCTATATTCAGAAGGAATAATCGAGAGCGTTGCTGAAATTGAAGAAATTGGGATTGACAATAACAACATTTCAGTCAAATTGAATGAAACAGTAGTATTCGACGAGGACCTCCACCGTAGACAAACCATAACAACCTCAGCGTGCGGAATTTGTGGAAAAGAATCTCTTACAAATTTACATCAACTACACACCATAACACTAAATGAATCATTTTCAATAAGTTCAGACCAAATTTCAAAAAATTTGGAATTGCTAAATTCAATACAACCACTGTTTGAAATTACAGGTGGTACGCATGCGGCAGTCGCGTTTGATAATGCAGGAAATATAGTAGCTTCACGAGAAGATGTTGGTAGACACAATGCGCTAGACAAATTAGTGGGTCATATGCTGAAAGACGAAGCATTGGACCCTGCTAATTGCATCGCACATGTTTCTGGGCGTTCTTCCTTTGAACTGGTCCAGAAAGCGATAAGGGCTGGGTTTCCTGTATTAGCTTCAGTTGGCGCAGCAAGTTCGCTTGCAGTAGATCTTGCTAGAGAACATAATTTTGGGCTAGTGTCCTTCCTAAAACCTGAATCCATGGTTATACATTCTGCTCCAAACAGAATAACCTAGATAATGGCAATTCATACAATAGCAACTCCAACAAAATGAAGAAGACACAGTAGATGCGTCACTTGTGAATAGGGGAACAATTGAGACTCCACCCTCAGAGGACAACCCTCCAACTATTGGAAAACCCTCTTCAGTAGCCGCTGGCATCCCTGCTATTCTGTCCACGATCAAACATGGGTTTTCAAAATCTGGATTGATAGGTTCTGTCAGCTCATTTCGCAAGGTCAACAAATTTGGAGGATTTGATTGTCCTGGATGTGCTTGGCCGGACCCAGATGATCATCGGACTATAGCCGAATTTTGTGAAAATGGCGCTAAAGCAATTGCAGACGAAGCCACCAAGAAGAAAATTACAGCGAAATTCTTCCAAAATTTTTCAGTTAGTGAATTATCAAAAAAATCTGACCAATGGTTGAATTCGCAAGGTCGCTTGACCGAACCAATGCTGTTAGATTCGGATGCGGAAAAATATACTTCAATATCATGGGAGGATGCTTTCGAATTAATTGCAGGAGAAATGTGTTCTTTGGCTGACCCCAATCAAGCAATTTTCTACACATCCGGTAGGACCAGCAACGAAGCTGCATTTCTATGGCAATTACTGGCTCGAGGTTTTGGAACAAATAATCTTCCAGATTGTTCCAATATGTGTCATGAATCATCTGGATTTGCCTTGTCAGATTCGATTGGAATCGGCAAGGGAACGGTTAAACTAGACGATTTCAACTCGACAGAATTAATCCTAGTTGTGGGTCAAAACCCTGGTACAAACCATCCTAGAATGTTAACCGCATTACGCGATGCAAGAAAGAATGGGGCCTCGATTATTTCCATCAATCCATTAATTGAGACTGGTATGAAGAAATTCAAACATCCACAAAACCCACTTGAAATGCTGGGTTCTGGCAAAGAAATTGCAGACAAACACGTGCAAATCAGAATTAATGGCGATTTGGCATTATTTAGAGGAATAAATCATTGCTTGGTAACCAATGGCGATTATGATTCAGAATTCATTAGTAAACACACATCCGGTTTTGATGAGTACCAAAAATCCGTTGGAGTTGTTGATTGGAAATTAATCGAGTCGGTGAGTGGGGTGTCTAAGGGTGAAATCGAGAACTTAGCCCAAGTTATTGCACAATCAAATTCAATCATCACATGTTGGGCCATGGGTATCACTCAACATCATAACTCGGTAGAAACTATTCAGGAGATGGTCAATACCCTGTTGTTAGGGGGGCATATAGGTAGGAAGGGCGCAGGTATTTGTCCTGTCAGAGGCCATTCCAATGTTCAAGGTGACAGAACAGTAGGAATCAATCACATAGCTTCGCCATCGTTAATCGAAAGCATTCAAAAGACTACAGAAATCAATACTCCTACTGATCATGGATATGATGCCGTCAATGCTGCACAGGCAATGATTGATGGTAAGGGAAAGATTTTCTTAGCAATGGGTGGTAATTTTCTCTCAGCGATGTCCGATACCAAATCCATAGCGAAAGCAATGAATAATTGCGAATTAACTGTATTTGTCTCGACTAAATTAAATCGTAATCACCTAATTACTGGTAAAAGATCACTAATTCTTCCTTGTTTGGGTCGTACGGAAATCGATAACCAGTCATCAGGCCATCAATTTGTTAGTGTAGAGAATTCTATGGGTATAGTGCACAGTTCCCAAGGTCATATGAAACCAGCATCACCAACCCTAATGTCAGAACCCGCCATTGTAGCTGGAATCGCTTCAGTTATTGAACCAAAGAGTCCAATGAGTAATGTAGATTGGAATTCGTTGGTAACTGATTATGATAAAATCAGAGATATGATAGAGGCTACAATTCCAGGGTTCGACAATTACAATACCCGTGTAAGAACCAAGGCTGGATTTTACCTCCCTAATCCTCCTAGGGATAGTCTAACCTTTCAGACAGATACTAGAAAGGCAAATTTTCGATTCCATTCCATTTCTTCATTGAATCCCAATGTAAACGAATTCATCATGATGACGATTAGATCCCATGACCAATACAATACAACAGTCTATTCCGGTCAAGATAGATACAGGGGCATTAAGTCTGGACGTAGAATTGTAATGATGAATCCTGAAGATGCTAGAAAAATGCGATTGCAAGCCGGGGATTTAATTGATTTGACTTCTGTATTCCAAAGTGAGACTCGCAAGTCATCAAATTGGTACTTGGTTGAGTATGATATCCCCGACGGAAATATTGCCACATATTTCCCCGAGGCCAATGAATTAATTCCTTTGAATTCAACAGCTTACGGCAGTAATACACCTACCAGCAAATCGGTTATCGTCCGAGTTTCCAAAACTCATGATTGAAGTTTCGCAGATTTTATTTGTTCTTTCAACAATAATGAACATCTATTCATTTGAGTTTGACACAATCGAGTTTCTTCTTCATCAAGTTCCCTAGATAATGCCTGTTCGAAGCATTTGATTGCATCGGAAAAATGTTCCATCGCAGCATAGGAAGAACCCATATTGTATAACGTCCTACCTGAGACCATTGTAGGATCCATTGAAATTGCTTGGTGATATGACTGAATACTATCGGGAAATCTACCCAATTGATGAAGTGCGTGCCCGCGACCATTGTGGCATCTTACCCTCAATTCTTTCTCTTCTCGTGGCGCTGAAGATATTGCTTTATCGAAACAATTCAATGCTTGATCACCTTTGTCTTCACCCAAAAGAGTTAGACCTTTGTTGTACCATTCAATGGCGACATTCACACTTTCTTCGTTAATGTGTGTGTTTCGTTCCACAGATAATTTCACCTCTTCTGCCGCAGCGATTAGGTCGACACTGATTTGACTGATATTATCTGGCGATTTTGTATCCTGTAATTCTTCGGCTTTATCTCTACATTGTCGAGCTTTTTCTATATGGCCAGCACTTTCTAATGCCTCAGCCATACCTGTCCAAGAGTCAGGTGTTGAACCACATTCTTCGATAATTTTCTTCCAAGTTTGAATAGCGGTAGTGTGATTGCCAGAATTGCTTGCCTCCTTGGCTTTGCGTTGCAAAACAACTAGAGTATTTTCTAATGAAATGTCTAAAGTATCATCTTCGTTTTTTTCATGTACATATTCGGCGTACTTTACCTCTTCATGCGCGACTGGTGTGAACTCAGAATATTGATGAGTAGACTCATTTTCTAATTCTCCTTGGGTATGTTGTTCTATCGATTCGATTAAGTCGTAGGCCTCACTATATTGGGGATCTAATTCTAAACAATAATTCAAGGATTGGATAGCGTCGTCGTTTAGTCCTAATGCGCTTAAGCACAGACCGCAGTAAAACCAAATTTCCGGATTCGATGAATGAACACCTTCTAATGCCGGGGATATGATTTCCATAGCAGATTCGTATTCTGATTGTTCAATCAATTCTAGAATTTCGTTGTTAATTTCAGATTCATCCTCATCATTTTCAGGCTCTTCAATTACTATTGATTCTGCTGAAATGAGAGGAGGTTCTTCTGCAACAGTTCCTCCCTCTTCAACTTCTACCGATTGAGTTAGGTTGACAAGTTGTTCGTTACTCAGCCCTAGATCTTTCGCAGCGGTTGCATATTTTGAAGCCAGTTTCAAATCTCGTTCCGAAAATAAGAATGCCAAATTAGCGGCGGTTGGAGCATGAAATCGATTAATCAAAAATGCTCTTTCAAATGACACAATGGCGGCTTCTGTATCACCAAGTGCATGGTTTACTACACCCAAGCCGTACCAAGCCGCAGAATTATTCGACTCCTCTTCTATGAGAATTTCATAGTCTGTTTTTGCCGAAGCGTAGTCACCATTAGCGACCGACTGCTGGGCGCGGGTGAAAATCTCGCTCGACACGACTGGGTCGCGCTATGAACTAGGGATAAGATTTCTGAACCAATGCGTGAGGATATATCACGACTACTCACTAGGAGGGGGGTCTTCCAATCTATTTTCTTCGTCTATGCGAGCCTTGGCAACTCCGGCAAAGTAAATCATCATAGGTACTGCAATTAACAGGCTAAAACAACCTACTAACGTCGCGATTCCATATAGTGTCTCTTGCACTGGATCTATTTCGAATTCAGAAATTGAATAAAACTCATGTTCGGTCAATGACAAAGCAACATCAATTCCCTCTGGAGAAACTACTTCGTCGTCAACTGTAATTGTTACAATCCACGTTGTCGATACTGTCTCATCTGAGAGTAACTTTAGTGTGTCTGCTTCTGCTTCAACCTCATCGTCAGCGTGTAGATACCCTACACCTTCGATAGGTAAATTGAGTGATACTCTGCCTCGCATAATGTCCGAGTCTCCATCTATCTGAGTGGAGTGTTCATAGGCGGCAACACAAGAGTCTGAGATTTCATCAAATTCTTTGCAATTGAATGCGGAGTTTCCTTCCTCCCCTAACAATTCTGAATGATACCAAATCGAACTTGTCGAAGTAACAGTAAGCTCAGCACCATTTGGGGCATTTACAACTGAGATATTTATCCAAGTGGGAGCCGAATTACTCGAAACATACCATACAGATTCATTTGAATTTTCTAATTCTAGTTGATATTCGACCCCTTCGTTAGTGGTTTCATATCGATAATATTCGCTGTCTAATGTGTTTGAGTATACTGCGTAAGATAGTACCAAAATAAGTACCAAACCCATCCCTATCATTGTCCTAAGCATGTTCGGATTACGTGATAGTGACTTGCGCATTGATACCGCGAACCATAACAGTGGTTTGAATCATTGTGTGAGTCCTGTAAGAATGGAGTACCAAGCGCCTATTCATTTTAGTTAAGTCATCACGGTTATATACGGCCTCAAGGTCGCCCGGTCGCTACAAGGTGAGTTTATGACGACGTATCACGACGTGCCAGCCGACCTTCTTATTGCGGACCTCGCACAGAGACTGTCGGACCATGAGGTAATCAATGCCCCTGAGTGGGCTGATTTTGTCAAGACTGGTACACACCGTGAGAAGCCGCCCGAACAATCTGATTGGTGGTATATTCGGTGCGCAGCAGTACTTCGCAAAGTTGCAATGAAAGGGCCAATTGGAACTAATCACATGTCGCAACTTTTCGGTGGTCCTAAGGATAGAGGGGTGAAACCGAATAGGGCAGTTGCAGGTTCTAGGAAAGTAGCTCGGACTGTATTACAACAACTTGCCGCAGCAGAATATATTGCAGATTCATTCAACACAGCAGGTACAGTTACTCTTGGTAAGGTAATTACACCTACTGGGCAATCCCTATTGGACGAATGCGCTCATAATGTCCGCCCACTAGCAGAAGAACGGCATCCAGAACTGGCGAGATATTGAGGTGATTTTGATGGCGCGCAACAAACCATTCGGTAAGAAGCAGCGATTAAACAAAGTCACCAAACAGAACCGAAGGGTACCAGTCTGGGTTATGCTTCGAACTGCAAGAAACACCGTATCACACCCTAAGCGCCATCATTGGCGACGTTCCAAACTTCAGAGGTGATTCTAATGGCTGAAGTTAAGGAAATGGTAATCCCACTACGTGCTGCATGGAATGTCCCTAGGACAAAGCGTGCTAACCGTGCCATGGCTGAGATTCGCAACCATGTATCTCAACACATGAAGATCCTGGAAGATGAAGAAATTTGGATTGACCAAGCAGTCAACGAAGTCATCTGGGCACGCGGTATGCAAAAGCCTCCACGTAAGATTAGAATCGTTTGTACTAGGGAAGAAGGATTTCCTCTAGAAGTAAAATTAGCCGAGGACTGAGTAACATGGGTAATATTCGACCATCCTTCATCAAGACTCGAGCACTTCGCTTGTTGGAAATTTATCCAGACAAGTTTACTGATGACTTCGAGACAAACAAACATCTAGTGGTTGAATTCACTGATGTGGATAACAAGCGTATGCGTAATTGGATAGCCGGATACATCACTCGTTATATCCAACGTCGTACTGACTGATTAGCATGGGAGACCATGCAGATACGCCACTTCCAAAATTCGGCAGTGAAATTTGTATCGTCTTAGTAGAACCTGAGCACGATGGGAACATTGGCGCTGTGGCTCGCAGCATGATGAACTTTGGAATTATAGATCTGCGCGTAGTAGGAAGGTCCACAGATTGGTCGGAAGACACCCGACGCAGGGCCAAGAATGCACAATATGTATTGGAGCATGCTCGTGAATTCCAAAACTTGCAAGAAGCAATATCAGACTGCTCTCTAGTGGTCGGTACATCTGGAAAGAGAGAGCACGGCGATAAGACTTCAATGCGGCATTTCCTATTGCCTGAAGAGCTGCCTGAGCGCTTATCTGGCATTCAGGGTAAATCTGCCCTAGTATTCGGTCCAGAGGGTAAGGGGCTACTGAATGAACAATTACGATTGTGCGATTTACTGGTAACAATCCCTACCTGGGAAGGTTACCCAATCCTCAACCTTAGTCATGCAGTAACAATTCTCTGTTTTTCTTGGTTTTCAAAAACTTCCAATTCAACAACTCCTGGGACTAAAGGGAGATTGCTAGATCCTGATCTGAGGCGTAGATTGAGGGAAGAAGCAACTAGGTTGGTTCAATCAATGCCTACAAAGGAACACAAGCGTCAGGGAATAGAAGAGACACTTGTTCGCGTAATTATGCGGGGTCTACCTAAAGATGACGAAATACATCGTATCCTAGGGATTCTTTCTGCTTCTGCAGATTCATTCGAAAATTCCGAATCATAGGGTAGCCTCTGAAAAGACGGACAGCAAACCCATTAATTCACTGACGAATATGATGGCAGAGTCAGTGAACTGACTCCTCCTTCATTCTGCTGAATTAAGTCATGGAGGAAGAATTAAACCACTTCTGAATTATTGTGGAAAACGTGTTCTTCCACATTAGAACCCGTGACCTCGTTGCATTCGCTCTGATCCTTCTCATGTTGGGAATGAGCGCTTCTTTCGGAATCGCCTCACAGGATGAACGGAAATCTACCTCTTTGGAAGATGAAACTCCACTTCTTCTGACCCACTCAACAATCACCGACATCGGCTTCTCGGCCGACTCGATTTACACAAACACAACAATCGCCGCGGGCACTTACAACGGCTGTGCAATTCTTGAGAATCAAAGCATGGTTTGCTGGGGTGACAATGAGTATGGTCAACTCGGCGATGGGACTACTACCGGATCGGCGGTGCCGATTTACGTCAACGTTGCCGATAACGAAACTCCTGTCGAGGTCACGGTTGGGCAAGTCACAGCCTGTGCCTTGATGGAATCAGGGAACATCTACTGCTGGGGCTCAGGTTACTATGGTAAGATGGGTAACGGTGAACCCTGGTACGATGATTATGTGAATACTGAGATGCGTCAAGTATTGCTTCCTGAAGGTCAAGGCGGTCAAACGGTCTCGATTTCCGGCGGCCACATCTGCACTATCCTCGACAACGGTGACGTCTACTGTTGGGGTCGAGGCAACCAAGGTCAACTCGGATATGGAGGCACATCAAATCGCAATATTCCAACAAAGGTAAATTTGCCCGGACAGCGAAGTGCGATTGCGATTTCGACCGGGACCTTCATGACTTGTGCTATCACGACCCATGGAATGGGCTACTGTTGGGGCGAAAATGACGAGGGGCAACTCGGGAATGGCACTACAAATTCGAGGCGGATGACACCCGCCGAGGTCCTCTTTCCATCTGGATACACCCCTGTTTCTATCTCGGCTGGCGATGACTTCGCCTGTGCTTTGATGGATAATCGCAAGGTGATGTGCTGGGGTGAGAATAACGATGGTCGCTTGGGCCAAGGTCCTTTGGGAACCGATGATGAAACAACGCCTGTTTGGGTGATTATGGAGAATAGTGAGACGGCTCATTTCCTTGATATCGGAACAAAATCTGCTTGCATGATTCTGGATTCAGGGGAAACCAAGTGCTGGGGTACAAATGAGGAGGGCCAAATAGGCCAGGGAGACACCGATATCGACTATTATTCTACTCCAACTGAGGTGAACGGTAGCTACGACTTCGTCGCTCTTTCAATCAATTCAGATACTATTTGTGCGATTACATCTAACGCAGAAGGATACTGCTGGGGAGATAATGAGGCTGGCCAGACTGGACGTGGATCAATAGATACCGACGAACCGACACCAGGTGAAATTTTGTTTACTCCGAATCACCTGATGCTCGATGATCGTGATCCGGATGAAGACGGTATTCTTTCGATCTTCGAGCCCTTTCCAAGAGGGTGCATTCCAGGCAGTTGGTTCAATTCTACTCTGGGTGATTGTCAGTGGAACTCCCCTGGTCATTACACAGATCAAGCAGAGTTGACTCAAGAGATTCCTTGCCCGATTGGCAGCTATCAGCCGAATACGGGTCAGTCGAGTTGCTTACTCTCGCCGCCGGGTTATTACACAGACGTTGAAGCATCGATTACACCAACTCCATGCCCAGCCGGCCAATATCAGCCAGCTGAAGGTCAGACGGCATGTCTAATCGTTGACCTTGGACATTTTTCTCTTGAGGGTTCAGTTGAGCAGACTCCTTGTCCGAAAGGTACGTTTCAAGATTCGGTCGGACAGTCGACTTGCTTAGATGCAGATCCGGGTTATTACGTTGACATCGAAGGCTCAAACAGTCAGTTTCCCTGTCCTTCGGGAACCTATTCTCAATCATCTGGATCGGTGAGTAGTTATCCAATACCCCCGGCTGGATATAACCAAAACAATAATCCGTATTGGATAGACCCTGCTAGTGGTCAAATGATATACAATCCTCCGCCATCTTGCACTAACGCAGATATTGGATATCATGTACCATATTCAGCATCATCAGAACAATTCGAGTGCTCCCTCGGGACATATTCTGACACTGTCGGATTAACTGATTGTAAATTAGCGTCTCCCGGACATTACACAGATGTTACCGGTGCTACAACTGATTTTGCCTGTTCGTCCGGATCTTACCAACCTCTGAGTGGTCAATCTCTCTGCTTAGAGGCTGACCCTGGGCACTTTGTGTTAGGCAATGGCGCCACTGAACAAATTGAGTGCGGGTTGGCATTCTTCCAAAGCCAATCCGGCTCATCTAGTTGTACACCTTCTACGCCTGGGAATTACGTTAATCAGACCGGAGCCTCCGCTCAAACCCCTTGTGACTCAGGATATTACCAAAACCAGTTCATGAGTACAGAATGTCGAGCTGCTGACCAAGGCCACTATGTGGCTGAAACAGGATCATTGTTGCAATCAAAATGCGAAATTGGTTCTTTTTCAGCCCAAATCGCTTCAGTAGGATGTACTTCCGCTACGCCTGGTCACTACGTCGACACCCCGGCCTCGACGTCCCAGGTCGCCTGCAGCGCGGGCACCTACAACCCGAGCACCGGCTCATCCTCGGCCGCCGACTGCATACCCAGCGAAGCCGGGCACTACATCCCGATGGCGGGTGCGGACGCCCAGATTCCATGCCATACAGGGACATATCAGAATCTCGTCGCGATGACTTCGTGTATTGAGGCAGATCCCGGTCATCACGTTCCAGAGACAGGTATGACGGAACAGATAATCTGTGCAGCAGGATCTTACCAATTCAATTCTGGACAGGGGACATGTCGAGCCGCAGATCCGGGGCATTTTGTTCAGACATCAGGCCTGACTGGACAAACCAAGTGTATCGAAGGTTGGTATCAACCATCCGAAGGGAAAGCCGAATGCCTGCAGGCCGAACCTGGTCACTTTGCCTCAGGAATAGGTTCGGTTACTCAAACCGAGTGTGGATTAGGAACC
>JAKURL010000022.1 GCA_022449345.1 Candidatus Thalassarchaeum sp. | reverse complement strand
CGATGAAAAAGGACTTACTGGAGCTCTGCTAGAAGACTCTCGCGACGGCTCAACCGAAGAGATTGCCTGTACTGGTGCTTTCATCGCAATCGGTCACAAACCGATTACTGCCTTCCTCAATGGGCAAATCGAGACCGATGACTCAGGTTACATTATTCCAAAAGAACACACCATGACAAGCGTTGCAGGAGTATTCGCAGCTGGTGATGTTGTCGATAGCAGATACAGACAGGCAATCACCGCTGCTGGGATGGGTTGTCAGGCGGCGATTGATTCCGAGCGATGGTTAGAGGATCAACATTGAGTTGACGGAATGGTCGAATTCGGAGTTTTCAGAAATCGAGAAAACTGGCAAGAGAGAAGTTGGCTATCTCATCGCATAGGAGACCTATGTTATCTCTCCCACACAACCGTCACACTTTGGTGTGCAGTACTTTGGTTGGGGCCGTATCAATGGATGTGGTGGGGAGTTGTGATTATGTACGGTGCTACGGAAATACTCTGGTTCTTTCGCAGCCGTTTCTGTATTCTCTCTGACCTTGAAAGGCACTTCAAGGGAATTCCAAGACCCGACGATCCATTAGACCAAAATTTTGTTCGTAGGCTTTGGAATCTAATATTTCGTAGTGATATTTCATCCGAATCGGCACAGATTTTGACTCGAGTATGGGGGCGATTCGGTTTCACTGTGGCAATTGTTCGACTTTACACCGGAGGAGCCTTCTGAGGCTGCGGTGCAAGCCGAAGGCAAAATGAATGAGTGCCGTTCTCTCAGATGCGTGGATGAGCAATTGAGCCCTGAGGAACGCGCCAGATATGCGCGTCATCTGATGCTTCCAGAAATGGGAGAAGAGGGGCAGAAGAAATTAAAAAAATCCTCTGTAATGGTAATTGGAGCCGGTGGTTTGGGTTCGCCCACGCTGCTATATTTGGCAGCCGCAGGAGTGGGACGAATAGGAATAATCGATGACGACAGGGTCGACATTACCAATCTTCAGAGACAGGTTATTCACGCCACTGCGGCCGTTGGTTCACTAAAGGTAGAGTCAGCTGCGAATCGAATTCGAGAATTGAATCCAGAAATTGAAGTTGTTGAGCACAATATTCGATTAGATGTCAATAACGCCTTGCAATTGCTAACTGGTTGGGATGTAGTCATTGATGGCACTGACAACTTTCCCACTAGGTACACAATCAATGATGCATGTGAGATTCTAGGAATTCATTGGGTTTTCGGAAGTATACACCGATTCGAAGGACAGGTTAGTGTCTTCAACCATAATGGTGGTCCTAATTATCGTGATTTATTCCCCACAGCACCACCTCCTGAACTTGCCCCTAATTGTGCTGAGGCAGGGGTTTTGGGAGTTTTACCAGGAATAGTAGGGAGTATTCAAGCTGCTGAAGCCATCAAATTGCTACTGAGTCTTGGAGAGTCATTGTCAGGACAATTGATGGTAATCGATGCCAAAACCATGAGGACTCGTTCATTGCAATTTGACAAAGTTCCCGAAAGGGGTGCGATTACCGAGATGTCAGAACAATTGGTTATGGCGGCTTGTGAGAGCCAAGAGGATAGGCAAGAGCCACCTGTTGGACAAGTTCTCGAAATTACACCGGCTGAATTTGTTGAAAGACGCTCGAAGGGATGGAATCCTTTCCTATTGGATGTAAGGAGGGAAAATGAAGAGACGATTGTAAGTTTGCCAGGTACCGACCTTCGCATTGACCATATCGCGATTCCAGCAAGGTGGGAAGAATTACCAACAGATTGTGATTTGGTGGTTTACTGTCGTGTTGGGAATAGATCGAATGCTGTTGCCAGATGGTTAGGGCAATCCGGCTGGGATCGTTCTAGGGTTTGGAATATGATTGGCGGAATCCATCTTTGGGCAGATCAAGTAGATTCTGCTATTCCAAAGTATTGAGTTTTTTGATTTGTGGTGAAATTGGATTGAATGTATCTTTTATTTGTGGTAATTTTGCATAATTTCCCTCAAATTCTTCACATTTCCATATTATTGACTTCATTTATGGTGTAATTGGATTCAGTATATCTTTTATTTGTGGTGAAAATAGAGAGGTTTGCGGTATAATTAGGCTTGAAAGTCCTAATTTCGAAGAATATAGTGGTGTAATGCTGAGCCATGCAGCGATTCTTTGTTGTACTAGTTGACACTGGGTCTAGCAATGACTGGGCGTCGGGGAATATGGCGTTGCCCTTCTTGTGGCAAACACCAGACATGGAAATCCCGAGATAGGACAACAACAAAATTGGATCGTAAGTGCAAATCTTGTGACAAGAGAATAAGAGTCACCCTAGACCGTTCAAGCGGTGGCCGTGGGCGCAAACAACAAGCTGAGGTTTGGGAACGCTCTGTTGACACCTTGATGGAAGAATTACAGCAAGAAGCAAACCTCAGAGATTCGGATGAAATTGACATTAGCAGCGAAGTCGAAAGCATCGGTCCCTCCAAGCAACAGGATTTACCGCCGCTTTGGGGAGGTGGTTGGAGGCCAAGTAAACCGTTGGAATTCTCATCCACTCTTCCACAAGAGACCGCTCGTTCGGAATTAATGAGGTTCCTGATTGAAAGACACGATGGACACGTAGAGTCTGCATTTGAGTGTTGGAATTCTCTCAATCCACCAGAACGATTCAATGGAGAGAGCTTTCACGATTTTTGTGAATCGTTCTGTAATTCCTACGGAAGAAGACTGTCTGAAAGAATATACGAGCCTGGATTAGCAACTCTGGCAAAACAGGAAATCATCCCTCGCAGAACTGCTACATTCTATCTCGACAGACGCGCAATACGCATGATGAGAGATGTGGTTATCTGTTTACGAAGGATTGCCTACACCGCTGCGGTTACCGTTGAAGATCGATTTCAATGGCAAAGATGGATGCACCGCACTCGTGCCTTAGATGAACATCTGAAAGATCTCTTCATGAATGGAATAAACACTCCAGACGGAAGACGATTCGGAGGCAAAGGATTCCGCTCGACTTGGCAAGAGGGCGTGGTTGCCTGTGCTACTTCGATGAACAAAGCAATTAATCTGAGTGCAGATTCGATTGCTGATGCTGATGTTGTTGCCCCGATGATTAGAGATGTAGGTCTAGCCCTCTCTATGGGGCAAACCCCTCTGGAGATATTCAACGCCCAAATGGGTAAGTCGGCATCCTACATGGATGGTGGAGTCGATTCTGCTGGAGGAAGGGATTTACACGTTGGAAATTGGCACAAACGAGTGCTCCCCCCTACTGCCCCCTTACCGATCGCTAGTGCTACTGCAACCGGTGTCGCACTTGCGGCAAATAGGCTTGCAAGGTCGCGTTTTCACCTAGCCCCTGTAGGTGAAGGCTGCAGTAGCAGCGGTGAGTTTTGGGAGGCGATGAATCTTGCAGGTGCAAGAGGCCTGCCAATCTGCTACATGATACAAAATAACCAGATTGCACTCGATACATTCACGGTCGGACAATCTGGTGCTGAAACCTTTGGAGATAAGGGACATTCGATGGGCATCCCATCGTGGACAATCGATGGTTCAGACCCTGCACAATTCCACACCTCAACCGCTGTTGCCAGAGAGTTTGCTCTAGACGGAGGTGGAGCGACCCTAATTCATGTCGAGACGATGCGAGGATGTGGGCATGCACATCACCATGACGACTTGTACCTCGGTGCCGCAAGCGGCAATCCCCCTGGTTATATCGACCGTGAACTACTCACTTATTGGGCAGAGAAGGACCCTCTTCCGAATCATCGTGAATTGTTGACTCGCTTGGGGATAAGTGAAGGAAAAATTACCAAAATGGAGATCGAAGAACAGGCTTTAGTCGATGCCGCAAGGGAAGAGATGGAAGCTGCTGCATGGCCTGAAGGGAACTCTGTAACCAAGGGCGTGACTTCACTTCAAGACGCCGCCACCCACTCCGAGCAGTTCGATCGCTTCGGAGTCAGCCTATCTGGAAGTGATGGACAAGTACCTCTAGGCAAGGTCGACATCGAATTTTCTGATGCTGCAAATTCGTGGACATACAGCAAGGCGATTCAGAATGGAATGGTTAGCCTTGCAGACAATTACGGCGACGCAATTATCTTCATGGGACAAGACATGGAAATCGCTGGAGCATTCGGAATGAATCTCCCACTGAAGGCGCGAGGTCATTCCGACAAATTACTGGATATGCCTCTCTCTGAGGCAATAATCATCCATTCAGCCACCGGAGCCGCCCTAGGAGGTATGAGACCACTAGCAGAAATTCAATTCGGAGGATTCGCCGCTCTAGCGATGAATCCTCTAATCAACAACGCCGCCCAACTAAGGTGGCGTTGGGGCGCTGAAGTGCCACTTACAGTCAGAATTCCACTAGGTGGGAAAACTCGCAGTGGGCCATTCCACGCGAATATGATTGAGTCATGGTTTGCAAACGACCCAGGATTGGTAATCGTCTTCCCATCAACTCCACAAGACGCTTACGATTTGTTGGTTGAAGCGCACGCTTTGAACGACCCAGTAGTTTACCTCGAACACATTGGACTCTACGGTTTACGTGGAGGGAAAACAGGTTGGGGGCACTCGATTAACCAAATCGTCGACACGGAATCGGTTTATCAGCGCCTAGAATATGGAGAAAATAGCATTGGTAAGGCCAGGATTGTCCGTGGAGGAAAAGATGTCACCATTGTTACTTGGGGGGCGATGGTGCACGTTGCAATAGAAGCCGCGGAGGCTGCAAACAAGCGAGGCATAGAAACTGAGATTGTAGATCTACGAACAATACTACCATTCGATGCCAAAACCTGTATCGATTCCGTTAGGAGAACTGGCCGCCTAATCGTTCTACAAGAGGCACAGTACACCGGAGGCATCGGGCACACAGTAAGCAGTAGAATCTTGGAAGAGGCATTCTGGAATCTAGAAAATGCACCGGTTGTAATTGGTGCCCTAGATACCCCAGTTCCGTTCTCACCTCCACTGGAGGATCACACAATTCCAACTCCGGACCTAGTCGTTCGGCACATTAGGCGAATGTGCGAATGATGGAGATGAACTCAAACATCATGAGCGGGAGGCGCTGGGCGTGGAAGAGATGCTAATCCCGGACCCGATTTTGGTTTTGGTAGGATTCGTCCTACTTATGGCTGGCGGAGAGGGTGTTGTACAAGGTGCAATCCAAATCGCATACCGCTTGCGAGTACCCCCCCTGTTGGTTGGATTCACTATCGTTGCTATCGGCACATCCCTTCCTGAACTCGCTGTAGCCATTGAAGCGATATCACAAAATGAGCCAGACATTGCCGTAGGCGGAGTATTAGGCTCAAATGTTGCCAATGTTATGTTGGTTCTCGGGACCGCCTGCATGCTAGGGTCCGGAGACGACGCAGGCGTCGGAATACGTCGAGATGCAGTCGCCGTAATCCTAGCTACAGTCCTACTAACCGCCTTTGTTTACTTTGGTGAAATTCCTCCCGAAGGTGGTGTCTTTATGCTCATTTTACTGGTCTCTTACTACACCTACGCCTACCTTACATCTAGAGGAAAGGCGGATGCAGAGGAGCCCGAGGATACTTGGCTTCCAGACAACATTCTGCTCGCTATAATTTCAACAATTGCTGGAGGAGTAATGATTTGGCAAGGGGCAATTTTACTTCTCGAAGGCGCAACAGGTTTGGCGGATACTTACGGTATCGATGAAGCAATTGTCGGACTTTCATTGGTGGCTTTGGGCACATCATTACCAGAGTTAGCAGTTACACTAATCGCAGCCCTTCGTAATCAGGGAGGAGTTGCAGTGGGCAACGTGTTGGGTTCGAATGTAATGAACATCCTTGGAATTCTCGGAACCGCCTCGGTTATCGGTGGAGGAATTGAAATCGCCGGAGAATTTGCGGGCCGAGATATTTGGGTCGTAATACTGACTTCCGGCTTAGCTGCGGCTATGTTGCTCGATGATAGAGAGATTGGCCCAAGGGTTGGGGCTACGATGGTAATCGGATATCTAGCCTATATGGCATTCCTATATCTTGGCTGATGTGTGCTTTTTGGCCAATAACTTGGCCCTAATGGCTAAGGCTGGAGAGCCTGTGGCGACATCATGGTCGAGTTCGCGTTGTCGGAAGAGCAAGAGATGCTTCGTGAGCTCGCTCACGAATTTGCTAGAGACACTGTTCGGCCAAACGCTGAGCACTGGGAGAATAATTCCGAGTTCCCAGTTGAAGCGATTGCCGAGGCTCATTCGCTTGGTTTGACCAATCTTCACATTCCTGCTGAATACGGAGGCATGGGTATGGGGATTCTCGACGAAGTATTGGTCTCTGAGGAATTCTCGTGGGGCGATCCTGGTTTTAGCACAGCGGCATATTCCAATGGCTTGACAGTTGGCCCCATTATAACCGGAGGTACGGAAGAACAGAAGGCAGAGTATCTCGGTCGATTGGTAAACGAGCCAAAGATTGCTGCCTATTGTGTAACCGAACCGGGTGCAGGAAGTGATGTTGCAAGCATCCAAACCACAGCAGTCCGAGATGGTGACCACTACATTCTGAACGGTCAGAAAATGTGGATTACCGGCGCAGGGCAAGCCGACTGGTTCTTCGTCCTAGCATACACAGACAAGTCGGCAGGATACAAAGGGATGAGCGCATTCATTGTTGAGAGTTCTTGGGATGGAGTATCTCTAGGAAAGAAAGAAAACAACATGGGTCAAAGGGCATCGGACACTCGAGCAGTGATTTTCGATGATGTCCATATTCCGGTAGAGAATCTCATTGGGGGAGTCGAGGGCATGGGGTGGTTCAACGCAATGAAGGCCTTTGACCTATCTCGACCTAACGTCGCTGCTCAAGCGGTTGGATGCTCCAGAGCAGCATACGAATTTGCCCTGCAATACGCCGATGAACGCAAGACCTTCGGAAAGAAATTGCACGAGCATCAAGCAATCCAATTCATGCTAGCTGACATGAAGACAAAAATCGAAGCCAGCAGATTGCTAACTTGGCGCACTGCGTGGGAAGCCGACAACGGAATCAAGAATACCGAGAGTGCCGCTCACGCAAAACGCTTTGCTGCAGATTCTTGTATGGAAATCACAACCGATGCGGTACAAGTTTTCGGAGGCTATGGATACTCAGAAGAGTACCCAGTAGCCCGATTAATGCGTGCCGCGAAGGTCCTGCAGATTTACGAAGGAAGCAGCCAAGTTCAGCGAATGATTATTGGAAGAGAAATGGTTCGTGATCTGTGAATCAGCCCATAGGGCTGAGTAGTCACGAAACCGTTTGATTGAAAATGCCTTCTCGATGCCGGTGAGTTGGTAGCCATGAGTGTGCCTGATGAGATCCGAGGTCGGTTAATCGCATTCACAATTCTCGGAATGATGCTAGTTCCTGCACTTGCAGCCGCTGCCCCAACCGTGTCAAATCCTTCCCAAATGCCCACCTATGCTGAGCAGATTGGCCAATGGTGGGAAGACACGAATATGGACAGAGATGGAGATTACATTCACGATGCAATTTGGATAGCAGCTGAAAACAATCACTACCAATATCTCAACAATTATGGACGAATCTCTGTTATTGTCGACTTTGACCATACACCAACGGAATACGACCAAGAAATGTTGGAAAGAGAGGTTGAGTTTCAAACCCAATTCAGATATTGGTTAATCGATTCCATAGCAGGAACCGTCGAACTGGATAGGATTCACGAACTACTTGAACTCCCAGGCGTTGTATTCATCGAATTAGATGGAAGACTAGAGGTACAAATGGAGGATGTAGTCCCAATCCACGGAGTCGACCTAGTTTGGCAAGATACCGGCTATACTGGTGCTGGGGTGACTATGGCCATAATCGACACCGGCATTGATGCGAATCACTCAGGATTAGATGACTTGGATGATGATAATAGCACAAATGACACCAAGGTACTAGCATTCTTCGATGCGGTGAATAACCCAGGGGCAACCAATGGAAGCGAAATTCACCCCTACGATGACAATGGACACGGAACTCATTGCGCAGGAATAACAGCGGGGACCGGAGCGCCGACCTTTCAGCACGTGGGGGTTGCCCCGCATGCAAATCTCGTTGGAGTGAAAGTTCTGAGTGGCGGAGGAAGTGGGACTTACGCTCAAGTCATGGCGGGAATGCAGTGGACTGTGGAAAAACGGCATGAGTTCAATATTCGAGCCGCCAGTATGAGTCTTGGAGGCCCTGCGGTATCCGAATGGACCACCTCCGAGCAAGAATCTGTTAATCGAATGGCGAATGAAATGATGAGAGCAGGAGTTGCAATCTTTATCGCCGCTGGAAATTCTGCATTTAGCGCTCAAATTGGGACTCCTGGAAGCGCGGAAGATGCGATTACAGTCGGTGCTTTAGACAAGGATACGGCAATTGCAGTTTACTCCAGTCAAGGACCTACGGAAGAAGGTCGTATCAAGCCAAATCTGGCTTTCGTTGGTAGCAGCGTAAACGCTCCGGATGCGAACACAGGAGACGGATATGTCGCACTGTCTGGAACAAGCATGGCGACACCAGGTGCAGCCGGATTAGGCGTACTAATGTTCCAAGCAAATCCAGACCTCAGTCCTTTCGATGTTAAGAATATCATGCAGGAAACTTCCACTTACAGGCAGTGCCATTACATGTTGGCAAACGAGCCTTGCGCTGAGGATCTAATTCCCAAAAACCGACAGAATAACGTCTACGGTCATGGCCATGTTAATGCTCAACCTGCAGTTGAGGAGGCTGCCAATTACCACTACGAACTAAGTATGTCATTGAACGTCACACTAGACAGTGAATACGGTGTTGATAACCGTGTTCACATCGGACAAGGGGAATCGATATTATTCAATCTAGCAGGTGGTGTACAGAGAGTCCAATGGCGCACTTGGGATATGAGGGATAATTGGATGGATTTGGCTGAATTTACAGTGGGAGACGAGGAGTTTGAGGTGACACATAGCCTGCTCGTCGATCGCCTTCGATTTCTACCTAACAACACGGTAGAAGGCGACCAAGTGATTCTGGTTCGAGCAATCGCTGGAGATCAAGCCTCTACCAATCTCGCAGTAGGAATTCACATAATGGGCGAGGATAAAATTACCCAGTCTGGCTCTGGAAGTTCATTGATGGGATTGATTGTAGGTATCCTCGCTCTACTAGTTCTCGTGCTGCTTGCGACTCTAGTTTTCGCTGGTTTGCAACTTCGAGAACGAGGATTCTTCGATTCCGATGGAAATTATGACGAAGAGATGGACGATGCTGTCGAATTAATGATGAGTGACAAAGAAGAGGCTGCCCCAGATGGGGGTTAACAGGGCCATTGTTCTCACAGCTGGGGCAAGTGAACGCCTCGGCAGTCCCAAGGCATTGGTTGAAGTCGAAGGTCAAACCCTTGTTGAGTTAGTTTGCAGGAAACTCCAACAGGCAAATCTCGAGGTTACAGTAGTCACACGGGCTTCGCTTGAAGGTCTGATTCAGGATTTACTCCCATATGTCCAAGTCGTAGTTAATCCTCAACCCGAATTGGGTAGAACAGGAACTATCCAATGCGGAATTCAAGCAATTGGAATAGGGCCTGTATTGATTGCGCCTGTTGACAGACCTGGATTTAGTCTTGAAACCGTCAATTCTCTTCGCAAGTCTAAAACTACCATTACTCCAACTTACGAAGGACGGGGGGGCCATCCAATTGCAATAACTTCTGAGGATTGTGAGATTATTTTGCAAGCTGAAGCGGACACTCCATTGCGTGATCTAATCAATCCTGCACGAATGGAAGTTGAAGACTCACACCTCCATCTCAATATCGACACCGAAGAGGATATTGAACAACTCATCATGGTTGCAAAGAACTTGTGAGAGCGGGATATTCCCCCATCACCCAGAGGAAAGCCAAACCGATGATAATCGCAGGTAGAGTTGTATGGATAGTAGCCCAAATCGAAGCGACCTTATGCCGTACTAATAGAGGGAAAAGGGCATCACCGTCTTGTGATATTGCATTGGCTACCAATGCGGGAAATGAAATGACTCCTTCGACGTATGCTGTAATCGCAATAATCTGAGGGCCACATCCCGGAATCAGACCCACAGCAGCGGCGACCACTACCGCACCGGCACCAGCTCCGTTCTCTGAAATATCTGATTCACTAATTCCCGATGCAATCATTCCAAACTCAAATGCAAGGTAAGCAATCAGAACCCAAAAAGTCACGAAAGCGGTCTCTGAGGCTGCGTGTACTAGAGTTTCATCTAGCGAATTGAGTTTGTCTCCTATTGTCGCTTCGGTATCGTCTGCGAAGAAATTCTTGGAAGAAATATACAGAATTATTGACAGAGATGTACCAATGAGTCCAACCCAGGTTACGATTCCATCTCTAGTTGTTGGATCCCAAACTAATTCCGGAGCATATTCCGGATCTTGCGCGTACCAAATTAGAAGCAAAATAGCAAGACATAGTCCAACTGCAGTTACAAGCCACCAAACTCTGTAACCTTGGTGCAATACACGGTAGCCCCATCCATCTGACTCCTCTCTCGGCAAATCCTCGATAAGAGAGCCTTTGCCTTCCCTCTCTCTTACGGTTTCTTCATCTAATGGTTCATCAGAACCAAATTTCGGACCAAAACGGCCCAAAGGAGTGGTTGGTGTAACATCGATTGCATCGACACCAAATCCCCAAATCACTCCTACAATGAATGAGGTGGCATGAACAACAATTACTGGAGTCAGAAAAGAGGAGTCTTGGAATACTGCTCCGATAAGAACGAATGCGGCATCTCCCAGTGTTGCGATTAGAGTTGCAATGACCGTTCCATAGGTGACATATCCCCTAGCGTACATCGGCATTACGATGATTGCTCCGCCACAACCAGGGGTTAGGCCCATCACCGCTCCAATTACCGGTTGAAATCGTCTATTTTCACTAATCCAGACTACAAATCGGCCTGCAGTGATGTATTGAAGCCAGCTGAAAAGTAGCACCATAGCAGCGACAAATACCGTCACTGCGAGGAAGGCATCTCGCATAGACACAACAAGAATTTCCAGCACTTCGTCAGCGCTGATGTGAGATGACACAGAGGTAGCCGGAGTGATTATTCGTATCAAAGTTAGCCGAGGCTAACTCTCATATTTTCAACAAAAATCTCTATTTTCGCCGCGAGCAAATCCAATACTAAGGCCCGCTTCGCACCATCTATGACCAGCGCAACCCTAGCGTGGGTTTTGGACCGCTTAAATTACGGTGAGCGTGTAGCCCTCGCCTCTGTGGTGGGAGCTATTGGTAGTGTTCCAGGCAAACCTGGAGCGCGTATGGCGGTCACCAACTTAGGTAATAGACATGGTACGATTGGTGGTGCAGGATTAGAACTTAAGGTCGAGGCTCATCTAGGACAAATGTTAGTCAATGGATCTAGTTCTAGCCGGGTTGAGACGTATGTTCTACATCGCGATGCGAAGGGCCAAGAGGTGACCGCTCTCGACAGTCTTTGCGGCGGTCGAGTGACCGTCTCGCTGGAGGTATTGGAACCCATGCCACACATCCTAATCGCTGGAGGCGGTCATTGTGGCCAAGCCGTAGCTGCGGCCTGCGATAATCTAGGCTGGTCTCACAGCGTATTCGATGTAAGAAACGAATACGCTGATGAAGAAGTATATCCAAATGCAGTTGAAAATCACTCTAGCGATGTGGAAGCATTTCTTGCAAGTCTTTCTGATAATGGGTTTATGCGATTTTCAGATGTACTACTTCTCGGACATGATTGGTCGGTTGATCAGGACTTATTGATTGGTATTCTGTTGGCTAGAGGAGAGGGGAGAAGGCCACGTATTGGAGCGATTGGTTCGCGAGCCAAATGGAAGGCATTCAGGGAAGCCGCAATTTCTGCCGAGGTGACTGAAAATGCGGTAGACTCTGTTCGCTGCCCCATCGGCATTGACATTGGTGCTGAAAGTCCAGAAGAGATTGCAATATCCGTTTGCGCGGAAATTTTAGCGATTGAGAAAGGCGTTCAGGAATAATTCGCGAAAAACTTTTTTGAATATGGGAAGTTAAGGTTGATTAGCACCACCGGGAGGTCGTATCAATGCGTAAGGTGGTCCTGAGATGGAATCTCCCCACTATCCACGGAGCCAAGGAATTAGGGCGAATCCTAGAAATTTGTCAAAGATTCGAAGTGCTTGCTCATTTGGGAGTCTCTCCAGTAGGAATTGTTCAGTTAGCAGAGATTAGTTTACAAGAAGGTAGGGACATCTACGAATTAGATGAAATAGATAGTTTTCAGGTAATGGAAATTCACGAAGAATCGGAGGATGGAATCCTCGCCAGCATCCTTTGTTCGCACAGTTTGGCGAAGTCTGCAATCGAGCTCTCAAATCTTCATCTTCAGCCTCCTTACAGTTTGGATGCGACACGAGGAATGGAGATGAGAGTGACAGGGTTAACAGGTGCTATGCGTAGATTCCTTACATTACTCAGGGTTGTGCTTCCACCAGACAAAGTCAGTGTGATTACAATGCGAGGAGAAATGGTCAACGGGTGGGATAAAATCCTCACTTCAAGGCAGCAAGAAGTCCTCTCATTTGCAGTTGAAAGAGGGTACTATGAGGAAGGGTCATCGGTCACGATAAAGGAGTTGGCAGAAAAGATGGGGATATCTCGTTCAACTTTCGGTGGACACCTGCAAGATGCTGAGAGAGCAGTAATGCACAAGGCGGGTTCTGACTTGAATTGAGTCCGAAGGACTCAGACCGAAGCGTAATAGGAGAATCCGCAGTGGATTCTGCTCATGGTGCAGCACCGGCTTCCGATGCTACCCTCTGCTGGAGACGTTCCTTGGGTGGCATCGGTTAATGGTGTTGAGAAACAATTGAACATTGAGAATAATGCAATTTTACTCGATGTTCTCCGTGACCAAGCGGGAAGTCTGGGCACAAAGAGAGGCTGCGATATGGGCACCTGTGGCTGTTGCTCGGTGTTGGTCAATGGAGAGCCAAGACTCTCTTGCTTGACGCTTGCCGCAGAAGCTGAAGACTGTGAAATCACCACGGTTGAAGGTCTAGCAGAGGGACACCACCTTCACCCAATTCAGGCGATGTTTACCGAGTGCGGCGGTTCACAATGTGGCTTTTGTACACCAGGATTTCTCGTAGTTACTTCTGCTTTGCTTGAAGAAAATCCCAGCCCAAGCGATGAGGAAATCAAGTGTGCCATCGAGGGAAATCTATGCAGATGCACAGGATACCAGCAGATTGTTGACTCGGTTCGGGCGGCATCTGAAATTCTAACCTCAGGAGAAAGTGTTGCAGATTCAACCTCACCAAAGAGCGACCCTCATCCAGGATTCTCTAGGGAGTGATTCTATGGCGAAAGAAGGCAACGAGGATGAAATGGTCGGATACCGACAACAACCGGGTAAGCTACCTTTCGCCAAGCCGGGTTCTGGCGGCAAGGAAAGATTCTCCCGTCCTACAGACGAAGGGCTAATTCCCGAATCTCAAGGAGGAGAATTAGCACAACCATGGGGTTCACATCGACATGATAATTTGGTCAGTGGTCAAGTAATTGGAAAACCCACTGCTTTGGTAGATGGACGATGGAAAGTTACCGGTCAGGCCCAATATGGAGATGATATCAGGCTGCCTGGAGAACTCATCGCACGAATTATTCGCTCACCGCATCACTACGCCAGGGTTCTCTCAATCGATTGTTCCAAGGCTTTCGAACTTCCCGGAGTTGTAGCGATTGCAACCGGAGCGGATGCAGCAAACAAGTTCGGCGTGTTACCGGTGACCAAAGACGAACACGCAATGGCGGTGGATAAAGTTCGGCACGTAGGTGACCTCGTCGCCTGTGTCGCCGCAGAAGACGAGGCAACCGCCCGTGAGGCCGAGCGTTTAATCGAAGTCGAGTACGAAATCTTAGATTCGATTCACGACATGCGTGATGGTCTAAAAAATAATGAGTATCCTATTCATGACCGAGGAAAGTATCACATTGGAAATACGAATGTTCAGAAGCGTGTATTCCAAGAATTTGGAGATGTTGATGGAATTAAGACAAACGCTATTGCAAGCCACAAAGAAAATTGGCTATTCGCTGGAGTAAATCACGCTGCGACCGAACCACATGCAGTGGTCGCTCACTGGGACCCCTCCGGTAGATTGACCCTCTACACTCCGCAACAAGTTCCCCACTATGTGCATCGAGCCTTGGCTGACGTTCTCGAGATACCAATGCACCAAATCAATGTCCACAGAACATTCGTTGGTGGAGGATTTGGAGGCAAGTCCGACCCCTTCCCTCACGAGATGTGCTCTGCTATTTTGGCCCGCAAATCGGGAAGGCCTGTGCGAATCACCTTCGACAGAGAGGAAGTCTACTGGATCAATCGCGGCCGACATCCATCACGTATCGAAATGAATCTCCATGCCGATGACAAAGGTCGTATTTGCGGAATCGAGACGGATGCTCTCATTGATGGTGGAGGATTCGCCTCGTTTGGACATGTAACTACCTACTACAACGGTGTTCTACACACTGCACCGTATGAAATTGAAGCCTTCCATTACACTGGGGCTAGGGTCTGGACAAACAAACCAGCCAGCGGGGCCATGCGTGGACATGGAGCAGTAAATTCTCGATGTGCAGTAGAGACCGGACTAGACGATTTAGCAGAGCAACTTTCAGTTGACCCGATTGACCTTAGATTAGCCAATTTGCTACCACCTCATTCCGCCACAATTACCGGATTCAGAGTAACCAGTATCGGGATGCGAGAATGCTTGGAGAGGGTGAAAGAGGAAAGTTGCTGGGATGAGAAATTCCGAAAGATGCCACTCGGTAAAGGAATTGGTATAGGCTGTGGATTCTTCATATCTGGATCAGGTTTGCCGATTCATTGGGACCCAAACAAATTTCCACACGCAACCGTTCATCTGAAAATCGATATGGACGGAGGGGTGACTGTTCACACTGGAGCAGCAGAAATCGGACAAGGGTCTGACACCGTAGTTGCTCAATCAGTCGCTGAGGTGCTGGGACTGCCTCTCGATATGATTAGAATCAGGTCACGAGAGTCAGATACCGCCCCAGTTGACTTGGGTTCATATTCATCGAGAGTGACCTTCATGAACGCCAATGCGGCAATATCAGCTGCAATGCAGATTCGCGATGAATTACTCGATGCAACTGTAGAGATAACCGGTGCGGATCGAGAAAAACTAGTCATCGGTGACCGCCGTATCTTTGCCAAGAATGACCCTGCGGTCGGAGTATCATATCTTGAGGCGCTTCACAAAGCACAGGA
Source organism: Candidatus Thalassarchaeum sp. (assembly GCA_022449345.1). Classification (GTDB taxonomy): domain Archaea; phylum Thermoplasmatota; class Poseidoniia; order Poseidoniales; family Thalassarchaeaceae; genus MGIIb-O1. The sequence goes on along the minus strand of JAKURL010000022.1, from coordinate 3,436 downwards.
AGACCGTGGAGCCCTTGTTGCTTCAGGCGCCTACAGAACCCCCCCGATGGGACGAGTTCACAAGGGCGCGGCGGCCGGATTAGCACCTGCGTATTCCTTCTCAGCCTATGTTGCAGAGGTTTCCGTAGACGTTGAAACGGGTCAGACCAAAGTAGACAAGGTGTGGGCCGCTCATGATTGTGGAAAGGCATTGAATCCACTTGCTGTCAAAGGACAAATCATCGGTTCTTGCCATATGGGTATGGGTCAGGTTCTGAGCGAAGAGATGAGGTATGGTCGCAACGGACACCTGATGAATCCCGACCTTCTAGATTACAAGATTCCAAGTGTACATGAGATGCCTGAAATTATTCCAATCATTGTCGAATCTAACGACCCAGAAGGACCATTCGGAGCAAAAGAGGCTGGTGAAGGACCGCTTCTTCCAATACTGCCGGCTGTCTGTAATGCGGTTTACGATGCGGTGGGGGTTAGGACAGCAGAATTACCGATTACACCTGACAGATTACTCAGACTCATCGAAAGAAAATGTAAGACTGAAGGAATCGATGACCAACTAGATTTGCAAAGCCCTCGACTTGCCCACTCTGAACTTCAAGCGGTCTTAGCCGCGCGCGCTGAAGAGCACTCGAAGCGCGACTTAGAGAGAAGAATGAATGATGATAGAGAGCCCTACCACAACGGAGCATTATTCGGATTAGACCCTACTACTCCTCCCGACGAAGTAGACGAAAGATGGGCAGTCAATGTAATCCCTTCTGATGATTACCTTGCCGAGCCTCGTCTGGCAGGAAACGCTTGGAAGCATACTGAACGAAGGCACAGAGGTGATTCCTGATGCGAATGCCTCCTTTCCAATTGCACACTCCAAAGAGTCTGGAAGAGGCTCTTTCTATCGCCGGTGAGTTGACCTCGGGAGGTCTGGAATTTGACTGGATTGCTGGAGGCACGGACCTTCTACCGAACTACAAATGGCATCTGAACGTCAAACCGAATGTGATTTCATTGGCTAAAGTTAGCGAATTAACTGAGCTGAACTCAACTCACATTGGAGCCATGGTAAGACTCCACGACCTTGCCAACTCTTCTACTATACATCCGGTTCTCGCTAAGGCCGCAGACTCAATCGCCAGTGTGATGATTAGGCGCTCTGGAACCGTTGGTGGCAATATTTGCCTTGATACTCGATGCTATTGGTTCAATCAGACCGAACAATGGAGAGAATCAATCGATTGGTGTTACAAGTGCGACTGTGGGACGGGAGCAGACTGCAGAGTGATTCCTAATCAGAATACACTCTGTGTAGCGACATACCAAGCCGACCTCGCGCCCGTGCTAATGTGTCTTGAAGCCACAATACACCTAGCAGGACCAAATGGTACTCGATCGATGGCGCTTAGCGACTTCTTTCAACTCGATGGTATAACTCGTAATGTGCTTGAATCGGGTGAATTAGTTACGCATCTAACCCTACCCGATGACGTTAGTGAATGGCAGGGTGATTACCAGAAGTTGCGTCAGCGCGAGTCTTGGGATTTCCCTGAGGCCGGAGTCGCTGCTCTATGGAAGAAAAATGGAACGTCGAAACCTGAACAACTCAGAGTCGCAACAACCGGACTTGAATCAATTCCAATGCTCCATTCTGAAGAGGTGCAAAATGCTCTCGAAGATTGGTCGGGAGCTGATTCAATCAACAAATTAGCCGAATCCATTCGAAAAGCCGTGAAACCTGTGCAAAACACATGGTATGCGCCATCCTATAGGAGAAAGATGGTGAAGGTGTTAACACGGCGAGCATGCGCAGGGTTACTAGAGGGAGACAATTGAGTCGCAGAATTCTTCCATTTTTAATCATCACAATGATGATTCTATTTCTGATTCCAAACTCAATGGCTCAGCCCGAACCTTCCCTTGGAAATTGGGAACTTGGAATCGAGTATCCAGATGAAGATGATAGCAACCCATTCATCGTCTCGGAAGCCGGTTTGGTTTCAATCAAAATGTTCGTTGACAACCAAGGTCTGCTTTCAGTCAGGGTGAGTTTTGAGTATGATTTCCCATTTGAGGGCGAAGTTGTTGGCGCTCCTGAAGACGCTACAGTAGATGCCGGCAGTAATGATTCATTCAACTTCATGGTTCGTAGCATTGATGTCTACGAGGTCGCAGCCGGAACCAAAGAGACATTCACCATTACAGCAAACTTGGAAGAAAGAAATGGAATGCCTGTAATCTTGCCAGAAAGTCAGGAGAAAACCGGAGATCTTGAGATTCCAGAAATTTTCATGTTAAATGTTGAGATTACTGACCCAGTAGGTCCAATTAATGCCGGAACTGATACCATTCTGAAAGTCACAGTGACCAACGAGGGCAATGCTAGAGACAAGGTTCGGGAAATCGAAGTCACTGACGACTGCCCATTGATGACTACCGACGAGGGTCTTGATGTACTACTAACTCGGAATCTAGAGAAAGGTGCTAAAACTACTGCTGACCTAAAGGTTACAGCATCAGAAAGTCACCCTCAAAGAAATTGTCGAATTGAGGTAACCGTTGCATCAGACGGAGCAGATGGGACACAACTTTCAACCGACTTCACAAGAATAACCGTTGAACCACCGCCAACAAATTCCCAAGACCCTAATGACTCGAGCGAGAATGAGGACCCAGTTGAAGTGGTCACATCGAATCTCCCAGCCGCAGGAATTAGTGTCATTCTAAGTGTGCTATTTGGCGCAATAATTACTAGAAGTAATCGAAGGTTCTGATTTTGATAAATTAATCTTCAGACGTAGTCTGAAATCGCTACACTGGAGGGGTGTAAATAATACATCTTAGCATCAATAATTACCCCCCATATAGTGCCCTGTAATCAACAACATATATCTGTGGAATGAGGCTCGCGAGCAAGCGTAGGTGTGCCTAGCCTATGCTAAATCTTTGAGAGGAATGGAATTCACATGGCAGCAGACAAATCAGAGGAGGCCAATTTCACCAGAATCGTGGTTGGCTCTGTTGCGACCACTTTGGTACTTCTACTGATTCTCCCAATGATTTTCGTTGCTGGAAAATCAACCTACTATTCTGCTTACACAGAAGGTGAAGGTGGAGAGATAAGTTCACTTGCCCAAGTTACTGATATGAGAGATTCAATGGCTAACGATGAGGGCTACTTCATCGCCAATACTATGTCCACTCCAATGCTGGTAAACGATTGGAAAGACCCACATCGAACAGCATTGATGATAATTGGTCCTGAGAAGCCAATTGCGGAAACAGAAGCGGATGCAATTTATGACTTTGTAACCGAGAAGGGAGGCAAGGTCATAGTCGCTGCAGATGGAACTAATGCAAACAGATTGGCGGAAAAATTTGGCGTTACCTTCTTCGACGCACCCCTAAACGATGAGAACCAATTTTGGATGGAATATACAGATGG